>NZ_KB892091.1:0-784825 GCF_000373665.1 Streptomyces sp. BoleA5
CGAGTACCACCGGCCCCGCCGGGAGCGCGGGTCGGGCACCGAGTCGAAGTAGGGACGCAGGTCGGCGATCCGACCGGCATCCAGTGGCCCCAGCTTCACCAGCACGGCAGGGATGGGAGAAGATACAGCGGCAGGCACGGGCCACCTCGTGATCATCGGGCTTAGACACCACAATGATCACGAAGCCCGTGCCTGTCCTGCTATGCACCCCAACCGGTCACTACCCGACCAGCCGCACTACCCCGGAACTTGCAACAGCCCTGTCGGCAACCGCCTGAGCGAGCGGATACTCGAAGATCTTCTTCCCGTAGACCGGCTCGGAGTCCATCGAATTCGCCGACGCCTCCACATCCGGCTCCGCAGACCGGCGGCGGCGCGGGCGGCGTACGTCCGCCGACTCCGCCAAATCCGGACCGCCAAAAATGCGTGGAGTGGCGGTCATGTAGAGACGACGATCAGCCTTGATGCGGGCGTTGTCATTGATCACCGCCCACTTCTTGTCCGCGCGGCCGGCGATCCGGTGGGCCTCGTCCATGACCGCCAGATCGAACGGCGGCACCGAGCGGCCGGTACGCTGCGCCGCCTCGACCTTGTCCAGAGAGTCATAGGTACAGAACACCGTCACGGCGTCCAGGACACCGGTGCCGGCCGCGGAGAGGACGGCTGCCAGGCCGGTGGCGTCGCCGGTGGAGCCGACATTCGCCTCGGCCAGACCTGGGTGAGCCCGGGTATCCATCGAACACACCGCCACCATCGCCTCGGCCCGGCCGTCCCTCCGCCACGCCAGCGCCGTCTGCGCAATCAGATCCAGCGTCGGCACCACCACCAAGGTGAGCCGGGATGCGAGCGTCCCGGCCAGGCGGATGCCAACCAGGGTTTTACCCGTACCGCACGCCGAGACGTACAAGCCCCGCGTGCCCAAGCGGTGGAGATGCCGCACCGCACGATCCAGGCCAGCCTGCTGATCCGGGCGCAACACAACCCGCCTGGTCGGGTCGGCAGCAGGATCGGGAACGGCGGAGGCCACGGTGCTCATAGGGGGCATTCTCCCGGGTCCAAGAGCGGGGTGTCCGCGTACCCGTTGAGATATTCCTGCGGCGGCATCCCCTAGCCATCAGGCCTGCCGATCAGTTGATGGCCGCTCCGCGCAGCCGTTGGAGGGCTGCCAGCGCCTTCTCGCGCACATACGCGTCCGGGTCCTCGCCGAGCCGCTCGAGGACCGCCACCGTCCCGCGATCGGACGGTCAGGTCACCACGCACTCAGGCTGGTCCGACCAGACCTACCGCTACGACGCCATCGGCCGTCTCACCACCGTCGAAGACACCGCAGAGACCATCTGCACCCGCCGGTCCTACGGCTTCACCAGCCGATCCAACCGGCAGACCCTGACCACCGCCACCGCGGCCCCAGGCCTGGACTGCCCCACCAGCGGCGGCACCACTACCACCTCCACCTACGACAGTGCTGATCGCATCATCGCAACCGGCTACACCTACGATGCCTTCGGCCGTACCACCGCAGCCCCCAGCAATGGCACCATCGGCTACTACACCAACGACCTTGCCTACCAGCAGACCAGCGGGACTACTCGTCAGACCTGGCAGCTCGACGCCGGCCTGCGGTTCCGCTCCTGGAAGGTCGAAACCGGCAGCGGTAGCACCTGGACCCAGACACAGTCAAAGCTCAACCACTACGACAGCGACAGCGACAACCCCCGATGGATCACCGAAGACACCGTCACCGGCACGCTGACCCGCAATGTCGAATCCGCCAGCGGTGACCTTGCCGCCACAACCGGCAAGACCGGCGCCACCATCCTGCAGCTCACCACGATCCACGGTGATGTCGCCCTCCAACTCCCGCTGGACACAAGCAAGGCCCCCGTCGCCCTCGACAGCGACGAATACGGCAACCCCCGTGCCGGCCAAGCAGCAACTCGCTACAACTGGCTGGGCGCCAAACAGCGCTCCACCGAGACCCTCACCGGCCTCACCCTCATGGGCGTCCGCCTCTACAGCTCCACCACCGGGCGATTCCTCAGCCTCGACCCGGTCCACGGGGGAAACGCCAACGCGTACGAATACGTACACGGTGACCCCATCAACAACTACGATGTCGATGGGAAGCGATGCTGGAACCCATGGAGTGAAAGCTGTCGAAGCAAGAACAACACCGTCAGCTACCTCTATTCGGTCGGCTCCATCTGCTTCTCGTGGTGCCCGTACGCTGGCGTGGTTGGCCGTACGGTCCGCGCGTACCGTCACGGCAAGCGCGCATGGCACTACGGCCGCGCGGCTTGGCGGATCCACAAGCGGGTGGGAACCCGAGGGCTTTGGAACCACTCCAAGAGCTGGGCGCAGCGACAGGGCTGTGTCCGTAATGCTGGCGGTTTTGGAGCCTGCGCCTGGTTGGCAGTTGGCGGGGTCACTGGCATCACGGAGGGCTGGGGCCACGCCAAAAATGTGTGGAAACTCGGGCGAGGTAAATACAGGGCAATCAGAAGCGGGCGATGGTGGAGATAAGCTGAAATAACCTCCAGCATGTAGATTCGCCCGCCTGGGCGGGGGGTGCCGTATCGTCATCCGGCACCCCCATCCAGGCGCATTCAACACCAGCCAAGTACGTGAGATTGGAAAAATATGTCTACTGTCCGTCGAGGAGTCTCTTGGAAGCTCCTGGCAATATGCGCCGCGGGTGCCGTGTGGAAGTTCCTTGAGGAAATTTTTCGCGACGGCGCGATCTCGCCTCTCGCTACGGCCGCTTACTTTGCCGCCTTCTCATTCCTTGCCGGCGCCTCAGCTTTCGAGTTTCGGCGCCGTAATTCCTCGGCTGGTGCACCGCACCGGAAAAATGACAGCGACAACTGACGCTGGCCCCGCAGCACTGGCCCGGCATACCCGCGCGGCAGCGCAGGGCGCAAGCCGACCGAACTGCAGTCTGCTTCTCTAACCAACTGGGGGCCTCAGGCGTGGAATCGGCGACGAAGACGACGCCCGCCCAGGCCGTCGACCCGGTCAGCTGGTACACCACGACCGGCGTCACGTACGCCGCGACCGACGTGGCCAGCCCGTCGCACGCCCGCAGGGCGTGCACCCGGGCCACCACCGAACTCCACCTCGTCGCGCGATGCGCCCTCGGGGCCGCGGTCGCCATTTGCGTTGTGCGCCATGACCGCCGCTCTCAGGCCGCTACCGGCACGGGAGCGGCGGGCTGGCGGGTGCGGGTGCAGGTCACCGGGATCGACGTCCTTCAGGCCGGCGAAGCAGAGGCGGGGCGGAGCCCAATGTGCCGCCCGGGCGGTGAGCGTGGTCAGGTCACGGGCCGCCCGGCGCGACGCCCGCCGCCCGGTACCAGGGCCCGGCACGGCATTCGACGCCCGCGTCCCGCCACAAGAAACGCCCCCCGGCACCGCATTGCCAGCGTCGATCGTGCCTCGAGACGGCACCGTCACCGATGTCGGCACGGGCCCTGTCAGAGGGGCGCTCTCGCCAGTGAAGGGGTGACGCGATATGCGCGGGCTTCAGCGATCGGTGACGGCTAGGTTGTCGCCGTGCATCCCATCCGGTTCGAGGCCGTCCCACGCCACGGCATCCACATCTTCCACTACCTCCCGGGCGACGACATACCTGTGTCCAGGCACTGGCCAGGGCTGTTCGGAGAATGGCCGCAGAGGCAGACACCGTTCTCCGAATGGGCGGTGAACAACAACAACATGGAGGAAGTCGCCGTCTACGTGGGTCTGATCTGGCGCCTCACGGACGGGCTGGCCCGCTATGCGATTCCGAGGTACTACCGCGACGACGCCACACAGACGCTGGGACGCGAGCCGATCATGGTGGATTGGGAGTACGACGTCGACGCCGAGCAACTGACCCCCCTGTCGCGGGACAACGGCTTCGTTCCCGGGCGCTCCGCGCTCACGATCTGCCCTCAGCCCACCGCGTGGGAGGTGGAGAACGCCAGTCGCGCGGGCCTGTTCCCGCTGGCGACCCTGCGGGACCTGGTGTCCGCGCTGCACGCCGTGCTCTTCGACGCCTCCTCGGAGATGACCGTGTTCGCCATTCCCCCAGGCGCCGAACGCCTCGAGCGCCTCACCGCCGCGTTGCGGGGCCCAGTACGCCCGGCCCTAGGCGACGTCCTCGAAGACGACGGGATCTTCCTCGACCTCACGATCGGCTCCGATCTCGGCAACTACGACTCGATCATCGTCGCGTCGAGTACTGATCTGCTGAGCCCGCTGACCAACCTTGCTGCGGACTGCGCGCAGCGTGTCGAGTCGTACGAACAGCGGCTGGATGAACTCCGCAGTGTCCCTGATTTTCTGCGGGCGATGCCCCAGCTCGCGGGTGTGGATCTGGACGCTTCCTGAGCACGACCCTCTCCTGCAGCGGCGGCGAGCGCTGAGCTGTCCGCCCCGCCGCAGGAGCGGACGCTTACTGCCGAGAAGGCTCGGCGGCATACCGGAACGTTGCGGGCCCTGTACCGGTTGGTGCGGGGCCCACGGACGGTCCGGTGGGGCGTCAGAACGCGCCCAAGCCGGATAGAGCCCAGCTCCCTTCGTACGGCGGCCGCCCAGGAGCCATAGCGGCATCTCCACGGCGGGCCCCCGGGGCGAAGACGCCGGACCCCGTGCACCGCATCGTGTTCTGGCCCGCCGCCGCCGTGGTTGGACCAGGGCGTACCGCGCGAAGCCGCTCGGATCGCGTTGCCCGCACCGTCCCACGGGACAGCGCGGCACCGTCGCGACCGTCCCGTCCTGTCTGTCGGTGCGGCCCGGCCTTTGTCGGAGCCGCCCGATACGGTCACCGACGTGAGCAGACACCAGGCCTTCGGTGCCGACCGGCGCCTCGCGTGCCGCAATCCACGACCATCTGGCAGGGCAACCGCATGAGCATCGTTCCCGCACGTGACGTCGCCCGGCCGACACCTGCGTCGCGGCGGCCGAAGAACTCGACCGTTCGCCATGGGCAACCGTCGTGCGCGGACTACGGCTGCCGCCTGGTCGTATGCCGGCAAGCGGCGCGACGAGCGCGCCGTCAGCGGGACGCGGAGCTGCGCGAGCGAGGAAGCGCCCGGGTGGCCCCCGGGCCGGCCATCGCGTGGGCGCAGCGACTGCAGGTGCGGGGCATGTCAGCCCAGGACATCGCCGACCGTTCCGGAGTCTCGGTTACCTTGGTCCGTCGTCTGCTGCGCGCGGTCAGCCGACCGATCGCCCGCACCACCGCCGACGCCGTGCTGGGGGTGACCCTGCCGCCGCGGCATCTGCCGACCACACCGGGCCTGACCAGTGCTGGCGAGGCGTCACGGCTGCTGGCCGATCTGGAACGCGCCGGATGGCCCGCCACGTTGCTCGCCCGGCGTCTTGCCGTGCATCCGCGCACCATCGCCGAGATCCGCTTCGCACGCCGCACACGGATCCACCTCGACCTCGACGTCCGCATCCGCGAGCTCCACCGGCACCTGATCCCCCTCGATCCGGTCAGTGAGGGCGTACGCGCCGTCGACGCCGCCCGCATCCGCACCCTGGCGCAGCGCCGCGCCGCGTAACCGCCCAAGACGTCCGCTGCGGGCTGCTGCCAACGATGGCCGGAGTACGTCTGCGAGGCCCGGAGCCAGCCGCGATCCGGCTGGGTGCCGCTCACCGGGGGCGTGCCGCAAGGCGGCACGCATACGGGGATTGCCCGCCGTCGGCTCCCGCCTGGCGGACCGGGCTGCGATGCCAGGGCCGCCAGAAGCGGCTGGGGCGATAGACGGAAGCACACCATCACCGTGCCGAACGCCCTGTGGAGCCCCCGTGAGAGCGAGCGTCGTACCCGTCCCCACCATCGCGGACCTGGCCATCCGGGCGCTGCCCTGGGACCCGGCCGAGCACCTGAACCAGGCAGCCCGCCGCATGCGCGGGCGGCAGAGCCGGACGCTGGGCTTCCCCGGCAACGCCAACGTCGACCTGAGCGCCTACGGTTCGCGGCTGAGTGTGCTGTTCAACAACGTGGGCGACCCGCAGTCCACCGACGCCTCCAACATCGGCGCCAAGACGTACGAGCTCGCCGTGTTGGAGTACTTCGCGCACGTCGCCGGTGCCGACCCCGCCCAGGTCTCGCGCGTGAAGCGCCAGGGACCACTGTCCTCGGCCTTGAGGAACTCGGCGCACCAACCGGCGATCTGCCAGCCGAGCGTGCGCTCTGGCAGCTTCCAGGAGCCGTCAGGCTCCTTCAGCCACGTCGGGCCGAGGAAGCTCGGTTCGAGGGCATCGATCTCTTTTGCTGTGAGGGCTGGAATGGGGCTCACCTCCCCTCGACGCCAGTGCCCCGGGGCCTAGGCCCGTGTGTCTTCTGTGAAGGCATCACCACAGAGACCGCTTCATGGCATCCTCGCCCGCGTGAACACCCCACCTGGTTCGCAGGCAACGCGAGGTTAGCCGTCGACTCTCGCGGGGCAGGACTTTTGTCATGTCCCCCGAAGGAACGGGGGCGAGAAGCACACCAAGCCATGATCGGAGAGAATCGCATGCCCATAGCAAAGCGGATCAGGGCCGCAGCAGTGACGTCCAAGCGCGTTCGCCCGCGGATGGTAGGTCTCTCTGCGGGCGTGACCATAGCAACGGCTGCCCTGCTCGGCACGGTGGTCGCACCCGCCCAGGCGTATTCGCCCAACCCGTCGGCTTCTATCAGTTATCGCGACACGGACAACTGTACGTGTACGCTCAGCGACCCGTTCGACGGGACGTACTTCCAGTACGACGCTGGAGGTTACGCCGCGAAGATTGAACTGCGCGACGCCTCCGGCTCGTATATCAGCAAGGTAGAGTTCCATCCCTACGACGAGAAACTCTGGGTGTACGACACCAAGAACGACGGAGACTCGGTCTACGTGAGCGTTTATTGGTGGGATGCGAGCGGCAACCCCCACGCGGTCGGCCCCAACATAACTCCGACTGGCACCGACGCCGTGGTGGACTACGTGGTTTACAACCTCGACATCGCTGAAGGCACACCGGTGTCGATCGATGTGTACGACGGCAGCGGGTACTCGGACTACATTACGTCCGCCGAGGTCGTAGCCTGATGGTTGGGCCGCCCGAAGGGCGGCTCACCTATTCGGCGAGTCCGAGATCCTTCTTGTAGTCGGCAATCGCGAGCACGGCCGCGGACTGCTCCTCCGGCTCGGGCTCATGCAGTTCGATGCGCACACGGCGTCGATCGCCCTCGGCGACGAGGAGTCGCTAGAAGGCTGAGTAGATGGTCTGGAGCATCTGACCCGACCGCTTCCCCGACTTCTTGTAAACGGAGAGGTCTTCGCACAGGGAGTAGGCGAGAGCCCAGTCCGACTGCTGGTAGAAGTCGGCCTGCCCGGACTCCTTCAGGGAGTCCCACAGGCGCTTCGCGATCGGGTGCCAAGTGCGGTCAGCGTTCGGCACCTTCGTAGGCCGGGCGACGCCTCGCGTCACCGGCTGGACATCACTGCCCTTGCGTTCGCGTGGGCGGGCGAGGTCGGCCTCGCGGTTCGGTACTGGTCCAGGCACGGTCACCTCCCGTCCGCTTTACTACTGCTGTGGACCAAGGCATAACCGGACTGGCCGGCGCCGCGATCGGTGGACCTATCGGAGTCCTCGGCACACTCGGAGCTGCTCGGCCTTCCGGCCGCTCTCAGCACGAACAGTGGCGTCGTCAACAGCGGGCAGGTCCACAGACCGCCCGAGTCGCCGCAAGCTTACGGGCCCCGATCTCTCGCCCCATGGCAGCTCCCGCCCAAAGCCGCTCCCCCGGCCCTCGCTATTCAGCTGCCTCCGCTTATCTCCCGCCACGCCGCTTTTTGACCTGTCTGCGGATCACACATATCACGACAATGGTGAGGACAAACACCAGCACCCATGTGTCGAAACAGTTCCACTCGCTGTTGCCGTAGACGTGAAATCCTCCACCGGGACGGTGGATTGCGGCTTCGAACATGGTGTTCATCAAGGTCATGATCAGGGACCTTAGATCAGGCCAGAGTGCCGCACCAGGGCGAGGACGCCGATCGCGCATGTGGTTGCTGTACAGCAGTGACGTACAGCAACCACCGCAGCCGAAGGCGACCGGCAACAGCCGCAAGCAACCGGCTGACATGCCTGGCAGACCTCAGCGACCGTCGCGCCCATAGTTCGCATCGAGGGGGTCGTGCGGTCGGGCTGCGCATGGCACGGTGCGGCCATTGCGCTGCGTGCGTCGGGCATCCGCGTTAAGGGGACACTGATCCTATGGCCCTACCCAAAACGCATCATTGCGCTTCCTGCTCGGTCGGTGGCGCGCAGGAAGAGGTCATCCACGAAGACCTCGTCGTCGGAGCACCGCTGTCCATGGAGGATCTCACCGAGGCGCAGCGCCTCGACCGGTTCGCCCGCAAGTACGCCCACGACGGTTGCGAGGTCAGAGAAGTCCGACGAGTCCCGCACGACTGCTTGAGCGGCTACGCGTGGTCCGTCCTCTTCGTCGAGAGTTCCTGACTAAGGCATCACCGGGTAGCCCCGGAAAGATGCCTGGCAGGAGGAGCCGGCCCGATGGACAGCTTCGGACTTTCTCGCAGCGGCCGGCGATGCCGCGCCCTCCCTGGGTGTGGCAGAGCCTTGACCGTGCCCGTTGTGCGCCCGATCGAGCAGTGAACCGGGGTCAGTCGGGGTCAGCCTCGGGCCGCACCAAGGAAACACAAGCCGCCGTTTTGCCAGTTCAGCAACGGTTCTACGCCCGCCTACCGGTGATTCCCAAGCTCAGCGTCCCGAATGAGCGTATCTTTCAGTCGAGCCACACGAGCATTGCATCATCCGCCACAGCGGCAGACTCGAAGAACTGCGTCAGGCCGTCGTACCAGTGACGCCCCCACTCAAGCGCTCCGGGCTCATCCCATCCGTGGGGATACGCCCCGGCCAGGGGATACACATCAGCCTTGGCCAGGTCGGCCGGAGTGACGCCGTTAACGAGCTGGTCGTACGTGGTGGCACGCAGCGCCCGCGCTGCAAGACGCACCCGCTCCGAGGGCAGGTACCTCGGCGGCCCGTAACCCCAGTCCTCATCCTCGGCAAACGGCTCCTCACCATGGATGACGTCCACCGGGAAGTCGGCACGCGTCAAGAGGAAGCCCAGCATGTCCCAGGTCTTGGACGTGCTGAAATGGCGCGCCTCGGTCGGCGCAGGTTCTGCCTCCTCCTCGGCGTCCTGAACCTTTTCGGCGAAATCCAGCGCCCAGTAAGGGTCCTGAATTGCCCGGTCGAGCTCAACAGCCGTAACGCGCAGGTACTCACCGATCTTGCTCATGGCCGGAGACTAACGGTGGCAGGACACGAGCAGCAGCCACCAGTGCGGTAAGACTTTCTCTACTTCATCAAGCACCCGGCGTCGCTCACGCTCCGCCGGGCGCGCGGCCCGCGTCCGGCCGTGCCCACGCTCCTAATGGGGACGTAAGTGTTGGGGATGACCGGCACGTGGTGAGCCGTATTCGCTCCTGAGGCGCCGACGCTTGCGCTCGCCTGTAGCGTCGTCGACGCGGCGGTCGTTCACCCGCGGGGCCCGCACCTCGACCGGGCCGGCCGCGGTCACCACAGTGCGGGACCGGTGGTGGCCGTTGCGGACCACCAGCCGATGCCCGCGCTCGTCGGTCTCGGCAGCCAACTCAGCTATGTACTGGTTGACTTCCGCCTCCAGTGCGGCGGCGAGCATGCGGCGGGCGCCCTCGCGGACGATCTCGTCGATCAGGGAGCCGGACTGTGTGGAGCCTTCTTCGGTGACTACGCTGAGCACGGGCGTGCCTTCCCGACCCGCGCTGCGAACGCGGGCCTACTCGGAGACCTTACGGATCATCGGGAAGGTACGCCTTCTGCATGCCCTCCCGCGACCGATCCACAAGTCCTGAGCATTGCTCGGGAGCTGCAAGACTGGTTCTCATTGGGGAAGCGGAGTGTCCCCGATGCCCCTTACCCCTAGCGTTTCCTCGCCGTCACCAGCCGCGTACGGGACGGGGAAGTCAGCGTGTCGACCCGCGCCGCTACCAGTGCGAGTCGGCGCACCGCCTCTGCGTGGAACCTCCGGCGCTGCCACCGCTGGTAGCGGTACGCGCACTCCATGGTCGTCCAAGCCAGCGCGAACCCCACGATCCCGGCCGCCACGGGCGCCGCGTGCAGCCGTACTCCGCCCCCGTCTTCGAGTCCGCTTCCGAGGGGCACAGTCCAGGCGAGTGTGAGGGCGACGGTGAGCGCCAACCACAGGACGTACCCGCTGAAAACCCAGGGCTGCGCCTCACGCAGCCATTGCAACCGCCCATACTTCGCCGTCCGCCCTTGAGTCGCTACCGCCGCCTGCAGCTCTCCGAGCGCGAAGGATGCCCGGTCCCGCTGCTCTCGCCTGATTGGCGCGCTCCACTCTTGCGTACGCACGTCGAGCCGAGCGATCTCCCGCCGGACCGTAGCCACCGGTGCTGTCGCGGGCATCGCCTCCGGCCACGACATCCACCGTTCACGGTCCTTCTTGAGGGAGCGCATGATGTGGGCTGCCATCGGGCCGACAGCGATGCACATGCCCAGCATCAATACGACGGCGAAGCTGGGACTCTGCCCCCACACCTGGCTCAGGATTAGCGTCGCGAAGAACAGGAGGAAGACCGGTATCGGATAGGTCGCCCGGAGGTAGTTCTTCTGCGTTGCGTCCTGCAGGTCCCGTTCCCACGCCTGGACGGGGCGACGCATGAGGCCGCAGGACAGCAGCACAGCGACCAGGACGACGCCCATCAGTCCAAGGGACGCCAGGGCCAACCGCAGGGAGACCGGATCGCGGCCCGGTTCTTTCGACAGCCCTCCGGCCGTCGCAGCCCACGGCATGAGGACACAGAGCGCGGCGGAGATGAGGCCGGTGGCCCAGCCGAGCAGCCGGCCGGGCCGTCGTGGCGGCCGCTCTTCGGAGCGGATCGGCGTCCACTCCGGTGCCACCAGCCTCTCCAGCTTGACGATCAGCTTCTCTACGGCAGCGTCCCAGTCATCCGAGGTGACGCGATGCGCCTGCCGTAGGGAGAGTTCGCGGATCGACAGGGGAAGCAGCTCGGGCGGTGGTGGCTCCGCAGCGTCGAGGAGCAGGGGGATCACGGTCTTCTCGGCGGCGAGCGCCAGTTCGATCTCGTGCCGCACCCAGTCGCCGGCGCGGTCGAGGCATCGCTCGCCCGCCGAGTCCCGCGCCTCCAGCCAGCCCTCCGAAATGGTGACGAGCAGAACTTCGCAGTCATGCACTCCGCGTCTGAGGTCATCTGGGTAGCGATTACCGGGCGGCATCGACGAGGTGTCGAGGAAGACCTGCGTGGCGCCGAAGTGACGGCTGAGCCGTTCATGCAGCCGGTGCACCGCATCTGTGGCACGCGGACCTCTGCGGTAGTTGATGAAGACGCCTCCCACGGCGATGTCGCCCCTCCTCGTCCGTTTCTTCTGCCAGGGTGATGACCGGGGACTGCTTCGAAGAACTCCGAACCTCGAAGGCGAGGACGTCCATGCACCCGTGCCCGTTCTGTTCCATCGCAGTCGGCTGCGGCCCGGCGCGGTTGATCTTCGAAGACGAGCACACTGTGGTGTTCTTCCCGCTGGTCCCGGCGACCCTCGGCCATACGCTTGTGGTGCCCCGCATCCATGCGCCGGACCTGTGGGCCATGGCGTCGACGGAAGCAGAACAGCTGCTTGCGACCGCGCTCCATGTCGGAGGCGCCTTGCGTGACCACCTCGCCCCCGAGGGCATGAATGTTATCCATTCCGCCGGTTCCGCGGCTTCTCAAACGGTGTTCCACGCCCATGTCCATCTCGTTCCACGGTGGCGAGGTGATGCCATTGGCCCGCTGTGGCCGGAAGAGGGGGCGGGGGTCCGGGACGCGGACGTGCTCGACGTATTGGCCGGCGAGGTGGCCGCACTGCTGCGTCCGCCCACGCCACCAAGGGTGTGATTCAGCGGGCTATGAGGACGATAGCGAAATGGGCGATCAGCAGGGAACCGTAGAGCAGCACCAGTGTCTGAGAGAAGGCAGCCTTTGCGAGTGTCACCCTCGCCAGGTACGGTCCGACGTTCAGCGACAGCATCTCCACGGTGCTCTCGGGCGTGCGGGCGTCTTCGTACAGCGCCCGGAACAGTCGTTCTTGACGCAGGAAGTACGAGTCGAGATACCAGAAGCCCAGCAGAGGAACAACTCCGCCCAGCGCAATCTGCCAGCTGAGCCGCCCAGCTGACAGTGCCAGGATGGCCGCAGTGAGCGTCATCGCCCAGCCTTTGAGCAGGAACGAGTTGTTGCCCAGCCTGGTGACGATGGCCTGGATGAACTCCAGGTGCTTGATCCGGTCTGCGCTCAGCGGAGAGCCGCTGGTGGCGGTGGTGGCACTGACATCCGCTTCGTCGCTGCCGATGCTCACTGACACGGTCCCCCTCCATCGGACATGCCCACGTCGAAAGACTATCGCGGGGCCGGCGCCCCGGACTCCGTCCCGCCAATGAGGGTTCGGCCCGACTCTCCGGCCGGTTCTGCGTCCCACGTAAGGCCATGGCCGCGTCCTCTGAGCCGGACCAACTCGACGGCGCTTAGGGTCACGGTGATCACGAGCCCAGTGAGCGCAAACGGGTCCTTGAGGTTGTCGGGGGTGGCAACGATGCCTCCGGAGAACCGGTCCACGACGATCGCACCCACTGCCACAAACGGCGCTGCGAGAGAGGGGAGGGCTGGATGGGCGTTGCCCGCGTTGAAAATCGTGCCCGCGACGCTGAAAGGAGCGAGCAATAGGAAGGTCCCTGCGGGAACCAGGACCAGGATCGCGGTGACGAGGCTCACGAATGCGTTGCCGTATCCCTCGATCGCGTTCATCGACCAGGCCACCACACCAGTAGTCGCGCCCGCCAGGGCAAGGACAGAGAGCGGGCCAGGGACCGTGACCTCCCCGCCGTCAATGAAAATCAGGCGGACCAGCCGGGGTCGACGTCTGCCAGGCGGGCCGATGAGGACATACACGCCTGCCAGGACGACCAGGACGATGCTCGCGACGATCGCCAACAGCCCGTACTTGACGATGACGGCGTCCACCCACTCGAAGAACCCACCGGTGGCAAGCCCATAGCGATAAGTCAGGGTCAGCACGACGGCAGCAGTAACGATCGTGCGCGCAAGCGCGAACCCAGAAAAGGACGTTCGGAGGAGCAGAGTCACGATGGTGAGCCCCACGAGCAACCATGTGCCCACGATCTGAATCAGCCACAGCACGATGGCCCCTAACGCTCCGAGCATGGAGCACCTTCCTATGAGTTGATTGCTTCGGCGACCGTATCGGAAAGGTCAGACCAGTGACCTGCTCGACGAAGGTCGCAGGACGGGTACTCGGACACCTCACAGATGGGCAGGGAACGGACTCGGCAGCTATGAGGCTGGCGGAGCGGCAGCGTCGACCGCAGCGGGATGACGCTTGCCGCGCCTTCGGGTGGAGGCGGCGGTCTCTGCCTTGGCGCGGGTTTGGAATCCGACCTTGTGGGTCAGGGCCTGTGGTTCGCGGGGCAGCGGCACGAGGGCGGACGATCAGTCAGGAGGGCATGTCGGACAGGTGCTGGCCGTCGAAGTACATGGCGTTGCTGTTGGCGCCATCCAGGCTGCCCTTGGTATCGGACACTCCGGCATGGACTTCGCCGACGGACGGCCGGGACGTGCGGACCGGGCACTGCTGCACCACGTTGGGCACCATGTGCAGGGTGCATTCCTGCACGTAGCTGAGGGTGATGTCATCCCGGCTCCCGTCCTCTGGGTTCCGGCCGAGCCAGTAGTAGAAAGTAAGGGTCTGCGCGGTAGGGGACTTCGCCTGGATCTTGTAGGCGATGCTGTTGCCGGTGTCATCGGCGATACAGGGAAGCACCCAGTAGCCGTCGGCGTTGTCGGCGACATACGAGTTGCGGCACTTCCAGTCCAGGCCGAGGGCGGGCTCGGATGGCGGCTTGGTCGTTGCCGACGATTTCGCAGACCGGGTCGGCGTCGTGGAGGAACCGCGGGTGCCCGATGTTTTGGCGGGTGACTTGGCCGAGGGCGAACCGGAGGGCCGACCGGGTATGGAGGCACTCGGGGAGGGCGACGGTGTTTTGACCGCGCCGGAGGCCTTGGACGCGCCTTCCGAAGGGGTTCCTGTCGCCTCGTCCATGTGCTGGGACCACCACCATCCTCCCGTGGCCACGAGGACGAGGGCGGTGGCCCCGGCGGTGACCAGTGGGGCCACGCGACGGGCGCGGCGTTGGACCGTGCGGTCCGCGGTTCGTCGCGCGGCGCGGGAGCCGGGCTGGGTCGGGGTGTTCGCGACGGCCACTTCGGCGGGAAAAGCGACTGCAGGGTCGGTAACCTGCTGGGCAGGGTTGTCGGGCTCCGTGGGGTGCGCGATCGCTTTGTCCCCGGCTGCATCGTTCTGGCCTGCGTCGGCTTGGCGCAGGCCGACCGTGTCTTCGGCCTCGCGCAGGGCGGTCATGGCGGCGACAGCCGGCGGCAGCCACGCCGCCGTACCCAGGACGGTGACCAGGTCGTCGACCGGCTCGATCAGCTGATGCAGCAGCTCGCCCAGGCGGGGCCTGAGGGCCGGGTCCTTGGCGAGGCATGGCTCGATGATGGCGCGTAGTTCGGGCGGCAGGCGGTCCATATCGGGCTGTTCGTGCACCACGCGGTAGTTGAGGACGGAGCCGGAGGCGGCCTCGCCGAACGGGTACCGGCCCGTGGCGGTCCTGGTGAGGAGGACTCCCAGAGAGAAAACGTCCGAGGCCGTACCGACGGCTTGGCCCTTGATCTGTTCGGGTGAGCTGAAACCGGCGGTACCCAGGTAGCTTCCGTGCTCGGTCAGGCGGGTGGCGTCCATGACGGCGGATATGCCGAAGTCGATGACGCGGGGGCCGTTCGACGTCAGGATGACGTTCGACGGCTTGAGGTCACGGTGGATGACTCCGGCCTCGTGGATGGCGCTCAGGGCCTCCACCAGTCCCGCGCCCAGGGCTCGTACCGAGTCGCTGGGCCAGGGGCCGTGACGGAGAGCCTTGTCCAGGGGCACTCCCTGGACATAGGCGGTGGCCAGCCACGGCGGGTCTGCCTCAGCGTCGGCGCCGACCACGGCGGCGGTGTAGGCACTGTTCACCTGGCGGGCAGCCTGGGCTTCACGGGCGAAGCGGCGGCGGAACTCGTCGTCCTCCGCGATGTCCGGCCGGATCACCTTCACGGCGACCTTCATGCCGCCAGGGCTTCGGCCCAGGAACACCTGGCCCATACCGCCCTGACCGAGCCTGGCAACGATCCGGTACGAACCGATCCACTGCGGCTGCGGCGCGTTCCACTCCACGGGTTCCCTCGTTGATCGTCCTGCGGCCGGATTCATCCACACCGCGTGTGCTGATGATGCGTCGGAAACGGCAGTCTGCCAGATGAAACCTGGATGCCCATGACAATCGCGCAACGGTTCCACACTCGAGGGTTTGCCCTATGTCCGCCCGCTGACGTTGACTTCGCGATGTCACTGGGGGCTGACGCGTCGTAATGCTTGAGGTGGCCGCAGGGGAACTACCGAGCGATGTACGTTCCGGTGTTCTTTGCCGCGGGTCCGTCCTGCGGGTGAGCCGTCGTCCCTGCACCCAGATGTCCCATGCACTCGTCAGGGTGAATCCGGTCCACTGCCGCAGGACGCCGGTTCGTCTCGCTCACGGCGCAGTCGCATGGCCAACGATCAGGTGGAGCCGTGCCCGGGGCGCGCACAGCCTGCAAGCGGTTGTGCCTGATGCCGCGACCACGTCGTTACGATCAGCGCCGCTGAGGCCGATGCACCGATGCTTGCCGCCATGCATGGATCTGACCTGCTGTTATGCCGTCATGCAGGCGGTGTGGAGGCCCGGCTGTTCCGCACAACGACGGGGAGAGACACGCACATGACCCAGGAGCCAGGTGGCCAGGACCAGGAAAGCGCAGGGGTGCAGCTGTCGCGGCTGCTGCGCCGTTGGTGGGAGGAAGCCGGCAGCCCGACCGGCGGCACCAGGCCGACGCAGCAGGCGCTGGCCGCGAGGCTGGGGGTCGATCAGACGACGCTGTCGCGGTACCTGAACCCGAAGCACCTGTCGACCGCTCCCCTGCGGGTGGTCGAGGCGCTGCACGCCCAGTTGCGTGCCCCGGCAATGGAGCTCGAACGGGCTCGCAGTCTGTGCCAGGCCGCTCTGCGGGAGAACGCCCGCCCACGGGTTGCCGACAGCGGCGAGGCACACACCACGCCCACTGACAGCACGGGCGGATCCGCGGCAACTGCCGAGCCCGATCTCGCCCCAGGAAAGCACGGGGCCGCCACTGTCCACGGCCCCGTTGGCGCGTACGGTTCGCCGGGCCAGGGTGCAGCGGGGTTGCGTCGTTCTCGGTGGCTGCGGTCGGGCCTGGTCGCAGCGGCGGTGGTCGTGACGTTCACCGCCGGAGCGGTCTTCCACGAACGGCTGTCCGCCAGGGATGGCGTGGCCACGGCCGACGGTGCGGCCGGTGCCGCCTCCGTCGGCGAGGCTCGGTACGAGTGGCCCTTGCTGTACATGAGCAAGGCCGACCAGTTCACCCGCGCCCGCGCTCTGCAGAACCTGCTGAACGCACACGGCTACAAGGTCCGGGCCGACGGATTCTTCACGGAAGACACCAGGGACGCTGTGATGGACTTCCAGAAACGGGAGGAACTGCCGACCGACGGCAAGGTCGGCAACCTCACCTGGCCGGCGCTGGTGAAGGGGCAGGTCGGTCCCGGGTCCAACGCCTTCGCCGTGCGGGCCGTGCAGGAACTCCTGAACAACGTGGGCCAGGGCGGCACCCCGGTGACGGGGAGATTCACTGCGGCCACCGCCGAAGACGTGAGCTACTTCCAGCGCACACATGGCCTGCGCGAGACAGGCCGGGTCGAGGAGAGCACCTGGCTGGCCCTGCTGGTGAAGCAGGCCCGGCCGGTCGACACACCGGCCTACCAGAGGACCACAAGCCCGCCGTCCTCAGCTTCCGGGTGACAAGCACGGCACACCCGCTCGCAGGCATGGCGTCTGCATGACACGCCCCGCATGCATTGGTCCATAGCAGCAGGTCAGAGGCCTTGCATGTGGGGCGCATCGATGTGCCTCGGCAAGCAGCCGGAATCGTGTTCTCTCACCCGGTCGTCGCGGCAATGCTGATTCTGCGACCGGCACTCCTGGACGGCCCGCCTCGTCGACGAGGCAGCAGATTCAGGCTCTCCGTCGGTCCGCTTCCTGTCAGCACGCTGCCCGAAGGGGGCACTCATGTCCGCTGTCCGCAAGATCATCACCTCCGCCGCGTCGGCCGTCATCATCGCCAGTGGGCTGGCGGTCGCCGCCGCCGGTCCGGCCGGCGCGGCCACCTGCGCGTCCTCCGCGTCCCCGGTGATCGACGGCGCTTCGGCCAGCTGGACCCTGCGCTGCTCCGGCGGCAGCGTCACGGTGGCCGGCTGGCTCCAGGACACCCGCAGGGACGCCAAGTGCGCCGTGGTCCGCATCAACGCCGGCAACGGCGCCTACCGCACGAAGTCCGCATGCGCCTCCGGGGTCCGCGAGCAGTTCTCCTTCACCTTCACCGGCACGACGACCGCACAGGCCCGCCTCGCCATCGCCTGACCCCGGACCAGGGGCGGTCCACGCCGCCCGCCCCGGCCCGCAGGTGCACTCGTACCCGGACTACGGGGCTCGCGAGCGCCCACCACACATCACGACCCCACACATGCGCGGCCGGAACCGTCAAGCCGTGCGGGAGAACGAGGAAACACATGAACAGCAACGGACGCCGCCTGCGCAGCACCCTCATCGCCGCAGCCGCAGCAACCACCCTGACCCTGACCGTAGCGCCGGCGCTCTCACCGGCCGCCGCCACACAAGGACCCGCCAAGACTCCATCGGCGGTAACGACAACCAGCCTGGTCTACGACAAGAACCCCGGCAGCCCCACGAACTCGAAGCTCAAGGTCTACCAGGGCACGAAGCTCCTGGCTTCCTACCGGGCCGGATCAGGCCTCGGCAGCAAGAACGACTGCGCAGTCGGCGAGGGCTGGATCCCGAACGGCAACTGGAAGATCAAGCTCAAGGACCCCAAGTACAACGGCCAGTACATCAAGGGCTACGCCGTCTACCTCGAGGACATGGGGTGCTCCAAGAACCCCCACAAAAAGATCCGTACGCAGATGTTCATCCACTCCGAGATGAACCGTGACGGCAGCCAGGGCCGCAGCGAGCAGCGCAGCTGGCAAGACTCCAAGGACTACAGGTCCGCCGGCTGCGTGAAGCTGCACCCGGACCACATCACGCACATGTTCAAGCTCCTCAACCGCATCGGCTGGCCGACTCACCTGCGCGTCGTGTCCTGACCCCATGGGCGGTGGAGGGTGGAGGGCACACTCCCCCGCCGGCGACCAAAGCGGTGATCCGTGCGCGGCCGCGGCAGCCCCCACCGGGCCTGCCGCTGCCGCACGGGGATCCGGACGTTCACATCGGGCACGCGAGGTCATCCGTTCACGGTGCAGCAGGACACCACAGGGGGTCCGGGTACGTTCCCGTGCCGCTTCCCGAACGCGCGCAACGCCCGAGAGCGGCGGACGGGCTGCAGGCCGGCCCGTGGCCGGAGACTGGCCGGTACGGTGTCACACCGGACGCCTTGGCTCTCGCCACCTGCAAGAGCAGCGCGTGCGGGCAGGAACAGGGCGCAGGCGGCGGTGGCTGTCCCACCGGCCCAGGAGGAGGAGCAGGTGTGAAGAGCGTCCGGCTGCGCGAGCACCAGGTCGAAGCGAACGCGCGGATCCGGCAGTGGGCGGGATTCCCCGCACGCTCCCCCGTCCCCGACGACGGGGCGCGGGCGACGCTGGTGTCCGCCACCGGGTCCGGGAAAACAATCACCGCGGCTGTGGCTGCGCTGGACCTGTTCCGGGACGGCCGGATCCTGGTCATGGTGCCCACGCTGGACCTGCTGGTACAGACCGCGCAGGCGTGGCGCCGGGTCGGGCACCGGGGGCCTATGGTCGGCGTGTGCTCGCTGGAGGGCGACGAGGTCCTGGAGCAGCTGCGGGTGCGGACCACCACGAACCCGATCCAGTTGGCGTTGTGGGCCGGAACCGGGCCGGTCGTCGTGTTCGCCACCTACGCCTCCCTGGTGGATCGCGAGGATCCCGAAAACGCCACAGGTCGTGGACGGGTGCGAGGGCCGCTCGAGGCGGCACTGGCCGGCGGGGAGCGGCTGTACGGGCAGCAGCTGGCCCCGTTCGACCTCGCGATCCTCGACGAGGCGCACGGCGTTGCCGGGGACCTGGGTCGGCCGTGGGCCGCGATCCACGACAACACCCGCATCCCTGTCGCTTGCCGGCCGTACCTAACCGCCACGCCCCGGATCCTGGCCGCGCCGCGGCCGCCGAAGGGCAAGGACGGGACCGAGCTGGAGATCGCCTCGATGGTCTCCGACCCGGCCGGCCCTTACGGGGAGTGGATCTTCGAGCTGGGGCTGTCAGAGGCGGTCGAGCGGGGCATCCTCGCCGGCTTCGAGATCGACGTCCTGGAGATCCAGGACCCCGACCTCACCCTGGGAGGCTCCGAGGAGGCAATGCGGGGCCGGCGCCTCGCGCTGCTGCAGGCCGCCCTGCTGGAACACGCCGCCGCCCACAACCTCCGCACGGTCATGACGTTCCACCAGCGCGTCGAGGAAGCCGCCGCGTTCGCCGCCAAGCTCCCGGAAACCGCAGCCGAGCTGTTCACGTCGGAAGTCTCCGAGTACGCCCTGGCCGAAGCCGGCACTTTGCCGGCGTCGCCGATCGACGCCGACTTCTACGACCTCGCCGCGCACCGGCACGTCCCCCCTGACCGGGTCTGGGCGCAGTGGCTGTGCGGCGACCACCTCGTGGCGGAGCGACGTGAAGTACTCCAGCAGTTCGCGAACGGCACCGACGCTCAGGGCAGGCGGGTCCACCGGGCTTTCCTCGCTTCGGTTCGCGTTCTCGGCGAGGGTGTCGACATCACCGGGGAGCGGGGCGTCGAAGCCGTCTGCTTCGCCGACACCCGCGGTTCGCAGGTCGAGATCGTGCAGAACATCGGCCGCGCTTTGCGGCCGAAGGCGGACGGCACGACGAAGGTTGCCCGGATCATCGTGCCAGTCTTCCTGCAGCCGGGTGAAGACCCGGACAACATGATCGCCTCAGCGTCGTTCCGGCCCCTGGTAGCGGTACTTCAGGGACTGCGCAGTCACGACGAACGACTCGTGGAGCAGCTCGCTTCGCGTGCGCTGAGCAGCGGAGCGCGCACCGTCCACGTCCTGCGGGACGCGGACGGCCGCATCATCGGCACCACCAGTGGTGGCGCGGCAGCAGGCGGATCCGGCGGCGGGGACCAGGAACAGGGCGCGGAGAGTGCGGGCGCGGAGTCGGCGCTGCTGCACTTCTCCACCCCCCGCGACCCCGCCACCATCGCCGCGTTCCTGCGCACACGCGTCTACCGCCCCGAGTCCCTGGTCTGGCTCGAGGGCTACCAAGCCCTCCGACGCTGGCGCCAGGACAACGACATCACCGGGCTGTATGCCGTGCCCTATGAGACCGAGGTGAAGCTGGGGGTGACCCGGTTCCCGCTCGGACGCTGGGTGCACCAGCAGCGGCGCGCACTGCGAGCCGGAGAGCTGGAAGAACGCCGCAGAAAGCTCCTCGATGAGCCGGAGGCCGGCATGGTCTGGGAACCCGGCGACCGGGCCTGGGAGACCAAGCTCGCTGTGTTGCGCTCGTTCTTCAGGGCTCACGGGCACCTGGCCCCAAGGCAGGACGCGGTCTGGAGCGACGGCCCCGACGGCCAGGCCCGCCCCGTACCGATCGGACAACACCTGGCCAACCTCCGCCGCAAGGACGGCCTCGGCAAAGACCCCGAACGGGCTGCGGCCCGGGCAGCGCAGCTGGCCGCGATCGACCCCGACTGGGACTGCCCGTGGCCCCTGGACTGGCAACGCCACTACGCCATCCTCCGCGACCTCGCAAAGACCGAGCCCGACCACTCGGTGGCCGGCATCGAACCCGGAGTGCGGTACGAAGGCGATGATCTTGGGGCGTGGCTGGAACGGCAGTCCAAGAGCTGGGCGCAGCCTTCCGGAGAACAACAGCACCGACTCACCGCACTCGGCATCACGCCCGCCGAGCGGCCCGCCCCGGCGCCAGTCGGGCAGAGCATCGGAAAGCCTGCGGGCAAGGCCCAGCAGGCGTTTGCGCGAGGCGTAGCGGCCCTCGCGCAATGGATCGAACGCGAAGGCCCACACCGGCCCGTCCCACGCGGACACAACGAAACGGTCGTGGTCGAAGGCGAGGCAGAACCGGTGGCTGTGCGGCTGGGCGTGTGGATCACCAACACCAAAACCAGGCAGCGCCAGGCCCGCAGCTTGGCTATGCGTTCGATCTGCTGTGTCTCGATGGCTGGGTCGACGCGTAGCGGCTGGTAGGGCTCTTCCTGCTCGAGCTGGAAGCGGTTGACGCCGACGACGATGTGTTCGGCGGCGTCGGTTTCCTGGGCGATGCGGTAGGCGTTGTGTTCGATCTCGGACTTTTGGAAGCCGTGTTCGATGGCGGCTACGGCGCCGCAGAGTTGTTCGATTTGGGTCATGAGGGCGGTGGCGGCGGCCTCGATGTCGTTGGTCATGGCTTCGATGGCGTAGGAGCCGGCGAAGGGGTCGACGGTCGCTGTGACGTCTGTTTCGTGGGCGAGGACCTGCTGGGTGCGCAGTGCCAGGCGTGCGCTTTTGTCGGTGGGGAGGGCGAGGGCTTCGTCGAAGGAGTTGGTGTGTAGGGACTGGGTGCCGCCGAGGACGGCGGCGAGGGCTTGGATGGTGACGCGGACGAGGTTGACTTCGGGTTGCTGGGCGGTGAGCTGGACGCCTGCGGTCTGGGTGTGGAAGCGCAGCATGTGCGACTTGGGGTTTTTCGCGCCGAACTGGACTTTCATGGTGTGGGCCCAGATGCGGCGGGCGGCGCGGAACTTGGCGACTTCTTCGAGGATCGTGGTGCGGGCGACGAAGAAGAAGGACAGGCGGGGTGCGAAGTCGTCGATGTCCATGCCTGCGGCGATGGCGGTGCGGACGTATTCGATGCCGTTGGCGAGGGTGAAGGCGATTTCCTGGGTGGGTGAGGCGCCGGCTTCGGCCATGTGGTAGCCGGAGATGGAGATGGTGTTCCATTTCGGGAGTTCGGCTTTGCAGTACTGGAAGATGTCTGCGGTCAGGCGCAGCGAGGGTGTGGGCGGGAATATGTAGGTGCCGCGGGCGATGTATTCCTTGAGGACGTCGTTTTGGATGGTGCCGGTGAGGTGGTCGGGGCTGGCGCCTTGTTCTTCGGCGACGAGTTGGTAGAGCAGGAGGAGTACGGCGGCGGGGGCGTTGCTGGTCATGGAGGTGGAGACCTGGTTCAGGGGGATGCCGTGGAAGAGGACGCGCATGTCGTCTATGGAGTCGATGGCGACGCCGACTTTTCCGACTTCGCCGTGGGCGAGGGGGGCGTTGGAGTCGTGGCCCATTTGGGTGGGCAGGTCGAAGGCGACGGACAGGCCGGTGGTGCCGTGGGCGATGAGTTGCTGGTAGCGGGCGTTGGATTCGGCGGCGGTGCCGAAGCCGGCGTATTGGCGCATGGTCCAGGGGCGGGCGGTGTACATGGTGGGGTACACGCCGCGGGTGTAGGGGAAGGTGCCGGGGGCGTTGAGGTGTTGGGCCGGGTCCCAGTCGTGCAGGGCGGTGGGGTCGTAGACGTCGTGGATGGGCAGTCCGGATTCGGATGGGCGCGTCATGGTGGGTGTCTCCGTTCCGGCTGGATCGGCGCATGGTGGGCTGCCTGCGTTGGGTGGTTGGGGTTGCTCGTCATCAGCGTGTGCTCGTCGCGTGGCGGCGGGGCCTTGGGCTGGGCTGCTGGTGGGTTTTCGGTTGCCGTTGTGTGCGCGGCGCAGGGAGTCATGCCGCTCGCGTGGGGACTATGACTAGCCTGTATCGACATTTACCGAAGCAAGGTCAGCATGGCGTTCGCCGTTGCGGGATGTCAACGGCTTCCTGAGGCTCGCGTGCCTGCGGGATGCCGGGCCCTTACCGGAAGCAACGTGCGTATTCGGGGCATCTGTGTGCTTAAGCCGGGCTACCATCCGGGCATCGGCGCGAGCCGAGGGGCAGGCATCGGGGGGCACATGGATCAAGAGGTGCTGTTCGGCCAGCGGGCGTATACCGACCCGTGGGGAACGCTGCGGGAGCTGCAGCAGGCGGACATGCGCCGGCCGTCGGCGGGCAGGAAGGCCCGCATGGCGGCGCTGCACGCCGTTGTGGGGGACCTGGTGGAGTCCGTCATGCTGGCCGGTGCTGTCGTCGAGGCCTCGGAGCCTGTCGCGCCTTTGGAGCGGGCTCGTGCCCATGTCTCGCTGGCCGCATCGTGGGCCGCGGCGGGCGGCCTGAACGTGGCCGTGCGTGGCATGACGCCACGGCAGCACATCGCGGCGGGTCTGCGGATCCTGGCTGAGGCCGATCCCGGCGGCGGGTATCTGACGGCGGCCTCACTCATCAACGCCGCCACCGCGGAGTACACCATCGGGGACCTGGACGCTGCGTACCGGCACCTTGGAAGGGCGCGTGGCCTGGTCTCCTCCTGGGGGAAGAGTGCGCCCATGCGCGGCCCCTACCTGGGGCTCATCGAGTTCAACACCGTTGTCATGGCGGACCTCGACGAGCGGGGCATGGTGGCGGCGTTGCTCGGTGTGCACGACCAGGCGCGCAGGGAGGGAGTCCTGCGCACGTGCGGCCTGGTGGACCAGCATCTGGCCGGGCGTTTCGCCGCGGCCCATCTCTACACGCCCGCTCTCATCCACGGCGAGCGGGCCCGGGAGATCTGGCAGAGGTGCCGGCGGCCGGAGCGGGTGGCCAGCATCGACTACACCTTGCTGGAGATCTACAAGAATCTGGGCGCCGAGGAGGAGCGGGGGCGCCTGGAGCGGCAGTTGATCGGCATCACCCGGCCGGAGTCGGTCTTCCGGGGCATCGTCACGCAGGCGAAGGCGAAGGTGTCGGAGCATTATCACGACCTGGCTGACTACCGCAGGTCGGAGCAGTACGAGGAGAGCGCCTGGAAGACCATTGAGCCGGTCCTGAAAGCCGAGGGCGGGCATGTGTCGTCGGGGGGCGCCCTGGGGCTGGTGTTCGGCGGGGTCAGGACCGCCCGCAAGCTGGGTGACGACAAGCTGGTTGCCAAGTGGCGGGCCAGGGCCGCTTTCATGGCGCGCGGGATCGATGCCTACCTGGAGTCGTCCACGGGGTGGGGGGCCTCCTTCGGCCGGTACCTGGAAGCGATCATTGATGGTGACCGGCAGGCCGTCGCCGCTCTGCAGCAGGAAATCGTCCGCAAGACGCTGGAGGTCAACGTCTACGGCAAGGCGGCCCTGCCGGCGGTCATAGGCTTGCAGGAGCACCTCGACACCGTGGAGCCGGGCGAGGATCTCGATACCGACCTGCGGGAGTACTGGCAGCACCTGAGGAGCCTGGCGTCGGAGGACGCCGAAGAGATCCGCTCCCGTTTCCGGAGCGCCAACGTCGTCCCGGTGCTCAACCGGATCCTGGGCAGCAACCCCGATCTGGACCCGTGGATCCAGTTCGAGACCGTGGAACTGGCCCGGACAGGCAGTGTCACCGGCCCGCAGGCAGTGGGCCTGCCCGACACCGATCAGCGCGGCCACATCCGGCGGATCGCCCTGGCCGACTACAAGAACCGCGGCATCATCTTCCCGGCCGCCATTGGTGAAGCATGCGGCATAGCCCTGCACCCGGTGGCCGCCAGCCGCTTCGGGGAAACGGACCGGGACCTGGGGCGGCTGCTGCGGTCCGGCTCCTTCTCCCAGGACCCCGACGTGCTGCAGCTGTATCTGCGCGGGGATGTGCTGCACTGGGCGTACGTGCGCACCGGCGGGGCGAGCGTCGCCGCGGGATCGTTCACCGACTCCGACGCCGTGCGGGCGGTCGCCGCGGTCTACGACTGGGCGTCGCCGCGGGTGACGCGGGCCGACATCCAGACCGCCGCGCTGCTCGGGCTGCCCGAGGCCAGCCTGCCGATGGTGGCGGCCATCCGTTGCGCCGTCGGGCCCTTCGTGGAGCAGCCGGCGTTGGCGGAGGACTTCGCCATGGTCCTGCCCCGTCGTGCCCGCGGCGCCGTCCTCGATCACTTCCGTGCCGTGACCCCGCCGGCCGTGGACGACATCTGCCGATGGATCGGGCGCCTGCTGCCGGACTTGCCGGAGGTCTGGGACGGCACGGCCGCGCTGGCGTTGTCGCTGCAGGGCAATCTGGCGCAGATCCCCTTCGCGCTCGCCCGGCACCCGCGTGAGGGCCGGCACCTGGGCACGACCCGGCCGGTGGTGAGCCTGGCCCCCATGAACACGCTCGCCCACATGCCTGAACCGGCCGCCGTACCGGCGGGCGGGCCCGTGCCGTGGCAGCTGACCGTGGTCGGGAACTGCATGGGAGATCTGGGCTATTCGGGCGCCACGTCGTCGGCGGCGGACATTCGCAACGCGCTGCTGCTGCCGCCTGAGGACGCGTGGTCTTCGGCGGTGCTGTACAAGGGGCATTTCCTGCGCTCGAAGAGCGGGCGTCCGAGTCTGGCGGGGCTGCCGTCAGGAGCTCCGGGACAGGTGTTCCGGGCGGCCGACATCCTGCTGGAGTCCGGGAAGGTCGCCGGTCCGGCACGGCTGGCGATCATGGCGTGTGAGGCGTCCGGGTGGGGGCTGGCCGAGGAGTGGGGCGGCACGGCCTCGGCGCTGATGCTGCGGGGCGTGCGCGAGGTCATCGCCCCGCACTGGCCGCTGATCGACAGCCCCGCCTCGCAAGTCCTCGACGGGCGGGTCGCGGGCATCCTCACCTGCCCCGGCGATCTGGCGGCCGCCTACGCCGACATGATCGGCGGCCTTCTCAGCGACTGGCTGGACGGCCGTGGCACTGCCCTGGGCCCGCACTGGTGGGCCGGACTGGCCCTGATCAAAGCCTGACCCTTCAATCCCCAAGGAGCGTATCTGTGAGCACCGACGACTTCGTGGTCCTGGCCGTCGACAAGGAAGCCTGGGAGGAGATCGCTGCCGGCACGCCGAGCGATCTGGCACGGCCCGCCCCGGGGGTGCGCAGCTTCGATCTGAACACCTTCCAGGAGGGCGTCACGATCCTCAAGGACGTCACTTCCATCGCCGTGCCGATCATCGTTTCCCGCACCCACCTGGCCCGGTTCGGGCGGCAGATCGCGGGGTGGCTGACGCGGAACAAGAGCAGCGAGGTGCAGCTGACGTTGCGCCTGGAGGGGCGTACGCACTCCAGCGTGGTGGTCGGCGACGCGGACGAGGAGGCCATCTTCCAGGCGCTGCTGGAGATCCTGAAGGAGATGGAGGCCCAGCAGGAGGAGGAGTAACTGCCCTGCGGTCAGGCGGCCTTGGCTGCGGTGGGGGTGAGCAGGTGTCCCATCGCGGCCAGGACGGACGGCTCCACGCGGTAGTAGACCCAGGTGCCGCGGCGCTCGGCAACGAGCAGGCCTGCCTCGCGGAGCTTTTTCAGGTGGTGGGAGATGGTCGGCTGCGAGACGCCCACGTCGGAGATGTCGCAGACGCAGGCCTCGTTGTCGGGGTGTGAGGCGACCTTGGAGAACAGGCGCAGCCTGACCGGGTCGCCGAGGGCTTTGAACATGGCGGCGGTGAGTTCGGCCTCTTCTATGGTCAACTCACGCTCGGTCAGGGCGGGGCAGCACGGCATGACCGGGAGCGCGGCGGCCGCCGACTCCTGAAGCTTTGACATGTGTCTATGTTGACACCGATAGAACCCTGGTGCCAAGATCACGTAATTAGATGTATGTCTAATCAAGGCTTGGGGGAAGCGGTTCATGGCAACACTCACGCAGCAGCGCACAGCGGTGGTGACGGGGGCGAGCAGCGGTATCGGGGCGGCCACCGCGCGTGAGCTGGCCCGGGCCGGCTTCGCCGTGGTTCTCACCGCCCGGCGGACCGACCGCCTGGAGGCGCTCGCCAAGGAAATCCAGGCCGACGGCGGAACGGCACGCCCGTACACCCTCGATGTCACCGACCGCGACGCCGTCGCCGCCTTCGCCGCCGGGCTGGAAGCCTGCGATGTGCTGGTGAACGTCGCCGGCGGCGCGTTCGGCGTCGAGGAGGTCGCCACCGCCGATCCCACGGACTGGCGGCACATGTTCGAGGTGAACGTGGTAGGCGCGCTGCAGATGACGCAGGCGCTGCTGCCGAAGCTGGTGGCCGGCGGTGACGGGGTGGTGGTCGTGCTGACCTCGACGGCCTCCTTCACCGTCTACGAGGGCGGCGGCGGTTACAGCGCGGCCAAGCACGGCGCGCACGTGCTCGCGCAGACACTGCGGCTGGAGGCAGTCGGGCAGCCGCTGCGGGTGATCGAGATCGCGCCCGGGATGGTGCACACCGAGGAGTTCTCCCTCAACCGCTACCGCGGCAACGCCGACAAGGCCGACGCGGTGTATGCGGGTGTGCCGGGCCCGCTGGTGGCCGAGGACGTCGCGGAGGTGGTGACGTGGGCGGTGACGCGGCCGCCGCACGTCAACGTCGACCTTCTGGTGGTGCGGCCGCTGGCGCAGGCGGCGCAGCACAAGGTGCACCGCACATCCTGAGCCGGCTCGCCCACCCTCGTGACGGGTGGCCAGTTTTCGCCCCGGCCATACACGCCCGAACTCCCCCGCCGTGCCGAGGGCCGCCTGGGTGGACAGCGGCCGGCACGCAAGAGCAGGCCCTCACCTCGAGCATTGACGGTTCGACCGATGCACGGCCGTGTGACACGTGTTGGTCCGATCGACCTACGTCCCGTGTGGTGTCCGCGGCTTTGCCCAGCGGCGGCGCCACAGTGGCCCCGACCCGTTGCACGTTCGAGAGGCGAACCTATGACCGTCGGGCAGATGCGGTACGGAGCGGCGAACTACGCGGAGGACGGCAGGACTGAACTCCATTCATCGAATCCTCTCCGCACCCTGGAGATCTGGTGCACCTCCCCCAACGGAATGGCGCTCTACGCGCTCGGGAATGCCCGCGGAGTGACCGGGTTCGCCGGCGACAACAACGCCATCGCGGTGTACGGGAGCACTTCCAGTGCACTGAATCACTGGGGCACGGGGGTGCACGGCTTCGCGCCGTACGGCATCGGGGTGGACGGCCTGTCCAATGAGGGCATCGGGGTCCGGGGCGTGATGACCGCGGACGGAGCCGGCAGGTACGGGATCTCCGGTGCCGGTCTGGGACTCAATAACATCGCAGTTGCCGCGTGGCCGACAACGGCCCGGGAGCCAAGGGAATCTGGGGAAAAGCCGAAAAAGGCTACGCCGGCTGGTTCTCCGGTCGCGTCTACGTCACCGGATGGCTGTACAAGGCCGGCGGCGGCTTCCAGATCGGTCACCCGCTCGACCCGGAGAACCGCTACCTGCGGCACTCCTACGTCGAATCGGACCAGCAGCTCAACGTCTACAGCGGCACCGTCGTCACCGGCTCGGACGGGACGGCCGTGGTGGAACTGCCCGACTACTTCGAGGAACTGAACCACGACTTCAGGTACCAGCTCACGGTGATCGGACCGGAGTTCGCGCAGGCCATCGTGAGTCAGGAAGTGAGCGACAACCGGTTCACGGTCAAGACGGACCGCCCCGAGGTGAAGGTGTCGTGGCAGGTCAGCGGTGTCCGGCAGGACCGCTACGCGCGGGCGAACCCGTTCTCGACGGAGGAGGAGAAGCCGGAAGACGAGCGCGGTAAGTACCTGCACCCCCAGGCGTGGGACCAGCCCGAAGAGAACGGGATCGACTACGAGCAGTGGGCAGCGCTCCGCGACTACAACGAGCACCCCACTCCTGTCCCACCCGATCTGCCCGACAAAAAGTGACCCCAGCCGCCCCTCCGACGGCCCGGCAGTCGGGCAGACGGTCGAGTAGACGCCCTTCGCGTTGCTGCCTGCGCCCGGGTTCCGGGCGCAGGCAGCAACGAGTGGCGGGGCGGGTTCAGCAGCCGGTGGCGCCGGGGGCGTCGAACAGTTCGGCGGCGTAGGCGGCCAGTTGCAGGGCGGCGGTCTGGTCGACGCCGAGCTCGGCCGCCGCGGCCAGCACGGCGTCCGCCGCGCTGGAGGCGGTGCCCAGGTGCCGGGCGGTGACGTGCAGCAACTGCTCGTGCTGCTCCGGGGACAGGCCCAGGCGCAGGGCGAGGGCCTCGCCGCCGACGGTGGCCGAGCAGACGCCGGTCTCGGGCAGTTGCAGTTCGACGGACTGGGCGGCGTCCATGTCGCCGGCCAGGGCCGCGGCGATGGAGCGGACCTGCTCGTAGCCGGTGAGCATCAGGAAGGTGGGGGCGCGGCCGTAGCTCTTCATGCCCACGGCCCAGTAGCCGGGCTCGGGGTGGGCCAGTTCGCGGTAGCCGTGGGGGGTGACGGTGCCGCAGGAGTGCTGGTTGGGGTCGATCAGGGGTGCAAGGGCACGGGGGGCGGCCATGATCGGGTCGAGTTCCAGGCGCAGTTCGCTGCTGATGCCGTGGTCGGGGCGGAAGCCGGTGGCAGCCACGATGCGGTCTGCGGTGACGGTCTGCTCGGTGCCGTCGGGGCCGCGGGAGATCAGCTGGACCTGGTCCCGGGCGGGGTCGTCGCCCAGGCGACGGATGGTGTGGGTGCGGAAGTTGGCGGCGAGGGTGACGCGGCCGGTGTCGACGAGCATCTTCAGGCCGGAGCCGAGGGCGCCGCGGGCGGGCAGTTCGTCGTCGCTGCCGCCGCCGAAGGAGGCGGCCGGGTCGGTGGCGCGGATGGCCCAGGTGATGGTGGTGCCGTCTTCGGCGTCCGCGAGCTCGGCCAGGGCGAGCAGGGTGTTGGCGGCGGAGTGCCCGGCGCCGACGACGACGGTGTGGCGGCCGGCGTGCTGGGCGCGGTCGGCGCCGAAGACGTCGGGCAGGCCGTGGGTGATCCAGGCGGCGGCGTCCGGCTCGCCGAGGGCGGGCAGGCCGTTGGCGCCGACGTGGTTGGGCTGGCGCCAGGTGCCGGAGGCGTCGATGACGGCGCGGGCCAGCAGTTCCTCGCCGTCGGCCAGGCGCAGCACGAACGGGGCGTCCTCGCGGCCGGCGGTGCGCAGCCGGTCGATGCCCAGGCGGCTGATGGCGGTGACGGTGGCGTTGAAGCGGATGTGCGGGGCCAGGGTGGGGAGTTCGGCCAGGGGCTGCAGGTACTGCTTGACCAGGTCGCCGCCGGTGGGGAGTTCGGTGGCGTCGGGTTCCTGCCAGCCGGTGTCGGCCAGCAGGCGGCGGGCGGCCGGGTCGGTGTTGTACTCCCAGGGGCTGAACAGCTGGATGTGGGACCAGGCCCGGACGGCTGCCGCGGGGGTGTCACCGGCTTCCACGACGGTGAAGGGAACGCCGCGTTCGAAAAGATGCGCGGCGGCCGCCAGGCCGATGGGGCCGGCTCCGATCACGGCGACGGGAAGCTGGTCGAGGCTGTGGTCAACCACGGTGTGGTGTCCTTTCAGGCACTGGGGCAGGCAGCGATGGGGGTCAGGCGCCGGGCGCGGGTTCGTGCGAGGCAGGGCCGGCGGCTGCGGCCTCTGCCTGCGCGCGCTCGGCGGCGCGCTGCTGGACCCGGCGCTGTAATTCGGCGATGGCCGCGCAGCAGGGGCTGGCGCCGTCCGCGGGGGCGTCGGCCGGGGCCTGCGGCGGTATCTGTTCGCTCAACGAGGTCGGCTCCTGTCGCGACGGGCCCGGCGGCTGCCGGGAAGGGTCCCGCATCACAACCGCCTATATAGATAAACGACGAATCAACTTCCAGAGTCGCCGCTGATTCGATGAATGTCAACCTGGCGGCGCGACATCGCCGACTGTGACGAGGGTCACTTTGAGCCTCGTTGCGTCTGGCCCCCTGAGGAGCCAATCTCGACACATGTCGAAACAACGGGGGGAGTTCGGCACGGGCAACCAGCCCGCGCCGTAACGCCATTGGGAACCGGCGGCTGATGCCGAAACGCCGCCTTCGGCCCGTGAACCGCACGACGCGCTCGCCACGCGCCGCGCGGTCCGCCTGACGGGACCGGCCGTTCCCTCACCCCTCGCACACCCTTTCGGGTGCACGCCCGCCACCGGGCCCGGCACTGTCGCCGGCCCGCCCGCGTGCACGCCATGGGCCTTCCCGTGCTGCGCACCGTGAACGGCTTCGCCATGCCCGGAAGGACACCCATGCCCCACGACCCCACCACCACGGCCGCAGCCGGTGAGCCGATCGCCATCGTCGGCATGGCCGGACGGTTCGCCGACGCCACCAGCCCGCAAGAGCTCTGGGACATGCTGCTGCAGGGCCGCGACGCCATCACCGAGATACCTCCCGATCGCTACGACATCGACGCCGTCTACGACCCGGCGCCCCGCACGCCCGGCCGCACCGTCAGCCGGTGGGGCGGCCTGCTGCGCGACATCGACGCCTTCGACGCGGAGTTCTTCGGCATATCCCCCCGCGAGGCCGACCGGATGGACCCCCAGCAGCGCCTGCTGCTGGAGACCGCCTACGAGGCCCTCGAAGACGCCGGCCAGCCGCTGGGCCGTATCTCCGGCACCGACACCGGCGTGTTCATCGGGCAACTCGGCGGCGACTACTGGCACCTGCAGTACGCCGACCGTGACCAGCTCGACCTGTACGCCATGACCGGCGCCGCCTCACGCGCCATCACCTCCGGCCGCCTGTCCCACGCCTTCGACCTGCGCGGCCCCAGCTTCACCGTCGACACCGCCTGCTCCTCCGCGCTGGTCGCCGTCCACAACGCTGTCCAGGCGCTGCGCCTGGGCGAATGCCCCCTGGCCATCGCCGGCGGCGTCAACATCGTGCTGCTCCCCGAGGAAGGCGTCGTCTACTCCGGCGCCGGCATGCTCGCCTCCGACGGCCGCTGCAAGTTCGCCGACGCCTCCGGCGACGGCTTCGTGCGCAGCGACGGCATCGGCGTGGTGGTCCTCAAGCCGCTGTCCGCGGCGCTCGCCGACGGCGACCGCATCCGCGCCGTCATCCGCGGCTCGGCCGTCGGCAACGACGGCCAAAGCAGCGGCTACCTCGTCACCCCGGCCGTCGAAGGCCAGCGCGACGTGCTGCGCCGCGCCTACGCCAACGCCGGCGTCGACCCGGCCGACGCCGACTACGTCGAGGCCCACGGCACCGGCACCAGCGTCGGCGACCCCGTCGAACTGCAAGCCCTGGCCGACGTCCTCGGCCCCCGCGAAGACGGCCACCACTGCCTGGTCGGCTCGGTCAAGACCAACATCGGGCACGCCGAAGCCGCCGCCGGCATCGCCGGCCTCATCAAGGCGGTGCTGTGCCTGGAACACCGCACCGTGCCGCCCAACCTGCACCTGAACAACCCCAACCCGGCCGTCGCCTGGGACACCCTGCCGCTGACCGTCCCCACCCAGGCCACCGCGCTGCCCGACCGGGGCCGGCCCGCCATCGCGGGCGTGAGCAGCTTCGGCTTCTCCGGCACCAACGCCCACCTGGTCATCGAAGCCACCCCGCAGCCCATCCCCGCCACCACCCCCGCGGCCGACGAGCGCACCGAGCTGCTGGCCCTGTCCGCGTTCAGCCCCGAAGCCCTCGCCGATCTGGCCCGCCGCACCGCCGACCACCTCGACGGCGACGGCGCGGGCCACAACCTGCGCGACATCTGCCACTCCGCGGCGCTGCGCCGCACCACCCATGACGCCCGCCTGGCGCTGCCGGTCGACAACCACACCGACGCGGCCGCGGCGCTACGCGCGTTCGCCGACGGCCAGGACGAGCCGGGCCTGTCGTTCAGTGACTACACCGACCCCACAAGCCGTCCCCGGATCGCGTTCGTCTTCCCCGGCCAGGGCTCCCAGTGGCCCGGCATGGGCCGCGAACTGCTGGAGAGCCAGCCAATCTTCCGGCAGGCCATGGAGGCCTGCGACGCGGCGATCAAGAACGAGACCGGGTGGTCGGTCATCGAGCTGCTGCGCTCCGCCGACGAGGAGCGCATGAAGGAACTCGACGTCATCCAGCCCACCTTGTGGGCCATGGAGATCGCACTGGCGCAGCTGTGGCGGTCCTGGGGCGTGGAGCCCGACGTCGTCATCGGGCACAGCATGGGCGAGTCCGCGGCCGCCTACATCTGCGGCGCGCTGTCCCTGGCCGACGCCGCCGCGGTCATCTGCCGCCGCAGCCGGCTCGCCAAGCGCCTGTCCGGGCGCGGCACCATGGCCTGGGTCGCGCTGCCCGCCGACGAGGCCGCCGCGGCCCTGGCCGGCCACGAGGACCTGGTGGCCGTCGCCGCCGCCAACAGCCCCACCTCCACCCTGCTGTCCGGGGACGGGGACGCCCTGGCCAAGGTCCTGGCCGCGCTCGACGCTCGCGGCGTCGACACCCGCAAGGTCAACGTCGACTTCGCCTCGCACTGCCCGCAGATGGACGCCCTGCGCGAGGACCTGCTCGCCGAGCTCGCCCACCTCACCCCCAAGGCCGGCAGCATCCCGCTGCACTCCACCCTGCTCAACCAGGTGATCGACGGCTCCGGGATGGACGCCGAGTACTGGGTGCGCAACATCCGCCAGCCGGTCGACTTCGTCGGCGCCGTCCGCGGCCAGCTCGACCTGGGCGAGACCGTGTTCGTCGAAGTCAGCCCGCACCCGCTGCTCGTGGCCGGTATCCGCGAGACCAGCCGGGCCCACACCGGCAGCGACACCACCGCGGTCGGCAGCCTGCGCCGTCACACCGGCGAACGCGCCTGCCTGCTCACCCACGCCGGCGCCCTGCACACCGCCGGCACCGCCCTTGACTGGAACGCGATCACCGACGGCGGCCGCTTCGTGCCGCTGCCCGCCTACCCCTGGCAGCGCACCCGCCACTGGATCAGCCCTGTGCCGGCTGCTGCGGCCGAGGCCAAAACGGCCGCCGCACCCACGCAGGCCACACCGACCGCGGATCAGCGGGCCGTGCACCCGCTGCTGGGACGCCCGATGCCCGCGCAGGGCACCACCTTGGTCTGGCAGGGCCCGCTCGACCTGGCCGCCAACGCCTACCTGCGCGACCACCGCATTCAGGACACCATCATCCTGCCGGGCACCGCCCACCTCGAGCTCGTCGCCGCGGCCGCCCGCACCGTCCTGGCCAGCGGCCCGCTGTCGGTGACCGACGTGCACTACCACCGCGCGCTGTTCCTCGACGACCACGGGCCCGCGCCCGAGGTCAAGGTCACCCTCACCCCGCGCCCGGACGGATCGCTGCACTGCCGCATCCACAGCCGGCAAAACGACGAGAGCGGTGAGGACGGCGAGTGGCTCCTGCACACCGAGGCCACCGCCCGCACCTCCCACTCCCCCTCCCCCGCCGCGCCCGAGCCGCTGGAGGACATCCGCGGCCGCTTGGGCCAGCACCAGGACGCCGCCGGCTTCTACCCCTGGAACGCCGAACGCGGCAACCAGTGGAACGGCACCTTCCAAGGCATCCGGGAACTGTGGCGCACCGACGGCGAGGTCCTGGCCCGCCTGGCCTGCCCCGCCCCGCTCACCGACGCCCTGGCACGTCACCACTTCCACCCGGCCCTGCTGGACGCCAGCGGCCACGCCATGGCCGCCGCCCGGCCGCTGACCGTCCCCGGCGAGGAGGGCGTCTTCGTCCTCGGCGGCATCGACGAGGTCGTCTTCCACCAGCAGCCGCCCGCCTCGCTGTGGAGCCACGCCAGGCTGCTGCCCGCCCCGCGTGAGGACTCCTTCAGCGCCGACATCGACATCCGCGCCGATGACGGGCGCCTGATCGCCCAGATGCGCGGCCTGCGCCTGCAGTACCTGGCCGGGCACGCCCCCGACCCCCTCGCCTCCCGCCCCAAGGACACGCCCGTGACCGACCCGACCCCCGCACCCGAGCCCGCCGCTGCAGGCGGCAGCGGCATGGACAGCTGGCTGCACACCCTCACCTGGGACAGCGCCCCGCTGCCCACCCCCGACGGGTCTTCCGGCGCGGACGGCTTCTGGCTGGTGCTCACCGACAGCGGCCCCACCGGCCGCGCCCTGGTACGGGAGATGACCGGCCGCGGGCAGCGCGTCGTGGCCCTCACCACCGGATCCGGCCGCACCGCCGGGGCCGGGGACCGCTACCGCATCGACCCGGCGCGCGAAGACCAGTACGCCCACGTCCTGAAGGACATCGCCCGCGACGGCACCTGCCGCGGCGTCATCCACCTGTGGGCGCTGGACGCGCACGCCAGCCTGGACGCCACCGACACCGAGATCCGCCGCGCCCAGCTGCTGGCCGCCCACAGCGTCCTGCACCTGACGCGCGCCCTGGAGCAGCAGGACCTGGGCTGGCCGCCGCTGTGGCTGGTCACCCAGCTCGCGCAGGACACCGGCAACGGCGACGGCGTCCGCAACCCCTTCCAGGCCGTGCTGTGGGGCCTGGGCCGGACCCTGGCCGCCGAAGCGCCCGCGCTGGCATGCCGCTTGGTCGACCTGGACCGCTCCGCCGCCAGCATCACGGCCCTGGCCGACCTGCTGCACCGCCCCGACGCCGAGGACCAGATGGCCCTGCGCGACGGCCACCGCTACGCCGCCCGGCTGCGCCCGGCCCCAAGCCTGGCGGCCGCCCCGCGTGCCCTGTCGCTGCCGGCCCCCGGCGTGATCGACGACCTGCAACTGCTCGAGGTGCCCCGGCGGGACGTCGCCGCCGACGAGGTACGGATCCAGGTCAGCCACGCCGGCATCAACTACCGGGACGTGCTGCTGAGCCTGGGCATGTATCCCGGCCAGGACGACCGGCCGCCCGTCATGGGCTGGGAGTGCTCCGGCACGGTCACCGAGACCGGGCCCGCCGTCACCGGTGTCGCCGTGGGCGACGAGGTCGTCGCCTTCGCCGAGGGCGCCCTGGCCGGGGAGGTCGTCACCCGCGCCTGCCTGACCGCTCCCAAGCCCGCCCGCCTGACCTTCGCGCAGGCCGCGACAGTGCCCGCCGCCTACCTCACCGCCTACCACGCCCTTGCCGACCTGGCCGGCCTGCGGAAGGGCCAGAAGATCCTCATCCACTCCGCGACCGGCGGAACCGGGCAGGCCGCACTCAACATCGCCCGCTGGAAGGGCGCCCGCATCTTCGCCACCGCCGGCAGCGACGCCAAACGCGACCTGCTCAGGCAGCTGGGGGCCGAGCAGGTCGCCGACTCCCGCTCCCTGCAGTTCGCCGACGCCTTCCGGCCCACCGGTGGCGACGCCGGCTTCGACGTCATCGTCAACACCCTGGCCGGCGAGGCCATCGAGGCCAACCTCGCCCTCATGGCGCCCTACGGGCACTACCTGGAGCTGAGCAAGCGGGACATCCTCGACAACAACCCGCTCCCGCTCGGCCCGTTCGCCCGCAACCTGTCCTTCCACGCGGTCGACGTCGTCCACATGATCCAGCACGCGCCCGAGCGGGCCGGGCGGGTCCTGCGTGACGCCGCCGCCCTGATCGACCAGGGCGCCCTTCAGGCCCTGCCGCACACCGCGTTCCCCGCCGAACAGGCCGCCGACGCCTTCCGCCTGATGGCCCAATCCCGCCACACCGGGAAGATCGTCCTGTCGTTCGACGGCGCCGCCGCCACCGGCGCGGCGGCCCCTGCCCCGGCCCGCACCCGGCCCGCGGCCATCCACGCCGACGGCACCTACCTGGTCACCGGCGGCGCGGGCGGCATCGGCGGCCGCCTGGCGCTGTGGCTGGCCGACCAGGGAGCCCGCCACCTGCTGCTGACCGGCCGCAGCGCCCTGCCCGACCCCGGCACTCCCCTGCCCGAAAGCCACCCGCAGGCCGGCTCCCTGGCCGTGATCAAGGAACTGTCCGACCGCGGCGTGCACGTCACCTACGCGGCCGTCGACGTCGCCGACCAGCACGCCATGCGCGACCTGCTGCAGTCCCGCAGCACGCAGGGCCTGCCGCCCGTGCGGGGGGTGTTCCACGCGGCAGGCGTCATCGACTACGCCCCGCTCACCGACCTGGACCCGGCCGGCCTGGAGCAGGTCCTGGCCGCCAAGGTCTCCGGCGCCTGGAACCTCCACCGGCTCCTGAACGGCCACGCCCTGGACGCGTTCGTGCTGTTCTCCTCCGGCTCCGCGCTGCTCAGCTCCCCCATGCTCGGCGGGTACGCGGCCGGGAACGCGTTCCTGGACGCCCTGGCCCACCACCGGCACGCCCACGGCCTGCCGGCGACCGTGGTCAACTGGGGCTTCTGGGACAGCGTCGGCATGGTCGCCCGCAAGGAACAGCAGGAAGAGCGCACCCTGCTGCCGCAGGGCATGAACTCCTTCAGCCCTCAGGACGGACTAGCCGTTCTGGGCCGGATCCTTGGCGAGGGCCGGCTGCACACCGCGGTGCTGCGCGCCGACTGGCTGGCCTGGGCCGCCGCCTACCCGTCGGCTGCGACCGCTCCCCTGCTCACGCTGCTGACCACCGCCCGGCCCGCAGCCAAGCCCGCTCCCGCCACTACGGCGGTGCCGGCGCCCGCCCCCGCACCGGCGGTGGCCGACGAGCCGGCCGCACCGGCGGCTCCCACTCCCGCTACTGCGGCGGCCGCGCCTGCGCCTGTGGCGGCCCGGCCCGACACCGCCGCCGACGAGGACGTCCTGGCGTTCGTCAAGCAGGAAGTCGCCCTCGTCATCGGACTGCGCCCCGAACGCCTCAACCTCAGCCGACCCCTCAACCGGCTCGGCATGGACTCCCTCATGGCCGTCGAGCTCCGCAACCGCATCGAACGCCGCTACCACGTCAAGCTGCCCATGGTGCAGCTCCTCAAGGACGGCACCATCACCACCGTCGCCCAGGCCCTGACCACCGCACTCGCCCCCGCACCGCAGCCCGCCGCAGCGGCGCCGGCTCCCGCACCGGCCGCCGAGTCCTCCCCCGCTCCTGTACCGGCGGTGGCCGAACCGGTGGCGGCCGACGCAGCAGGCGAGACCGAAGCACCGGCCCCCGGCGCCCCGGCGCCTGCGCCTGTGGCGGCCCGGCCCGACACCGCCGCCGACGAGGACGTCCTGGCGTTCGTCAAGCAGGAAGTCGCCCTCGTCATCGGACTGCGCCCCGAACGCCTCAACCTCAGCCGACCCCTCAACCGGCTCGGCATGGACTCCCTCATGGCCGTCGAGCTCCGCAACCGCATCGAACGCCGCTACCACGTCAAGCTGCCCATGGTGCAGCTCCTCAAGGACGGCACCATCACCACCGTCGCCCAGGCCCTGACCACCGCACTCGCCCCCGCCGACACCACGGCCTGACCCGACGAGGACCTCGCAGCCCATGAAGACCACCGACATCCGCATCGCCGGACTCGGCACCTACATCCCCGACATCGTCGACGCCCGCAAGGCCGTCGCCCTGGGCCTGTACGACGCTGACGACTACGAGTTCTACGGCTGGACCGGAGCCGCCGTCGCCGACGACATGCCCGCCCCCGACATGGCCATCGCCGCCGCCCGTCAGGCCATGGAACGCTCCCGGCTCCACCCGCACGACATCGACCTGCACATCCACGCCTGCGGCCACGAGCAGGGCCCCGAAGGCTGGTCGCCGCAGCACTACATCCTGCGGCACATCACCGACCGCGACGTGCCCTCCTTCCGGGTCTGGCAGGCCTGCAGCGGCTTGATCGGCTCCCTGGAGATGGCCGCCTGCTACCTCATGGCCGTCCCCGAACGCACCACCGCACTGCTGACCGGCGCCGACAACGTCGGCACCCCCAACTTCAACCGGTGGGCATTCGGCATCCAAAACGGCGTCCTGGGCGACGGCGCCAGCTCGGTCCTGCTGTCCAAGACCGACGGCTTCGCCAGCCTCCTGTCGATCAACACCGGGTCCACCGCCGAAGTCGAGGAGCAGTACCGCGGCTCGGAGCCGCTGTTCCCGCCGTCCCTGACCGTCGGCCGCGGCATGGACTTCAAGGAACGCCTGGCCGCCACCGGCGGGCTGGAGGAGACCGTCGCCGAAGTCGTGCGCCGCCAGGGCGAGCTGCGCACCGAGATCGCGCTGCGCACAATGGCCGAGGCCGGCCTGGAACCGGGCGACGTCACCCGCGTCGCCCACGTCTTCACCGGCCAGGAGAGCTACCTGAAGGTCATCCTCGACCCGATGGGCCTGTCCCCGCAGCAGGGCCTGCTCGACTTCGGCCGGAACCTGGGCCACATGACGGTCAACGACCAGATCGTGGGCCTGACTCACCTGGTCGAGACCGGCCAGGTCGGGCCCGGCGACCACGTCCTGATCGTCGCTCACGGCGGGGGTGTCTCCATCACCTGCGCCGTCGTCCGCATCGACCAGCGGCCCGTCTGGGCCGCCGGCTGAGCACCCCCGCACCGTGTGCCGGCCCCGTCACGGGGCCGGCACACGGGCATGACCACCCGCTGGCACCACCACATCCCAGGGATTGACGTCCATGCTGACCACTGCCGCATCACCCTTGCTCAACGCCGAGGCGCTGATATCCACCTTCGGCCTGCTCGGCATCATGGCCACCGTCTTCGCCGAGTCCGGGCTGATCGTCTGCTTCTTCCTGCCCGGCGACTCGCTGCTGTTCACCGCGGGCCTGCTGGTCGCCAACGACCAGATCCTGCACCAGCCGCTGTGGCTGGTCATGCTCGCCATCGCCGTCGCCGCCGTGCTGGGCGACCAGTTCGGCTACGCCTTCGGCCGCAAGATCGGGCCGACGCTGTTCCGGCGGCCCAACTCGCGGTTCTTCAAGCAGGAAAACGCCCAGCGCGCCCAGGAGTTCATGCTCAAGCACGGCCCCAAGGCGCTGGTGATGGCCCGCTTCATCCCGGTCTTCCGCACCTTCATCCCGATCACGGCCGGCGTCGGACGGATGGCGTACCGCACGTTCTTCCTCTTCAACGTCCTCGGCGCCGTGCTGTGGTCGGTCAGCCTCACCCTGGTCGGCTACTACCTCGGCCAGGTCGCGTTCGTCCGCGACAACATCGAGGGCATCGTCATCGGCATCGTCCTGGTCTCCGGAATCCCGATCATCATCGAGGGCATCCGGATGCGGCGCCGTGCCCGCGCCGCAAAGACCGAGCAGACCCCCGCCGCCAGCCCGGAAACGGAGATGCCCCGCGCATGATTTCCGCTGAAGACTTCTGCGACATCCTCGCCGACCGCGGCTTCACCACCGCCAGCGGTGTGCCCTGCTCCCACTTCGGCGGACCGATCGCCCACCTGAGCACACAGCCCGGCCGGTACGTGCCGGCCCCGAACGAGGGCAGTGCCCTCGCAGTGGCGGCCGGCGCCGCCCTGGCTGGCCGGCGCGCCTACGTCATGCTGCAGAACTCCGGGCTGGGCAACCTCATCAACCCGCTCACCTCGCTGGTGATGACCTACCAGCTGCCGATCCTGACCTTCACCAGCCTGCGCGGCTGGCCCGACCCGGCCACCGACGAACCCCAGCACGCCGTGATGGGCCCGGCCACCCCCGCCCTCCTGGACAGCGTGGGCAGCCCCCACTACACGCTGCACGCGGCCGACACCGCCGAGGAGTTCCAGGCGATCCTCGACGCCGCGGAGAAGGATCTGGCCGCCCAGCGGGCGCCGTTCGTACTCGTCGAGCGCGGCGCCATCGGCAAGGCCACAGCTTCGGCCGAGCCCGCTGCCCAAGGCCTGGAGGCGGCCGTGGCCATCGGTGTGGTCACCGCCGCCGCACCGCAGGCCGCGGTCATCGCCACCACCGGCTACACCGGACGGGACACCTTCGCCGTCGCCGACCGGCCCGGCAACTTCTACATGCAAGGCTCCATGGGGCACGCCGGCTCCCTCGGCCTGGGCGTGGCGTTGTCCCAGCCGGAGCGGACCGTGGTCGTGCTGGACGGGGACGGGGCGGTGCTGATGCACCTGGGGGCGCTGTCGATGATCGGGCACGAGGCTCCGGCGAACCTGATCCACGTGGTGCTCGACAACCGGGTGCACGAGTCGACCGGCGGGCAGGCGACGACGTCGGCGACCACCTCCTTCCCGCAGGTGGCGCTGGCGGCCGGCTACGCCAGCGCGGTGGCGTGTGACAGCAGCGACGCACTGGCCGAGGCCATGGGGCGCGCGCAGGCCGTCCCGGGTCCGCACCTGATCAGTGTGCGGACGCTGCCGCGGACCGGGGCGATCCCGCCGCGGGCGACCAACGCGCTCAGCACGCTGGACATCCGCGACCGCTTCCAGGCCAGCCTCACGCAGTAACCAGGGGCCTGCCCCATCACATGCCAAGGGCCGTACCCCGCAGGTCGGGGGTACGGCCCTTGGCATGTGGAGTTCGGGTCAGCTGCCGGCGGCCGCCAAAGGCGTGTCGGCCTCGGGGTGCAGGCACGCCGCCACCGTCTGCGGGTCCAGTGCGGCCAGGCTGGCGATCATCCGCAGCGGCTCGGCCAGAGTCTGGCAGCACATCACGTACTGGTTGCTGCGGCCCTGGGGGATGGCCTCCACCAGCTGCTGCTCCCGCAGCGGGGCCAGGTGGTGGCTGACCAGGGTCTGGCTCAGGCCGGTCGCTTCCTGCAGCTCCTTGACCGTGCGGGGCCGCTGGGCGATGAGCAGGATCAGCGTCAGCCGTGTCTCGTCGGCCAGTGCCCGCAGCTTGGGCGCCAGCATCTGGGCCCGCTCGCGTTCACTGAGCCACTGGGCGGGATCACTGACCGCGACCTTGAGCTTCGACGGCCGGGCCATCGCCACCTCCTCGTCACCCCCGGGCGAGCCGGCTGGCCCTCCCGCTACGGGAACGCACCGGGCAGGCCGGGCGGTGCCTTCGATCCTACGCACGGCGTTCCTCCCGGTCAGTTACGAGGTGGCGTGAACGTCGGCGCTGCCGGGCTGGGTTGCCGGCTCGGCCTGCGCGGTGCCGTCGTCGTCGGTGGTGCGGGCGCGGGGCAGGACGATCGCCGAGGCGACCGCGCCGGCCAGGGCGATGCACACCGCGATCAGCAAGGTGGTGGTGAAGCCGCCGACGAAGGCGTCCTGGGCGGCCTGCAGCACTCGCTGCCCGGCCGCTCCGCCGACTTCCTGGGCGACCGCCGAGGCGCCGGCCAGGGACTCGCGTACGGCCTCGCCTGCCTCGCCGGGCAGTTGGGCGGCCTGCGGGAGGTCATCGCGGTACAGGGTGGCGATCACACTGCCGCTCACCGCGATGCCGAGCGCGCCGCCGACCTGCATGCCGACGTCGGCCACCGCGGATCCGGCGCCGGCCTGGCGGGCGGCGGAGACCACCAAGATGGCGTCCACGGCGGCCGGCAGCGCGATGCCCATGCCCAGCCCGAACACCGCCAGCCCCCACAGTGCCTGGGCCTGGTCGTCGACCTGGAGTCCGGCCAGCAGGCCCAGGCCTGCCGCGCACAGCAGCAGCCCGATGACCACGGTGGCCTTCAGCCCGGCGCGCTCCACGAGCTTGGCCGACAGCGGGGCGCCGACCATCATGGTGCCGATCGCGAGCATCCGCAGGCCCGCGCCGAGCGGGTCCAGCTCGAGCACCGACTGCAGGTACTGCGTCAGCAGGTACAGGCCGCTGTAGAGGCCGAAGGAGGTGCAGGCGATGGCCAGTGCGCCGCCGCCGTAGCGGGCGTTGACGAACAGACCGATGTCGATCATGGGGTGAGCGGTGCGACGTTCCCAGACCACGAAGGCGACCATGAGCGCGACACCGATCGCGAGCGAGCCGAGGGTGACGACGTCGCCCCAGCCGTAGTGCGGGGCTTCGACCAGGCCGTAGACGATCGCGACGAGGCCGGCCACCGACAGCAGGGCTCCGGTCAGGTCCAGGCCGGGGTGGCCTTCGGCCTTGGACTCGGGGATCAGCTTGGCGCCGCCGATCAGGGCGATCGCGGCCAGGGGGACGTTGATGAGGAACATCGAGCCCCACCAGAAGTGCTCCAGCAGCACGCCGCTGACCAGCGGGCCCAGCGGCACGCCGACGGCTGCGGCACCGGACCAGATGCCGATGGCCTTGCCCTGCTCCTCGGGCGGGAAGACGTCCTTGATGATCGCGAGGGTGGCGGGCATCATCAACGCCGCCGCGATGCCCATCAGGGCCCGGAAGGTGATCAGCAGTTCGGGGCTGGAGGCGAAGGCCGCGCCCAGGCTGGTCACCGCGAACGCGGCCAGTCCGATGGCCAGCAGCCGCTTGCGGCCGAACCGGTCGGACAGGCCGCCGGCCATCAGCAGCAGGCCGCCGAAGGCCAGCGCGTAGGAGTCGACCGTCCACTGCAGCTGGCTGCTGGTGGCGTCCAGGTCCTTTTGGATGCTGGGCAGGGCCAGGTTCAGGATCAGGGTGTCGAGCCCGATGAGGACCAGGCTCAGGCACAAGATGGCCAGGATCTGCCATCGGCGCGGGTGTCCGGCGGGGCGGTTCACTAACAGGTCTCCCTCAACGGTGCGGAAATAGCAGCGCTGGTGCGGTGGTTGTGCACGCGCGGGAAGGGCGGGCGCTGCTCGATCGGAGTGGCCGGGGACTGCCCGATGACCGCGGGGTGTTGGCGCCGGCCAGTCCCGGCCACCCCACAGAGGTAGCAGCAGATCCTGCTATCAACAGCAAACGCTGTTGAAAATGGGCGCCCGATCCCATGCGTTCCGGCCATCTACCCCACTCCCCCCTACCCGTTGGTAGACCGGCAGGTCTCACCGCGTTGACGTGGTCGAACGTAAATTCACCAGCGCGGGAGCGCTCCCACGAACCAACCGGTCGGAATCTTGAGCCTCCCGGCACGGTCGACGGCCCGTCATATGCCAAGGCCGCAGATCAGCTTCGGTTCGCCGGGCGGCGGGGCCGCCGACGACACGCCCGGGGAGCCGGCCTTGCGGGTATGGCGCAAAACGCTCACCGTCCGACGGCCGATCCTCGAACACTTTGACTGTCATCGATAAATTGAGCGTGAAGCAGCACGAGGGGGGCCTGTGCGGGTTCTCTTCCGGATGCACAGGGGGGGGGCTGAAAACGTGCGCGCAACAACCGGCAGGCCGTCGCTTTGTGCGGTCACCTCCGGCCCGGCCGCAGGCAGCCCCGCCGCATCCTCGCATTCTCCGGGCCCGCGCGTGGCGGCGCGGTCCCTGACATCTCCCCAGACACCAACCACGGCAGCGGCCCACGCGGTCGGCACGCGCACCGCTGCCCTCCCGAGGGTGGAACCGTCAACGGCGACGGCTGCGTTCCAGGCCCTCTGAACCCTGTTCCGAAAGGGAAAACGATGTCAGTCTCTACGCAGCCGCGCCTTGCCCTGGTGGGAGACCGAGGCAATCACAGCGAGCCCTCCCACCCCAAGATCGACGCAATGCGTGAGCAGTGGGACCTGGCCACGGAGTGGATCCCGACCGTGGACATCCACGACGCGTCCCTGCTGGAGGGCTTCGACGGCATCTGGGTGGTTCCCGGGGCGCCGTACTTCAACCAGAAGGGCGTGCACATCGCCGTGCGGCACGCCCGCGAGAACCAGCTGCCGTTCCTGGGCACCTGCGGCGGCTTCTTCAGCGCCCTGATCGAGCACGCCCAGAACGTGCTGCACCTGCCGGCAGCCGAGGGCGTGGACGAGGACCCGGAAAAGCTGATGCCGCTGGTCACGCCGCTGTCGTGCTCCTTCCGCGGGGAGAAGGCCCCGCTGACGGTCCGGGAGGACTCCCTGCTCGCCTCGATCTACGGCACGACCGAGGTCGACGAGATCTTCCACTGCGACTACGGGCTGACCGACGAGTTCATGGACGACGCCAGCCAGGGCGCCCTGCTCATCAGCGCCTGGGACCGTGACGGCGCGCCCCGCGCGCTGGAGATCACCGGCCACCCCTTCTTCATGGGCAGCCTCTTCCAGCCGGAGCTGTCCTCCGAGCCCGGCGCCGAACACAAGATCCTGCAAGCCTTCCTGGCGGCCGTGCGCACCAAGGCCGCCGCCCTGCAGGCCAAGACGGTGGCCTGACCTCCTACAACTTCAGCAGTTCACGCGGCCGTGCGCCCCAGTGGCGCACGGTCCCGGGCACCGCCATGCCCGCCTCGTTCTCCCACGCCAGGCGGAAGGATCCCTCACCTTCATGAAGCACGATCACAGCGGCCTGTCCCGGCGCAGTTTCGTTCGCGGCAGCGTCGTCGGCAGTGCAGGCATCGGCGGCCCGCTTCTGCTGCCGGTGGTGTCCGCAAACGCTTCCGGAACCTCGAGCGCCGGTTCCGGCACAGGCGCTCATGGCGCCGGTTCGGGCCAGGCGGGCGCCGGCGGTGTGCCGGCGGCGTTCACCGACCAGTCCGCGGCCCTGACCCCGGACCGCACGGTGGCCACGGCCTGCCAGTTCTGCAACTCCAACTGCCGGCTCAACGTCGATCTCAAGGCCGGCCGGGTGCTCGCGGTCCGCGGTGAGGACGACGACCCGGTGCAGCAGGGGCAGATCTGCGTCAAGGCCGAGATGATGCCCCAGCTCGTGTACAACACCGAGCGCCTGACCACGCCGCTGCGCCGGGTGTCGGGCAAGAAGGGCTCCTCCCACTCCACGTTCGAGGCCATCAGCTGGGAGGAGGCGCTGCGCACCATCGCCGCCAAGCTGCTGAAGCTGCGCGACGCCGGGCAGGCCCACACCATCGCCAACCGCACCACCGGGCGGCTGCCCCGCGGCACCGGATCGCTGGTGGCGCGGCTGTTCGCGATGCTCGGCAGCCCCAACAACACCGATGTCGGCCCGGTGTGCAACGACGCCGGCGGCAACGCGCTGGCGGCGACGTTCGGGCTGGGCAACTTCACCAACGGGTACGGCGTCGACGGCGCCACCGGCAAGGACGACCTCGGCTCGGCGCGCCACTACCTGTTCCTGGGCACCAACCAGGCCGAGACCCACCCGGTGACCTTCGACTACCTGCTGCGCGGGCGGGCCAAGACCAAGGCCACGCTCACCGTCGTCGACCCGCGGCTGACCCCCACCGGGGCGGCGGCCGACCGGTGGGTGGCGCCCAAGCCGCACACCGACCTGGCGCTGCTGCTGGCCATGCTCCACCACATCCTCGAGCAGGGCCTGTTCGACCGGCAGTTCGTCAAGCGGTGGGTGATCGGCTTCGAGGAGCTGCGCGCCCACCTGAACAAGCACCAGTACACCCCGGCGTGGGCGGCGAAGGTCACCGGCGTGCCCGCCGCGACGATCACAGCCATGGCCGAGGAGTACGCGTCGGCGAAACCGGCGGCGATCTTCTGCAATGCCGGGATCTCGCACCAGCTCGGCGCCTTCGACACCTACCGGGTGGCGACCTTCCTGGCCGCGGTGACCGGCAACATCGGCCGACCGGGCGGCGGCTGCAACTTCATGCACAACACCTGGCCCGGTGATCTGCACCTACCGCCGCTGGAGGCAGCGGTGCCCGAGCGGCGCGAGGCGCTGCCGGTCGGCCCGGACTACTTCGCCCAGTCCATCCTGACCGGTGAGCCGTACGGGCTGCGCGCCATCATCACCCAGGGCAACCCGCTGGTGTCGTCCGCCAACACCAGCAAGGTCCGCAAGGCCTTCGAGCAGCTCGACTTCTACGTCTACACCGGGCTGTTCATGGAGGAGGCCGCCTACTACGCCGACATCATCCTGCCGGTGTGCAGCGGCCTGGAGATGGGCGGCGTCTACATGCGGCGCGACGACCGGGCCATCCGCTGGCAGGAGCAGGTCGTCGACCGGGTCGGGGAATCCCGCCCGGACTGGGAGATCTGGATCGGCCTGGCGCACGCGCTGGCCGAGCTGGACACCCGCCGGCCCGCCCACGAGTGGCGCGAGGCCTTCCCGAAGCGGTGGATGGACTACCGGCAGCTGTGGGACGACTTCGTCGCCCACACCCCCGGCATGGGCGGCATGACCCGCGAGCGCATGGCACAGCGCACCGAACCGCTGCGCTGGCCGTGCCCCACCACCGACCACCCCGGGGTCAGCACCCTGTATCTGGACCACCCCAGCTGGTACGAGGCGGTCGAGTCGCTGGATGCGGCCCATCGCGGCAAACGCTTCCTGACCCCCAGCGGCAAGGTCGAGCTGACCACCCCCGAGCTGGACAAGCAGCTCGCCGTGACCGGGCACAGCGCTCTTCCGATCTTCTACACGCACCCGGAAGTCACCGGCGCTCACCCCACCCTCGCCTACAGCCGCAAGCTGGTCACCAACCCCATCAACCCGCAGGCGGTCACCCACCCGGTGCGGCTGGGCGTGCCCGGCAGCGACGAGGTGCACCGGCGTTTCCCGCTGATGGGCATGACCGGGCGTCCCAGCGTCGTCCACTTCGCCGAGGTCACCCACTGGACGGCCACCGGCAAGCAGCTCAACGGCATCCGCTTCGTGCAGATCCACCCCGACACCGCCCGCCGGTCCGGCATCGCCGACGGCGACGAGGTCCGCGTCGAAAGCCCCCGCGGCGCGGTGACCGGCACCGCGTTGCTGTGGGAGGGGATCCGGCCGGACACGGTGTTCGTGCCCAACACCTTCGGCCCGGCGCAGAAGGTCGGCGACGTCTTCGACGACCCGCGCTACGAGGCGGCCAACACCCTGCCCGACGACCAGTACTACGACAACCTCTCCGGCCAGCAGGCCTACAAGTGCTTCGCCTGCCGGGTCGTCAAAGCCTGACCCGGCAGACGAAACCGTGCGTCACCCGTCCCCCAACCATGGAGGCAGCCCATGACCACCACTCCTGACCCCCGTCTGAAAGCCGAGACCCTCACGGTTGTGCCTCTGGCCGCCTTCGACGAGACCGTGCGCGTCCTGGGTTCCAAGAGCTACACCAACCGGTACCTGGCCATCGCCTCCCTGTCCGGGCAGGAGACGGTCATCGACAACGCGCTGCTGTCCGACGACACCGTCTACCTCGCCCGCGCCATCGAGGCGTTCGGTCACGTCACCTGCGACATCGATCACGACGCGGCGCGGATCCGGGTCACCCCCACCCGGCAGCCCATGCGCGCTCCGGACCAGGACATCTTCGTCGGCGGCGCCGGCACCCCGCTGCGGTTCCTGATCTCCATGGCCGGGCACGCCGAGGGCACCACGGTCATCACGGGCAACGCCCGTATGCAGGAACGCCCCATGGGTGACCTCCTCAAGGCCCTGCCGGCCCTCGGTGTGGACGCCACCGCGGTCCGCGGCAACGGCAGCCCGCCGATCCGCGTGGTCGGCGGCTCCTTCAAGGGCGGCGCCACCAGCATCAGCGGCGCGGTGTCCAGCCAGTTCACCTCCAGCCTGATCATCAACGCGCTGCGCGCGGATAACGACACCGAGATCACCATCAGCGACGAGCTGATCTCCAAGCCGTATGTGGAGATGACCCTGGCCGCGCTGAAGGAGATGGGCGTGTCCGTCGAACGCGACGGCTACCGGCGCTTCACCGTCCCGGCCGGGCAGCAGGCACGCGGCGGGCAGGTCACCGTGGAACCGGACGCCTCCGGCATGTCGTACTTCCTGGCCGCCGCGGCCATCCTCCAGTCGCGGGTGACCATCCCCGGGATCGGCGCCGGATCCCACCAGGGCGACGTGCACCTGGTGGAGGCGCTGGAGCGGATGGGCTGCCACACCCAGGTCTCCGACAACGAGATCACCCTGAGCGGCGGCCGGTTGCGCGGCATCGACATCGACATGGAGGCCATGCCCGACGTCGTCCCGTCGCTGGCCATCGCCGCCGCCTACGCCGAGGGCGTCACCCGCATCACCAACATCGCCTCGCTGCGCGTGAAGGAGTGCGACCGCATCGCCGCGGTCACCACCGAGCTCCGCAAGATGGGCATCGAGGTCGAGGAGCACCCCGACGCGATGTACATCACCGGCGGCACCCCGCACGGCGCGGTCATCGACACCTACGACGACCACCGCATCGCCATGACCTTCGCCATCGGCGGCCTGCGCACCGAAGGCGTGGTCATCAAGGACCCCGGCTGCGTCGCCAAGTCCTTCCCCACCTTCTGGCAGGCCCTCGACACCCTGCACCCCACCCTGGAGAGCACCAAGTGAGCGCTGGCGGTGCTGAGGTCGCCGGGCCGGGCATCCTGCTGGTGCTGGACGGCTGGGGGCACGCGCCCCCGGCCGCCGACAACGCCCTGTCCGCCGCGCACACCCCCGTCCTGGACGAACTGGTGGCGCAGGGTGCGAGCACGTTCGCCGACGCGTCCGGCGAGGCGGTCGGTCTGCTGCCGGACACGGTCGGCAACTCCGAGATCGGGCACATGGTCATCGGGGCCGGCCGGCCCCTGCCCTACGACAGTCTCCTGGTCCAGCAGGCCATCGACTCCGGCGCCCTGCGCACCCACCCCGAGCTGGGCACGGTCCTGGAGGACGTGGCCGCCTCCGGCGGCGCCCTGCACCTGATCGGCCTGTGCTCCGACGGGCAGATCCACGCCCATGTCGAGCACCTCGGCGACCTCCTGGCCGCCGCGGCCGCCCACCGGGTGGGGCGTGTGTTCATCCACGCGATCACCGACGGCCGGGACGTCGCCGACCACACGGCCGGGGCCTACCTGCAGCGCGTGGCCGGCCTGGCCGACCAGGCCGGGACGGGACAGGTCGCCACGGTCATCGGCCGCGGCTACGCCCTGGACAAGGCCGGCAAGCTCGAGCTGACCGAGCAGGCGGTCGCGCTGGTCGCCGACGGCGTCGGCGCCCGCGTCGGCTCCGCGCACGAGGCGGTGACCGGCTCGGAGCGCGGTGATGAGTGGGTGCCACCGAGCGTGGTTTCCGCAGCCGGTGACGCGCGCGTCGCCGACGGGGACGCGGTGGTGTGGTTCAACTTCCGCAGCGACCGCATCCAGCAGTTCGCCGACGTCCTGGTGGAGCACCTGGCCGCGACCGGCCGCACGGTGGGCATGCTCAGCCTCGCCCAGTACGACACCCGCGCCGCGATTCCCGCCCTGGTCAAGCGCGCGGACGCCTCCGGCGGGCTGGGAGATGAACTCGCCGCGGCCGGGCTGCGCAGTGTCCGCATCGCCGAGGCGGAGAAGTTCGAGCACGTCACCTACTACATCAACGGCCGTGACAGCACCGTGCGGGACGTCGAGGAGCACGTGCGGATCACCGGCGACCAGGCGCCGGACTACCTGACGCGGCCGCAGATGAACCTGGACCGGGTCACCGACGCGGTCGCCAAGGCCGCGGCCCGCGACGACGTCGACCTGGTGATCGCGAACCTGGCCAACATCGACGTCGTCGGTCACACCGGCGACTACCAGGCCACCGTGACCGCGTGCGAGCACACCGATGCCGCGGTGGCCCGCATCCTCGATACGGCCCGCGGCAGCGGCCGCTGGGTGCTGCTGGTCGGCGACCACGGCAACGCCGAGAAGATGACCAAGCAGGCTCCCGATGGCACCACCCGCCCCTACGGCGGGCACACCACCAATCCGGTGCCGCTCGTGCTCGTGCCCGCCGCTGCGGGCACCGCGCCGGCCGTGCTGCCGCAGCAGGCCACGCTCGCCGACGTCGCCCCCACCGTGCTGCACCTGCTGGGACACAAACCCGGATCCGCCATGACAGGAAGGCCTCTACTGTGAGCCCGCTTCCCACCACCACTGCCCCCGCCCCGGCCGGCAGTACGCTGCCCGATCTGCTGGCGTCCTTGCACACCACCCTGCAGCCCGCGCCGGGCCTCACCGGCTGCCTGGCCTCCTCGCCGGTCGCCGCCGCTTTCGCCGAGGACTCCGTCGTCCGCCCGCTCACCCTCGCCGACGGGGTGTGGGCCGTGCTGCGGGAGACCGCCGACCGCTCCCGCGCCGTGCTGTGCCTGCACAATCCGTCCGCCGGCGCCGTCCGCGTCCCTCTCGACGCGGTCCTGCCCGGCCGGTCCGGTGAGCAGCTGCACTTCGTCAGCGGCGCCATGCACACCACCCAGGAGGGCGACCAGCACTACGTCCACCTGGACGCGTTCGGCCACGTCTGGCTGACCTACACCCCGTAAAGGAGGAGCCACCGGCAAGCCCCGGGCCTCAAGGTCCGGTTACCGCAACGTGTCGCCGACGGCCCCTTGCTGGCCGCCGGCCCGACTGTGGTCCAGATCCACTTGCAGCCTGCGCAGGCAGCCGCCGCCTTCCCGGTGGTGCTGCCCGCGTTTCTTTCAGGGCACCGCCAACCCCGAAGGATCTGACATGGACATACTCGTACTCGTCTTGGTGCTGGCGTTAGCCGCCGCCAACGGAGCCAATGACGTCCCCAAGGGCGTCGCCACCCTCGCCGGCGCCGGCGAGGCAAAGATCAAGACAGCCATCGCCTGGGGAACCGTCACCACAGCCCTCGGCTGCCTGGTCTCCCTGCACTTCGCGAACAAGATGACCGCCCTGTTCTCCAAGGGCATCGTCTCCGCCTCCCCCACCACCTCCTTCGCCGCCGCCGTGCTGCTGGGCACCGCCGCCTGGATTGCGCTGGCCACCTGGCGCGGCCTGCCGGTGTCGACCACGCACGCCCTGACCGGGTCGCTCCTGGGCGCCGGCGCCCTGTTCGCCAGCAGCGCGGTGCAGTGGAATGTCCTGCTGGTCAAGGTGGTGCAACCGCTGCTGCTGAGCGTCCTGATCGCGTATGCGATCTCCGCGGCCCTGTCCGCGCTGGGGCGCGTCGCCGGCCGGCGCCGCGCCGCCCGCCGCCTTCCGCAGCCCGACCCGGAGCCGGCACTGGTGGGCACCGGCGGGACCGGACAGCAGACGCAGCGTGCCGCCGAGCCCGCCGCGAAGCCGCAGGAGGCCGGTGCCGGGCGGATGAGCCCGGTCAGCATCGCCCACTGGGCGACCAGTGGCCTGACCAGCTTCGCGCGCGGCATGAACGACGCCCCCAAGATCGTGGCGATCGGTTCGTTCGCTCTGGTCTCCGGCATGACGACCACGCATCTGCTGGTCGCGGTCACGCTCGCCATGGCCGTGGGCGGTCTGCTGGTGGGGCGCCGGGTCGCGGAGCGGATGGCCAACGACGTCATCAAGATGACGCACGTCGAAGGGTTCACGGCCAACCTGACCACCGCCGCCCTGGTGGGCGTCGGCGCGTTCCAGGGGCTGCCGATGTCGACCACGCAGGTGTCCATCGGTGCCATCTCCGGCACCGCGGGCACCGACCTGTCCCGCATCAAGAAGAAGACGGTGCGTGACTTCGCGGTCGCCTGGCTGGTCACACCGCCGTTCTCGGCCGCTGTGGCTGCCGTGGCGTATCTGCTGCTGCGCTGACCGGGGCCCTGAGCAGGCAGTGCCCAGGGCCCCCGGCCCCTTATCCGGCCCCGTACCGCGGTGATTGGCCCACTGCGGTGCGGGGCCGGAGCCTTGCTCCCCGCCAGGTCCGTGCACCTGGTCGAGCGGCCGCGAGGGCGGGCCGGGCAGGTGTGCGATGCGCAGCAGCGCGGCGTGGGCCTCCTCGCTCATGCGGTAGAACACCACGCGTCCTTCGCGCCGGCCCTGGATCAGGCCGGCGCAGCGCAGGCGCTTGAGGTGGTGGCTGATGGTCGACAACGACACCCCGACGTCGCCGAGTTCGTGGACGGGGAGCTCGGCGCCGTGCTGCGCGGCGAGTTGGGCGAGCAGTTGCAGGCGTACCGGGTCGCCGAGGGTTTTGAACAGGTCGGCCCACCACAGGGCGTCGGCGGCGCTCAGTTGCGGGCATTGTCCGGTGCAGGCGGCGTCACCGGCCTGGTGGCACATGGTGTCTCCTCGCCCCAGCGTCCCTCTGGGAGATGTGGATGGCAGGCATGTCCCACTGGTCTCCGGCCGTGTTGTGCGCGCGTGCTCCTGTGCGAGTTCAGGCTGCCGGTGACAGCAAGGCCGCGATGCTGGGGAGAACGCCGGGCGCCACCCGGTAGTACACCCAGCTGGCCCGCCGCTCGGACACCAGGAGTCCGGCTTCGCGGAGTTTGCGCAGGTGGTGGCTGACGGTGGGCTGCGAGACGCCGACGTCCTGGATGTCGCAGACGCAGGCTTCCCCGCCGGGTTGGGCGGCGACCCTGGAGAACAGCCGCAGCCTGACCGGATCGGATAGCGCCTTGAACATGGCGGCGATCCGTTCCGCGTCGGGGGCGGAGAGTTCTTCTCGTCCCAGCGGCTGGCAGCACTCCAACGACGCGGTGATGTCCAGAACGCCGGAGTCCAGATTAGACATGCCTCTATGTTGACACTCATCTAATCACTTGCCAACCCCGCAAGGAAGGAGGGATTCCCCCTCCCTGATTCGACGCACCTCTATGTTGACGGATGTCTATTCAGGGTCCATGCTGAGTGGCATAGACGCACATCGAAACCGAGGAGCGCTCCGTGACCCCGCCCGCTACTGCCGAGCTGCCCGTCGCCGTCATCGGGGCCGGACCCATCGGTCTGGCCGCCGCCGCCCACCTGGTGGAGCGCGGTCTTGTTCCCCTCGTCCTGGAGGCCGGACCGGCCGCGGGCGCCGCGCTGCGCCAGTGGTCGCACGTGCGGCTGTTCTCCACCTGGTCCGAGCTCACCGACGAGGCCGCCGAGAAGCTGCTCGCGCCCACCGGATGGACCAAGCCCGACGGCGCCTCCTACCCCACCGGCGGTGACTGGGCCGAGCAGTATCTGGAGCCCCTGGCCGGCGTTCTCAGCGACAAGGTCCGCTACGGCGCCACCGTCACCGGTGTCTCCCGTGCCGGGCGTGACCGCATCGTCGACGCCGACCGCGACTCCCAGCCGTTCGTGCTGCACGTGAGCTACGCCGACGGCCGCGAGGAGCGCGTGGTCGCGCGCGCCGTGATCGACGCCTCCGGCACCTGGACCACGCCCAGCCCGGCCGGCGGCAACGGCCTGCCCGCGCTGGGTGAGAAGGCCGCGGCCGACCGCGTCACCTACCGCGTCCCGGACCTGAAGGACCCCGCCGTGCGGGCCCGTTACGCGGGCAGGCGCACCGCCGTCATCGGTTCCGGCGCCTCCGCCTTCACCGCCCTCGCCCTGCTCGCCGACCTGGCCAAGGCCGAGGACGGCAGCGGCACGCACGCGGTGTGGGTCCTTCGCCGCGGGATCTCCGGCGCCACCTTCGGTGGCGGCACGGCCGACCAGCTGCCCGCCCGCGGCGCACTGGGCCTGGCCGCCAAGGCCGCCGTCGACGACGGTCACGCCGACGCCGTCACGGGCTTCCGCACCGAGGCGATCGAGCGCGACAGCGACGGGCGTCCGGTGCTGGTCGGCGATGACGGCCGGCGGCTGGAGCCGGTGGACGAGGTGATCGTGCTGACCGGGTTCCGGCCCGACCTGTCGTTCCTGTCGGAGATCCGCCTCGGCCTGGACGAGCGCCTGCAGGCCCCCGTGGAGCTGGCCCCGCTGATCGACCCCAACGTGCACTCCTGCGGCACCGTCTACCCGCACGGCCGCAAGGAGCTCTCCCACCCCGAAGGGGGCATCTACCTGGTCGGCATGAAGTCCTACGGCCGTGCCCCCACGTTCCTGGCCATGACCGGCTACGAGCAGGCCCGCTCCGTGGTCGCCGCCATCGCCGGTGACCTGGAGGCCGCCGACCGGGTCGAGCTGGTGCTGCCGGAGTCCGGCGTGTGTGGCGGTGCCGGCCTGTTCGACACCCCCGACGCGCAGCAGGACGCCGCGGGCGGCTGCTGCTCGGCCCCCGCTCCGCAGCTGATCCAGGTCGCGCCCGGCACCCTGACCCTCCCGGTCGCCGGCACCACGGGATCCGGTAACTGCTGCTGACCCCGCGCCGTTTCCGGGGCCGGTGAGCCGGCCCCGGGCACCGGTCCCCTTCCCACCCTCTGGAGGAACGACGATGTCCCGGCTCCAGCTCGCCCTGCGCGTCCCCGACCTCGACGCGGCCATCGCCTTCTACAGCAAGCTGTTCGCCACCGAGCCCGCCAAGCTCCGCGACGGCTACGCCAACTTCGCCATCGCCGAGCCCCCGCTCAAGCTCGTCCTCTTCCAGGGCGAGCCCGGCGAGGACACGGCCATGGACCACCTCGGCGTGGAGGTCGCCTCCACCGACGAGGTCACCGCCGCCGCCACCCGCCTGTCCCAGGCGGGCCTGGCCACCTTCGAGGAGAACGACACCACCTGCTGCTACGCCCTGCAGGACAAGGTCTGGGTCCACGGCCCCGGCAAGGAACCCTGGGAGGTCTACGTCGTCAAGGCCGACGCCCCCGCCAAGGAGCCCGCCGGCGCCTGCTGCGCCACGACCGAGCCCGCCACCAGCCAGACGGCTGCGGCCGGTTGCTGCTGACCCGGACGTGAACCTGCCCGCCCGCACGCGCGCGGCCGCACCCGTCACCGGTCAGCCACCGCGGCCGCGCGCCGCCCTGCCGGCACTGTGCCTGACGCAGATCACCGGCTGGGGCATCGTCTACTACGCCTTCCCCGTCCTGAACCCGCAGATCACCGCCGCCACCGGCTGGTCCCCCGCCGCGACCACCGCGGCGTTCTCCGCCGCCCTGCTCGTCTCCGCGCTCTGCGGCATCCGCGTCGGACGCATCCTGGACGCCCACGGCCCGCGCACCGTCATGACCGCCGGATCCGCCCTGGCCACCCTCGCCCTGATCGTCATCGCCACCGCCCCCAGCCTGCCCGTCTTCATCGCCGGCTGGCTGCTGGCCGGACCGGCCATGGCCGCCACCTTCTACCAGCCCGCATTCGCCGCCGTCACCCGCTGGTGGGCCCCCGACCACATGCGCGCCCTCACCGTCGTCACCCTGGCCGGCGGACTGGCCTCCACCGTCTTCGCCCCCCTGACCGCCCAACTGTCCGGCCACCTCACCTGGCGCGGCACCTACCTGGTCCTGGCCGCGATGCTGGCCGCCATCACCATCCCCGCCCATGCCCTGGCCCTGCGCGCTCCCTGGCCGCCCGCGCCCCGCCCGGCCGCCGGGACGCCGCACCCGACCACCGCCGTGGCGCGCAGCCCCGTCTTCTGGCTCCTGGCCACCGCGCTGACCCTGTCCTCGTTCGCGATGTACGCCGTGGTCGTCACGCTCGTCCCGCTGCTGCTGCACCGCGGCTTCTCCACCGCCCAGGCCGCCTGGCTGCTGGGTCTGGGCGGAGCCGGGCAGACCCTCGGCCGCACCCTGTACGCCGCGCTCGCCCGGCGCACCTCCCCCGCCGTGCGCACCACGACCCTGATCGGCCTGGGCAGCCTGACCACCGCCGCCCTCGCGGTCACCCCCGGCCCCTATGCGCTGCTGGCCGCCCTGTCCGTCCTGGCCGGTACCGTCCGTGGCAATCTCACCCTGCTCCAGGCGACCGCCATCACCGACCGCTGGGGCACCACGCACTACGGGCGGCTGTCCGGACTGCTGGCCGCCCCGGCCACCACGGCCTCCGCTCTCGCCCCGTTCGCCGGCACCGCCCTGGCCGCGCCCCTGGGCGGCTACCCGCATCTGTTCGCCGTCCTGGCCCTCATCTCCGCCGGCGCCGCACTCATCGCGTGGCGCACCGCTCCACCCCCCGGTCCAAGCCCCTGACCGCACGGCCGGTAGGTACTGGTCAGAACAGCCAGACCCTTATGGTTCGACATGTGTAAACATAGATGCATGTCGAAAGTCAAAGGTCTGCCGGTACTCGACCTCGAGTCTGTGGCGCCGTGCTGCCCGCCGCTGACCGAGCGCGCACTGAACGTGGAGGAGGCCGAGGTGGCCGCCCGGATGTTCAAGGCGCTGGGTGACCCGGTCCGGCTCCGCCTGTTCTCCGCGGTCGCCTCCCACGAGGGCGGCGAGGCCTGCGTCTGCGACATCTCCGACGTCGGCGTCACGCAGCCGACCGTCTCCCACCACCTGAAGAAGCTCAAGGAAGCCGGCCTGCTCACCTCCGAGCGGCGCGGCACCTGGGTCTACTACCGCGTCGAGCCGTCCGTGCTGGCCGCGATGGGCCGCTTGCTGGCCAGCGCCGCGGCGGTATGACCCGCAGCCGCCAGGGCTCTCCGGCAGGGCCCCCGGCGGACTCGCACCCTCATGCCGTCTCACCGTCGGTCATGCGGATGCCCGTCACGTGACAGGCGATGTTCCCCGGCACGTCACCCTCACCCGCGCTGCATCGGCAACCATCTATATCTCAGTCGGTGAAATCAGCCGATCCAGCCACTCTTGCCCGTCCTCGGCATGGCAGGGGACCCGGGAGGGACACGTGCGTCAGCATCCAAGGCTCCCCGCCTCCTGGTCGGGGCCCAAGCGGCCATGGGTGCGGTCACCCTCGCGGCATGTGGCGAAGTAGCGGCGGCCGAGCCGACAAGGCCGCGAGGACCCTGAACGCGCTCTGAAGTCCTTCCTGGCCTCCACCGCCAGTGAGGGAAGGCCAGCAAGGCCTGCCCAGCGCTCTTGCCGCCCGGCATCGCCGCCACCGGCCCATCACCCCCACCTTGTCCTGAAGGGATTCCCATGACGCGTCTGCTCGTGATCGGCGGCAGTGATGCCGGGATCAGCGCCGGGCTCCGGGCCCACGAACTGGACCCCTCCGTCCGGCCGCTGGTCGTCGTCGCCGACTCCTACCCGAACTTCTCCATCTGCGGGATCCCGTACCACGTCTCCGGCGAGGTGGCCGACTGGCGGGCGCTGGCCCACCGCACCCGCGCCGACCTGGATGCCGCGGGCCTGGACCTGCAGCTGAACACGCGGGCGGTATCGATCGACGCGCAGCGGCGCACCGTCACCGTCCAGCACGCCGAGGACGGCACCCACGACGAACTGGGCTACGACCGGCTGGTGATCGGCACCGGTGCCGTGCCGGTACGCCCGCCGATCGACGGTCTGGACCGTCTCGGACCGGCCGATGGGGTGCACCTGCTGCACACCATGGACGACACGTTCGCGCTGACCTCGACCCTCGAGCGCGCGCCGGCGTCCGCGGTGATCGTCGGAGCCGGTTACATCGGTCTGGAGATGGTCGAGGGCCTGACCACGCGGGGCGTTGACGTCACTCTGGTCGAGCAGTTGCCGCAGGTGCTGCCCACCGTGGACCCCGAACTCGGCGCCCTGGTCGCCGACGAACTGCTCGCTCGCGGCGTGTCGGTGCGCACCGGCACCCTGGTACAGCGCATTGAGCGCACCGGCGACCGGCTGACCGTCATCGGCAGCGACGGTTTCAAGCAGACCACCGACCTGGTGCTGGTGGTCGTCGGTGTGCGTCCCGACACCGCCTTGGCCGAGACCGCCGGGGTGAAGCTGGGGGCCCGGGGCGCGATCGCCGTGGACCGGGGCATGCGTACCAGCGTGGACGGCATCTTCGCCGCCGGGGACTGCGTGCAGACCTATCACCGGGTGCTGGACACCGACACGTATCTGCCGCTTGGCACCACCGCGCACAAGCAGGGCCGCGTCGCCGGCGAGAACGCCCTCGGCGGGTCGCGGGAGTTCGCCGGGTCGCTGGGCACGCAGGTGCTGAAGGTGTTCGACCTGGTCATCGCCCGCGCCGGGCTGCGCGACCACGAAGCAGTCGCCGGGGGCTTCACCCCGGTCACGGTGGCGACGGCCGCCGACGACCACAAGGCGTACTACCCGGGCTCCCGCACGATCCGCTCACGGATCACCGGCGACGCCGCTACCGGGCGGCTACTGGGCGCGCAGCTCGTCGGCCACCTGGACAGTGCCGTGCACAAGCGGGTCGACGTCTTGGCCACCGCCCTGTTCCACGGCATGGCCGTGGACGAGGTCGAGGACCTCGACCTGTCCTACACGCCTCCGCTGGGCAGCCCCTTCGACGCCGTGCAGGTGGCCACCCAGACCTGGGCACGCAGTCGTCACCTTTCTGACAGGCCAAGGACACCTGACGGGCATTGAAGGCTGGGGTTGCCGCCGATACGTTCACGATTAATAGACGGGCATCGATCTTTGGCTGTTCTGGCCCGCAGCCTCCACGTGAGATCGGCGCCCGTCTATTGCCGTCTTCAGGCGCTTGCGGGGCGCACCAGGGCGGCGATCTCGTGTGCCGCCTCGCGGGCGGGGCGTCCGACACCGATGAGGGTGGCGGAGGCGGGGCCGGTCCAGTCTCCGTAGCCGAGCAGGTGCAGGCGGGGTTCGGCCAGTGCGCGGGTGCCGGTGGTGGCGATGCGGCCTCGACGGTCGCGCAGCCGCAGGGGGGCGAGGTGTGCGAGGGCGGCGCGGAAGCCGGTGCACCAGATGACCGCGTCGGCGTGGGTGATGGTGCCGTCGGGCCACTGGGGTCCGGGGGCGGTGAGCCGGGTGAACATGGGTACCGCGTTGAGCAGGCGGGCGCCCCGGGCTGCGCGGACCGGGGGCACGGCGACGATGTCCCCGAGGGCGGCCACGCCGGCGGTGTCGGCCTGTCCGGTGTCGAGCGCGCGGCGGCGGGCGGTGGCCGCATCGAACAGGGCCCGGCCGTCGATGTCGTCGGCCAGGAAGCGCGGCGGGCGGGCAGTGGCCCAGGTGACGTCGGCATGGCCGGTGAGGTCCGCTGCGATCTGGGCTCCGGAGTTGCCGCCGCCGACCACGACGACGCGCCGACCGGCGAACTCGTTCGGAGCGCGGTAGTTGACCGTGTGGAACTGGCGACCGGTGAAAGCCCGGCGGCCGGGGACGGCGGGCACGAAGGGCCGCCTCCAGGTGCCGGTCGCGCTGATGACGGCCTGCGCAGGCCAGGTACCGGCGTCGGTGTGCACCTGCAGCAGCGGGCCGGCCCGGTGTACGCCGCGGACGTTCACGGGGCGGATGACCGGCAGCTCGTAGCGCTTCTCGTACTCGCTCAGGTACGCCACCACGTGGGCGGCGCCTGGGTAGATGGCGCCGGGCTGGTGCGGCATCGGCCGGCCGGGAAGGGAGGAGTACGGGGCGGGAGAGAACAGTTGGAGGGAGTCCCAGGCGTGCTGCCAGGCCCCTCCGGGGCTGTTCTGCGCGTCGAGGATGACGAAGTCCAGGCCAAGGCGGCGCAGGTGGTAGCCCGCGGCGAGGCCTGATTGGCCCCCGCCGATGACCACCACCTGCGTCGGTCGGTTCACTTCTCGGTGCGGGCGAAGATCAGCGCGACCAGGGCCAGGCCCACGACCCCGCCGACGAGTTGCATGCCGATGAAGCCTGGTACCGAACCGGGGGCGATGCCCGCGAAGGTGTCGGAGAAGGCCCGGCCGATGGTGACCGCGGGGTTCGCGAAGGAGGTGGAGGAAGTGAACCAGTAGGCGGCGCCGATGTAGGAGGCGACGGCGACTGGTGCGAAGTGCAGCCGCTGTGTGCGGGCCAGGCCGAAGATCAGCAGCACCAGGCCCGCGGTGGCGACGACCTCGCCGAGCAGCAGGTGCCCGGCCGAGCGGTCGTGGGTGGACCACTTCACCAGTGGCTCGGCGAACATGGCGTCGGCCAGGATCGCGCCGGCGATCGCCCCGGCGATCTGAGCCGGTATGTAGGCGGCGGCTTCGCGGGCCGTGACGCCGTCCCCGCCCTCACGGCGGGAGGTCCACCATTCGGCGAGGGTGACGACGGGGTTGAAGTGGGCGCCGGAGACCGGGCCGAGCAGGGCGATGAGCACGCCCAGGCCGAAGACGGTGGCGATGGCGTTGGCGAGCAGCTGGATGCCGACGTCCTTGCTGAGCTCGGTGGCCTGGATGCCGGAGCCGATCACCACGGCGACCAGCGCGGCGGTGCCGACCAGTTCGGCGGCGGCCTTGCGGGTCAGTGGGACACGCGGCGCGGGGACGACGGCGGGGGCGGATTCCGCCGTGATCTCGGGGGCGGTCTCGGTGGCGCTCAACGGGACTCCTGTCGGCGAAGCGCGAGGGGCGGGGATCAGGGGCAGGCGCGTTTGGTGTTGTTCTCGGCGGTGGTCCGGGCGGTGGCGGCCAGATCGGCAAAAGACCCGGCCAGGCTCTCGATGACTTCCGGCCGCAGCCGGTAGTACGTGAACCGGCCGCACGGCTCGGTCTCGACAACACCGGCTTCTCTGAGCACCTTCAGGTGGTTGGAGAGGTTGGTCTGACGGGCGCCCGTCTCCTCCACGAGATGCGTGGTGCACAGCGTCTCGCGGGCGAGCAGGCTCACGATCTGGAGCCTGAGCGGGTCCGCCAGAACCCGGATCAGATCAGTGTCGACTGACGTCAGCATGGGCTGATACTGTCACATCAGCCGGGGCTGATGCCAGCCCGGGCATTCCGTCGTAGACAAGAGAGACCACCATGTCCGACAAGCCCTCCGTGCTCTTCGTCTGTGTCCACAACGCCGGCCGCTCCCAGATGGCCGCCGCGTGGCTGACCCACCTCGCCGGGGACCGCGTGGAGGTCCGCTCGGCTGGCTCTGCCCCTGCCGACCAGGTCAACCCGGCCGTCGTCGAGGCGATGAAGGAGGTCGGCATCGACGTGTCGGCCGAGATCCCGAAGGTGCTGACCGTCGAGGCGGTCCAGGCCTCGGACGTGTGCATCACCATGGGCTGCGGCGACGCCTGCCCCGTCTTCCCCGGCAAGCGCTACCTGGACTGGACGCTGGAGGACCCGGCCGGTCAGGGCGTGGAGGCCGTCCGCCCGATCCGTGACGAGATCAAGGCCCGGATCGAGGGCCTGATCGCCGAGATCGCCCCGGAGCCGAAGGCATGAGCGGGCAGGTCCGCGACGTCATCGTCATCGGCTCCGGACCCGCCGGGTACACCGCCGCGCTCTACACCGCCCGCGCTTCGCTGAAGCCGCTGGTCTTCGAGGGCTCGGTCACCGCCGGCGGCGCGCTGATGCAGACCACCGAGGTCGAGAACTTCCCCGGCTTCCGCGACGGCATCATGGGCCCGGACCTGATGGACAACATGCGGGCCCAGGCCGAGCGATTCGGGGCCGAACTCGTCCCCGACGACGTAACCGCGGTCGACTTCAGCGAAAACATCAAGACCGTCACCGACTCCGAGGGCACCGTCCACCGGGCCAAGGCCGTGATCGTCGCCACCGGCTCCCAGCACCGCAAGCTCGGCCTGCCGAACGAGGACGAACTGTCCGGCCGGGGCGTGTCGTACTGCGCCACCTGCGACGGCTTCTTCTTCCGCGAGCACGACATCGCCGTCATCGGCGGCGGCGACACCGCCATCGAAGAAGCGACATTCCTGTCCCGCTTCGCCAAGACCGTCACCATCGTCCACCGCCGCGACACCCTGCGAGCCTCCAAGGCCATGCAAGCACGAGCCTTCGCCGACCCGAAGATCTCCTTCGCCTGGGACAGCGAGGTCGCCGCCATCCACGGCACCGACGGCAAGCTGTCGGGCCTGACGCTGAAGGACACCAAGACCGGCGACACCCGCGAACTGCCCGTGACCGGCCTGTTCGTGGCCATCGGCCACGACCCGCGCACCGAACTGTTCAAGGGCGTCCTCGACCTGGACGACGAGGGCTACCTCAAGGTCGCCTCCCCCAGCACCCGCACCACCATCCCCGGCATCTTCGCGGCCGGCGACGTGGTCGACCACACCTACCGCCAGGCCATCACCGCCGCCGGCACCGGCTGCGCGTCTGCCCTGGACGCCGAGCGCTACCTCGCAGGCCTGAACGACACCACCGCCTAGCAGACCGCGGCCGCCCGGCCGCAACCATCCCAAGGAGACTGCCGTGGCCGGCAACACCAAGCCCGTGACCGATGCGACCTTCGACGAGGAGGTCCTGTCCAGCGACAAGCCCGTCCTCGTCGACTTCTGGGCCGAGTGGTGCGGTCCGTGCCGCCAGATCGCCCCCTCCCTGGAGGCGATCGCCGCGGAGCACGGCGACCAGATCACCATCGTCAAGCTGAACATCGACGAGAACCCGGTCACCGCCGCCAAGTACGGCGTCATGTCGATCCCGACCATGAACGTCTACAAGGACGGCGAAGTCGTGAAGAGCATCGTCGGCGCCAAGCCGAAGGCCGCCATCGAGCGCGACCTGGCCGACTTCATCGGCTGAGGCCCGCGCAGCAGCACGCAGGCACACAAGGGTCCGCTCCCGAAAAGGAAGCGGACCCTACGGTCTGCCGCGCAGGCGCCGAGCCCTGCTTCCCCGCCCCGGGGAGTCAGTGAGGCTCAGCCGATGATCCGGCGTACGCGGTCGAGCCCCTCCTGGTTGACTGCGTACCAGACCCAGGTGCCCCGCCGCTCGCGGCTGAGCAGGCCCGCTGCCGTCATCGTCTTCAGGTGGTGGCTGATCGTGGGCTGCCGCAGCCCCAGGCACTCGGTGAGATCACACACGCAGGCCTCACCGCCGGGCGCGGACTGGATGAGTCGCAGCAGTTGGAGCCGGGTGGGGTCGGCGATGGCCTTGAGCATGCTGGCCAGCCGTTCGGCTTCCTGTCGTTCGATCAGCGAGCACGCCAGGGTCGGAGTGCAGGTCGGCGCCTCTTCCGCGATCGTCTCCGGGGAGGATGCGATGCTCATCCATCCAGCATACGAAGCGCATCTTCCCGGCTCCCGTTCGAAGAGGACAGACGGCTTCTGTTCATGTGCAGTTCGCTTGTGACCGCCGGACGCGATCCATGGCCCATTGATAGATGCAGATCTATACTTGCTGGGCGAGGTAGGCCCCGAGCATTCTCCTGCCGCGTGTCACCGCGTATGCCAAGCAGTTGCTTGGAGGTCTCATGCCGCCCGTGCCGCTCGGTCCCTCCACCCCGCCCCTGCGGAACACCGACCCTGTCCTGGTACGCATCACCCGCGACATGGCCCAGCGGTACACGGGCGTTTTCGCCCCTGAGACCGTGGCGTACTTCCTCGAGGAATCCCTCGAGTTGCTCTCCGCCCGGGCCGCCATCACGATCTACCTGCCGGTCATCGCCGAGCGCTTCGCCACCGAACGCCTGGACGCACTGGCGCGCAGCGAAGGCTTGGCTCTGAAGAGCGTGCCGGAGGTGCTCTTCGTCTGCACCGAGAACTCAGGCCGTTCCCAGTTGGCAGCAGCACTGTTGCGGCGCGGGGCCGCTGGCGCTGTATGCGTACACAGTGCCGGCACACTGCCCAGCGCCTGGATCGATCCCGTGGCACAGCGCCTACTCGATGAACTCGGCCTCTCCCCCGACGAGGAATTCCCCAAGCCCCTGACCCGCGAGGTCATCCGTGCCGCCGACATCGTGATCACCCTGGGCTGCGGCGACGCCTGCCCCGTGATCTCCGGCCGCCGTTACGTCGACTGGAACCTGCCTGACCTCAAAGGCCTCGATCTCGAGTCCGCACGCGCTGTGCGTGATGCACTCGCCCAGCGCATCGCCCGGCTGGCACAGTCTCTCGCTGAGGCTACTGGCATAACAGCCCCTCCTGCGGTGAGAGGGCTCAGTGAGCCACCGCCGTAACGCCCCGCCGACCGGTGAGATCACGCACGTCTTAGGATCGGCGGGTGCCTGAGAAGTTGTCCGCCGCGGAGCGGCTTGCCCTGTTCACTCACTGGGGTGAGCAGTGCGCTTGGTGCACAAGGCCGCTCTTCTTCAGCGAGTACGAGGTCGAGCACGTCATCCCCAAACATCTCAGGGCCAAGGCGGACGAGCGCGCTCGTGTCCTGAGGCACCACGGCCTTCCTGAGGACTTCGATCTCTACGGCTTTGAGAATCTCGTGCCGAGCTGCGGGCCGTGCAACCGCGGCAAGGGAACTCGACCGCCCGTACTCGCCCCAGCTATTGCATTGCTACTCGACAGAGCACGCAAGCGGGCACCACTCGTCCAGGCCTCGGCGGCCCGATACCTCCAGCGCAGTCAGCTGGAGAAGGCGATCACCGTCGTCGAGGCGGTTGCCGGCCAAGGTGACCTCGAGCCCGTTGTTCGGCAGCGGCTGGAGGAAGCAGCTGCGGTGATCACTCAGGCCGTTCAGCAGACCACGGGAAGCACCATCGTCAATGTCCACCGCGCGCTCGCCGGCTTGTACGACCGGGACCGCTGGCGCGAGGTTCATGCTCTGTCGGATGAAGTCGCCTTCGTCACCGACGGGAAGGGCGGGGGCGCAATCGGCACGCACTGGAGCTGGCTCTGCGATCACTGTGGGTCGAACGGCCCGTGGAATGGGGACGTCTGCCAAACCTGCCATCGGCGCAGCGTCCCGGATTGGTGATCCGCCGCAGAAGCGGCGGCGGATAGGCTCTAGGCCTCCACGCGAGCAGCGCGCTCGCCCTGCATCTCAGCTCACGGCCTGCAGAACCAAGCACCTGGTGGTTCAGCCGGGGCAGGTGGCGAGGTGCCGGCCCGGACTCCGTCAGTCGACTCACGGACCTTTCGCGACACCACAGCGGCCGTCCCCTTCCTGCAGGGACGGCCGCCGTTCCTCTCCGCGTGTGGGCTTCACTGAGGTCAGGTGCTCAGTTGCGCACCGCTCAATAGGCTCCGCGGCCGTCCACGACGGCCCGGGGCGTACGTGCCATGAGGTTGATGTCCCTGGCTAGGGTCCAGTTGTCGATGTATCGCAGATCAAGCTGGATGCTTTCGTCCCACGACAGGTCCGAGCGGCCGCTGACCTGCCACAGCCCGGTCAGTCCCGGCTTTACCGACAGTCGGCGTAGCTCGACTTCGTTGTAACGGGCTACCTCTTCCGGCAGTGGGGGACGCGGTCCGACCAGTGACATCTCACCACGCAGGATGTTGATGAGTTGGGGCAGCTCGTCCAGGGACCAGCGTCGCAGGAATCTGCCGACGCGGGTGACGCGTGGGTCGCGGCGCATCTTGAACATGAGGCCGTCGTTCTCGTTTGCTGATGCCAGCCCGGGCTTCCTGGCGTCCGCGTCAATCCTCATCGTGCGGAACTTCCACATGGTGAAGGGCGCGCCGTCCAGCCCGTGTCGGATCTGCTGATAGAAGGTGGGTCCCTTGGCCTCGATGCGGATGGCGGCCGCAATGAGCGCGAACAACGGGGCGAGCAGCAGCAGTCCGAGGGCTGCTCCCACGCGGTCCACAATCAACTTCAGGATCAGCTGAAAGCCGCGCCGCAGCGGTGGGCGGATGTTCAGTAGTGTCAGTCCTGCGGCAGAGGCGACTTCGACCCGGCTTGTAGAGACTTCGGTGATGCCGGGCATGACGGCCACCGGCGTTCCGCCGTCGTGCAGCGTCCAGGTCAGTCTGCGCAGCCGCTCTCCGGCCATGCCGGGGCTGGGGATGACGAGCACCAGGTCGGCGTCGAGCTGGCCGATCGCGGTCAGCACCGCGGCTGAATCGTCGCTTGGCCGCGTGGGAGTCATCGCCTTGAGGCGGGCGGCTACCGGGGCCCCGCATTCAAGGCGGCCGGGGCCGACCGGGACGGTGCCGACCACCGCGTAGTCGTGGTCGGTCCTGGCGGCCAGGTGTCTGACGACGTAGTCGGTCGCGTTCGGCTCGCCGACCACCAGGACCCGGCGGACCGAGCGGGCTTCGCGCTGGGAGCCGACCAGGTGGCGGTAGGTCAGTTTGTGGCAAGCGGTGGTCAAGAGCAGGCTCGGTGTGAGGGCGAGCAGCGCCGACCATGGATCCCCCGCATAGTCGAGCAGGGCACGTGCGATAGCGAGCACGCCAAGAAGGGCCATCCAGTCGTGCAGGACGGACATCGCGCTGTATGTCTTGCCCAAGGCGCTCTCGGTGTACCTGCGGCGGGTAGTCCGGACGGTCAGCCACGCGGTCGCGGCGGCGGCGGCACTCAGCACTGGGTGCTGCTGCAATGTCGCGTCGAGGACGAGGCCGACGGGCAGCGCAGCCCCGACCGCGTCTGTGGTCAGTGCGGCCGGCAGGTACCAGCGCGGCTTCACCGGCCTGGGCTGTCGGCGCGGAAGCGGCTTGAGTGCCGGTGCAGGGGCCTCGTCGTGATCCTCCTCAAGGAGGCTTGCGCCATGGCTTCCGACCAGAACGTGAACGGTGGCTTTGGCCGGTGCGGGCTGTCCCCCGGCGCGGCGTTGGACTTCTGCCAGGACGGCAGCGCGATGGGATCCGTCCGGGTCGGCAAGGCGCACCCGCAGGGCGTCCTCGGCGTGCATGAGGCGGGCCGTGATCCGCGTGTCGGGCTCGGTTGTTTCGTCTCGCCGGATTCGGAAGTACCTCACAGCGCCTCCCCTTCGTCGACGCTATCAAGATCGAAAATGTTCAGGGTTTCGCCGCGGACTCCGAAGACGCGGCGCATCGTGTTCTCCGCTCGCCTGATCTGTGTGCCCACGGTGCTGCACCTGATCTGCAGGTGCTCGGCGATGTCCTGCTGGGACCAGTCATGCAGCCACCACAGCACCGCGATCACGCGTTGCCGTGGCGGGAGCACCGTCAGCTGTCGCAGCACGCGGGCGGTGTCCTCCCGGCGCTCGGCCAGCAGCACCGGGTCAGCAATGCCATGACGATCCATTGCCCACAGCTGCCTGAGCCTGGTCTGATTTCTCCGGTGGGTCTTCCCTGCTTTGATGACCCGGCGCGAGATGACCGCCTTCATCCAGGTGTGCGGGTTCTCCACGTGCTCCCACCTCTTCAGGAGGACCACAAAGACGTCCGCGACGAGGTCGTCGGCCTGATGGACGTCCCCGGCCAGCATCATGGCCGTCATCCTCCGGAGCCGGTCGTACTCGGCATGGAAGAACTCCTCGAAGCTCGCTGGTGAGCCCGCTGGGGCAGGCGCCGTGGTCACGGGCGGGTTCCCGACCTGCGAGACTGCCCGCGGCGGCCCGATGGTCGCGGCGGCGATCCGCCGGCCGGGCGGACTCCCGCGCCGGAGCGGCGTCGTCGCGCGGGCGGTCGCGCAGGCTCTTCGCTCTGCTCGGGCGGGCCCGGGATGTGGACTTGCCAGCTCACCCGGCCGGCCCACCGGCGTTCGGTGACCGTGCCGCCGCTGGACAAGGCGTTCACCAGTGCACAGTGCAGGCGTTCACGGGAGCGGTCACGTACCCACTGCCCCACGAGGCCGATCACGGCTGTAGCTGCCGTGCACGTCAACGAGATATAGAGCGCCTGCACAGTAGTACCGCCTGGCCTAGTTCCGGTGATGCCCTGTCACATGTCCCGAAGCCGGACGGCACCCCTACAACGACACGCAAGCCAAAAATGTGATGCAGGTCTCACTAAACACCCCATGCCCGACAGAAACAGCTGAACCTGCAACTGGCGGGCGGGGGACTGTACAAAGAACGGCTCTGTCTCACATCCGGTGGTGACGCCTTGTGATATCGAATGCGCAAAGTAATAACCGCAGGTCGAACCGTAGGAGACACCCATGAGCCGCACGGAGCAGCTTCATGGTGGACGTCGCCCAGGACACTGGGAATGTCTCCTCCGGTCTGCAAGAGAGCACTTCAGGGTAGTCTCCGGCAGTATGACTCTGCGTTACCACCGAATGTGAGACAGAGCCCAAAGAACGGTGTAACTCCCGATCAAGGAAGAACACCTGATGAGCGACGTGACTGCCCGTGTTGAGGCGGTTGAAGAGGTCCGTCCGGTCGAGCTGTCGGCGGACGTCTTGGACGACCGGTTGATCGGACAGCTGGTCGACCGGGCCCGTGCGAGCGGGCTGCAGCTGACCGGTGAGGGCGGGCTGCTGCAGCAGCTGAGCGCGCCCGCCGGCCCGAGCAGAGAGAACAGCGGCGCCGCGTCATCCTGGACGCGACCGAGGAACTGCTGGGCGAGATCCCGATCGACGAGGTCAGCCTCCGTGAGCTGAGCAGGCGGCTGGGCACGTCGAAGACCAATGTGATCCGCTACTTCGAGACCCGTGAAGGCGTCCTGCTCGCGCTGCTCAACCGCAGCCGGGAGGCCTGGCTCGACACGCTGGAGGAACGGCTGTCGGCCGACGCCCCGACCGGTGAGGACGCGCTGCGCGTACTGGCCGAGTCCCTCGCCGAGCAGCCCCTGCTGTGCCAACTCTGGAGCCAGCTCCCCACCGTGCTGGAGCGGAACGTGTCCGCCGAGACCGTCCTGCCCTACAAGCTCGTGGACCTCGAGCACCGCAGGCGGCTTGCCCGGCTGATCAGACTCCGACTCCCGGCGCTCGGTGAGGACGCGGCCCTGCACCTCACCCGGCTGGCCGTGGTGGGGCTGGTCGGTCTCTGGCCCTTCTCCCACCCCTCGCCGAGCGTGGTCGAGGTGCTGTCCGACCCGCGTCTCGTCGATGCCGACATCGACTTCGCCACCGTGTACACCGACTTCCTGCGGATCTCGGCCGCCGGTCTGCTCGCCGGCGCCGGGGACCCCCTGAACACCGTACGGCCGCCCCGGGACAGGGGGCGGCCGGAGTGACGTTGCCGCCCGCCCGGGGCCGGCGGGCGGCACGGACTCAGGAGCCGGAGGGGTGCTCCGCGAACACCGCGACGGCCACCTGGTACATCTCGAAGGCGCGGGCGACTCCCGCGTAGACGGCCAGATGGATGAACAGGTCGACGACCTCTTCCTTGGTCACCCCGTTGTTGAGCGCGATGCGCAACTGGCCGCGCAGCGGCTCCTCCGCGCCCAGCGTCGCGGCGATCGCGACCGACACCAGCGACCGGTCATGCGTGGACAGTGCGGTGCGCGTCCAGGAGTCGGCGAAGGCGTGCACCGTCGCCACCTTGCGGAAGTCGGCCCCCGCCGCGGGCTCACCCGGTGCCAGCGGCAACTCGAGCCGCTGCCCCAGAAGTTCCCCGGCGGTCGCGAGCGCGGTCTCGTACTCCTCGTCGGCATTCATCCCGTACCTCTCCTCGATCGGGTTCTCCGGTGGGCCGTGCGGAAGCGGGTGCCCCGGCGTCCGGTACCGCCCGCACTCGCGATCGTTACCGCACCGAAGCCGCGCGCAACCGTCGCTCCGGGCCTCGGTGACTCCCGGCCTTCCGGGTGCCGGAAGGCCGGATCCGCAGTGCTGACACGCAGCGACGGCTCGGCTCTTGGTGCGCCACATCCCTCCCCCTCCCCCTCCCCCTCCCGGATGTCCGACGGAGCGCATCCGCTGCACGCCGCCTGCCTGGAGAGCCTCACCCGATCGAAGAAGCCTCGGGGAACGGCTGAGGTCCGTCGGGGAACGGGTCGGGGGTCGACAGCCCCGCCCGGCATGCGTGGCGTACGTCCGTCCCGCCCGCCGTGCCGCGCGTGGGCTTGTCACCGGCGCGGTGCCCGGAGTGCGGGTCGCCGGTGCGCGGGAGCGCCGGCAGGGACACGGTGCCGGGAAGACGAACGCGGCGCAGCCGTGGACGGCCGGGGGGTACGGACTGCATGGGGGTGGAATCCTCAGTCAGGGCCGCCCGGTGGACAGGGCGGTACGGTGGCGGGGCAACGGTCATGCGACAAGGCGTCAGCTGTTCGGGTGAGGCCGGCGGATCCTGTGGCGGACGGGGTGGTGACGGTCCGGCCGGCCGGGCGGGGCCGCCGGCCGGCGGCTCGGTGCCGCGTGCCAGGAGCGGCTCGTCCCATCGCATGCCCAGGGCGTGGAACCGCAGCTCACCGAGGACCCTCCGGCAGAGGAACCTCCCTCGGTCGGACACGGTCGTCTCCTTCGGGGGTAAGAGAGGCCTCCCGCGCACGCTGCGGCACGCGCGGGACGCCTTGGAGGGGTGGGGAGGGGCACCCGAGCCCCTCCCGGCGGACGCCGCCGCTCGACGTGGACGGCGCCGGTGTCACCGGTTGCGGGTGATGGTCTTGTGCTCGACGTAGCCGGTCAGGCCGACCTTGCCGTACTCACGGCCCAGACCGCTGGCCTTGAAGCCGCCGAAGGGACCGTCGAAGCTCATGGACGAGCCGTTGATGGTGACGGTGCCGGTGCGCAGGCGGCGGGCAACGGCCAGGGCGTGGTCCGGGTCGGCGCTCCAGACACCGCCGGAAAGGCCGTACTCCGAGTCGTTGGCGATACGGACGGCGTCGTCCTCGTCCTCGTAGGCGATGACCACGAGGACCGGGCCGAAGATCTCCTCCTGCGCGATGCGCATGGAGTTGTCGACATCGGCGAAGACGGTCGGGGTGACGTAGTTGCCCTTCTCCAGGCCCTCGGGGATCTGCGGGCCGCCGGTGACCAGGCGGGCGCCTTCCTCGATGCCGATGTTGATGTAGTCGATGACGCGCTGCTGCTGGTCGCGGCGGATCATCGGGCCGATGAAGGTGTCCGCGGCGGCCGGGTCGCCGACCTTGAGGGACTCGACCATCGTCTTGACGGCCTCGACGACCTCCTCGTACCGGCTGCGCGGGGCGAGGATGCGTGTCTGCAGGATGCAGGCCTCGCCGTTGTTGCCGAGCGAGCCGAAGCGCAGGCCGCCCATGGCGGCCTCCAAGTCGGCGTCCTCGAGGATGACGGCGGCGGACTTGCCGCCCAGCTCCAGGCCGACCCGCTTGAGGTGGTCACCGGCGATGGAACCGATGCGGCGGCCGGCGCCGGTGGAGCCGGTGAAGGAGATCTTGTCGATGCCGGGGTGGGAGACGAGGTACTCGCTGGTCTCACGGTCGGCGGGCAGGACGGAAAGGACGCCCTCGGGCAGACCGGCCTCGTGCCACAGGTCGGCGAGCAGCGCCATGCTGAGGGAGTTCTCCGGGGAGACCTTCAGCACCACGGTGTTGCCAGCCAGCAGGGCCGGGACCAACTTCGCGGTGGCGGCGGAGAACGGGGAGTTCCACGGGATGACGGCGGCGACGACGCCGATCGCCTCGCGGCGCACGATGGTGTCGAAGGCGACGGAGTCGTCGGAGGGCTCGACGATCTCCTCCCAGCCGAACTCCTCGGCCGCCTTCAGGTACGCCTTGACCTGGCGGCTCAGGAAGGGCTGGCCGACCTTGGTGAACCAGTGGGCCGAGCCGTTCTCGACGGAGATGGCGAGAGCGACCTCGTCGGCGCGGGCGGCGCGCAGCTCGTCGTAGCGGCGGACGATCGCCTGGCGCTCCTCGGGGGTGGTGTGCGGCCAGGGGCCGTGGTCGAAGGCCTTGCGGGCGGCGGCGACGGCCGCGTCGACGTCGGCGGGCGCGGCCTGGGCCACGCTGCCCAGCACGGACTGGTCGTGCGGTGAGCGGATGTCGAGCAGCATGTCGGGGTTGCTGGGGGCGAGCCAGGCTCCGCCGATGTAGAGCTTGTCGCGAACAGACATGTCTTTGCGGTTCCTTCGTGTGAAACGTGGGGGGTGAGGATGTGGAGGGGTGATATCGGGGGGCGCGCACCCCGTGAGATGCGCGCCCCGGCCGGAGTCTCACCGGCTGGAGGGGGGTCTGCCGGTGCGACCAGGTGTCTGCGCCGCGGTCCGGGTCCGTGGTCGCACGCGCTGAGGCGCACGCCCGGACGCACGCAGAAGTCCGTGAAGGGGGCGGGCGGGCCGTCCGCCGTGCGGCGTGACCGGCTCACCCGTGCGGGGCGGGGCTCAGTTCCCGGCGGGGCGGACCATCCGCGCGACCTCGGTGTCGGCGAAGTCGCCGAGTCCGTCCAGGTCGGTGGAGGCGCTGACCTCGCGCCAGGCCGCGTCCTCCGCGGCCCGCGCCTCGGTGATCTGCGGGGCGATCCAGGCGGCGTCGGAGCCGAGCAGGAGCCGCACCGGCGGCTTGGGTTCCTCGGTGAGCCGCAGGATGACGGCGGCCATCTTTGCCGGGTCGCCGCGCTGCACGTCGGGGTTGTTGCTGTAGGTACGGGCGAACCTGCCGACCGTCTCCTCGTACTCCGCGTGGATGTCCGGCACCGGCATCGGTGCGGCCGCCCAGGGGGTCCGAATGCCTCCGGGCTCGACCAGGGTGGCGCGGATACCGATGGGGGCCACCTCGCGGGCGAGGATCTCGGTGAAGCCGCCCAGCGCCCACTTGGCCGACTGGTAGGCGCCGAGCCCGGGCTGGTTGCGGCGGCCGCCGATGGTGGAGACGTTCACGATGCTGCCGGAACGGCGGGGCCGCATCACCGGGAGCACCGCCCTCACGGTGTTCACCGCGCCGAAGAAGTTGACCTCGACGTTGCGGCGGAACTCGTCCTCGGACATGTCCTCGATCGAGCCGACGCCACGGGTGCCGGCGCTGTTCACCAGCACGTCGATCGTGCCGAACTCCGCCACCGCGTGGGCGACCGCGTCACGTACGGCTGCCAGGGCGGTCACGTCCATGGCCCGCACCAGCAGTCGGTCGCGGTGCTCGGCGGGAACGGTGACGGCGTCCGGCGCGAGATCTGTCGCCACCACGTTGTGGCCCGCGGCCAGAGCCGCTTCCACGACCCGGCCGCCGAGGCCGCCGGCCGCGCCGGATATCAGAAAGGTCTTGGTCATTGCTTCCTGTCCTCAGACTCAGGGGCTCCGGTCGCCCGCGAGCCGCGGGCCGCGGGTCCGGCGCCGGTCGGTCCGGCGAGCGTTCCGACCGGCGCCGTGCTCGTGACGGGTGTGTCAGGCCTTCGGGAAGTCCGTGGAACGGCTGACCTCGGCCCACTCGTTGGCCTCGGCGAGGCGGCCTTCCTCGGAGGTGATCGCGATGCCCAGGGCGTCGCTGCCGAGCAGCAGGCGGCGCGGCGGCTTCGGGGCCTCGACCGCTTCGATGATCGCCTGGGCCATGCGGGCCGGGTCGCCGGGCTCGTTGCCCGCGTACTCGGCGAAGATGCCCAGCCAGGCACCGACCGTCTGCTCGTAGTCGGGGGTGATGGGACCGGACGGCTCGGCGGCGCCTGCCGCCCATCCGGTGCGGATGCCGCCCGGCTCGACGATGGTGACCTTCACGCCGAAGGGAGCCACTTCGCTGGCCAGCACCTCGGAGAAGCCCTCCACCGCGAACTTTGCGGTCTGGTAGGCGCTGAGGCCCGGCGTTCCGCCGACGCGGCCGCCGATGGAGGAGATCTGCACGATGTGGCCGGAGCGCTGGCCGCGCATCACCGGAAGCACGGCGCGGGTCACGTTGATCACGCCCCACATGTTGGCGTCGATCTGGGCGCGGAACTCGTCCTCGAGGAAGTCCTCGATGGAACCGCTGGTGGCGTAGCCGGCGTTGTTGACCACGACGTCGATCGAGCCGAAGCGCTCGACCGCGGCGGCCACCACGTCCTTGGCCTGGGCCGGGGAGGTGACGTCCAGGGCGACGGCCGACAGGCGCTCGGGGTACTCGGCCTGGAGGTCGGCCAGGGAGCCGGGCTTGCGGGAGGTCACCACGACCCGGTCGCCGGCATCGAGGGCCGCGAGAACCAGAGCCTTGCCCAGCCCCTGCGAGCCACCGGTGATCAGCCAAGTCCGTGACATTGAGTGTTCCTCGTTTCGTCGTTTCGCGCGCCGCCCGATTGGGATGGCAACTCCACTGTAGACAAAGTCTCTGGAAATACAACACCGGTGTTGCATTGAAGTGGTGTACTGCATCTCACATTGCAGTTAAGAGGCCGCGCGGATAGGCGTGCGGTCATGGTCGGCGGTTCGGGCGTTCGTCCCAGCGGTGAGTTGTCCATGCCCGTCGGATCAGGCCACGTACGGTGATGATGGTGTCGGCGAGGTCGAAGAAGGCGTCGATGACGGTGGCGCGCCGTTCGTAGCAGCGGGCGAGCCGGGAGAAGGCGTTCTGCCAGGCGTGGGTGCGTTCGACATGCCAGCGCTGGCTGGCCTGGATAGGCGCCTTCTCGCCCTTGTGGGCGATGCGGCCGTGGAGGCCACGTTCGTTGAGCAGCGCGCGGGTCTTGTCCGAGTCGTGAGCTTGTCTCCGCCGGTCAGGAGCTTGACGCGGGCCTCGTCGAAGCGGTCGCCGGGCTTGAGTTCGGAGCAGACGATGATGCGGCGGCCGTGGAGCTCGGCGAGGTCGGTGGGGTGGCCTTCGAAGACCTTGGCCATCAGGAATCCGGGCGGGGCGGCGTCGGCGTAGTCGCCCATCAGCTGCAGCATCACGTCCAGAAGCACGCTCTTGCCGTTCTTGCCCAGCCCGTACAGGAACGGCATGACCTGGGCGCCTACGTCACCGGAGATGGAGGAGCCGAGCAATAAGTGGAGGAAGTCGGCGGTGCGCCGGCCTTCGGTGTCGGTGCCGAAGGTGTCGTCGAGGAACCTTTGCCAGCGTGGGGTGGGCATCGTCTGGGGGGCGACGGTGGTGGAGCGGGAGTGGTGCTGGGTGGCTGGGTCTGGCGGGGTCAGAGCGCCGGTCCTCAGGTCGACGACGCCTTCGGGGGTGCACAAGGCGTAGGGGTCAGCGTCGAGGAGGGCAGCGTTCATGACCATGCCCGGGGATGCCTTGGCCTGCATCAGGAGGGCGTTCATGCCTGAGGTGGACAGGGCGCGGCGGCGGTGCCGGCGCAGGTCGGTGCTGGTGTAGGTGCCTGTAGGGTCGTTGGTGGCGATGGCTCGGCCATCTCTCCGACGGCCCAGAGGACGGTGTCTTCTTCGTCGAGCTGCCAGCGGTGTCCGGCCCAGCGGTACCAGCCCAGGCCGGGGACGTGCCGGTAATCGCGGCCGTAGAGGTGAACGAAGAGTTTGGCGTTGCCGCGGTCGCTGAGGGAGTCCGGTAGCAGGCCGTGAGCAGTGGCTGGCTGCGGTGCCACAGGCACTGGTGTCGCCTGTGCTGGGAAGCCGGGGATGGCCAGCGCTTCCTGAACGGGGCCGGCGAGGATCTGCTGGGCCGCGGCCGCCGCATCGAATCCGCCTGTCCCTGGCTCGGTCGGCGTCACCGGGCCCGAGGGGTGCCGTCGGAGACGCTGATAAGAGGCCCGGCCGTCACCCGGTCCGGCGCAATGCCGGACAGCTCGCGGATGGCAGGTCTGCATAACGTGGATGCGCGAATACGACACCGACGCCGAGGCCGGCACCGCCAACACCCCTGGAAGGGCGCTAAGTTCGACACCGAAGACGTGGGGGTGTTCCTCGGCCTGGACGTCGGCAAGAGCGCCCATCACGGCCACGGACTCACCCCGGCCGGCAAGAAGGTCTTCGACAAGCAACTACCCAACAGCGAACCGAAGCTGCGGGCGGTGTTCGACAAGCTGCGCGACAAGTTCGGCACCGTCCTGGTGATCGCGGACCAGCCCGCATCCATCGGCGCCCTGCCACTGACCGTGGCCCGGGACGCGGGCTGCCAAGTCGCCTACCTGCCCGGACTCGCGATGCGCCGGATCGCCGACCTCTACCCGGGCGAGGCGAAGACCGACGCCAAGGACGCGGCCGTGATCGCGGACGCGGCCCGCACCATGCCGCACACCCTGCGCTCGCTGGAGCTGACTGACCGACGAGATCACCGCCGAGCTCACCGTCCTGGTCGGCTTCGACCAGGACCTCGCCGCCGAGGTCACCCGCACCAGCAATCGGATACGCGGCCTGCTCACCCAGTTCCACCCCAGCCTGGAACGCGTCCTCGGCCCCCGCCTCGACCACCAGGCCGTCACCTGGCTCCTCGAACGCCACGGCTCCCCGGCCGCCCTGCGCAGAGCTGGCCGCCGCAGACTCATCGAACTGATCCGGCCCAAGGCCCCACGGATGGCCCAGCGGCTGATCGACGACGTCTTCGACGCGCTCGACGAACAGACCGTCGTCGTCCCGGGTGCCGGAGGTAGGTCGTCCTGTCGACCGGGGTCGAGCCATTCCGGGAGACGCTCACCTAATTTTGGACTTGCTGGTCCAATTTTTGGCGCTCATGCTGGCCTGGTAGCACCTGGACCGAAAGTCCAGAGTGCACCGCTGCCCAAGCGACCGCAGGAGGCCCTCGGGCGTATATCCCGACCCGCAAGGAGGAACTTATGAACGACGTCGAGCGTCTGACCGCGATCGAGGAGCTCCGCCGGTTGATGGCGCGTTACGTTCGCTACGCCGATCACAAGCGGTGGCAGGACCTGGCTGGCCTGTTCACCCCAGACGGCACCTTCACCCCGCACAAGCCCGACGGCTCCGTCTGGCTGCGGATGAAAGGCCGCGCAGACATCGCCGCCACAATCGGCGGCAGTAACGGCCCCGACGACGTCCTCATCCACCACCTCTTCTCCAACGAGATCGACATCCAGTCCGCGACCACCGCCCGCGGCACCTGGTCGATGGAAGACATCATCACCCGGCCTGATGACGTCAAGGTCAACCTCGACTTCCCGTTCAAGGGCATGCACGGCTACGGCCACTATCACGCCCGTTTCGTCAAGGCCGACGGCGCCTGGTATATCGCCGAACTCGAGCAAACCCGCCTGCGGCTGGACTTCAGCTACTGACCATGCCTCCAGCGCAGGACACCTTCTTTCAGCACTTCCCCACCTACGCGAGAAATCAGTGCACTCATGACTGACGCCAACGCGGTTCCCACGCCGGAACGCTTCACCATCGATGTCGCACAGGACGTTCTGGACGATCTCAGAGAGCGCCTGGCCAAGACCCGCTTCTTCGACGACCTGGACAACGAGGAGGAGTACTACGGTGTCAGCACCGCCCGCCTCAAGCCTCTGGTCGAGTACTGGGCCGACGGGTTCGACTGGCGCGCCGCCGAGAGGCGCCTGAACGGCTACGAGCAATTCAAGGTGGCGATCGACGGCACCCCGGTCCACTTTGTCCGCAAGCCCGGCAGAGGTCCGAACCCGACCCCGCTGCTGATCTTGCACGGCTGGCCGTGGCCCGGCGAGTTCAGCTACCCGCTCATCGACCCGCTGGCCGACCCCGCCGCCCACGGCGGTGACCCGGCCGACGCCTTCGACGTCATCGTGCCGACCCTGCCCGGCTTCGCATGGTCCACACCCGTCACCCGCGGCGACCTCAACTACTGGAAGATCGCCGACATCCTCCACACCCTCATGACCGATGTGCTCGGCTACGAGAAATACGGCTCACTCGGCAGCGACTACGGCGCCCTGGTCAACAGCGCCCTGGGCCACAAGTACGCCGACAGCCTCATCGCCCTGCACTACGGCCACGACCTTCCCCCAGGCATGTTCCAGCACGACCGCTACTGGGACCTCACCGGCGGAGAGCCCATCCCGGCCGATGCCTCGCAAGAACTGCGCGCCGACATCATGAAGTTCCACTCCACCTACGCCTCCCACGTCGCCGTGCACATGCTGGACGCCTCAACCCTCAGCCACGGCCTGAACGACTCGCCGATCGGCATGCTCGCCTGGCTGCTGCAGCGGTGGAAGAAGTGGAGCGACAAGAACGCTGATTTCGACAGCGTCTTCACCCGCGACTTCGTCCTCACCCAGGCCACCATCTTCTGGGTGACCCAGTCCATCGGTACCTCCATCCGCATGTACCGCAACACCATCCGCCACCCCTGGACGCCCTCCCACAACCGCCAGCCGATCGTCGAGCCTCCCGCAGGCTTCACTTTCCTGCTCGGCGACGTCTACCCGCCCGGCGTCACCACCGTCGAAGGCCGGATCGCCGCCTTCGAAAACGGTCCCACCCGCAACTTGTTCAACGTGGTGAACGTCAACGCCCACCCCAAGGGCGGTCACTTCGGACACTACGAGAACCCCGACGCCTACATCACAGACGTCCGCGAAACCTTCCGCAAGGTCCGCTGACCAGGACCCAAGACCCAGGCCCCACCCACGGCGAGTGGGGCCTGGGCGGGGGCGTACCGGCACTTCGCGACTTCGGACACCGGAGGAGGGCACGCGCCGCCTACACGGTAATGGCCGGCGAGGTCCACGCACATGCCGACGCGAACGGCGGCGGCCACGGCCGCTGACGGCCAGTGCCGTCCGCGGGCGCCCCCTCAGGCGGAGCGGCGCCGCAGGCGACGGGCACCGAGCACGGCTCCCGAACCAGCGGCTAACATGCCTGTAAGGCCGTAAGTGTCATGGAGCGCGGGCCTGAGAGGACGGTTCGTGACTTGATGTCCGTTTCCGAGTGAGGCGGGGACACCACTCACGTGGATGTAGAGAGCTGCGCGCGCACCCATTCGGGATCGGGATTGACGTGCGGTTGGCCCGCGACCACGACAGTCGGCACGGTCTCGTCACCGTCGTTGGCTGCCCTCACCGCCGTGGCCCCAGCCGGGTCGCGCCAGATATCGACCCAATGCAACTGGCGGGCGCTGCGCCCCAACCGGATCCGCAGGCGCAGACAGTACTTGCAGCCAGCCCTCCAATAGACGATCGGTCGGCCGTCGACCGCGCTCCGTCGTCGTGCCTCCACCGCACTGATCGACCGCGGGAACGCCAGCGGCGAGTTCAGCCCCGCGAGCAGGACAAACATCACCAGAAGTGGAACGGCGGTGCCGGAAATCCCCCTGACCACCAACGCGGTCGCAACGAGCGACCCGCAGCCCAGAAGCACCATCGGCAAGATCCATGCGCGCGTCATGACGACGCAGGCTATCGGTGCCGCAGATTCGGCGGAAACGGCCCGCACGTCAGGGCCACATCGCGCACTCGTCATGGCAGAGAGAGACAGAGCGTCAGTTGATGTCCATCCCCGGCGGGTCAGGCGCAGGACCACCGGTCGCGGTACTCGACCGCTACTGCTTCCTGATAAAGCCGCCGACGTCAACCTCGGCGACGATGTCGAGCTTGACCAGGCATTTCAGCTCGGCGCGGGTACCCTCGAAACTCTTCGGCAGCAGTTCGTGGTCCAGGGCCTGGCACACGTCGCGGGCCCGGACGAGGCCGGTGGCCTTGTTGAAGACGGTGAGGATGCGGGGGTAGTCCGGGTGCTCGGGCAAGTCGGGTGAGTCGGCCTGGACGGGTATCGCCGTGCAGGACCACCTGGCTCTTGAAGCCCTGGTCAACCAGTGCCTTGGGGAGGGTTCCGCCGGCGTGCTCGGCGACCTGGTCCAGCAGGACGATGCCCGCGGCGTTGTCGTGCGTGTTCTCGGCAAGGACGACCACCGCGATGACCAGGCCAAGGACGTCCACGGCCAGCCCGCGCTTGCAGCCCGGCACGCTACAGACCGCCCGATGAACCCATAGAACCCCGCAAGGCCGGACTCGTGCTCCGGAGCATGACCGATCAAGTCCAGAAAGCCTCAATGACAGTGATCTGGGGAACGGCATGGCGGCGGATGAAAGTGTAGATAAGCCATCCGCGGCCGCCCGCGAGATCGGCGATGTGGGGTCCGCCGGGCTTAGTCGAGGTCAGGGGGCGGACGGTGATCCAGTGCGGCAGGCAAGCGTCGGCGTCGATGCCACGGTAGTAGGGATCCGGGGCCGTGATCAGTTCCGCACGGGCGGCCAGGACGAGCTGTCTGCCGTCGGCGGGCATGGCGTCGAAGTCCTGACGCGCTTCTGCCGTCCAGTCCATCTGCCAGGGCGGGTGGGGAAGATCGTCCGTCACTGGCCGGGCTTCACCGTGGCTGCTTCGCGCCGCAGGCGGCTGTACTCAGCCAGGAGACCGGCCGACTCCTCGGGGTCCTCGCACTTCGCGGCGCGGGCTTCGAGGTCGTGCAGGTGTGCGGCAATACGGGGGTCGCGGGCGATGGCGTACTCGGTCCACCACAGGCGCATGAAGGCGGGCACAGGGGTGAGGTTGAAAGCGTCCCCGATCGCCCGGCGCCAGTGGGCCTCGAAGTCCGGCAGGAGGTGCGGGGCGTGTTCCTGAATGGCCAGACGCAGAGCTTGCGGAGTCTGTTCGGGCATCGGTGGCACCCGGGGCTTGTCTCCCCCGGATCCGTCGACATGCACAGGCTGGGCCGTCATGGTGTGGAGGCTCCTGGTCTTCCTGCCCGGCGCTTCAGGCCGCGTCCTGGCCGACGTCGGAGGCCGGCTGCTGTGCGGCCCGCTGCTGCTCAAACCACTCGGCGGGCACCAGGTAGGCAACCGTCTTGCCCTTGCGGGTGATCGCGGCGGCCTCACCTGCAATACGGGTGCGGTCGAGGATCTCGCCCATGGCCTTGCGGAGGTCGATTGTCGTGTACGTCCTCGTCTCCATGCCCACCACACTACCCGAACTATCATAGTTGCGATACTTGCCGCTTCCGGACTCGCCAGCCTCCCACCCCGCCGTGACCAACGCTGGTTGCATCCAGCGACGACAGCCGCGCCGCCCGGACGCGGTGATCTACACGGTGGGGGCGCCGGCTGCCGCGCCAATACGCCGACCAAGATCCCGAATCCGCCAGTAAACAAGCCAGCTGCAGTTACCGCACCTGCCGCCCCCCACCGCCGTGTCGGCGCCATGGCCGCCCCTGCCATCGCCCGTGTGACCGGAACGCGTGGTGCCACGCAGGCCGGGGATGCTCAGGCCTCGGCCAGGGTCGCTGCGGCATCCAACGCCCGATGCCAGGGATAGTCGGCGGGCTTCCCGGTGCCGGGCTGGTTCGGGACGAAGCCGCCGTCGCCATACAGCACGGCCACGCCCATCGCCCGCAGCTTCGCGACGCTCTCCTCGAACTGGTGGTGCCGCACATAGGCCGCGTTCACACACGGCATCGCCACGATCGGGATGCCCTTGCCGATGCCTTCGGCGACCACCCCCACCACGAAGTGGTGCGTGGGCCCCAGCGCCCAGGAGTTCACCGAGTTGAACGTGACCGGCGCGAAGACAATGACGTCGGCCGGCGGCCAGACGTCCGGCTCGCCGGGCCGCTTGTACCGCGACCGCACGGGATGCCCGGTCAGCGCCGCCAGCCCTACCAGACTGTCCTCCAGCCAGTCCACCGCGGTCGGCGTGAGCCCCAGGCACACGTCCCAGCCACGCCGCTGCGCTCATCGATCACCCCGGCGATGTCGAAAACCGGAGGCGCAGCGCTGGCGAACAAGTACATGGTGCGCGTCATACCCCCACCCAACCCCTCGTGATCCACTACGCGCAAAGCATCTGGCAGTCCAACGCCGCGGCCAGGCTACTTCAGATCGCCGGGACCATCGCGCCGGGCGACATCCGTGGCCGGATCTTCCGCGAGCCGACCAGCTCCAGCACGGTCCCGGGTCTGGTGCTGCGGATGCTGGAGGACCTGGAGGTCGAGGACGGCATGCGCGTCCTGGAGGTCGGCACCGGCACGGGCTACTCCACGGCGCTGCTCTGCCACCGCCTCGGGGACGACCTGGTCACCTCCGTGGAGGTCGATCCTGACGTTGCTGCCAGGGCCGCAACCTCGCTCGCCCAGCTCGGGTACGTCCCCCACCTGGTGGCCGGCGACGGCCTGGCCGGGCATCCGGACAACGCGCCGTACGACCGGATCATCGCCACATGCGGCGTGCACACCATCCCCGCGGCGTGGCTCGCCCAGACCCGGCCCGGCGGCCAGATCCTCGCCACACTGAGCGGCTGGATGGGCTCCTCCGAGCTGGCCCGACTCACCGTCCACGAGGACGGCACCGCCTCCGGACGACTACTCGGCGGACAGGTGTCGTTCATGCTCGCCCGCCCCCACCTGCCCCCGGCTCTCGGCATGCTGCCCGACACCCGCGACGGCTACGAGCGAGGGGCCGTCGTGGGCGCCGACATCCTGGACGACTGGACGGCCCGGTTCATCGCGCAGATCGCAGCACCGCGGGGACAGCGACTCCAGTTCGGCGACGAAGACCACCTCCTCGTGGACGTCAAAGTCGGCACGTGGGCGCTGCTCCGCCGCACCGGGGATAAGTGGCGGGTGCGCCAGGGCGGGCCCGCCCGGCTGTGGGACGACATCGAGGAACACATCGTGCAATGGCGGCACGACTGCACCCCCGGACTGGAGAAGCTCCGGGTAACCGTGACACCCGACAGGCCCCAGCACATGACGTGGAGCACAAGGAGTTAGACACCCCGTCGCAGGGAACATCCCGGACGGGTGCCCGCAGCGTGCGCAGGCGGTGCTGGACGCTAGGACACCTCGATGCCGTGCTCCTGCACCAGGGCTTCCAGGCCGCCGGGGTATCCCTTGCCTCCGATGACGAAGTCCCAGTCGCCGCTGGCGCGGCGGCGGAGGCCGCGGCCAGGACAAGCCGGTCTGCCATCTCCGGCAGGGCCTCGAAGGCCACGCGGATGGCAGCCTTGTCCGGAGGAGCCGAGGACCAGGGCTGTTTCTCCGCGGCGGCCGTCGGAGACCTCCAAGCGGCCGAGTTCCTCACCCAAGGGACCCAGGAGCCGGATGAAGGCGTCGGTGAATCCGGAAAGGTCTGCCTCGGGGTTGGTGACGGGGTCGACGGCGGTTGCAGTCACCGACCGTACGCTTCCCTCCGGAGTCCGGGGGTTGTTGAAAAAGACGAGGTGGTCGTCGCTCAGCACCCGGGATCCCTGGCACACCAGGGCGCACACGTCCAGGGCGACGCTGTCCGACCACGACATTCCCAGCACGTTGTGGTCCTGGCCGGGGCCGGCGTCAGTCTCATCGGGGGCAGGCCGCTGCTGCGGGACACCGACCTGCGTGTCGCCGAGCCTGCCCGGCAGTCCGTGGCGGTGCAGGAGGTCCACCAGTTCCGCACCCGAGATCAGTTCCAGCGGTTTTCCGTTCGCGAAAGTGTGCGAGCCCGGCCCGAACTCTGCTGCTGCACCCGGGCCCGCTGCTCGGCCTCCACCTGCCGCTGCTGCTGACGCTGCGCCTCAGCCCACATCCCAATCAACCCACCAGAGCGACGACTCATGACGCGACAGGCCCTCCCCAGGGACACCGTTGTCCCACCCCACCCCCACGCCGGCCCCCCGACCAGCAACAACCAGACAACTCCAATCCGTAACCAGCCAGTCACCCACCCCACAACACCGGATCCCACCACCACCAGCACCAGCACCACATCGGAGCGCCACCGGCCCTCAGAACACCCTCCCGCGCACCGCTTGCCGCGTATGAAGCCACCACCTCGTGGCTCACTCCAGCACCAACAGCACCGCCAGAGCGACGAGGAGGGAGTCGATCCGGTCGAGGATGCCGCCGGAGCCGGGCAGCCACCGGCCGGCGTCCTTGGCGCGGGCGCCCCGCTTGACCATCGACTCCAGCAGGTCCCCGAGCGGGCCGCCGACCGCCACGGCCACCGCCGTCTGCCATGTCAGGGAGGACAGCACGGCCAGCGTGAGGAGACCGGCCGCGGCCCCGGCCAGCGTGCCGCTCCACCGTTTGGCGGGCGACAGCGGGGAGAGCCGGGGGCCGCCGAGACGGCGACCCGCCGCGTACGCGACGATGTCGGCGATCGACACGGCCACGAACAGGACGAGGCCGAGGGCGCCGGACGATACGAGGCCGGCCAGGGCGCCCAGCCACACGAGCCCCAGCAGGCCCGCCCCCAGGCGGCGGAGCCCGTGCTCCACGTCGCCCGAGAGCAACGGAACCCCGGCAATCGCAAGCGCCCCGGCCGCCGCCACCCGGAGCACCTCCGCGGGGGCCAGCCAGGCGGTGAGGACGAGTCCGACGAGCGCCGCGTCCAGCACCGCCCGGTCCACCGGACCCAGCCGGAGCAGCCCGCCGAACTCCGCCACCGCGACCACACCGACCACGGCCGCGAGCACCGCGATCCCCGGTGGACCGAGCCAGAACGCGGCGGTCACCAGGGGCACTCCGAGCGCCCACACGCACCAGCGGACCATCAGTTCACGGCGCTGGGTCGCCGCCACCGCGACGCCTCCGACCGCCAGTGCCCCGCCGAGGTACGGCACGAGACCGGCGACCGTCGTCACCGGGAGGCCTGTCCCGGCGCGCCCGACACCACTGGGGCCAGCGTGCGAAGTGCGTCCAGGGCGCTCTGGCACGCAGCCACGATGCGCGCGTTCTCCGCCGTGTCGCGGACGGCGATCCGGACGGTCCGCCCCTCGTACGCCGGGGACATCGGCGACAGGTCACGCAGGAACACGTCGTGCCGCCGGCACTCGCGCACCAGCCGCGCTGCGCTCGGTCCGTCCGGCGGCAGGGTCACCGTGAGGAAGTTCGCCACCCCCTCGTCGACCGAGGAGAACCCGTCCAACTGCTCGAGGTCGTGCGCCAGTCCCCGGCGCAGCACATGGGTGCGGGCCCAGTGCTCCGCGTAGTACGCGGGGTCGCGCAGCGCCGTCACGGCAGCCAGTTGGGCCGGCAGGCTCACGGGCCACGGCGGCGTCCAGCGCCGCAGCTCCGCGGCCGTATCCGGACCGGCCACCAGGTACGCTGCCCGCATCCCCGACAGCGCGTACATCTTCGACAGCGAGGTGCAGACCACGACCCGGGCGTCGACCGAGGCGAGCCCGGCAAGCGAGTCCGCCGGATCGACGTACCCGAGGTACGCCTCGTCGATCCACCACCGGGTCCGCGCGGGCGATGCCTCGATCACCGCGCGCAGCGCGTCGGCCGGGGCGTGGCGGCCGGTCGGGTTGTTCGGGTTGACCACGACCACGAGGTCGTACCGTCCGTCGCCGGTCGTGGTGGCGAGCCGGGCCGGGTCGAGCAGCCAGCCGTCCTCCCGGCGCAGCTGGAGCCGGTCGACCCGGCAGCCGATCACCCGCTCGGTGACATGGGCGTACTCCCCATAGCCCGGATCGAGCAGGAGCACCCGGCTCCCCGGCGTCAGCCACCGGCCGAACGCGCGGAAGATCAGATCGGACGAGCCCGCCCCGACGACCAGCGACTCCACCGGCAGCCCGCGGACCCCGGCGATCTCCGCGAGCAGTCCCTCCGCGCCCGTCGGCGGCGAGGTCCGGGCCGCCCACCCCGGATCCTCCGAGAGGACCGCGCGGACCCGTGGGGACGGCGGGAACCAGGCGTCCAGCACATCCGCCGCGACCACCTCGTGACGGCGGGTCAGGGTCCGGAAGTCGGTGCCGATCGCCGAGAAGAACGCCCCGCCGTGCTCACAGCCGTCCGCACGCGGCGCGAACGGCACGTCGAGCCGCCAGTCGAGGCCCGTCCGCAGCCGCTCCAGGATCCGGCCGTGGCGCTCCGCGACCGTCCTCGTCAGCTCGGCCACGGAACCGCTGAGGACCTCGAACGAGACTGCGCCCGAGCGGACCGTGCGCCCCACCGGCCGCAGCCCGGCGGCGAGGTACATGTCGAGCAGCTCCGTGCGTCCCATCGCCACCACCCGGCGGCCGCCCCGCGCCGCGACCCAGCGCAGCGCCGCGTACATAAGGAGTGGCGCCGCCGCGGTGGACCGCCAGTGCTCCTCGACGGTCAGGACGCGGATCTCGAACGGCGCCTGGTCGGTCAGGACCGGCAGCTCCTGGCGCGTCAGGTACTTGTCAAGTGAGTAGCGGCCGACCCACGGCGGGGTGAGGCTGACGAAGCCGATCCGCGTCTGGCCGCGCGCGGCCACGAGATAGACGTTGTCGCCGTCGAGTCCGTCACTCAGCCTTCCCGACGGATCCACCGGATGCTGGCCGAGCTCCTCCGCGTACACGCGGTGGCGCAGTTCGTGGATCCAGTCGTGATCCCGAGGAGTGGCAGTGCGCAGCTGCAGGGCGTGGTCCATGCGTATGTCCCCCTGAGAAGGTCCGTCGATCGCGCCCCAGCATGGAGGAGTCCGGCAGCCGGCACCTGAGTACGCGTACTCAGCCGGAGGCGAGTTCGCCTGCACTCGATGACCAGCTTGCGAACCCACAACGGCTACCACGCAGGCGGCTGAGTGCCGCGATGACGTCACTGGCCGGGCGGGCACTCACCGACCCCGGTTCCATACGAATGACCGATGGGCTGGTGGCCGGAGAGCGGTGACACTTCCCTACGTGCCTGCGCCGTCCCATGTGGACTCACCGACCCCGGCCCGCCGGCGCTGACCGAGCCGGCCACAGATCCGGCGCATCCTGGAACGTGCCGAGGCGCGGTCATCGGACAATGGGGCATCTCTTTCGCTGGCTTTGGCCTGCGGTGATGCCCTCGAAAGTGTCGCCGACGGCCGGGCAGGAAGCGGGGCTGTCCGCGCTGGCGGACGCGGTGGCCGACATCGGGCCTCGTTCGACGGACTTCTGAAGAGCGATGCGGCGCGTTGGCCCGAACGCTCGACATGCGCGGACTCGGACGGGGTGCTTAAGCTCCACTTCAAGCGCTTTGACGCGTATTCGGTCTGTCGCGATACGGGACCCGGGGTGTGAGGGTCGATGGGGACCGGGTGGCGTCGTACCAGGAACCTGAGCCAGTACCAGTGAGAGGTGTGGTTGTGCATCATTGGTCACGGCGCGAGGACGAGCGGCTGCTCACGGGTAAGGGCCAATACGTCGCCGACATCGATGTGCCGGGCTGTCTTGACGCTGTGTTCGTGAGGAGCAAGGTCGGTCACGGTCTGCTGCGTGTGGTCGATTGCAGTGCGGCTCGTGAGGTGCCTGGTGTGGTGGGCGCCTGGTCCGCCGCGGATCTCGCGGACTTGCCGGCGTGTGCGCACACGGCCGCGGACCTGCAGGACCTACCTCCGGTGCCGCACACCGTGCTCGCCAGGCTGTCCTCGGACGAGGCGGTTGCCGGCCGGGAGTGGCCGGCGTTGGTGAAGAATCGGGTGCGTTACGCGGGCGAGGCGGTCGCGGTCGTTCTCGGTGAGGACCGCTACCGGGCCGAGGACGGGGCGGCCGAGGTGACCTTCCAGGTCGACCCGCTGCCCGCCGTAGTGACACCATCCGAGGCCGCCAAGGATGCAACCCGGCTGTTTGAAGGCTTGAGCAACATCGCCCTGCGGGGCGAGACCGGTATTCCCGTCGAGGACGAGGTGTGGCGGGAAGCGGCCGCCGTGGTGGAGGGCCGGTACCGCCAGAACCTCCTGATGCCCACGCCGATGGAGTGCAGGACGATCCTCGCCGTCCCTGAGGGCGACCGTCTGACGATCTGGTCGGGGCACCAGATGCCGCACCGGCTGCGCCGTGAGACGGCGGCACTGCTCGGCTGGTCGCAGGAGCAGATCCGGGTGGTGGTGCCGGACACCGGTGGAGCATTCGGCGGCAAGAGCGCCTCGTTCCCGGAGTTCGTCGTGGCTGTCTTCTTGGCGGTCGAGCTCCAGCGACCGGTCCGGTGGATCGAGGACCGTCTGGAATCGATGATGGCCGCCACGCGCGGCCGCGGGCAGGACCAGCGCGCCCGCCTGGCCGCCGACGCCGACGGACGGCTTCTCGCCTACGAGCTCCACATCGACGCCGACGTCGGCGCCTACCCTCACCTCGGGGTGGGGCTGCCGATGCAGACGGCCTGGATGGCGACCGGCGCGTACACCACCCCGCGGGTCCACGCGACCGTCCGCTCGGTCCTGACCAACACCATGCTCACCTACCCCTACCGGGGTGCCGGGCGGCCCGAGGCGGTGATGGCGCTGGAACGGTGCATGGACATGATGGCCCGCCGGCTGGGGCTCGACCCCGCGGAGCTGCGGCGCCGGAACTTCGTCCCGCCCGAGAGCTTCCCCTACACGACCCCCACCGGGCGGACCTACGACAGCGGCGAGTACGCCCGCGCTCTCGACTTGGCGCTGGAGACCGTCGGGTACGACGCGTGGCGGGCCGAGCAGGCCCGGCGCAGGACGGATCCGGCCGCCAAGCCCCTGGGAATCGGCCTGTCCTGCTATGTCGAGCGCTCCGGCGGGGAGGCGGGCGGCCTGCACGAGTTCGGCAGCATCGAGGTTGCCGCGGATGGCACGATCACCGCGCGGTGCGGCGCCGCCTCCAGCGGCCAGAGCCACGAAACGGTGTTCCCCGCGCTGGTCGCCAAGACCCTGGGGGTGGATGAGCAGCGCGTCCGGCTGATCGAGGGCGACACCGACGAACAGCCCCAGGGCCTGGGTTCGTTCGCCAGCCGCACGGCCCAGGTCGCCGGTGCGATGCTGCAGCACGCCGCCGAACTGGTCATCACGGAGGCCCGGCAGCGAGCCGCAGACCTGTGGGATCTGCCCCTGGAGCAGGTCGAATGGACCGATGGCGCGGTGCACGCCGCCCACGACGGCGCGGCGGCCATGGACGTCAGCGAGCTGGTCAAGGCCACCGGCCCGATGCGCGTGGAGGACCGCTTCGAGACGGGCATGGCTTTCCCCTTCGGCGCCCACGTGGCGGTCGCCGAGGTCGACCCAGAACTCGGCACCGTGGAACTGGTGAAGGTGGTGACGGTCGACGACTGCGGGGTCCAACTCGATCCCGAGATCGTCCGCGCTCAGGCCTTCGGCTCTGCGCTGCAGGGCATCGGCCAGGCCCTGTACGAGGCCATCCCCTACGACGACGCCGGCACCCCGATGCTGAGCAGCGGCCTCCTGGACTATCTCCTGCCGACCTACACCGAGGTTCCGCCCATCGAGGTCAAGGACACCTGCACGCCCAGCCCCAACTCACCACTGGGCGCCAAGGGCGCCGGCGAGTCCGGCTGCATCGGCCTGCCGGCCGCGATCGTCAACGCCGTGGTCGACGCACTGCGTCCGGCCGACCCCGACCTGCTGCAGATGCCGCTCACCCCGGACGTGATCTGGCGAGCCGCCAGGGCACCGAAGCAGGAGGATACCCGGTGAAGCCCGCCGCCTTCGACTACGTCGCCCCCCGCACCGTGCCTGAGGCCCTCGACGCCCTCGCAGACGGGGACCGCACGACCCAGGTCCTGGCCGGCGGCCAGAGCCTGCTCCTGGAGATGCACCTGGAGCGCATCCGCCCCGACCTGGTCGTCGACATCAACCGCATCCCGGAACTCGACCACATGCGCGTCATCGACAACACACTTCAGGTCGGCGCCCTGATCAGGCACCGGGTCTTCGAGTCCGCGCAGGCCGTACCAGGTCCCCTCGGCTCGCTGTTCGCCCTCGCCGTCGTCAACATCGCCCACCCGCCCATCCGGTCACGCGGGACCATGGTGGGCAGCTTCGGATGGGGACACCCCGCCTCCGAATGGTGCGCCATCGCCATGGCTCTGGACGCCGACATCCAACTGCAAGGACGCCAGGGCGCCCGAACGGTCGCGGCCCGCGACTACTTCCATGGCCCGCTCACAACGGAACGCCGACCCGGAGAACTGATCACCTCTGTGACGTATCCGCTGCTCACCGAGGACACCAGCGTCGGGTTCATCGAGCACCGGCGCACCCACTTCTGCTTCGCCCAGGTCGCCGTCGCGGCCGTCCTCACCGTGCAGGACGGAGTGATCCGCGAAGCACGCATCGGACTGGTCAACTGCGCCGACCGCCCCCTGCGCGCCCACGCCGCCGAGCAAGCCCTCACCGGCGTCGAGATCGGTCCACCCGCGGACGGCTACCAGCTGCCGGAAAGCCACCCCTTCGCCCGTGCGGGCCGCATCGCAGCCGAGCAGGACGCCGACCCGATCGCCGAACCGTACGCGGACCTCGAATACCGGCGGCACGCCATCGCCGTCGTGACCGCCAGGACCCTGTGCCAGGCGGCAAACGACCACCGGTCCCGCAGCGGCAAGTCCCAGGGAGACGGCCAATGAAGATCACCCTCACCGTGAACGGCGAGAAGTTCCCCCTCGACGTCGAGCCCCGGCGCATCCTGGCCGACGTGCTGAGGGAGGACTGCCAGCTCACCGGCACCCACCTGGGTTGCGAGCACGGCGTGTGCGGGGCCTGCACCGTGCTCGTGGACAGCGAGGCCGTGCGCTCCTGCCTCATGCTCGCCGTGCAGTGCGACGGCAGCGCGGTCCGGACCGTGGAGGGACTGGCCGCAGCGGACGGCGAGCCCAGCGCCCTGCAGCGGGCCTTCTCCGCCGAGCACGCCCTGCAGTGCGGCTTCTGCACGCCCGGCTTCCTGATGGTGGCCGCGGGGGCGCTGGAAGCCGACCCGGACCTGGCCGACCACCCCGAGCGCGTCGACCACATCGTCGGATCCAACGTCTGCCGCTGCACCGGCTATGAACCCATCCGCCGAGCGATCACGCGTGCAGCGCGGGAACAGCGGCAGCCCGCGACCTGACCTGCCTCGGGCCAACCCCGACCGGTTGAGGAGGAGACATGGCCGTAACGGGACGCATCCGCGCGGGCATCATCGACGTCCACGCCCACTGGCTGCCCCGGGAACTGCTCTCCCTCCCACCGGGCTTCCCCCTGGGCGGCATGAACGACCGCGGCGGAGAGCTGTACCTCGGCGACAGCCCGCTGTTCTTCCCCACCACGGCGATGACCGACATCGAGGCGGTCATCGCCGATACGTTGAAAGCGGGCCTGGGCGCACGCGTTGTCTCGGCGCCGCCCTTTGCCTTCCCCGTCTTCGCGCCCAGCGACGCAGACGAATACGTCGCGGCCTACAACGACCAACTCGCGGAGGCAGTCGCGTCCTCAGACGGCACCCTGGTCGGGCTCGGACTGGTCCGTGTCGATGACGTGCATGCCGCCCGTCACGAGATGACGCGCCTGAAAAACATGGAGGGCATCGCAGGCATCGCCGTCCCACCTCTGCGCCAGGGGCAATCCTACGGATCGGGCACCATGCGCGAAGTGCTGGCCGTCGCCGCCGAAACAGGTCTGGCCGTCCTCGTCCACCCGATGCAGCTGCCGCGCCCGGAGTGGGAAGGCCACTACCTGGTCAACCTGATCGGCAACCCGGTGGAGACCACCACCGCTGTGGCGTCCGTGCTCTTGACGGGAGTCATGGAAGAACTGCCGGACCTTCGCATCTGCTTCGTCCACGGCGGAGGCTGCGCCCCAGCACTGCTCGGACGATGGGGACACGGATGGCGTTCAAGGGCGGACGTACGGCACGGCAGCGGCCGACCTCCGGCCGATTCCTTCGCCAAGCTGTACTTCGACACAGTCACCCACGATCCCGAAGTACTGAGACTGCTGTCGGCCCACGCCGCACCGGACCGGATCCTGTGCGGGAGCGACTACCCCTTCGACATGGCGCAGCCCGAACCGGTCCGCTACCTGCTGGACCACGGCCTCGACGCCAATGGACTCGAAATCAACGGTCGGGCATTCCTCGGCATCCGCAGCCCGGAGTCAGCCAGGAGATGCCCGCGGGCGCGACTCACGATCTTCCGCGCATTGACAACGCTGAGCTGCGGGATCTCGGCGATCTCGGGATAGCCGTAGTCGAACGCCTCACGCAGTATGTAGGCCGCACGCCCAGTGGGCCCCAGCTTCTCCAGCAGCAGCGCCAGCTCCACGGCTTCCGCGCGCTGGGCGCCCACCGCCGGGTCCACGCTCGTGTCGACGGTCTCGGGCAGCCACGGCCCGATGTACGCCTCCCGGCGCAACCGTGCGGACTGCGCGAAGCTGATGGCCAGCCGGGTCGTCGTCGTCACGAGAAAGGCCACCGGGCCGACCACCGCGGAGCGGTCGGTCCGCTGCCAGCGCAGCCACACCTCCTGGACCACGTCCTCAGTCTCGACCACACGGTACGCGATGCCGAAAAGACGTGGCCGCAGCTCCACGAAGACAGACACCGCCTGGTCGAGGTCACTTCCAGCAGGGGACGGCTCGAAATGCATGAGTCTGGGGTCCCCGATCCTCCGTCCCGCTGTCAGCACCGCGGCCATACGGCCGACGCGTGATCGCGGGCGGCACCCGCAACCGCACCCGGGAGGCGGCGGCGCTGGTCGGCACTGTGCGTCCTACGGCGTACCTGGCAGCGGAAACGGCTGTGGTCGCTCAACGTCACCACTGCTTCCATCGCTGCCGTACAGACCGGGAACGACCCGCTTCTGTGACAGGGCCAGTGGCTCGCGGCCAGCCACCGGCGAAGCAACGGGGCCAAGGATGGAGCCCGAGGTATTGCGCCCGCCTGACTCGGGAGCAAGGCCGTTCGTCGGGCTTCAATTGCCCCCCGGAGGAGCCCCTGGCCATGCGGGCCCTCCTCGATGTCACGAACAGCCGGGCAACCCGGTCGAGAAGAAAAGAGATAAAGACCACAATCTCGGCACACCCGGATGAATACTCGTCACCCCGGTGGGGTCGCAGGAATCGAGGACGGAGATGAGTGGCCATGCTGCTCGAGATGACCATGTGCGACGGCCGGGACACCTTCACGAACAGCCACGGCGTCGCAGCAGGTTCCCACACTTCACGGCGTACACCCCGCGCGAACCGTTCCCCTCGTCGTAAAGGGGCCCATGAGCCCGAGCACGGCAAGTGGCTGGTGGGTCTGAAGACCCCGACCACGGATCTTCGTAACGTCTGGCTCTTCTACGTCGTGCACAGGGCTTTCGACGCCGACCACGCGGTGAGCCTCGCACTGGCCCGCGCCAACAGCGTGCCGGAGCTCGCGACCCGCAACGGTGCCCGCCTCAGCGGCGGGCACGTGGAAGTGCATGAGATACATCAGGACGCGCTGGGGCGCCTCTTCCTGGTGCGGAGCCTCTGACTCGTCCACCGGAACTGCCCGGCGGCGGATACCGCCGGGCGCCGCAGGGCTGCCTGGGCGTCAGCTGTCGGAGAAGCTGCCGGCCTGGGCGAGGATCAGCTCGGCGTCGTCGACCGCCGGGTAGATCCACACCTCGTTGATGTTCCGCTTGAGGGCCTTGGCGTCCTCACCGGTCATCTGGACCGTGCGGTCCCAGCCCGCCGTGACGAGCGCACCGGCCGGCGGGGATGACCTCGCCGTCCGAGAAGGTCACCTCGTCGGCGGTGACCGACGTCACCGTCTTCCCCGGGCGCCGCTCGATCTTCAGCTCGTCCACCGCCTCGTCGATGTTCGGACGCGGGCCTTCGCCGAGCTCCGGCCCGATCACGTCGGCGCGATCGACGAGGGTCACGCGCACCTCGCCGCCGGCGTCGTGCGTGTCCGCAATCGTCCGGAGCCGCTCGCCGAGCGCGGTGGAGATCTCCAGGCCGGTGAAACCGGCCCCGACCGCCACCGCCGTGTAGCGGCCCGCGGACGACATCCGCTGCGGCGGCCGCCGCAGATGGTGGTCGAAGGCGGCCGCGGCGGGCAGCGTGTCGATGTCGAATACATACTGCACGCCGGGGAATGCCCACGTCTTCGCACCGTAGACAGGACAGGAGCCCGCTCCGTGAGGGGAGGCCAGTGTGACGTGGGTCTTGTGCGACGCACCGTCACCTGCCGGGTATGACAGAGGGGTTCGGTGCTGAGCGGCCCGTCTCCGCACTACCGGCGACCCTGCTGCTCAGCTGCGTCTCGGAACGGCTTCGGGGCGCGTCGTGCGAAAGCGGGCGCGATAGAGTCCGGGACTCACACCGAGGTGGCTGCCGAAGGCCCGCCGCATGGCCTCCTGCGAACCGAATCCGCTGCGGCGTGCGACCACCTCCAGGGCGTCGTCGCCGCCCTCGAGCAGCGCTTGGGCCATCTCGACGCGAAGGCGTCCGGTGAAGTCTGCGGTCGTGCTCCCGGTCTCCGTGGGGAACAGCCTGGTGAGTTGCTCCGGATCACCTCCGGCCCGGGCCTCAAGTGCCCGCAGGCCGTGGTTTCCACCAGGGTCCGTGACCACGCCGTCCGTGACGTCGCGAGGCGGGGAGTGCCGGGGGACGCGGGCATGCGTGCGGAAGGCGAACTGGGACTGTCCACCGGGCCGGGCCATGAACACCACGAGGTATTTGGCGGCTGCCCGGGCGACGTCCGCACCCAGGTCGGACTCGACGAGAGAGAGTGTCAGATCGATACCGGCGGTGACCCCTGCAGAGGTGACGAATCTGCCTTCCCTCACGAAGATCGCCTCGGAGTCCACCTGGATCCGGGGGAAGCCGGCGGCGAGTTCCGCGGCAAGCCTCCAGTGCGTCGCCACCCGGCGTCCGTCCAGCAGACCTGTGGCAGCCAGGGGGAACGCCCCGGCGCAGACGGCAGCGACAGTGCGGGAGCGGGCGGCGAGACGCCTGATGGCGTCGATCAGCGCCCGGTCCGCGACGGGCACCCGCCACTCGGGCCCTCCGGGGACGACAAGGGTGTCAATGGGAAAGTCGGCGTCGTCGAGCGCAAGGTCCGGTACGAGCCGCAGGCCGGCCGTGGTGCGCACCGGCTTGCCGTCCGGCGAGGCGGTGGTCAGCCGGTAGTCGCCGCCGTGCTGATTGGCCGCGGCGTACACATCCAACGGGCCTGTCACGTCGAGGAGTTGTACGCCGTCGAACATCACGACGAGGACGTGGTGACCCGCATCGGCCCGCCCGTCACCCGAGGACTGCGGAAGGAAGGAGGATGCCGCCTTCCCCGTGGCGGCGGTCCGCGGCGGAAAGGGGGACATCGCCCCAGAGCCCGCACCGGGGCGCACCGCTCCAGCGCGCGGCAGATCGCTCCGCCGCAGAGCGACCATGGCGGCGTCGTCGCCCAGCGGACCGCCGAGATGTCGGGAGACGTCCGCTTGAACGTAACGAAGGAGCCTGCCGGGATCCGTGCCCGTCCAGGAGGCGACTCGCTCCTCCAGGGGATAGAAAGTGCCGGCACTGTTGCGGGCTTCGGTGATGCCGTCGGTGTAGAGCATCAGGACGTCATCGGCTGAAAAGGGGAACGTGTCCTGGTGGTAGTCGCGGGGGGCCAGACTGCCCAAGCCCAGGGGTGGGCAGTAACGGCCTGGCTCCAGGAGTGTCACCCGGCCTCTGCTCGCCACGAGGGGCGCGGGATGGCCGCAGTTCACCGTGGAGACCACCCGGCGGTCGTCGGGGACCTCCAGAACCACAGCCGTGATGAAGCGTTCACCGGCGTCGTCCGCCTCGGAGATCTCCTCCAGATGGACACGGATGCTTCCTTCGAGGTGAGCGGCCACTTCAGGGAGGCTGTCGCACAGACGAGCGGCTTCCCTGAAGGCGCCGACCACGGCAGCCACCTCATGAAGGGCCTCCAGACCCTTGCCGCGTACATCGCCGATGAGGATCCTTGTGGCACCGGGCACGCGGGCAGCCGCGTACAGATCGCCTCCGACTGTCGCGTGCGCGTCCGACGCTTGATAGGTGGCGGCGATCCGCAGCGGGCCGAGTTGATCCGGGAGCGGCCGCAGGACGACCCCCTGCGTCAGTTCGGATATCGCGCGGACGGCGGTGAGCTCCATGCGATGGTGCTCCCGCAGGGCACAGAACACCGTGATGATCGCGCACACGAGGAGTTTGACGGCAACGTTCGTGGCGCTGACACAGGCGGAGCCGCTGCCGTTGAGGGCAAGGCTGACGTCGACTGCGCCCAGGACGAGGAGGACTCCCCCGGTCACCGCGGCACCTGCCAAGGTCGCCGCCGCCGTCGCGGCGACGAGCAGGGCCACCCAGCCCACAGGCGGTGCGCAGACCCCGTCGACAACGCTCGCGCCCACCAGCAGCAGGACCGCGCCCACAGGACGCAGGGGCGAGGACAGGAACTCATCGAAAGGCGTGCGGCCCTGTCGCACCCCACGGGTGGAAAGCCGGCTTCCGGGTCGGGCGCCGGCCCTCGGTCCGCGATTCGTCACGGGGTGGCGGATGGGCAGAGATGAGGTCATGTGCGTCGCCTATCGGATGCTCAGGCCACTGCGTGGCGAGTCGGTACGGTCACGGCCGGACCGCTGATGTGAGACGTCCGGACTCACATCGCCGCCCGGTACAGAGCGAGTTGTCGGGGAATCGGCGCCGTGGGCACGTCCCGCGCGGGACGGCCGGCACTCACGGGCGGCATGAAGGTCCCCGCCGGCCCCCTACGGGAGGAACGGCCCGCGGCACGGCACACAACAGGCCTCACCGGCTCGGCGGGTGACGTTTGTCGCGGCTAGCGCGACGATCTGCGCCGCCTGCGCCGTTGCGACACACGCCGCTCACGGCCGTACATACCCTGGCCGCCGGATGCCGCGATCACCGCCGGGGCGGTGCCCGTCGTGGTGATCACGAAGGCCGTGGAGATGGCCCATTTCGTGGCCGTGGACGCCTCCCTTGGTGGTCGCATCGGCGCTTTCCAGATACGACCGACGATTCACCCCCTTTGTGACACCCGTCGCATACCGGTCCGGAATTCTCCTACAGGAAGATTTCGTGCATACGTTCCCTTACTGCGACTCCGACACGCGGCAGACGCGCTCCATCCACCCAGAGCGCCCCTACCGAGGGACTTGTGTATTCACAAAGGTATACCGCGGGGTATACTCACGGTATGGCTGATACCACTGTCAAGATCGACACCGAGACGCGGGACCGCTTCGCGGCGCTGGCCTCGGCGCGCGGGATGAGCGTGCGTGCATACCTGGCCGCGCTGGCCCTGGAAGAGGAGAACCAGGCCAGGCTGGGCAAGGCCACCGAGGCCTTCCGTGCGGCCGTCACCCGGCCGGGCTTCGCCGAGGGCTTCGACCGTGACTTCGGCGGCGCACCCGCGCGGGCCACCTACCGGGTGGCCTGATCTTGGAACTGCAGATCGACCACCGCTGGCTCCTGGACCGCCAGGAGGACCTCCTCGGCAAGGAACTCTCGGTCCGCGACTACTCCGGACTCGTCGCCGCTGTAGCACGGCACCGGGTCAACACCCCCAGCCTGGAAGTCGACAACCCGGACACCTGCTGGCGGGCCGCCGCGTTGCTCGACACGATCGTGCTCCAGCGGCCACTCCCGGCCCGCAACGAGCTCTACGGCTACGGCGTCGCCGTCGCCTACATCGAAGCCTCCGGGGAGGCAGTCAACGCCTCCTACGACCAGTGGCGCGACCTGATCGCCGACATCAGAGCACTGCGGCTGACCATTTTCGACATCGCCGACCGTCTCCGCTCCTGGCAGGCCCCGCCACTGGCGTGATCCGTCACCCCACCCGACGTATGCCCCGCAGGCCCATGGCGTGTCGCCGGACCGCGTGGCCCGTCAGGCGCCCGGGGCGGGGCGGCGGAAGGCCCCTCCCCCCAGGACCGGCTGCGGACGTCAGAATGCGTGGCCCGTGGGTGCGGCGGGGCTCGCGGGGCTGGCGGGGCCGCGACGAATCCGGTGACAGCGGCGGCGAACTCCCGTGGACCAGAAGTCCTCACCCGTCACCGGCGACGTGTCGTGAAGGAGTCGGCGCGCCCCCACTGCGGACCGCAGATGAAGTCCCCCGCTCCCGCGAGCACCAAGGTCGGCGCCGTGATGGTGGACCGCCGCTCCCGGACGTCGAAGGCGGTGCCCTCTCCAAGAGACGGCTCCGCGTACATGCGCAGGGACTGACGTGCGGGACCGAACTCGTGCTCGCGACCCCAGTAGTCGAACACGTACGCGGGGGCATGCCGCCGGGCGAACCGCTCCATGTCGGCGATGGCGATCGCGCTCTCCTTCCTGCGCTCGCACGGCGCGCCGAACGGATGTCAACGCTCCCGCCTACGTTCCAGGGCCTCGGCGTGGCCGTGGGCCCCGGTTTCGCCGCGCTGACCGACGACCCCCTGCTGCGGGTACTGAGGATCGCCGGCTAGCCGCCGTCCTGGGAACTGAGCCTGGCCACCGCGTCGCACGGCAGACCCAGCCCCGCCCTGCGGGCCCTGGCTGACGCGGCGCTCACCGCGTAGGGATCACGCCCCGGACGATGCCGCTCCCGCGTCGAGCCTGCCGCGGGCATGGCGCGTCGAGGGCTGCCGCCCCGGGCACCGCGCGGTCTCTTGACGACCTCACAAGGGCGCCACTACTTTCCGATTATCGATAGGCGATTGGATGGGAATGATCTTCAAGCGCAGCGCGCTCGCCTTGATGACGGCGACGGCATCCATAGCACTCACCGTCACACTCCCGGCACCCGCCCAGGCGGCCGGATCCACCCACTACGTGAGTCCCGCCGGTTCGGACACCAATCCGGGCACGTCGGGCTCTCCCTTCCGGACCGTGCAGAAGTGCGCGGCGACCGCGGTCGCCGGCGACACCTGCGTGATCGCCTCGGGGACCTACCGAGAAGCCGTCACCCCGGCCCACAGCGGAACCCCTTCGGCGAGGATCACCTTCCGCGCCGCCGATGGCGCGAACGTCGTCATCGACGGCAGTGACCCGGTGACGAACTGGTCGGCGGTCTCCGCGTCGGACCTCTCCGCACTGCAGGCGGCCGATCCCTTCCTGACGGGAACGGAGTTCTCGTCCGCCGCCGCCTCCGGAAGAATCTTCCGGGCGAGTGTCGTGCTGAACGCCTCCCTCCCCGGGAACCAGGTCTTCGTCGACGGAGACATGCTCGGCGAGGCCCAGTGGCCGTACCCGGGCAACAACCCGACCCGGCCCGTTCACCACTCGGCGGACTCCGGCACCACAACGACGCTGTACGACTCGGAACTCACCCAGCCCGCGGGCTTCTGGACCGGCGCGAGACTCACCTCGCACAACTGGTTCGTCAGTGAGACCGGCACAGTGACCGCTTCCGGCCCCGGCTCCGTGACGGCGGCCGGACTGCCGTCGTGCGTCGGGCTCAGCCCCAACCAGCAGAACTTGTACTCCCTCTCGGGCAAACTCGAGGCCCTCAGCCACCCTGGTCAGTGGTTCTACGACGCGACCGCCCACCAGCTGTACCTGTGGACCGCCGACGGCGACAACCCCGGCTCTCACGCCGTCGAGGCCAAACAGCGCAACGTGGCCATCAACTTGTCCGGGCGCTCCTACATCTCGGTAGTCGGCCTCGGAATCCGCGCCGCGACCGCGCAGACCTCGGCCACCTCCACCGGAGACGTGTTCGACGGGATACGGGCCGACTACGTCTCCCACTCCATGGACCTCGACGTCGACCCGAACAAGGTCACCCCACCGGACGCCTGCGATGTCCTGACCGCCGGCGAGACCACCACCGGCATCCTGCTGCGTGGCACTTCCAACACGCTCCGCAACAGCACCGTCGACCACAGCTCCGGCAACGGTGTCCTGATCGCCGGATCCGGCAACGTCGTGACCAACAACCGCATCACGAACGTCGATTACCGCGGCAGCTACGCCGCCGGGATCAACATCCTCGGCACCGATCAGACCGTCACGCACAACACCGTGGCCAACAGCGGACGCAGCGACATCAACATCGACAACAAAGTCGCAGGCACCATCGCCTCAGGTCACGACATCAGCTACAACGACCTGTCCGACTACGGCAATCTCGTCGTCGACGTCGGAGCGATCTACATCTGCTGCAACGTCAACCTCGAAGGCACCACGATCCACCACAACCTGCTCCACGACGCTGCGCCGCTCGCAGCCAGCGCCCCGGCACCCGGCGTGTACCTGGACCTGTCCACTTACAACGCGACCGTCCACAACAACGTCGCGTGGAACGGCACCACCTACGGTGTCGTGCTGATCAACCCGAACGGCGGGAGCACCTCGGGCAACAAGATCTACAACAACACCAGCGGAACCGACCCGAAATCCGTCAGCCTGTTCGGCGGCACCTACACGACCACGGAAGTGGCCAACAACATCGGCGACGCCGACACAGCGGCAGGTGTCACCTCGTCCAGCAATCTCGCACACACCACCAATCCGTTGTTCACCAACCCCACAGCGCTCGACTTCAGTCTCACCTCGGCCTCGCCGGCACGCGGTGCCGCAGTGGTGCGACCGCCGGCCACGGACGGGTACACCGATCCCGCACCGAGCATCGGCGCCTACCAGTACGGCGTGCCCACGTGGCAAGGCGGGACCCGCATGGCGCGGACGATCGTCCAGGGCGAGTCCTACACCAGCAGCAGTGGCGTCTCCACGCACAGCGCGGGCACCGGCACCGTGATGGGCAGTTTCGACGGAGGCGACTGGGCCAAGTACGGCGGCGTCGACTTCGGCAGCGGCCGTAACCTGTTCTCGGCGAATATCGGCAGTGAACTGCCCTACTCAGGGGGCCGGTTCGAGATCCGGATCGACTCACCGACCGGACCCGTCATCGGTACCGTCACCGTCGAGAACACCGGCGGCTTCGACACCTTCCTGACCAAGACGGTCCCCATCACCCTCACCAGTGGCACGCACGACGTGTACCTCAAGGCACTCGGGACCGGGCCCGGGGTCGCCAACGTCGACCACTTCTCGGTGGAACGGATCGCCTCGCAGGTGGAGGCGGAGGCAGCCAACGCCTCGTCGGGCACCACGGTCGCCACCGGGGGGACCGGCAAGGTCGCGGGATCCTTCGACGGCGGTGACTCCCTCACCTTCCGCTCGGTCGACTTCGGCACCGGCCGGACCGCCTTCGCGGCCCACCTTGCCGTCGACCCGGCCTACGCCGGGCAGTCCTTCGCCGTCCGCCTCGGCAGCTGCTCCGGCACGACCATCGGAACGATGAAGGTCGCGTCCACCGGCAGCTGGTCGGCGTACCGAACCCAGTCCGCCCCGATCGCACCCACCAGCGGAGTCCACGACGTGGTCCTCGTCGCTCTCGGCGACAGGGCAGGAGTGGCGAACGTGGACTGGTTCTCCTTCGAGTGACCCCGATGCCTGCGAGCCCGGCCCCGAGGGGCCGGGCTCGCAGGCAGGGGACGGCCTCGGCCCCGAACGCGCTGATCGGTGGCCCGGGTCGCAATTCCGATAACAGCAGGACACTCCAGGGCGCGATCGCCTCCTGGAAGACGAAGCGGCCCGTGCCGTCGGCGTACCGGACCGTGTGACCGGTCGCGCGCGCGGCATCGCGGAGCGCCTGGGTCTGCTTTCTGGTGACGGATTCCGGGGCGCCCATGGCCTTCCACACGGCGGAGGGCGTTGCCGTAATCCTGGTCCAGCGCGGTGATGGCGCCGGCAGGCAGTCCGGTCAGTTCGATGCTCAGGAGCCGGGGCACGCGGGTGGCCGGTGGCCGGCGTCCGTTCCGCGACTTCGCGGCTTCCGAACGACCCCGGTGGCGCCTGGCTCACCTCTGGCGGGTAGTGGTGGACGAGCGTGGACAGCCGGCCATCGAGCTGTCCCGGGTGACGACAGCGCCCCCGGTCCGGGCGAGCAGTTCACCGCCCAGCCGGTTCTGCATCCCGGTGGAAGAACATGTCGTCGTCCAGCAGGCCGTGGAGCGGGCGTGACGGAAGCCGGCGGCGTCGGCCACGGTGCGCAGATGCTCATGCCAGGTTGCCCGGAGCCCCTCGGCAGCGCGGCCCGATCCGACGCGGGTGCTCCAGAAGCGGGTGAAGGGGCGTCCCGGGACCTGCCGGTCCGCGATGTTCAGGGGTGTCGTCATGGTCCCGCTGGTCCGACCTCTGTACAAGCAAGGAAGTCGCCGGGCCGGTGCTGGGGGCCGCCGACGGGTCACAGCCCGTAGGCGGTGAGGGCCGTCCGGTGCCAGAAATCGTCGCGCTCGGCATCCGTCAGATCGCCGAGGTGCTCGCCGAGCGTTTGCACGCTCGCGCCGAGGGCGCGGCCGGCCGTCGAGACCGGCCAGTCGGATCCGTACATCAGCCTGCGGGATCCGAAGAACTCGAAGGCGATCCGGAGCAGGCGCCGCAGGGGTTCGCCAGGGCTGTCTTCCATCCGCAGCCCGGAGACCTTGACGGTCAGGTTCGGCAGTTCCGCCAGGACGCCCATGGCGGCGCGATGGGCGGCCGCCGACCGCCCTGGGGGACACACCTGTGGCAGATGGTCGAGTACGAAGCGGTTGGCGGGATACGCCGCGACCAGGTGAACGACCGCGGCCAGCCGTCCGGGGTCCGGAACAAGCAGGTCCACGGTGAGGCCTCGCTCGGCGAGCAGCGCCATCGCCGCCGGATCCGGTCCCGGTCCCGGTGCGTCGAGCATGCGTGCGTCGCGAACACCGACCACCGGAGCGATGGCTGTCGCTCTGTCAGGAGTCCGGTCCCCGCACATCGCGACGTGACGGCTGATTCGTGGGCCGCTCAGGTCGACGGCCGCCACCACGCCCAGGGTCGGTATGCCGGCGGAGGTCCCCGCCCGGCGCAGCCAGGCGAGTTCGGCCGCCGATTCCTCCGCCTGGACACAGACCGCTCCGCCCAGCGGCAGGCCGTGTGCCGCGGCACAATGGTCGGGGCGGTCGAAGGTGCGGCGCAGTGGAGCGGCGCCCGGGTCGTCGAGCCACGCGTGGCGGGTCAGCGCGAGGTTCCACTGGTGACAGTGGGCGTCGATGATCACGGCAGCGGGGCCAGCGGGTCGAGCAGCCCGGCCGCCCGCAGGTCCTCCCACAACCGGCCGGGCAGCGGAAGCCGGACCAGGTCCAGGTTCTCGGCGACCTCCGCGGGCGTCGCGGCACCGACCAGGACGGTCGTCACCGCGGGATGGCCCAGGGGGAACTGCAGGGCGGCCGCCCTCAGCGGCACGGCGTGACGCGTGCAGATCTCCTTGATCCTCAGGGCGCGCGCGAGGATGTCGTCGGGCACGGGGCGGTAGTTGTACGGAGCGCCGGGCCGGGGGTCGGCGAGCAACCCGGAGTTGTACACCCCGGCGGCGATGACGTCGACCCCGCGCCGGAAGCACAGAGGCAGCAGGTCGTCCAGTGCGGGCTGTTCCAGCAGGGTGTAGCGACCGGCGACCAGGACGCAGTCCAGATCCGCCCGCCGCACCAGTTCGGACAGCAGTCCGCTGCTGTTCATGCCCGCGCCGACAGCCTTGATCACGCCCTCGTCCCGCAGCCTCACCAGGGCCGGCACGGCCTGCGTGACGGCCTCGTCCAGGTGGTCGTCCGGGTCATGCACATGGACGATGTCGAGGTGGTCGACGCCGAGCCGCCGCATGGAGGTTTCCAGGCTCCGCCGGACGTCGTCCGCACTGAATGCCGGCCGGGGAGGACTTCCTCCGCCGATCGACCACCCCACCTTGGTCGACAGCCGGAACGTGCGGCGGCCGGTCGCGGCGAGGGCCTGGCCGACCCGTCGTTCGGACAGTCCGTCACCGTACTTGGGGGCCGTGTCCAGCAGCCCGGCTCCCGCCTCGATGCCGGCGACCACCGTGGCGACGGCCGTGCCGGGGTCGACCGGCCCGTACAGGTCCCCGATGGGGGCGCAGCCCAGCCCGAACGCGTTCCGCCGCGGGGCCGGCGTGTCACCGGTCATGAGGGCCGGGCCGCCCGCCACTGCTCGTACTCGGCACGGCTGTCCGGGCTGAGGGGGTAGTAGTCGGACAGGCGCGCCCCGGCGTCGATCCGCATACGGCTGAAGACCTCCCACTCCTCATGGTCCGAGGCGCTCCGCACGACCTGCTCGGACTTGGCCCGGGGGACGACCACGGCGCCGTCGTCGTCCGCCACGACCATGTCGCCGGGCAGACACAGCACGCCGCCGGCCGCGACGGGTACGTCGTAGGCCCACGGGAACAGTTCGGACTGGGAGGCGTAGTGCGGTGTCGTACCCGTGCACCAGATGGGAACGCCGAGGCGGCGCACTCGCTCGGAGTCGCGGATGCGGCCGTCGACGACGATTCCGGCGCCGCCCTTCTTCTTGAAATAGCGCACGAGCATGTCACCGAAGCAGCCGGTGAAGGCGCTGCCGTAGGCCTGCACGACGAGCACGTCGCCGGGGCGGACGGCCTCCAGTACCGCCCACAGCGCCGTGTTGCGTTCGACGTACTCCTGACCGAGTCCGCTGGCCACGTCTTCGCGCTGGGGCATGAACTGCAGGGTGAGCGCGGGGCCGGTGATCTTCGTCCCGGGCTCCATCGCCGTGGGTCCCTCCACGAAGGAGCGCCGGATGCCGAGTTCGTGGAGTTTGGCACATGCCGTGGCGGAACTCACCCGGCTCAGGCCGTCGACGAGAGTGCGGTCGGGGCGGGCCCAGGGCTCCCCGCGGACGGGCAGCGGCCACACCGAGGGCGCCTCCTCGATGGCGGTCCCGTGTCGTGCGGTGTCGGATGCGGTGTCGAGGGGGACTGCGGCGGACCGGTCGGTCACAGGTGGCTCCGGGAAGTGTGTGTGGGGGAGGGCAGGCGATGATGGGTGGGAGTGAGAGCGTTCAGGCGCATGTCGAGGACGAGCCGGATCTCGCGTCCGGGCGGCAGGACGATGTCGATGCGGTTGCTCTGTACGTCCAGGCTGTGATCCGTGTGCGGCGGTGCGGGGATGCGGTAGTCGTGCGGGTCACCGGGATAGCTGTCGGCGGCCTCGGCCGCCGACCAGTGCACGGCGGTGACGAGGTGTTCGCCGAACGTCCCGGCGAGCAGGCCGAGCCGACGGGTCCGCAGGACACCGAGGTTGACCAGCCGGACGGTGGCGGAGTCCGGGCCGATGTACTCGACCAGCGCCGCGACGTCGGCGGGCAGGCCGGGGCGCTGGCTGTCGAGGTCCGACCATCGCAGGCGGGCCAGGGGCAGACCCCCGTTGTAGATGGTCTGCGGGGCCCCGGTGGTCAGCTGGGTGAGGATCTCGGTCACGACGGGGTTGAGGCGCTGCCAGTGGTGCAGATCGGTCTTCTCCGGCGGGGTGTCGTCGGCGGCGATCAGCGCCATCCGGCGGGAGACCTGGGCCAGTGCCAGACGCAGTGCCGCCTCGGGGTAGCCGGGGTTGTCCCCCGCGAGGTAGGCGAACCACGGTGGTTCGTGCCCGGCTTCCTCCTTGCCGCGGAACGCGCGTACGGCGGTCCAGTCGTAGCCGGCGGCGTCGCGCACCGCGTCCAGGCGGGCCCGGTCCTGGTCCTGCATGCCGAACCACCACAGCCAGGTCCAGTAGGCGACTTGGGCGGGCTGGTGGTCGAACCACCCCTGGAGTCCGACGCGGGTGGGCAGCAGGCCGACGGGGCGCTCGGCGTCGTCCTGGAGGACCGGCTTCCAGGTGTGGTCCTGGCTGGCCGGCTCCTCGCCGATCAGGCCGGTGCGGCGTTGTTCCCAGACCTGGTCGAGCGGACGGCGGGCCAGGTCCAGGGGTGCGAGGTCACCTCCGACAAGGGAGGCGCTGATGGCACCGACCAGGGCCGCCGCGCCGACCGAGTGGACGCCGTGCGGCCAGGTCCAGCCGTAGTGGCCGCCGAACCAACGGCCGCCGTGGTACTCCCCCACGGTGCCCGTCAGCCCGACGTTGTCGGGCATCGCGTCACAGGCGTCGGCTCGTTCGCGCCACGCGTCGACGTACTCGGTCACCCAGGAGGAGAAGCGGGGGTCGTGGTCGTAGAGCCAGGCGTTGACCGCGAGCGCGGTCGCGGCCAGGTTGACGGCGGTGTCGCCGCGACCGAGACGGTCGCGCATGGCATGCCCCATCCGCACGGCGAGGACGGGGTCGTCGAGGTCCTCCCAGTTCTCGATGCCGGGGACGTCCTGCAGGGGCAGCCCATAGACGCGCATACTGGGCTGGTCGGCGACGAAGGCGTCGTCCCACTGCGGGCCGAGGCCCGGCCTGGGGCCGTCCGCGCCGTTGTGCGGCGCCCGGACGACGCGGGCGTGCGGGTCGTAGGTGCCGATTTCGCTGCCGGGCAGGTACTGCTCGGCGAAACGCACGGCGCGGCGCCGGAACTCCTCGTCCGCGGGGTCGGCGGCGCAGATGCCGTAGAACATCAGCAGCGCCTCACCCTGGTGAAACCAGTCGTAGCCGCGCTCGAACTCATGCTTGAGCAGGCCGAGTTCGGTGAGCTGTGCGGTGACGCCCTCCCAGTGCCGCTTGACTGCCGGCAGTAGGTCGTCCGCGCCGCCGAGCAGGTAGAGCGCGGGCCAGTTGAAGAACGCCTCGTAGAAGTCGTCGGCGCCGTCGCGGTCCTCGATCGTTCCCTGGTGGCGCAGGCGGCCGTCGGCTTCGGTGTAGCGGTCACGGAAGGCCCGCCAGGCGGTGTCGAGATCGTCGAACAGCCGTCGCTGGAGGACCGCCCAGGCAGGCGGGGGGCCGGTGGGGGTGGTCGCGGTGATCACGGGCACCGCTTGTGCGGGGCCGGTCTTCGGGTCGGGAGTCACGTCACCCCTTTGTCGCGCCGGCCGTGAGGCCGCTGATGATGTGCCGCTGCATGATCACGAAGAAGGCGAGCGCGGGGGCGATGGCGAGCAGCAGGTTGGGGAAGACCACCGCGTAGTGGGTGGAGTACTTGCCGACGGCCGCGTACACGCCGGTGGTGACGGTGTAGAGGCCGCTGCCCGGACCGAGGATGATCTGCGGGTTCGCGAAGTCGTTCCAGACGCCGAGCGTGTGCAGGATGACCGCGGTCGCCACGATGGGCCGCATCAGCGGGAACACGATCAGCCAGAAGGTCCGCAGCCGCCCAGCGCCGTCGACCGCGGCGGCCTGGTCGAGCTCGCGGGGCACGGTGCGGATGTACGCGCTGTACAGGAACACCGAGACCGGCAGGGTCAGAGCGGTCTCGAACAGCACGAAGCCGGGGACCGTGCCCATCAGGCCGAGGTACTTCAGCACGTAGACGACGGGGATGAGCAGCACCTGGCTGGGCACGAAGGTTCCGGCGACGAACAACAGCAGCAGCCCCGTGTGCCATCGGGACGTCCCCCGGGCGATCACGTACGAGACGGGCGCCGCCACCAGCAGCGACAGCACGTTGACCAGGACGACGAACAGCGCCGTGATGCCGTACGCCTTCACCACGTTGAAGTCGGGGTTGTGCAGGGCGTCGGCCAGGTGGGACAGGCTGAGCCGCGACAGCGGCAGCCCGAACGGGGAGGTGCGGATGTCCTGTTCGGACTTGAACGCGTTGACCACCAGGACCCACAGCGGCACCAGCATCACGAGGGCCCCGACGCCCAGCACCGCGGCCCGCACCACCGGCACTCCGCGGCCCGGTCCACGGGGACGGTCCGGCCGCCCCGCGGCTTGACCACCGGGTCCGGTTCCTGGAGCAGGGGCAGGCGGCGGCCCGGCGGCGGCCGTCATGGTGGCAGTGCCGGAGGATCCGGTCAGGGCGGGCGGTGACGGGTGGGTCATGCCGAGACTCCCGTGTCGGCGCGGCGGCGCAGCATGGTGACGGCCAGGGCGGCGATACCGGTGACCACGGTCAGCACCACCGACTGGGCGGAGCCGTACCCCAGCATGTTGTTCTGGAAGGACTCCGACAGGATCAGGTAGGCCGCGGTCTGCGTGGTCCCCGCCGGTCCGCCGCCGGTCAGGGAGAGGACCAGGTCGTACGTGCGCAGCAGCGAGACCAGCGTGAGGACGAGGTTCACGGTGACGATCGGGGCGATCATCGGCAGGGTGACGCTTCGCAGCGTCCGCCACCTGCCGGCCCCGTCGATGCGCGCGGCCTCGATGAGCGAGGCGGGGACGGTCTGGAGTCCCGCGATGTATAGCACGAGGGTGAAGCCAAACCCGGACCAGACGATGACGGTGATCAAACTGACCAGCGCCCAGCCGGGCATGGACAGGAACGGCAGTCCGGCGTGGCCGACGGCCTGAAGGACCGTGTTGACGGCGCCGTTGGTCGAGAGCAGCGCGGACCACAGGAACCCGATGATCAGTGCGCTGATGACGTACGGATAGAAGAACACGGTCCGCAGCAGCGTGTTGAGGCGTCCCGGGGTGGAGATGGCCAGTGCCGTGCCGAGACCGGCGAGATTGATCGCGACGGTACCGACCACGGCGATGACCGCCGTGGTGACCGCCGCATGCCTGACCTCGGGATCGTCCAGCAGCGCGCGGTAGTTGTGCAGGCCGATCATGGCGGGCCGGGCGGTGTAGCCGTCCCAGTCGGTCAGGCTCAGGTAGCCCGACAGCACCAGCGGGACCAGCATCATGACGGTGAACAGCACGATCGCGGGAGCGGTCATCACCACGCCGGCCAGCCGCTCGCGGGTGCGCGCGGAAACCTGCCGGACCCGGCGCGGTGCGACCGCGGACTGTGTGGTGTGACTGGTCACTTGGGCTGCGCCTTGAGCCAGGCATCGACGTTCTTCAGCGCCGAGGCCGGGTCCGCCCCAGTGTACAGGCTCTGGATCTCCTTGTTCGCCGCGTCCTCGAAGCCCGCGGGCATCTGGTACTCACCGCTGCCGACGATCGCCTGGTTGTCCGTCGAGGCGTCGAAGAGCTTCTGTACCTCGTCGGCCAGCGGGGAGAGCTGGTACGGGTAGCCTGTGCGGAAGGAGGAGTCCTGCTTGAGCTGGCTCTCCACCGCCGCGTGGTCGGTGGTGAGGAACTCCACCAGCTTGGCTGCGGCGCTCTGGTGCTTGCTCGCCTTGAAGATCCGGTAGTTGGCCCCCGGGGTGACCGCGAGACGCGCGGGGCCGGAGCTGTTGAGCTGGGGGGCGGCGAACACCCCGACCTCGAAGTTCTTCTTGGCCTGGGCCTCAGCGGCTACGAACCAGCACCCCATCGGGTACAGCGCCGATGTGCCGGACAGGAACTCGGACTCGCCCTCGGGGTACTTCACCCCCAGCGCGTTCTTGTCCACGTAGCCCTTGTCCAGCCAGGACTTGTACAGGGCCAGCGACGGTCCCAGGTCCTTGCTCAACGTCCGCTCCCCGGCGGCCGCCTTACGGAACCAGTCGGCGTCGTCGGCCGTGAGGGTGGGGTCGAAGAGCATCATGACCTGCGCCTGGGTGACCCACTCCCCCGCCGTCTGCATGGGCAGGTAGCCGGCCTTCTTGAGCTTGGCCATGTCGGCGGTGAGTTCCTGCATGCTTGTCGGCGGCTCGGTGATGCCCGCCTTGGTGAAGGCCGTCTTGTTGTAGAAGACCAACGACTGGGCCTGCTGACCGATCGACACGTCGTACAGGTGGCCGTCGCGGCGCTGGGCGTCCGCCATGGGGGCCGAGGCGGCCCAGGGCAGGTCGGACAGGTCGCGCAGCTGCGGCAGGACCTTGACACTGTGAGAGCCCTCGACCACGTCCGGGGGGTTGCCTGCGGCGAGCAGCTGGGGAAGCGTGGTGTCGACTCCGCCGTCCGACGAGGTGGGGGCGTCGATCTGGACCTTGATCCCGGGGTTCGCCTTCTCGAAGGGGGCGACCAGACCCCTCCAGTAGGACTTGGTCAGGTTGGGCGTGATGTTCACCAGCATCCGCACCGTGCCCGTGGCTCCCGACTTCGGGTCGCTGGAGTCGGTGGATGCGAAGCCGCCGCCCCCGCATCCGGCGACCAGGCTGACGACGACCATGGTCGCCCCCGCCACACCCAGGAACCTGCTGGGTCTGTTCCCCTCGCTGGACCTGCTGCGTCTCATGACACCCTCCCGGCCGATTCGCGACTATCGATAGACGATATGATGGAGCCCGTCATCCAGATGTCAAGAGCCGGTAATGAAATCAAAGCGATCATCGATAGAATCAAGCGGTCTAACGAGGGAGGCATCATGGCGAGCGCCATCGGACAGCCGCTGACGCGGGTCTTGCTGTCCGACCAGGTGTACACAAGGGTCCGCGGCCTGATCATCAGCGGTGAACTGGAGCCAGGCGACCGGCTGGTGGAGTCCGCGATCGCCCGCCAGCTCGCCGTCAGCCAGGCGCCCGTGCGGGAGGCCGTACGGCGCCTGGTGCACGAGGGCCTCGCCGAGCACGTCCCCCGCCGCGGCAGCTTTGTCGCCTCGGTGTCGCAGACCGACGCCGACTCGGCCCGGTCCGTCCGGGTGGTCATCGAGGAACTCGCCGCCCGCACCGTGGCCGAGGCCCCGTCGGAGGCCGCGATGGAAGGGCTTCGCGCGCAGGTCGAGGCCATGCGGGAGGCCGCGAGGGAAGGCGACGTCGGACGCTTCCGGGACGCCGACATCAGCTTCCACCGGCTCGTCTGCGAAGCCAGCGGCAATCCGTTCCTCCCCAAGGTCTGGGCTGTGATGGAACCCAGCCTGCGCGCCTTGCGCGTAGTGTCGGACCCGCTGTTCACCGGGGACTGGGGCAGGATGGCCGACCACCACGCCGACCTGCTCTCGGCTCTCGAGTCCGCCGATCCGGACAGCGCCGCAGCCCAGTTCGCCGCCCACGCCCGCGGTGACGACGGCATCGCCGGCGCCTGACACGGCGGCCGGCGCCGGGGGCGCAGACACGACGCCACGACCCTCCCGGACCAAGGCCGGCCGCCAGCACCACCATCGATACGTATCGCACTACAGAGAAGCGGTCGTGTACGACACACCCGTCAAACGCTCGGACACACCCCACAGGCGCGCGGCGTCCTCCTCGCTGCGAGCCGACTTGTAGATCGTCAGCTCGGCCGGATCACCCGTGAACTGGCCGATGCCGTCGGGGCCGTACAAACGGCCGCCCTCGGCGTCAGGGCTGGTCGCCGCGTACAGGGGAGGAAGCAGCCCGGCGTCCACGGTCTGCGCGAAGAGTCCCCAGCGAGCGAGGCGCCGCATGATCGCCTCGTGCGGCGCCGGCCGGGAACGGCCGAGATTGGGACCGGACGCGTACAGGTTCGTCAGGGTCGTGCCGGGGTGGGCGGCGTTGCTGAGCACGCCCCAGCCACCGGCGGCGCTGAGACGTTGCAGTTGCAGGGCGAACAGCAGATCGGCGAGCTTGGACAGACCGTACGCCCGGATCGGGGCGTAGCGCCTCTCGCTCTGCAGGTCGTCCCAAGGAATCCGGATACCGCGCGCCGCGCTGCTGGTCATGGTGGTGACCCGGGCCCGGCCGGCCTGCAGCAGTGGCATCAGCCGTCCGGTGAGAGCGAAGTGGCCGAGGTAGTTGGTTCCGAACTGCAATTCGAATCCGTCCGCGGTGCTGTGCCGAGTGGGCGGTGTCATCACACCGGCGTTGTTGACCAGCAGATGGATGGGCCGGCCGCCCGCGATCAAGGCGTCCGCCAGACGTGCGACCGATTCCAGGGACGCCAGATCGAGATCGCGGGTGGAGACCGCCGCCTCGGGAGAGCTCGTCTTGATCCGCTGGACCGCCGCAGCACCCTTGGACGGATTGCGCACCGGAAGGATCAATTCGGCGCCCGCGCCGGCAAGGCGCTCGGCCAGACCGAGGCCCACTCCGTCGCTGGCCCCTGTCACGACGGCGAGCTTTCCCCGCAGATCCGGCACGGCGATGTCCTTCATCGAATGCTCCCTGTCATGAGGTCTCGGCTGCATTGCCACGTTCCTGGTCCCAGGGTGAATGCACGTCCCCCTGACAGCCATGCTCTGAGGGAACATGGCTGTCAGGGGGCGTCCTCCGGCTCTGCCCGCCCCTCCCTTCCGAAGGTGGCCTCGGCCGGTTCGTCGGCCACGGCGCGCTCACCGCGCACGACGGCGCCTTCATCGAACCGGTTCGCAGGAAGCTCGCACCGAGGAAATCTCGTAGCAATACCTCTGGCGCAAGCGAAGTCCGGCAATCCCGTGGAGCGTTGGGGTTTCATGATCTTTATGAGAAGTGTCGTTCCCGGTGTTGACAGCGCTCCCGCTTGTTCCTAACTTCACTTCACGCGAACCGGTTCGACGACCGGGCTGGTTCTCTCGGTCTGGTTCGAAGAAGGAGCTCTTCGTGAACATCGGTGAGATCGCCCGGCGTGCCGGTGTCTCGCGGAGCACCGTGTCCTACGCGCTGAGTGGCAAGCGCCCGGTCTCGGACGGTACCCGCCGGAAGATCCAGCAGGTCATCGACGAGTTGGGCTACCGCCCGAACGCCAGTGCCCGCGCTCTGGCCAACGGCCGGACCAGCACGATCGGCCTGGTCTTCCCGCCGGCGGGCAACCACTACACCGGCATGCAGCTGGACTTCATCGGCAGCGTGGTCGAGGCCGCCGCGGCCTACGACTACGACGTACTGCTGTCGCCCAGCGGCGTGGACAGTGACCGTTCCTTCCAGCGGTTGCTGGGGGAACGGCGCGTCGACGGCGCCATCCTCATGGAGATCAGACTCGTGGACGACCGGGTCGACCACCTGGCCGAGCTGGGCTTCCCCTCTGTCGCCATCGGCCGCACCGCCAACCCGGAGAGCGGCTGGTGGGTGAGCCTGGACCACACCGTGCTGGTGGAGGCGTGCGTCCACCACTTGGCGGACCTCGGCCACCGCAGGGTCGCCTTCGTCAACCGTCCCGAGCAGCTGCTGCGGGCCGGATACGAGTCCGCCCACCGCGGCCTGGACGGCTTCACCAAGGCCGCGGCCGAACGCGGGCTGACCGTGCGGACGTACACCTGCGGGGACGACGCCGCCTCGGGGCAAGCGTGCCTGGAACGGATCCTGCGCGACGACCCGGCCACCACGGGGCTGGTCACGTTGAACGAGGCCGCGCTCGGCGGTCTCTACCGAGGGCTCGCCCAGGCGGGCCGCCATGTACCACGGGACTTCTCCGTCACCGGGGTCGTCGCCGGACGGTGGGCGGAGACGGTGACTCCGCAGCTCACCGCCGCCAACGTACCGGCGGAGGAGATGGGCCGTCTCGCTGTCGACCTCCTCGTCGAGCGGCTGGACGACCCCGGAGCTTCGGCCCGGAACCACCTGCTCGCACCGCCGATCTCCCTGCGGGCCAGCACCGGGCCCGTCCTTGGCACCTCCTGAGCCCGAAGGCCCCGCCCCCGACTCCACACACTGCCGACCACGACCCACGGGCGCACAGCCCACCACGGCTCACGGGCACCTCCCTTCCAGCGCACCGAGCATCCGCATCCTTCACAGACGCCTTCAGCCTGCTCCGGCCTTCCCCGTCATCCCTGTCACGGCACATCCGTGCTCACAAGCGAAGGACCTGCCATGCACAGCACCTCCAGACAACGCCGTCTGACCGCCGTGGCCCTGACCATCCTGGTCGTGCACGTCAGCGCCACCGCCTGCTCCTCCGGCTCGGGCAGCTCCGGATCGAAGGACGCCGCCGGCGGCACCTACACGGTCTGGGACCCGTACCCGCAGTTCGCCAAAGGCTCGGACTGGGCGAAGCTGCTGGACCAGTGCGGCACCAAAGCGGGCGTGAAGATCAAGAGGACGGCCTTCGACACCAGCGACCTGGCCAACAAGACCCTGTTGGCGGCCCAGCAGGGCAACTCCCCGGACATCCTCATCGTCGACAATCCGGTGGTGTCGACCCTTGCCGAGGCGGGTGTGCTCACCACGACCGACGACAACAAGCTCGACACCTCCAAGACCGATGCCAACCTGCTCGCGGCCGGCCAGTCCGGTGGCAAGACCTACGGCACACCGATCGGCGCCAACACCCTGGCCCTCTACTACAACAAGGGGGTGCTGAAGAAGGCCGGCGTGGACGCCTCCTCGGTCAAGGACTGGGATTCGCTGACGGCGGCGCTGGCGAAGGTCAAGAAGGCGGGCAAGAAGGGCATCACCTTCTCGGCGATCGGTACCGAGGAGGGCAGCTTCCAGTTCCTGCCGTGGTTCTGGGGCTCGGGCGCGAAGCTCACCGCACTCGACTCCGCGCAGGGCGTCACCGCCCTGTCCCTGTGGAAGGGCTGGATCGACAACGGCTACGCTCCGAACTCGGTGCTCAACAACACCCAGACCACCAGCTGGCAGGAGTTCGCCGGCGGTGACTATGCGTTCGGCGAGAACGGCACCTGGCAGCTCGCCAATGCCAAGAAGGCCGGCTTCGACTACGGGGTGATTCCCATCCCCGCCGCCAAGGGCGGCGCCGCCGCGGCCCCCACCGGTGGCGAGTTCGTGACCATCCCGGTCCAGAAGGGCTCCGCCCGCTACGGCACGTCCCAGAAGCTGGTCACTTGCCTGACCAGTGGCGATGCCCTCTACAAGACCGATGCCACGCTGTCCTACGTGGCCCCCACCGGCGAGGTCCAGGCCAAGCAGGTGGCCGCGGACGCCGACCTGAAGCCGTGGGCCGACGCGGTCCGGGCGGCCAAGGGCCGTACAAGCGACGACCTGGGCACCAAGTACCCGAAGATCTCCGAACAGATGTGGAAGGCCGTCCAGGCCGCTCTCAGCGGCTCCAAGTCGCCCCAGGATGCGCTGTCCGAGGCGCAGTCGGCCGTCAAGTAACCAGGGATTCGCGATCCGTAGATGAACGACACGAAACAGCACTCGGACCGCCGGTCGGCGCTCGACCGGGTCGGGGCCGTCGCCGCCTCGACCCGGGCCGCGCGAGACCGGCGCCGTCCGGCCTCCCCGCAGTGGGCGGCCTGGGGCTTCCTCGCCCCGGTCACCGTCTATCTCTCCCTCTTCTACGCCTATCCGCTCTACCGCAACCTCGACCTGAGTCTGCGCGACTACACCGTCCGCTCCTTCGTCCAGGGTGACGCGCCGTTCACGGGCCTGGCGAACTACCGCAAGGTTTTCGACGACCCGGTCTTCGCCCCGGCCCTGCTGCACACGGCGGTCTTCACCGGCGTATGCCTGGTCTTCCAGTACGCCATCGGGCTCGCCCTCGCGGTCTTCTTCAACCAGAACTTCCGGCTCTCGGCCACCCTCCGAGCTCTGTTCCTGGTCCCCTGGCTGCTGCCGCTGATCGTCTCCGCCTCCACCTGGTCGTGGATGCTCAACAGCGACTCGGGTGTGGTCAACGCGGTTCTGCACGCCGTCGGCATCGGGCCGGTGCACTGGCTGACCTCGCCGTCCTGGTCGCTCATCTCGGTGATCATCGCGAACATCTGGATCGGCGTCCCCTTCAACCTGGTGGTGCTCTACAGCGGTCTGCAGTCCATCCCCGGGTCTCTGCACGAGGCCGCCGCCCTCGACGGCGCGAACGCCTGGCAGCGCTTCTGGCGCATCACCTTCCCGCTGCTGCGGCCGGTCTCCGCCATCACGCTGCTGCTGGGTCTCGTCTACACCCTCAAGGTCTTCGACATCATCTGGATCATGACCAAGGGCGGCCCGGCGGACTCGTCGACCACCTTCGCCACCTGGTCCTACCAGCTCGGTTTCGGCAATCTCCTGCCGGCCTTCGGCCCGGGTGCGGCCGTCGGCAACCTGCTCGTGGTCGCCGCTCTGGTGTTCGGCCTGATCTACGTCCGTGTCCACCGAAGGCAGGCGCTGTCATGAGAACGGACGCTGTCACGAAGACAGGCTGGAAGACGGCCGTCGGCCTGCTGCTGACCGGGATCATGCTCTTCCCGCTCTACTGGATGATCAACGTGTCCCTCACCCGCGACCAGGACATGCGCAGGAGCCCGCCGAACCTGTTCCCCACCCACGGCACCCTGGCCGGCTACCGCACGGTCCTCGACGAGCAGTTGCCCTACCTCGGCACCAGCCTCGTGGTCGCCCTCGGTACCGTCGTGCTGACCGTGGCCCTGGCCGCCCCCGCCGGCTACGCCCTGGCCAAGCTGCGTCCGCGCGGCGGGGGCCTGCTGAGCTTCGTCCTGCTGGCCGCCCAGATGATCCCCGGCATCATCATGGCGATGGGCTTCTACGCCGTCTACCTCCAGCTCGGCCTGCTCCAGTCCGTGCCCGGCCTGATCGTCGCCGACTCCACTTTGGCCGTCCCCTTCGCGGTGCTGATCTTCACCGCCTTCATGTCGGGCATCCCCGGCGAGCTGCTCCAGGCCGCGCAGATGGACGGAGCGAGGGCCCTGCGGACCTTCTGGTCGATCGTCCTGCCGATGAGCCGCAACGCCGTCGTCACGGTCTCGTTGTTCGCCTTCCTGTGGTCCTGGTCCGACTTCGTCTTCGCCAACACCCTGGTCAACGGCGGCGCCCAGGAGCCGATCACCCTCGGCATCTACCACTACATCGGCAACAACAACCAGGAGTGGAACGCCATCATGGCCACCGCCGTCGTGGCGTCACTGCCCGCCGCGGTCATTCTCGTCCTCGCCCAGCGCTATGTGGCGGCCGGTGTGACCGCCGGCGCCGTCAAGGACTAGCCCCCGACCTGCCACAGCGACCGGCGCCCTCCCGCGCCGGCCGGCCGGAATCCCCTGACCGAGAAACGAGTCACGCCACATGACCGCCGCACTGTCCGGCCCGGCATTCTCCGTCCACGACATCCCGTTCAGTGTGTACGGGTCCTGGTTCGACATCTCGCCCGTCATCGCGGAGAAGACGTATGCCGAGGACCTCCACCTCGTCTCGCACCAGAACGGCATGCACGGCGTCCTGCGCCTGGTCCCCCTGGACCCGGTGGGAGGAGGGCGGGCCGAGACCCGCGTCGAGGCGATACCGGGCCTGCTCAGCTGGGTCGGAGAGAGCGGGCGCGTCGAGCTCGCCTATGAGGCCCCGGACGCCGTACGCCTTCGGGGCAGCGGTCTGGACTTCGGCGTCCTCGCCGCCGTACGGACCCTCACCCCGTTCAGCGGAACGTACTTCTTCCACGACCCGGCCGCCAAGGCGCACGTCTTCACCTCGTACGAGACCGGCCGCCGCTACCGGGTCACCGTACTGTCCGGCACCCTCGCGCACGCGCTCGGAGACCAGGCCCTGGGCAGTGGCGATCGTGGTGTCACCGTGGCAGCGCAGGCCGACGGCCGCTGGGAGGTCGCGGTCGAGGAACTCGACACCGCTCGCCCACCCTACGCGTCCTCGGCGTCCTTCGACGACATCGTGTCGGCCGCGCGGGGAGCGTTCGCGGCTTTCGCGAACGCGGTGGCGCCCTGGCGCTCGGAAGCCACCCCGGCCGCCGAACTCGCGGCCTACGTCGTCTGGTCGGCGACCGTAGCGGCCAAGGGCCTGGTCACCCGACCGGCCGTGCTGATGTCCAAGCACTGGATGGACAAGGTCTGGAGCTGGGACCACTGCTTCAACGCCCTCGCCCTGGCGCCGGGTGCGCCGGAGCTGGCCTGGGACCAGTTCCATCTGCCCTTCGACCACCAGGACGAGAGCGGCGCCCTACCGGACTCGGTCACCCACTCCGAAGTCCTCCACAACTTCGTCAAGCCGCCCATCCACGGCTGGGCCTTCGGCCATCTGCGGCGCAGGCTGCCAACCCCCCTGAACCGGGCCGAACTGACCGAGGTGTACGAGCGCCTGGAGCGCTGGACCGGTTTCTGGCTCACCGTGCGGCGCGCGCCCGGCGCCGAACTGCCCTACTACCAGCACGGCAACGACAGCGGGTGGGACAACGCCACCACCTTCGACCCCGGGCGTGTGGTCGTCACCGCGGACCTCACCGCCTTCCTCGTCCTCCAGCTCCGCGAACTCGAGGCACTGGCACGAGAGCTGCACAGACCGGACGCGGCGAGCCGGTGGGCCGGGCTGGCCGAGGAACTCCAGGCGGCGCTGCTCGACCAACTCTGGACCGGAGAGAGGTTCGTCGCGCGATCGGCCGGTTCTGGGGAGACCTGGAGCAGCGCCAGTCTCCTCGACCTGATGCCCATCGCGCTGGGCGAGAACCTGCCCGCCGAGGTCACCAGCGCGCTGGCCGACCACATCAAGGCCCACCTGACCCCGTACGGCCTCGCCACCGAGCTGACCACCTCCCCGCACTATTCGGCCGACGGCTATTGGCGCGGCCCGATCTGGGCCCCCGCCACCGTTCTCATCGAGGACGGCCTGCGCCGCGCCGGCCACCTTCGGCTGGCGGACGACATCAACGCCCGCTTCCGCGCCCTATGCGAGACCCATGGGTTCGCCGAGAACTTCGACGCCCTGACGGGCACGGGACTGCGCGACCGCGCCTACACGTGGACCGCGAGCAGCTACCTCCTCCTCGCCCGCGACCACCAGCTCCGCCTTGCGGGCACCGGGACCGAAAACACCGTCGCCTGATGCGAAAATCCCCCGTCCCGTGTCCGTAGCCGCCGGTCAGGTAGCTCCTTCTGCTTGGAGGATCACTTGGTAACCGAGTTGGCTGAGCTGGCTCACCAGACATCGGGTCTGCCTGGCCCGGCTGGCGTGTTCGAGGAAGTACTGGCCGCCGAGGTCGGTGTATTCGGTGTCGTGGGTGAACGTGCCAGACCGCGATGAGGATCGAGTGCTCCAGGGCGACCAGGGCACGCTTTTTGCCGCGGCATTGCGACGATGCGCCGGTAGCGGGCGGCGAGGTAGCCGCCGGCCGCGCGCTGCGCGCCGAGCCCACCACGGCCTCCCGCCGCGCCGCGGTCCGCCGCTACACCGACGGCATCCACGCCTGGGGCCGCGGCGTCCTCGACTCCTCGCACAAGTCCGCCCGCTACGCGGCCACCCAGGCGCAGGTCCGAGGGGCGAGAAGCGGTTTCCGGCCGCCGCGATGGCTTGTTAGGTTCGTAACCGGTTTCGGGGGCGGCGGTCGGTGACTGGGAGGGTTCTGATGGAGGGTGCTGCGCCGCTCGATCTGGTCGGGGTGGACTCCGAGGCGGAGAAGGCCTACCGCCACCTGCTGGCGCGCGGCGGCGGGACCGTAGACGACGTGGCGGCCGCGTTCGGGGTGGCGTATCCCGAAGGGCTGGCGCTGCTGGAGCGGCTGCACCGCTTCGGGCTGGTCAGCCGCCGCACCTCGGGGGAGTTCCTCACCGTCGACCCCCGGCACGCGTTGCGCGCGCTGGTGGAGTCACGCGAACGGCAGCTCGCTTCGGTGCGCGACGCGGCGGGCGCGCTCGGCGCGCTCTTCGACACCGCGAAGCGGGCCAGAAACGGCGGCCACGGGACCCGTGTGATCAGCGGGCCGGAGACGGTCGGCGACCGCTACTACCGCCTGAAGCAGGATGCGCGCGCCGAGATCTGCTGCCTGGACCGGCCGCCCTTCCTGCTGGTCCCCAACGCGCCGATCGACGAGGCGGCGGTGGGCCGCGGCGTGCGGGTCCGCGCCGTCTACGCGGCCGCAAGCTTCGTCGCGGACGGTGACCGGCAGGAACTCGGCAGCCTGGTGTCACGGGGGGAGGAGGCCAGGGTCATCCCGACGCTGCCGATCAAGCTCGCCATGGCCGACCGGTCGGCCGCGATGGTGTCGCTGAGCCTGGACCCCGGGAACACCGAGTGCCTTTACACCGAGGCGCCCCCGCTGCTGGAGGCACTCGCCGAACTCTTCGAGCGGTACTGGGCGGCCGCCTCCCCGCTGGCCGGCACCCCCGGTCCCGGCGAGCCGCCGCCCTCCCGGGCCCCTGCCCCGGAGCGGGAGGAACGCAGGCCCACGGATGAGGAACGCAATCTCCTCGCGCTGTTCGCGGCCGGTGTCAAGGACGAGGCGATAGCCCGGCAGTTCGGGATCTCGTCACGGACACTGCGCCGGCGTATTCAGGACCTCTACGCGGAATTGGGGACGACCAACCGTTTCGGCGCCGGCGTCGCGGCCGCGCGCCGCCACTGGGTCTGAGCGCGCCGGCGATTCCTCCCGTTCCCGCAGCTCAGACTATCTACTCAGACAACTTTTCGCACCTGAAAAGGAATTGACGACACGTCATTCCGAGGCAATATGTTCGTAACAAAGCGCGGGAATTGCCGTGGACGAACCGGCGCCTGTCCAGTTGAGGCCAATGGCAGTCAAGGGACATGGCCTCTTCTTTACAGCGAGGCAAAAGGATGGCTGACTACACACATCTTTCGCACGCCTAGCCTCTTGAGGTTCCCTTGCGCACACCTCCGTCCCACAGACGCGGGCTGACCGTTGCTGTCTGCGTCCTCGTGGCGCTGACGGCGACCGGGCCGGTCGCTTCGGCCGGGACCCGCATCTCTCCCACGCCGGCCACCGCGTCCAGCGGGCTCGCCGCGCCCAGCGCCGCAGGCCCCGACGCGGCGGGCACCGTCACCCTGATCACCGGCGACAAGGTCGAGGTGACCGTCAGCAACGGCCGCACCACCGCGACCGTGTCCGATCCGCAGGGCAGGCCGGGCGGCGCCCATGTCATGTCGGTCGGCCCCGACACCTACGTGTACCCGGACGAGGCGCTGCCCTGGATCGCGTCGGGCGCACTCGACGAGCGACTGTTCAACGTCAGCGAACTGCTCAAGGACGGCTACGACGACGCCCACAGCGACGGGCTCCCGCTGATCGTCACGTACACCGACGCCGCCGCCCGCGCCCGCAGCGCGAGGACCCCGGACGGCGCGCGCAAGACCCTGACGCTCAGCAGCATCCAGGGCGCCGCGATATCCGCCGAGCACGCGCGGGCGAGCGACTTCTGGTCCTCCCTCACCGGCGCCGCCGCCAAGAGCGCGGCAGGTGCCCAGCCCTCCGGCCGGCTGACGGGCGGCATCGCCAAGGTGTGGCTGGACGGCAAGGCCAAGGCGACGCTGGCCGACACCACCGCGCAGATCGGCGCGCCCGAGGTCTGGCAGGGCGGCGACACCGGGCAGGGTGTGGACGTCGCCGTCCTGGACACCGGCATCGACGCCGCGCACCCGGACTTCGCCGGCCGGATCGCCGCGTCGCAAAGCTTCGTCCCGGACCAGGACGTCACCGACCGGAACGGCCACGGTACCCACGTCGCCTCCACGGTCGCGGGCACCGGCGCCGCGTCCGGCGGCACGGAGAAGGGCGTCGCCCCCGGGGCCTCGCTGCACATCGGCAAGGTCCTGGACAACGACGGCAGCGGCCAGGACTCCTGGATCCTGGCCGGCATGGAGTGGGCGGTCCGCGACCAGCACGCGAAGATCGTCAGCATGAGCCTGGGCGGTCCCCCCACCGACGGCACCGACCCGCTCAGCCAGGCCGTGAACAAGCTCAGCGAGGAGACCGGGGCGCTGTTCGTCATCGCCGCCGGCAACTCCGGCCCCGTGCCGTACTCCATCGGCGCGCCGGGCGCGGCCGACGCCGCCCTGACGGTGGGCGCGGTGAACGGCCCGGGCAAGGGCGTGGACCAGCTGGCGGAGTTCTCCAGCCGCGGTCCGCGCGTCGGCGACAACGCCGTCAAGCCGGACCTGACCGCCCCCGGTGTCAACATCCTCGCGGCCCGCTCCCGGTACGCCCCGGAGGGCGAGGGCGCCTACCAGACGATGAGCGGCACCTCCATGGCGACGCCCCATGTCGCGGGCGCCGCCGCCCTGCTGGCGGCCAAGCACCCCGACTGGACCGGGCAGCAGCTCAAGGAAGCGCTGGTCAGCACCACGTCGAGCACCCGGCGGTACAGCCCCTACCAGGGCGGCAGCGGCCGACTCGACATCGCCACGGCCGTGAAGGCCACGGTGATCGCCTCCGGCGCCGCCTTCGCCCAGGTCCACTACCCGTACACGCCCGGCCAGACGGTCCGCAGGGACGTCACCTACACCAACACCGCCGCTCAACCGGTCACGCTGGACCTGGGCCTGATCGCGGACGACATCCCCGCCGGGATGTTCACCCTCACCGGCAACCGGCTGACCGTGCCCGCGCACGGCACCGCCACCGTCGGTGTCGTCACCCACCTCGACCTGGCCGCGGACAACGCCGCCTACACCGGCCAGCTCACCGCGGCCGGCCCCGACGGCGCGGTCCTCGCCCGTACGCCGATCGGCGTGAACAAGGAGGGCCGGCGCGTCAAGCTGTCGGTCACCGCGAAGGACCGTAAGCACGCCGGGCTGCCCGGCATGGTCGTGCTGAAGGACGTCGACCGGGACACCGACCCCAAGGTCTACGCCGTCGACTCCTCCGGCTCCCTGGACCTCAGCCTGGTCCCCAGCACCTACGCGGCCTGGATGTACACCGACGTCCCCGGCATCGACGGCACGCACACGCTCGGCCTCGGCCTGTTCTCCGCGCCGCAGATCGACCTGAGCAAGGACCGCTCGATCCGCTTCGACGCCGCCGACCTCCGCAAGGCCGCGGCCTTCACCCCGCAGCCGACGGCCAACAGCTTCCTGCGGGTGGACCAGTACCGGTCGAACGGCGACCTGTTCCCGTTCGTGGACAGCTACTCACCGGACTACTGGCGGTACGACAGCCTCTGGGCGGCCCCGACGTCCAAGGTGACGCACGGCTCGTACACCTTCGCCACGCGCTGGCGGCAGATCCAGCCGCCGCTGACGTTCGCGTCGGGCTCGCAGAGCTATGACGGCGTCACCGTGCAGGCCCTGTCTCCCGTGCTGCCCGAGGGCAGCCGCAGCTACCGGGCGCTGTGGGCCGGGGACGGCACGGCCGCGGAGTTCGCCAAGGCCAAGGTCCGCGGCCAGGTGGCCGTCGTCCGCCGCAGCGACTCGGTGTCCGCCCCCGACCAGGCGGCCGCCGCCGCCAAGGCCGGCGCGAAGCTGCTGCTGATCCTGAACGACGGCTACGGCAAGCTGGACGCGTGGGCCGACCTGCCCGACGCGGCCCCGCTGCCGGTGGCCTCGCTCGGCACCGACGACAGCGTCCGGCTGCGCGCCCGGCTCGGCCGGGCCGGAACGGCGACGCTGAAGGTCGTCTCGCGCCCCCACCCGCGCTACCTGTACGACCTGGTCCGGCACTACAGCGGCGCGATCCCCCGGACGCTGACCTACCGGCCCGGCCCGGGCGACCTCGCCAGGATCGACGAGTCTTTCCGCGACACCAAGCAGGGCGAGGCGGCCGAAGGCCGCGACGACATGTCCGTGGACGGCAGTTGGTCCATGCTCGGCCGGTCCGTCCCGGTCGCGGCGCAGGGCACGCTCACCTCGTGGGTCACGGCGGGTCCCGGCGTCAGCTGGGTCTCGGGCGCGGGCACGGCGGATCTCGGTCAGGGCGGCGCCCCGCGCTCGTACAAGGCGCGCGGAACGTACCGGGAGACCTGGTTCTCACCCGTCCAGCACCCGCGGCTCCTGAACGACGCGGTCCACACGGCCCCGTTCCGGGTCGGCGACGTCATGAGCCCGTCGTCGATCAGCGCCTGGGGCGACTCCGCCGGCCACGCGGGCGTGGTCTGGGCCGACGGCGACACCTCGAAGGTCTCGCTCTACCAAGGCACCCAGCTGCTTGGTGAGACGGCCAACGACGGATTCTTCTCCGTCGAGGGCCTGCCCACCGAACGGCTGCCCTACCGCCTGGTGGTCGAGGGGAACCGGAACCTGCCGGGCCGGCCGTACTCGACCCGCACCCGCACCGACTGGGGATACACCTCCGGCACCACGGACTACACCGTGCTGTCTCCCCTGCCGCTCATCCAGCTGGACTACGCGGTGGCCACCGACCTGTCCGGCCGGGCGGGCAGGCGCTCGGCGGTGTCCGTCACCCCCTCGCACCTCAAGGGCGTGACCGAAGGCGGCACGATCCGCACGGTGACCCTGGACATCTCCTACGACGACGGCGCCACCTGGCACCGCACCACGCTGCGCCACAAGGGCGCGGCCTGGACGGCGTCGCTGAACGCTTCGCCCAAGGCCCGCTTCGCGAGCCTGCGCACGACCGCGAAGGACGCCAAGGGCAACACGGTCAGCCAGACCGTGATCCGCGCCTTCGGCCTCAAGTAGCGCCGCCGGCACGACCCGTGGGCCCCTGTCCGCCACCGCGCGGGCAGGGGCCCCCGCCGTCGGCGGACACCCGCCCCCACGGCGGTGAGGACCATCTCCGGACGGAGGTCGCGGGCGGAGTGGTCGATGGAGTGTCCTTCGTCGACAAGGTCCAGACGCAGTCGGTCGGCGAGTTCGGGGGTGTTGCGCAGCAGCAGGCCGAGCTTCTCGGTGGTGACGACAAGGACGTCCGTGTGGTCCAGGAGCTGGAGTGCGCGACCAGCACGACCGGTCCGCTGATGGAGTCCGGCAGACTCGCCATGTACGGGGCGTCGGTCGGGATTCTCCGCAGCGGGGTGGACCCGGCGGCCGTCACCTCGACCGCCGGCAGAGCGTCGGCGAAGAGCCGGCCTCCCCTACAAGCGTGCTGAGCTGGGCGGATAATGTGTCGCCCCCCAGAGCCACCAGCTGCTCAACGAGCGCACCCGACCTGGGTCAAAGTCAGGGCGGGGTCCGAGCTGAGCGCCCATGTCGTGCCAGTCCAGACGACCCAGGGCGTCGGGACGAACTGATCCCCGGTCGCGTCGGTGACGGCCCCGCCGGTGATGGCCGCGCAGATGGCTTGCAAAGTCTCCGACCGCAATCCGAGGTTGAGACCGTTGATCATCGGCCCGTTGCACAAGGAACTGGCTGCGGTTGTGGTGCTGCTCGCACACGTGAACGTCGCGCCGTGCACGATCTGGGTCGGGAGGAACTGACCGAAGACCGGTTCGGACCCCGGCGGCCCTGCCGGCCCGGTGTCGCCCTGCGGGCCCTGCGGGCCGGTGGGACCCGCCGGCCCTTGCTGGCCGGGATCGCCCTTCGGCCCTTGGGATCCGGCCGGCCCCTGCGGCCCGGCGGGGCCCTGGGTGCCGGCCGGTCCAGCGGGGCCCTGGGGGCCGGGAGGCCCGGGCGGACCGGGGCGACCAGGGCGGCCGGGGTAGCCAGGGCAGTACCCGGGAAGGGCCGGGATGAAGAAGCAGGGGCCGGCAGAACCGTTCCGAGCGCCGGGTTTCACACCGTCAGCGTGGCCACCGTCCGCATACGCCGCACTCGTCACGGCACAGGACACCAAGGCCGTGCCCACGGCCGCCATCCACACCCGCATACAGCCTCGACGCCGCCACATAGACGCCTGAGGCCCGTCCAGTCGGGACAACAAGTCACCTCCAGCCAGGGGGCCCGCAACGCGGCAGACGCCGCTCATCAGGAGAGAAGAGCTGTTGGAGACAGCAGCGAACCCACAGCCAGAATCGCCCAACGTAGCGGCATGACCACTTTTGGTAGCCGAATGGGTGATCCTCCCCTCCACATGCTGCTCGAACGGCGCGAGCCCTGAGCAGTCACAACCCCGGTGCCGCGCGGTCCGCGTCCCGCGCAGCCGCCCGCGCTTTCCGCCCGCTTCCCACCGCAACCACCCCCACTCGGATGGTCACGCGCGGGCCGCGACGACCGTTCCGATGCGGTCGGCGGCGGCCGATCGCCGGGCTCGGCCCGGAGCCTGGTGCCCAGGCGGGCGGCGGCCTGACGGTGGGGGTCCGCTCGGGGGCAGCGTTCCGCCGAACGACACGGGCGGCGCCCTGCCGCTCGATCGCAGCAGTCAACCCGCCCGTGGAGGAGGACCGAATACTCCCCCTGGCCGAGAAGTACGTCACCGCGGCAGAGTGGCGGCAACTGGGCGAGTACAGCATGGGGCAAGTTCCGAAGAAGGCCCACCCGCTCGCTTTCGGCATGGCGATGTACGAGGGAGACATCGAGGTGGTCAAGTCGGTCCTCGCCGACGCTCCACTACCCGCGCGATTGATCTTGCCGTTCCTTGCGCCGCGCCTTTGCGCCAAGCACGCCATGCGGGTGTACGGCACCGCTACCCCGCCACGCATCACACGCCCATCATCCGCACCTCAGTTGGTGCAACTCCCACGCGGTAGTTGGTTGCCACGCCGATGATCGGACGCCAGGACCTCGTGGTGCGCGTCCCTCGGTGAGGACAGACGGCAAATGACTCGTAGCAGCAGGGTGAGACCACCAGACGACGGCCAATTGTCGCCTGACTCCCTATTTTGAGCAGGGTGTGACGGAGCGCCAGGTAGGTGATCTCGATCTCCCACCGCTCGTGGTAGAGACGCACCAGGTGGTCGGCGGGATCGGTGCGGTGGTCGTTGAACGTGGTCAGCAGGCGGTAGGCGCCGCCGAAGTCTCCGCCGTCGGTGGTGCGGGAGTGGATCTCGGCCTCGATCACCCGCAGAGGAAGGGCCCCCGATGCGGGTCAGGTAGGAGACGTCGGGCAGCAGCGCCAGCACGGGCGGTCGTTGGATGCTGGTGGCGCGTATGAGGAACTGAGTCCCCTGAGCTGCGATGTCTGCGAGCAGTTCGTTGCTGTCGAAGGCGCGGTCCGCCAGACCCACTGGAAGCCCATCGCTTACCTGTTCGACAGGCAGGGCTTCAAGACCTTGGAGGCCGACGCCCAACTCCGTTCGACGACGGCCGTTTCGCCACAGGCGCAGCTGTGCCGCCTCGGCTACGGTGCCAGCTGGGAAGGTGGCCAATGTGCACTGCGCTGCGGCAGCACAACGGATTTCTATGTCCCATCCCCTTGGCACTCACGTTCTAGTGCCTCGCGTGGTGTCCGTGGTTGCATGGCGGCGCCGCCGCTCCGCGAGCGTCCACAGGCACCCAGCCGACAAGCTGCATTGGCAGCTACGACGTGAGGTCCATATGCGGCGGCGCTGCCTTACCCATGACAGGTCCGTCACTCCTACGTGGTCAGAGGTCGCTTCGGCATGCCTGCGGACCGGAAGCGCATAGAACGGAAAGACCTATGTCCAAGATCAAGAAGGCACTGCGAGGACTCGTCGCGCCGCTCGCCGCGGTAGGCCTCGTTGCGGGGCTGTCCGTGGCCGCCGCGGAGCCTGCCTCGGCGTCCACCATCAGGGACGGTTGGGTACAGCTGTGCCCCTGGGGCAACTACAAGGTCCACCTCGAGTACGCCGGCGAGGACAACACGTTCCGGCAGCTCGGGCCGGTCCTTAACCCGGGTGCTGACTGCTGGTGGGGTCCGATTCCGAGCGGCAGCAAGCCTGGCTTGATCGCCGTCGTCGGCCACTACAACACCTCCAGCGGGACGTTCAACGTGATCGGCCCCAGCCGGGAGTACCTCTGGTTCTACAACGGCAAGGACGGTGTGGGCATCGCCGCTGAGGGCACCACCGCGAACCACGGTCTGAGCTCGTACTACTACACGTACTGACGGGAGGTCGTTCGCCCGGCCGTCCGGCGCCGCCCACGACCTGTGAGCCCGAGTCGGTCCCGGCATCGCCCGACATCGATGTCAGGACCGACTGTCCGGTCTCGCCGCCAAGGCGCTCAGGCATCAGCACACCACGATGACGCAGAAACGAGCTCACGTGAGAAGACTCCGACCAGCAGCCGTACTCCTGTCCGGTCTGCTGCTCTCCACCTCGCTGCCGGCGCTCGCCTCGGCGGCGCCGGCGGCCCGGCCCGTTGAGGCCGTCTCGGCCGCCGCCGGTCCGGGGGCCGAAGGCCCGGACCTCGGTTACGCCAACCGTACGGGGCCGCCTCCCGGCATGCCGGACTGGTCGCGAGTGGGATACCGCGGCGGTGCGTCGCTGCCGGGTGACGGCAGCGTGACAGGTGACGCCTCCTGCCGCATCACACCGGCCCAACTCGCCTCGAAGTTCAAGGTGGTCGCGGACGACGGCATCGACGACACCACCGGCCTGCAGAACGCGATCGACGACATCAAGAGCCGGTGCACGCCGAACGCGAGCTTCGACCGGCTGTCGCTCATCTCGCTGCCGTCCGGACGTGTCGACGTCACCCGTCAGATCTCCGTGGACGCGAGTTTCCTGGTCCTGCGCGGTCAGGGATCGGGAGACGGCGGCACCCGCATGGTGTTCCGCCCCGACACGAACACGCGCTACGACACCGTCGCCAACGGCCGCTGGGACCAGGACAGCATGACGGCCGGCAGCGGCAATGACGTCGGCAAGGGCGGCTGGATCTGGCCGGGCCGGGGGATGCTCCGGGTGCAGACCCGGGATGTGGCCGACCGGTACGTGGACGACCGCGCGGCCGCCCCGGCCAACCGCAAGGACCTGTTCGAAGGCAGCGTCAACCAGCACTGGGTCTCCGGCATCAAGGTGTCGGCCCGCAGCGACGACCCCGGTTTCTCGGCCCGCCAAGGCGACGACGTCGTCCGGCTGGCCTCCAACGCCGCCATGTCGAAGTTCTCCGTCGGCGGCTATGTCTGGGTGGGGGCGGCCAACAGCGTCAAGTTCTACGAACAGCAGGGCGTCACCGACTGGAGCATGATGGAGAACCTCCACATGCGCCAGCAGATGTTCCGGGTCACGAGTGTCGACAGCGAGGCCAAGACCATCAGGCTGGACCGGCCGCTGGAATGGGACCTGCCCGTGGACTCCACCTCGGACGGCTCCAACTCACTCAGTGACACGCCGTACACCAGCAAGGTCACGCCGCTGAAGGTCGTCGAGGGCGTCGGGTTCGAGGATTTCGCCTTCACCCAGGACATGAGCGGACTGCCCAAGCTGGGCGGTGGCACGTACCAGTTGACCCCTGAGCAGGCCAAGAACAACTACGGCAACATGGCGCCCGAGTACGCCATGCACGGCATCGTCTTCAAGTGGGCCGCCAACAGCTGGGCGCGTGGGCTCAAGGCGACGATGACCGGCTCGCACCCGATCGTCACGGAGAACGCCCGCAACCTCCAGATCGAGCGCAACAGCTTCGACGGCGCCTGGAACAAGGGCAAGGGCGGCAACGGCTATCTGCGGGGCAGCCGGGTGTGGGACTCGCTGTGGGCCTACAACCTCAGCCGCAATCTGCGCCATTTCACCTTCCAGTGGTCGGCCAGCGGCAACGTGGCCTTCCGCAACGACCTGGACTCCGATCTCAACCTGCACGGAGGCTGGGAGCACCACAACCTGTTCGAGCAGAACACCGTGCGCATCCCCTACGAACACCGCTCCGCCAACTGCCAGAGCAACTGCGGTGGTGAGGGCGGCGAGGTGGACGAGGGGACCTGGTACCCGATCTGGTGGGCGGCCGGTCCCAAGGCGGTCAAGTGGTCCGGCTCGTCGGGACCGCAGAACGTCTTCCACAACAACACGCTGATCAAACAGACCACGCCGGGCGGTGCGTTCGAACCGTACGGTCCCTACTCCACGGACAGCCCCGGTTCGCACGGCGGCACCGCCTATCAGTTCGGCTCCGAGAACGGCAATCCGCGGTCGTTCAGGCCGCTGGGCCAGGGCGGCCAGGCCATCGAGGACTGGACCGGCAGGGAGACCCTGGACTACGCGGGCCAGGGAGTCGTACCCACCGACGTCGGCAAGCGCTCGTCTCTGTTCCTGCGTGACACCGGCAGTGAACTCGACCCGCGCGAGGACCATCGCCGCAAGGTCGTCAGCTGGAACATGCAAGGGGCGGGCAGCCGGGACACCGACTCGTACCAGAACAAGTACAGCGTCGATCTGCCGGCGTTGCTCCGCGCCACCGCTGACCCGGGCACCGCATCCAATCCCGCTGACGTCGTCCTGATCCAGGAGGGCGGGTCGCCCCCCGCTTCCGCTCAGCCGCATGGGGTCATCGCGCACAACCAGATCGACTACTTCGACGGTCTGGGTAACCCGCGGCCGGTCCGTGAGTACCGCCTGGGGACGGGACGGGGGCAAGGAGGATGGCTCTACTGGCTGCACACGGACACGAACACCGCCAGCCCGCCGGGGCGGGTGAACCTGGCCATCTGGACCCGAAACAGGGTGAATGCGAACGACGTGTACGTCGTCCGACCGGCGTTCATGAACAGCAACGGCGATTACTCCTCGAGGCCCGCACTCGGTGTGAACGTCGACGGTGTCGTCTACTTCACGGTGCACGGCAACTCTCCCGGCGGTAACGACGACGTGGGCCTGCTGGCCAACATCCGGCAGCGGATGAACACCGCAGGGCTTCCCTGGGTCGCGATGGGCGACTACAACCGGGCGCCGCACAACGGTGTGGCTGGGAACCTCACTGCTGGACTCGAGGCCTACTACCCGAACACATTCCGGGTGTGGGCCCCATCGACCCCGACGCATCCCACAACCGGCGGCGGGACTCAGCGCACCCTGGACTACGCCGTGCTGCCCGCCGGTCAGGGGACGAGGGTCGATGGCATCGACCGGGTCGGAGGTATGACGGCATCGGACCACTACCCGGTCCTCATCCACCTCGGCAACCTGCCCAACGCCCCCACGCCACCGCAGTCCACGGTGGACCAGGACGCACTGGGCACGAAGGTGTTCCGCAACGTTGCCACCACCAACGGGGCAGGTCCGTCCAGCAGCACCAGCAACGTGATCAGCGATCAGCCGATCACCCAGGCGAGCCTTCCGGCGCAGCAGTTCGCGCTGACCCTCGATCCCGAGTATCCCGGCTACTACCGCGTAATGCATGAGGCGGACCGCCGCTACCTCGGCCAGGAGGGCGGCCGCCGTGACGCGCGGATGGTGCTCTGGCCGGACCCGGCGGTCGACCAGCTCTGGGCGCCGGTCCCGCAGGGCGACGGCACCTGGACCTTGCAGAACTACTGGACCCAGCAGTACCTCACGGACCTCGGCGGTGGACAGACCCTCGTGGGACGTGACTACGACGGCTCTGCCGGCCAGCGCTGGTTCCTGGAGACCCCCGCGGACGCGCTGGGCGTCAACGAGGTCGCCCTGCGATCCCCCGACGCGGGCTCCTTGGTGATGGGTCTCGACGATCTTGAGGAGGGCGAAACGCAGTTGGTCGTGGAGGGGGATGCCGACGATCCCGACCAGCGCTTCGTGACGATCCCGGTGGGCCGGATCGACAACGAGGAGTGCTACTACCTGTCCAACGGCGGAAAGTACGTCACCTCGACGTCCGACCACCCCTACGAGCCGAGGAACGACAGCCTCGTCAAGCTGAGTACGTTCCGCATCGACGACGACGGCTACCTGTGGTGCGCCACGGCACACGGGACGGACGGGGTGTTCCTCAGCAACCGCACCCGCGACGACGAGCGCATGTACCTCACCGTCGACGAGCCGTCCGACGAGCTGACCGTCCACGCGCTGCGGCCCGGCATCCCGGTGACACTCTGGGAGTTCATGTCGGCCACGTGACCGAGGCCACCTCGTACGCCCAAAGGCTCACGCGTTGGAACGTCTCGGCGCCTGACGGGACAGCCGTAGGGCCCGGTTCCACCGAGCCCTACGGCTGAAGCACTTTTGCTTCACCGTCCGGCGCGTTGCCTCGAGGAAGGCAACACGGACAAGCCGCCGCTTGCTGCACAGCAGAGGCCAGGATCGACCAAGTCACGAGTCCGCCCCCGCGGCGGTTGCCGTGTGACTCGTGGTCGACGCGGGCAACGAGGACTCCGGTGAAGCCCAGCGGGAGACCCTCCGCTCGTCCAGTCGACGCCTCCTGCTGGTCAAGGCGCACCGCGGACTTCACGCTCACGCTGTCCTGGCTGGCGCTTCCATGCCTCTCGAAACCCTGTACGACGACGGCGCCACCTGGCACCGGCGGAACGCCGCGCAGCACGACGGCTCCGAGAAGGCGATCGTCGTTACGCCCCGCTCGGACGTCATGCGGTGTCCCTGCGAACCATGGACAAGGACGACACGGGCGGTTTCGTCGGCAGACCGTTCTCGCGCTGGTGCTCATTACAACGGACCCGAGGGCCAGTCACACGACGTGCTGCCGCACACAAGGATCAGGAGAGCGGGGTGGGCGCTTGGGCCCCGGTGCACGCTGGACTCCCCGCACCTGGGGCAGGTCCCGTCGGATAGGGGTGCCACCGGGTCCGGCCCGGGGCGACCGGCGGTGCGCTATGCCCCGGGTTCCGCGGCGCCTTGTTGCCTGATCGGGCGACAGTGCCCGTGCAGCCCGAGTGAGGAACCCGTTCACCACGATCACGTCACTCAGGCCGCGGCGCGTTCAGCGAGTGGGCGGCGCCGCAAGGCGGTGTCGGTCAGTGATCGCGGAGGGAGGGAGGCGTACGGGTTGTACAGGTTCACCCCGGGCGGCACGATCTCGTCGATCCGGTCGAGCGTAGCGTCGTCGAGGGTCAGCGCGGCGCCCTTGAGGAGACCCTCCAGCTGCTCCATGGTCCGCGGCCCGATGATCGCCGAAGTGACGGCCGGGTGGGCCACGGTGAAGGCCACGGCGAGCTCCGGAAGGGTGCAGCCGATGCTCGTCGCGAGTTCGATGAGCTGCTCGACGGCGTCGAGCTTGGCGGCGTTCGCCGCAATTGCGGGATCGAAGAGTGCAGGCCGGATTGCGGCACGGCCGGTTTCCAGGTCGATCGGCTGGTTCTTGCGGTGCTTGCCGGTGAGGAACCCGAAGGCGAGCGGGCTCCAGACGAGTGCGCCCATGCCGTGACGCGCGGCGGCGGGCAGAAGTGAGGCCTCGATCCCGCGGGCCAGAATCGAGTAGGGCGGCTGGGCGGTGCGGAAGCGCCCGAGGCCGAGCCGCTCGGAAACGTGGTGTGCTTCGACGATTTCATCGGCCGGGAAGTTCGAGCAGCCAAAGGAGCGGATCTTCCCCTGGCGCACGAGGTCGCTGAGCACGGACAGCGTCTCCTCGATGTCCGTGGTGTGGTCGGGGAAGTGGACCTGGTACAGGTCGATCCAGTCGGTGTTCAGGCGCCTGAGGCTGTCCTCGACAGCCTTGAGTATCCACCGCCGCGAGTTGCCACTGCGGTTACGGCCCTCGCCCATCGAGAAGTGCACCTTGGTGGCGAGCACGATGTCGTCGCGGCGCCCCCGCAGCGCCTTCCCCACGATTTCCTCCGACTCGCCCTGTCCGTACATATCGGCGGTGTCGACGAAGTTGATCCCCTGGTCGAGGGCGGCGTGGATGATGCGGACACAGTCGTCGTGGTCGGAGTTGCAGCCATCCTGGAACATCATCGTCCCGAGGCAGTGGACACTGACCTCGATACCGGTTCTGCCGAGGGTGCGGTAGCGCATGGTGATGCTTCCTTACTGGGGTCAACCGATGAGGCGGACCGACAGAGCGTCGATCGCACGAGGCACCCTAGGAACTAGAGTCCCCTCTAGATCAACCCCCCGATCACCCCCAGATACCCTGGTGGCATGGTTGCGGTCACAACAACTCTGAGCATCGGAGAGGTCTCCGAGCGCACTGGCTTGAGCGTGCACGCGCTGCGCTTCTACGAGCGCGAGGGCCTCTTCATCAACACCGTGCGACGGGGACCTGGCGGGCGCCGCGTCTACAGCCAGGACGACGTGGCCTGGCTGAACGTCTGCATCATTCTCCGCGCCTCGGGCATGCCCTTGACGGCGCTCCGCCGGTACGCCGACCTCGTCAGAGACGGCGCAGGCAATGAGGAAGAGCGACTCGCCCTGATGCGCGAGCACCAGGAGCGTGTCACCACCCAGATCGGCAGGCTCACTGAGTCCCTGGACCTGATCAGGTTCAAGGTCGGAGTGTATGAGGACCTTGCTGACCAAGGCAGCGCCGCCGCCCACCAATGTCACGCCCCATCCCCTTCGGCCGACGAAGAACGCACGCCACTGCCTCGCCACAAAGCAGTGGTCCAGTAGCCGGCAACGCGCCACGATCGCCCGCCGCAGCTTCGGCGGCGCCTCCGGCGTCCGACCAGTGCGCGCAACCGCCAGACCTCGGCCATCGACCCCCTGTCCAACACCACCTTCGATAGCCTGCCTGCCACCCACTCGCCGTTGTACAGACGTATCGGTTCAGCCCATCGAGATAGACGGCCGGTGTCTATCGGTCCGACTCCTTCCGGAGCCGTCCACCCCGACCACGATCGGTTGGGTCATCGGTTCGCTCCCTCCGGGCCGGGCTCCTACGTCCAGGTCACGGCGGAGTGCCGCGATCTCCTACTCCAGCCGTCGCAAGAAGCCGGTCAGTTCATCCGTCTCGGACGCGCCGAGGCGCTCCGATGCCGGCCCGTAGTACTCCGGCGGCGGGTAGTGGCTCGGCGGGCAGGGGTACATGTAGTGGTTCCAGGGGCCGTGCCCACACCAGCAGTTCATCGTCGGCTCCTTCCTTCTCCTTCCACGATCCGGCACCCCGGCTACCGGGGCATCTCAGGCTGTTCACCCTTTGCCGGTCGTGAGGAGGAGCAGGGGCACGGGCAGGCAGACGGCGGCAGCCGCGAGGACGGCCGCGACGGTGGCGCGGAATAGTCGTCGCCGCAGTTGGGCGTAGTGCCGGGTGTAGTGGTCGTCGAGTTCGGCCGCGCGCTGGGCGGTGCGTTCATGGATGTGGCGGGCCAGGTCGAGGCGGTCGGCGGTGTAGACGCGGACGACCTCCTCGCGCTGGGCGGTGGTCAGCCAGGGCAAGCGGTCGGCGAAGGCGGCTGCCTTGGCCATGGCGTCCCGCAGTTCGGTGTGGCGCTGCAGGAAGGCCTCGACTTCCTCGGTCAGCCCGGTGACGCCTTCCCGGCCCCGTCCATGGTCGCCGCGCTGCGTCACTGCTGGTCCCCCTCGCCGAGTGGCCGTGCCGTGCCTTTGCCGGGTTCGACGATGTCGCGGCGGCCGACGTTGAGTTCCTGGTCCATCGCGGCGACGTCGGGGTGGTGGAGGTCGAAGGCGGGGGATTCGGAGCGGATGCGCGGGAGGGTGAGGAAGTTGTGCCGTGGGGGTGGGCAGGAGGTGGCCCATTCCAGGGAGCGGCCGTAGCCCCAGGGGTCGTCGACTTTGATGGGGATGCCGTACAGGCTGGTCTTCCACACGTTGTACAGGAAGGGCAGCATGGAGGCGCCGAGCAGGAATGATCCGATGGTGGAGATGGTGTTCAAGGTGGTGAAGCCGTCGGCGGCCAGGTAGTCGGCGTAGCGGCGGGGCATTCCCTCGACGCCGAGCCAGTGCTGGACGAGGAACGTGGTGTGGAAGCCGACGAACAGCGTCCAGAAGTGGATCTTGCCGAGGCGTTCGTCCAGGAGCTTGCCGGTCCACTTGGGCCACCAGAAGTAGAAGCCGGCGAACATCGCGAAGACGACCGTGCCGAAGACGGTGTAGTGGAAGTGCGCCACGACGAAGTAGGAGTCCGACACGTGGAAGTCCAGTGGCGGTGAGGCCAGCAGGACACCGGTCAGGCCGCCGAAGAGGAAGGTCACGAGGAAGCCGAGCGACCAGAGCATCGGAGTCTCGAAGGACAGCGAGCCCTTCCAGATCGTGCCGACCCAGTTGAAGAACTTCACCCCGGTGGGGACGGCGATCAGATACGACATGAACGCGAAGAAGGGCAGGAGCACGGAGCCGGTCACGAACATGTGGTGCGCCCACACGGTGGCCGACAGGCCCGCGATGGCGATGGTGGCGCCGATCAGGCCCGTGTAGCCGAAGATCGGTTTGCGGCTGAAGACGGGGAAGATCTCCGAGACGATCCCGAAGAACGGGAGCGCGATGATGTAGACCTCCGGATGACCCCAGAACCAGAACAGGTGCTGCCACAGCAGCGCCCCGCCGTTGGCGGCGTCGAAGACGTGGGCGCCGAACTTGCGGTCCGCGGCCAGTACGAACAGCGCGGCGGTCAGCACGGGGAACGCCAGCAGCACCAGCACGCTGGTCAGCAGCACGTTCCAGGTGAAGATCGGCATCCGGAACATCGTCATGCCCGGGGAGCGCATGCAGATGATCGTGGTGACGAAGTTGACGGAGCCGAGGATCGTGGCGAATCCCGAGAACGCCAGGCCCAGCACCCACATGTCCGCGCCGACACCCGGCGTGCGCACGGCGTCCGACAGCGGCGAGTACGCGGTCCACCCGAAGTCCGGAGCGCCCTGGGTGGTCAGGAACGAGCCAAGCACGATGAGGGAACCGAACAGATACACCCAGTACGAGAACGCGTTCAGCCGGGGGAAGGCCACGTCCGGCGAACCGATCTGCAACGGCATGATCGCGTTCGCGAAACCCGCGAACAGCGGCGTGGCGAAGATGATCAACATGATCGCGCCGTGCATGGTGAACGCCTGGTTGTACTGCTCGTTGGACATGATCTGCGTACCGGGCCGCGCCAGCTCGGCCCGCATCACCAGCGCCAGAACTCCCGCCACCAGGAAGAAGCCGAACGAGGTGGCCATGTACAGATTGCCGATGACCTTGTGATCGGTCGTGGTCAGCCAGCTGACCACGACCCGCCCCGGCCGCCTTCGAGAGACCAGGACAGGAGCGGCGGATTCTCCGACGGCGGTCATGCGTATCTCCCGAACCTGCGACGAACGTCACGCTTCAGTGACATTTGATCACGCTAGGTAGCGCCTCGATGCGTCGCAATGCGACACACGGGTACGGAACCAGTCGGCGGGCGGGGACGGGGCGCGTGCTCACCCAGCAGGTGCTCTGCGCGTTGACACAGGCAGAAAGGCGAGACCGGCAGCGGATCACCGAACCGGCTCATCGAGCAACCGGGGCCGTGGGCAGGGCGCAGTCACGGAACAGGCTCGCCCGAGGGGACGCTTCCGGGTTAGGCCTTGCGAACGCTCAGCGCGATCGCCGCCGAGACGGTGGCCACGATGCCGGCCAGACCCACCCACCGCCCAGGAGAGCGAATCCCGCCACGACGGCGAACGCACCCGTCAGGGCTCCGGCAAAGGCCAGGGGCGACAGTCCGCGATCGTCTTCGCGGCGCCCGCCGCTCTGCTTGTCCGCCCGGCCCACCCTGGCCACCTGACCGACATGGAGCGCAGGCGGGCCCTTGAGGAGGCGACGGCGCGTCATCTTGCGGACGTTGACGACGGGACCGTGGCACCGGACGCGAAACCGAGGGGCAGTGGCAGCGGGGCCGGACGGCCCTGGGCCCGCCGACGGTCGGCCCTTCCCTTCCCAGGCGTGCCGGCGGTCGGCTGAGAGGTGAGGCAGCAGGCGGCGCGAAGGAGGGCATCATGACCCAGACGTCGGCAGAGACCGTGCACCACTTGGACGTGACCCATGCAGGAGGCGACGCGTATGCCGTCGCGGTACGCGGCCACCGTGTGCTGGTGAATCAGCCGGCCGAAGCCGGAGGCGGTGACAGCGCGCCCACTCCGACCGAGCTAAGTTCGCCGCGTCTTTGGCCACTTGCGTCGCCTTCTACGCAGGCCGGCACCTCGAACGCCACGGCCTGGACCGCGGAGGGCTGTCCGTCCGCAGTGACTTCACCATGTCCACCGACCGCCCGGCCCGCATCGCCGGCATCCGGGTCACGGTCACCCCGCCACCCGGGCTTCCTCTAGAACGGCGCGCCGCGCTCCTGGCCGTGGCCTCGCACTGCACCATCCACAACACGCTGCGCGAGCCACCCGGTATAGGCATCGAGCCGGAACCGTGAGCCGTTCCGGGTCACGCCAGGGCGAGGAAGAGCTTTTCCAGTTCCTGCTCACTCATGGGGGGCGTCTGATCGTCCGCGGCGGCCATGCACTGGCGCATGCCGCTGGCCACGATCTTGAAGCCGGCCCGGTCCAGGGCGCGGGAGACCGCGGCGAGCTGGGTGACGACGTCCTTGCAGTCCCGGCCGGCCTCGATCATGGCGATCACCCCGGCCAACTGTCCTTGAGCCCGACGCAAGCGGTTGAGCACCGCCGCTGTCGCTTCCTGGTCCACCTGCATCCGATGCCTCCTTCGCGACCAACGACTCATCATACCCCACCGGGTATACCCGCCCAGAGACTTGACGCAGCCACGCAGTCTGATCCAGGCGGGGCGTTCGTGGGCGAGGGGGGGTGGCTTACGTGCACGTGGTCAATACGGGTGGGGGTATATGCTGTCTCTCGTGAGATACCCCCCCGGGTATCCAGGAGAGGAGTCGGAAATGTACTTCGTGGAGACACTTCCGGTCGAGGGACTGGGAAACCGCAGCTACCTGGCGGGCGGGGCGATTGCCGCCGTGGCGGTCGATCCTCCGCGTGACGTCGAGCGGGTCATCGCGGCGGCGGCACGCAGGGGCGTGCGGATCACGCACGTCGTGGAGAGCCACATCCACAACGATTACGTCACCGGCGGCCTGGAGCTGGCCCGGATCACCGGGGCGGCCTACCTGGTGCCCGCCGGGGCGCACGTCTCCTTCGACCGGATACCGGTGGCGGACGGCGACACCGTCTCCATCGACGAGGGCCTAGTGCTCCGGGCGGTCGCGACGCCGGGCCACACCCCGCACCACACCTCCTACGTCCTGGAGGACGCCGGGACTGCGGTGGTCGCGTTCACCGGCGGGTCGCTTCTGATCGGAACGGTGGGGCGGCCGGATCTGGTCGAGCCCCGGCTCACCGAGCAGCTCGCCCGCGCGCAGCACGCTTCGGCGCATCGGCTGGCGGAGCTGCCCGACGAGGTGCGGGTGCTGCCCACCCACGGGTTCGGTTCCTTCTGTTCCTCGGCCCAGGCCGAGGGCGAGGCCAGCACCATCGGCGTAGAGAGGGTCCGTAACGACGCCCTGGTCAAGGATGTGGACACCTTCGTCGCTGATCTGCTGGCCGGGCTGGACGCGATCCCCGCCTACTACACCCACATGGGTCCGGCCAATGCCGCGGGCCCCGCCCCGGTCGACCTGACCGCGCCGAAGCGCGCGGACGCGTCGGAGATCGCCGCACGGCTGGCCGCCGGCGAGTGGGTGGTGGATCTGCGCAACCGTGTCGCCTTCGCCGAAGGGCACGTCGCCGGTTCCCTCAACTTCGAGCTGGAAGGGCAGCTGGCCACCTACCTGGCCTGGCTGATCCCGTGGGGCAAGCCCGTCACGCTGCTCGCCGAGAGCCCCGAACGGATCACCGCGGCCCAGCGCGAGCTGGTTCAGGTCGGCATCGACCGCCCTGCCGCGGCGGCCGCCGGTGGCCCCGACCAGTGGGTGGCGGACTCCGGGGGCCTGCGTTCCTTCCGCCGCGCCGACTTCCCCGCCCTGGCCAAGGCACGCGAGACGGCCTCGGCCGGGAACGACGCCGAGCGGCTCGTGGTCCTGGATGTGCGCCGTGACACCGAGCGGGCCGGCGCCCGCATCGACGGCTCGGTGCACATCCCCCTCCACCAACTGCACCGGCGCCTGGACGACGTTCCGGCCGGGACGGTGTGGGTGCACTGCGCGGGCGGCATGCGCGCCGCGATCGCCGCCTCCCTCCTGGACGCGGCAGGCCGCGACGTCGTGGCCGTCGACGACTCCTTCGACACCGCCCGCGAGATCGGCCTGGCCACCGGCTGACCACCGGGTCCCGGCCGCCCCCATCGACACCGAACGCAGGACGACCATGCCGCTCTTCTCCCGCAACCCCGCTCCCGAGGAGCTCACCGTCACCGAAGCGCACGAGCGCGTGCGCACCGGGCAGGCGGTGCTGCTCGACGTCCGCGAGGCCGACGAATACACCGCCGGCCACGCCCCGGGCGCCGTGTGGCAGACCCTGACCGCAGTCGCCGCCGGAGCCCCCCTCCCCGAGGGTGCCGGGGACCTTCCCGTGCTGGCAGTGTGCCGCTCCGGGAACCGCTCCCGCAAGGCCGCCGAGCTTCTGTCCCACCGGGGCGTCCACACCCTCAACGTCACCGGCGGCATGCGCGCCTGGGCCGCCGCCGGACTGCCGGTCCGCACCGGCACCGGTCGCGACGGGCACGTCATATGACCGTCCTCGTCCTCGCCCTGATCGCCGGAGCCCTGGTCGGCCTGGCACTGGGCGGACTCGGCGGCGGCGGCAGCATGCTCGCCGTCCCGGCCCTGATCTACCTGCTCGGCTTCACCGCCGCGCAAGCCACCACCGCAAGCCTGCTCATCGTCACCGTCACCTCGCTCACCGCACTGATCGCCCACGCCCGGGCCGGACGGGTCCGCTGGCGCACCGGAGCCCTGTTCGCGGCCGCCGGACTGCCCGCCGCCGCAGCCACCGGCGCCCTGTCCTCGACCATTCCCGGCGCCGTGCTCACCGCCGCATTCGCCCTTCTGGCCGCCATCGCCGCCTGGCGCATGCTCACCCCACCGCGCAGCAGAGGCCTCGTGCGGCCAGCGGGTCCCGGCCGGTCGGCGGCCACCGGTGCCGGACTCGGCGCCGTGACCGGACTGCTGGGCGTCGGCGGCGGATTCCTCGCCGTCCCCGCCCTGGTGTCCGTGCTCGCGCTGCCGATGGCCGAGGCCGTCGCCACCAGCCTGCTGGTCATCTCCGCCAACGCCGCCGCCGCCCTCGCCCCCCGCCTGGGCACCGCCACAAGCATGGACTGGGCCATTGTCGGCCCGTTCACGGCCGCCGCGATCCTCGGCGCATGGGACGGCAAACGCCTCGCCGACAAACTCTCCGGCGCCACCCTCCAGAAGATCTTCGCCATCGCCCTGCTCGCGGTGGCCGCCCTGATGCTCCTCGACGCCCTCAGCTGAACCCCCACACCGAACAGCACCATGCGAAAGGAACCCGTCCCATGGCCCCCACACCCCTGACCGCCGCACAGCTCCAGCCCCGCCTGGGCCAGCTCACCGTCATCGACGTCCGCTCCCCCGGCGAGTACGCCTCCGGTCACATCCCCGGCGCCCACAACATCCCCCTCGACCAGATCCAGCGCGCCCTGCCCGCACTGCGCGCCGCCGCCGAACGCGGCGAACTCGCCCTGGTGTGCGCCTCCGGAGCCCGCTCGGCCACCGCCTGCGACCAGCTCGCCGCCGCCGGCATCCCCGCTGCCACCCTCCTCGGCGGCACCACCGCCTGGGCCCAGGACGGCAACCCCCTCGACCGACCCGCGGACGGCCGCGCCACCTGGGCCATGGACCGCCAAGTCCGCCTGGCCGCCGGCTCCCTCGTCCTCGTCGGCATCCTCGCCGACCTCGCCCTGCCCGGCGCCCGCTGGCTCTCCGCCGCCATCGGCGCCGGCCTCGTCTACTCCGCCCTCACCGACACCTGCGCCATGGGCAACCTCCTCGGCAGGCTCCCCTACAACCGCCCCCGCACCGCCGCAGCCGACCTCGACAACACCCTCGCCGCCCTCCACCAGTAACGAGCCCGGCCTCACCGGCTCCGCTCTCGTCCGCGGAGCCGGACCCGCATCGCACCAGTCAACGGTGCTGTCATCGTCGATCGACCGCTGCCCCGGCAGCCGATCGCAGGACTGACGCCCGCCCGAGTCGCGGACCGGAGGTCACCTTCGCGCCAAGCATCGGCAACAAAATATTTCGGTAGCCGATGTAATGTTGTGGGCGTCCAGCGCGACAGTGACCACAGGTGCGAGTAGGAGGAAATGTGACCGGCCGGACGGCACCTCCTCTTGCGGCGCGGCGCAACAAATTGAGCGCGATCCTGTTGTATGAGCGTGCTCGCCCGGAGCGGATAAGCAGCCGTCCCTCCGCGTGGTGGCTGGCCGTGGTCACCGTGTGCTTCGGGGCGTTCATGGGGCAACTGGACGCGAGCATCGTGACCCTCGCGTACGGAAGTCTGCGACAGGAGTTCCGCGCGTCGCTGGCAGCTGTCGAGTGGGTGTCGCTGGCGTACCTGCTGGTCCTGGTGGCGCTGCTGGTGCCGGTGGGGCGCCTGTCGGACGCGTACGGCCGCAAGCTGTTCTACCTGTACGGGTTCGTCGTGTTCACCGCCGGTTCGGCGGCCTGTGGTCTGGCCCCGTCGCTGGGGGCGCTCGTGGCTTTCCGGGTGGTGCAAGCGGTTGGGGCGGCGATGATGCAGGCCAACAGCGTCGCCTTGGTGGCCACGAGCGCCCCGCGCGAGAAGATGCGCTCCGCGCTCGGAGTGCAGGCGGCCGCGCAGGCGCTCGGGCTGGCGCTCGGGCCGACGGTGGGTGGGGCACTGGTGGCCATGCTCGGCTGGCGCTGGGTGTTCGGCATCAACGTGCCCGTGGGCCTGGTCGCGTTGGTGGCCGGCCACTACCTGCTCCCGAGGACCCGCAGTCGGCAGCCGGTGGCGGGCTTCGACTGGCCGGGACTGGCTTTGCTGGCGGTCGCGACCACCAGCGGGCTGCTGGGGCTGTCCGCGGCTTCCGGGCTGCCGGTGCCCGGGTGGGCGGTCGCGGTGCTGTTCGCGGTGGCCGCCGGGTCGGGCTGGGGCTTCGTACGGCGGCAGGGGCGGACCGCGGCGCCGTTGCTGGATCTGGCCCTGCTACGGGTGCGAGCGGTGTCGGCCGGGCTGGCCGGGGCCCTGAGCGGCTACCTGGTGCTGTTCGGACCGCTGGTCCTCGTGCCGACCGCGATGACTGCGACCGGTTCGTCCGAGCTGGCCGCCGGGCTGGTGCTGACCGCGCTGCCCGCCGGATTCGCGGTCGCGGCGACCGGGGCGGACAGGGTCGTGCCGCGCTCCCTGACCGGCTCCGGCCGCTGCCTGTTCGGGGCGGCGGTGTGCGTGGGCGCGCTGGCCGTTCTGCTGGTCGCCCCGCTTTCCGCCGGCTGGCTTGCGCCTCTGCTCGGGCTCCTCGGGATCGGGTTGGGTACGTTCACCCCGGCCAACAACGCGATGATCATGGGGGCCATCCCGGCCGGCTACTCGGGCACCGGTGGCGGTCTGGTGAACATGGCCCGCGGTCTGGGTACCGCCCTCGGGGTGGCGCTGGTCGCCCTCGCACTGCACCTGGCTCCGGGCAAGGGACCGCTCGACGGGCCCAGGACGGCGGCCGCGGTTCTGCTGGCGGTGGCGGTGCTGACCGTGCTTGCCACCGTGCTCGGCACCCGGCATGACCGACCGGAGGTCGCCCGCTGCGGGAGCCTCGCGGAAAGGAACGGACGCCTCGGATGAGGAAACATCACGGTGTGGTCAGGGGGCCGCGTGAGCGGTGGGTGCGGGACGCGGGGGCGGCGGGCGTCGACCTGCTGGTCACGGCAACCGTGATGACCGGAACGCTGCTCGGGCACTCCCGCCGGCCGGCGGCCGTTGCCGGGCTGTGGACCGTGCTGACCCTACGGCAGGGGTATCTGGTCGCCCGCTCGCACCAGTCGAGGTGACGGGGCGGCCGAGAGGGGCAAAGCGCGTGCTCACGCAAGACGGTTACCGCCCAGTGGCCCACATCTCCACCGCGACGACGGCAGTCGGGGCTGCACGGCCCTGCCCCCGTGCAACTGTCAGGCGCCGGTGTCGTCGAGGTGCTCGGCGAGGCGGAACAGGGCGGGCAGCGCGGCTGCCAAGGCGGCGCGGTCAGCGGCGTCGAGGGACGACAGGGCGGTCTCCAGACGGCGTTCGTGAGCGAGGGTCCAGGCGGTGAGCTGGTCCCGGCCGGCGTCCGTGAGGCCGACCACAGAGGCGCGGCGGTCGGCGGGATCGACCTCGCGGGTCACCAGCCCGGCGGTGATCATCTGTCCGATCAGGCCGCTGACGGTGCTCGCCGCCAGCCGCTGCCGCGCTGCCAGGTCCCCGATCCGGGCCGGGGAGTGCTCGCCGAGCACCTGCAGCAGCTCGACCTGGGCCATGGGCAGCGTCTCCCACGGGTAGTCGGTGCGGATCGAGGCACGCAGCGCACGGCGCAGCCGGGTGACCGCCTCGGTGAGCCTGCGGGCGTCCGGGGTCGCGGCGCCCGGAGGGGTTGCGGGGGCCTTGGAGTGGGGCTGCGGGGGCATGGTGGAACTGTAGCCCGGGACGGCTCTCTGGCCCGGCCCCACGAAAAGTTCGGTGTCCGATGTAATCTCGTACGCATCCTCCCGGCGCCGTGCCGGGACCGGCGCCTGGAGAGCAGTCCAGACATGAAATTGGCATACCTGCCGAGCCCTTCCCAGGGAGTCTGGCACCTCGGTCCGGTGCCGCTCCGCGCCTACGCCTTCTGCATCATCGCCGGGATATTCACAGCCGTGTGGCTCACCCAGCGACGCTGGGCCGCACGCGGCGGCAACCGGGACGACATCGCCGACGTCGCACTCTGGGCGGTGCCCTTCGGGCTGCTGGGCGGGCGCCTCTACCACGTCATCACCGACCCGGAGCTGTACTTCGACCCGGGCAGGCAACCCATACGCGCCCTGTACATCTGGCAGGGCGGCCTCGGCATCCCCGGAGCGGTCGCACTCGGCGCGGTCGGCGCATGGATCGGCTGCCGCCGCCGCGGCATCAAGCTCGCAGACTTCGCCGACGCACTCGCCCCCGGCCTGGTGCTCGCCCAGGCCATCGGCCGCTGGGGCAACTACTTCAACCAGGAACTCTTCGGCGGCCCCACCCACCTGCCGTGGGCGCTGCGGATCGACCCCGCCCACCGGCCCGAAGACAGCCCCGCCGTGGCCCTGTACCACCCGACTTTTCTGTACGAGTCACTGTGGGACCTGGGCGTCATGGCCTTGCTGCTGTGGCTGGACCGCCGCTACCGGCCGAACCGCGGCCGGCTGTTCGCCTGCTACGTCCTCGCCTACACCGTCGGCCGGGCCTGGATCGAAGCCCTGCGCATCGACCACGCCAACCACTTCCTGGGCCTGCGCCTGAACGACTGGGTCTCCGCCGTCTTGTTCACCGGCGCCCTCGCCCACCTCCTCGCCACCCGCCGCGCCCGGCCCTCGGCCGAACCGCCCACCCCGGCGAACAGCACGCCCCCAACAGACGACGCCGAACCCGACACCGGCACCCCGCGGAACGAGTGCCTTAAGAACGGCCCGGCACCTGGAACGACGACTGCCTCGCCCACCGATACACCCGCCCCAACGAGAGCTGGGTCGACGTCGGCTTCAAGAACGCCGTAGTTGAACCGGGGCCAACCTCGAAATCGACATCGAAGTCGTCACCAGGGGCCCGGAGACCTGCGGGTTTCACGTCGCGCAAAGACGCTGGGAGGTAAAGCAGAGTATCGCTGGATCATGCTGCACCGCCCTCTCACCCGCGACCACGAGACGCCCACCACCAGCTATGCCCGGCACCCCGACGTCCTCGCCGCCCAGCGGAAGGAGCGTGCTCGCGTCCGCAGCGAGAAGGGTCTGCGCTGGGGCGGACGACCAACGTCGATGAGCTGGCGGACCTTCCCAGGGTCGGCGTCGATCTCCAGCATCGCGGCCAGTACCTCGCGCTCGCCGAGCTTCGGATCGGCCAGGGCCCACAGGATCGGCATCCCGGCCGGCGTGCACACCAGGTACAGCCGCAGTCCCCAGAAGAACCGTGAATGCGACGCGCAGTAGCCGTAGTTCGCCCAGCCGGCCAGTTGCGACCGCTTGACGGTGGGGCGGGACATCCCGCACGGCACCGGAGTGGAATCGGCGATCCACACGGTGTCATGCCAGAAGTCCGTGTCCCTCGCCAGCGTCCGGATCACTCGCTTGACCTGCGGCAGCGCGGCCCGCAGCCGCTTGTTGTAACCGGAGTCCTGCGGGATGTACGGGAACAGGTGTCGGTAGTGCGCGCGCAGGTGCCGCAGCCAGCGGGCCTCTCTGTGGAAGCCCAGCAGTGCCTGCATGACTGCCAGGCACAGCAACTCCGAGTGACTGAGCTTCGGCGGACATCCGGGCAGGCGGAGGATCCCGGCCCACTCATCGTCGATCTTCACGTACAGTGCGGTCACGAGGGTGTTCAGTTCCGTCGTCACAAACGGATCTTGAACACCCTCTCTTCATGCCCGCAGCCATTCGGACAGACTCGTCTAGGGTGGCCCGCATGTACTCCACACAGGTCTCGCGCCGCGTGCGGGCGACCCCCGCCGCCGTGTACCGGGCGCTACTTGACCCGCGGACGGTGGCACAGTGGCGCGTCCCGGACGGTATGAGCGGTCACGTCCACGCCTTCGAGGCCCGCGAGGGCGGCCGCTTCAGGGTGTCCCTGACGTACGACGGGCAACAGGGCGAGGGGAAGTCCGGCGCGCACACGGACACCTACCACGGGCACTTCGCGCGCCTCGTCCCGGACGAACTGGTCATCGAGGTCATCGAGTTCGAGACCGAGGACGCCGCGTTGCACGGCACGATGACGATGACGACGTCGCTCACCGCGGTGGACGGCGGGACCGACGTCGTCGTCGTGCACGAGGGCATCCCCGATGTCATATCCCGCGAGGACAACGAGACGGGCACACGGATGGCCCTGGACCACCTCGCCCGACTGGTCGAGGGCGCCGGGGCAGAGTGACGGGGCCGCCGGGCCGTCGTGCGCGGCCCGGCGGGATCAGGCGCCGGTGCCCGCCTGGAGCGGGCCGAGCCGCGGCACCGAGGCCTTGCCGGTGTTGGAGACCTTGCCGCCGTTCCACGACACGCGCAGGGACGTGCGCTCGTCCGGCGGCGTGACGAGTACGGCTGCCGGGACCACAGTGGTGACCCCGGTGATGTCCGGGTTGCTGAACGACATCGGCGACCAGGCGCTCGCGCCCGGCGCCAGGGTGACCCGCCGCTTCGGCAGGCCGGTGTCCCGCTCGGGGTCCACCGTCACCTGCTGTCCCGCGCTGTTGACGAACGCCAGGCCCGGGAACCCGTAGACGGTGCAGGTGCGGGAGGACCGGTTGGTGAGGACCACCGGGAAGTTCTCCTGGCCCGCGCCCGGGTCGTTCGGGCCGATGGCGGCGCGCAGGTCCGCGGTGTGGCAGCGGTCGGCGCCGGCCGCTGTCGCGCCGGTGCCGCCGCTGCCGCCGTTCGCGGTGGTCGTCGTGCCGGGCGTGCCGGGCGTGCCGGTGCTGCCTGTGGCGCCGGTTGCGGGGGAAGCGGTGGTGCCCGGCGCCGCGGCGGAGGACGTGTCAGCCGGGGCGGAGTCCGTCGCGTCACCGCTCGCCGGGTTCGCCGAGCCGGGGAGCGTCCGCGGGGCGCTCACGTCGCCGCTGCCGCCGCCCTTCGCGCAACCGCTGAGGACCGCCGTCGCGAGGGCGGCGCCCAGAAGGACGGGGATACCGGCCCGGCGTGCGCGGCGGCCGGCGAGCGCCGGGCGGCCGCCGTGCTGCCGCGCCGGGGATACGTCGTGGTGCTGGTTCGCCACGTCTGTTCCTCTTTCCGTCCTGTGGTGCGGCCGCGACGCCTCGGGCGGTCGGCGGGCCTCGGAGTGGAGGGCGACCCTCCTCATAGGGGGATGCCACCGGTCCGGCAGAAGTTCACGGTCCTTCCGCGTGATGATCAATCGACGTCGAGGCCGCCGAGGACGGCGTCGGTCATGTCGGCGCCACCGTCCTGCCTGACCTGGACGTACACCTGCGGCTGGACGGCGCCGTCACGTCCCAGGCTGATCTCGTCGATCGACCCGCCGGCAGTGCCGCACCCGGTCCAGTGCCGGACCCGGCCGCGCCACTTCGTGCCGTGGTAGCCGCGGGACTCCTGACGGCGGCAGAGGTCGTGTCGGACGGCGCCGACGCGGCCGGCGAGGTCGCCGTGCTCGCTCAGTCCGACGAAGACGCCGTCGACCCGCGCCTCCAGGTCCGGCCAGCGGGAGGCGTCCGCGGCGATGACGAGCCCGGGCTCCTGGGCACCGGGCAGCCCCAGCGCCTTCGGGTTCCACCCGCCCCCGACCAGTTCGCGGCCCCACGCCGCGGGCACCGTCACCGTGATCCGACCGGTGGCGTCGCTCACCGCGACCGTCGCCGGGGTCCGGGGCGGAGCCGTACGGGTGGCGAGCAGGCCCGCGCCGGTCGCCGCTGCCGCCAGCACCGCGCACAGCGCGAGCACCGAAGCGCGCCGGTGCCCCCCGAGCCGCCGCAGCGCCCCGCCGGTGACGGGACGGCCATGACGTGCGGCCAGTGCCTCCAGTTCGGCTGCGAAATGCCCGGCGTCCGGCCAGCGCTTCCTGCGGTCGGTCCGCAGAGCGCGCAGCACCGCCCGCCGCACCTCGGCCGGCAGGCCCGGGCGGAGCCGGTCGGGCCGGGTGATCCGCCCCGCGGGGCCGGGCACCGTACCGGTCAGCAGGTGGTAGAGGACGGCCCCGAGCCCGTAGACGTCGGCCCGCACGTCCACGCCCCCGTCGGGGGTCGCCTGCTCCGGCGCCATGTAGCCGGCCGACCCTGCGACCATCGTCAGGCCCGACGCCTGGGCGAGCGCCTTGGCCAGACCGAGATCGGCCACCAGGATCCGCTGCGTGCCGTCCCGTGCGGTGCCGATCAGGACGTTGGACGGTTTGATGTCCCGGTGCACCACCCCCGCCTCGTGCAGGGCTGCCACACCGCGGGCGGCCTCCGCGGTCAGCCGCAGTGCGTCGTGCAGGGGCAGCGGGCCGTCGGCGAGCAGGTCCTCCAGCGTGCCCCGGTCCGCGTACTCCATGACGAAATAAGGGCGTTCGTCGGCAAGTTCTCCCATGTCGAAGACCTGCACCAGGCGGCTGGAGGCGGCCTTGCGCAGCAGCCGGGCCTCGGCGAGGAAGCGCTCGCGCAGATCCATGCGGTACGCCCAGTTCTCCGCCATCACCTTGACCGCGACGGGGGCTTCCAGGGTGTCGTCGTGCGCGAGCCACACCATCGCGAACGCCCCTGCTCCGAGCGGCCGCACAAGCCGATAACGGCCGATCTGATCAGGTGGGGGCATAGGCATATCATGCACCGGGCGCCCACCGACCCGAGGAGGACCCCCGTGACGTCCGACCAGGGGACAGAGGAACTCGCGGCGCGCGCGGCGGCCGGCGACTCCGCGGCCCTGGACCTGTTGCTCGGGCGGATCCGGCCGGAGGTGCTGCGGCGATGCGGCCGCTTCCTGGTGCACCGGGAGGACGCCGAGGAGGCCGCACAGGACGTCCTGTTCCAAGTCGCCCGCAAGATCGGCACCTTCGAGGGCCGCAGCCGGTTCCACACCTGGCTGTACACGGTGGTCGCCAACTGCTGCCGGCAGAAGTACCGCGAACTCAAGCGCCGGCGCGGTGAGCAGTCGCTGTCCGTGACGGACACCGACACGCCCGATCCGCGCCGGACGAGCGTGATCGCCGGCACGCGCATCGACCTGCTGGAGGCGCTGGAGCGCCTGGAGAGCGTCAGTCCGGAGCTCGTCGCGCCCCTGGTGTACCGCGACATCTGTCAGATGGAGTACCGGGAGATCGAGGAGCAGCTCGGCGTCCCCATGGGCACGGTGAAGTCCCGCCTGCACAACGCGCGGCGTCAGGTGCGGGGCTGGCTGGTGGACCCCGGCTGAGAGGGTCCGGCGGCGTCCGGAGAGAATTTCCCGAAGAAATATCGAGAGTTCGGTGAACTTTTCCGGTCCGCCACGCAACTCATTGATCCAGGGGCGGTGTGTGCCGCCGCGCAGGATGTACACAGGAGTTGTGATTTGTCCATACTGAACTGGATCACTCCGCGACGGGGGCGACGGTCGCCCCTCCGTGCGGGGACGGCCAGCGTGACGGTGATCGCCGCGCTCGCCGCGCTGGGCGCCGCGGGACCGGCTCCGGCGGCCGCCGCGGAGTCCGCCCTTCCGGCCCCGAAGGCGTCCGCCCGTACCCAACCGGGCCACGTCGAGCCGCTCTGCGGACCGGCAAAACCGCATGAATTCACCTGTTTCGGCCTGCGACGCACCGACGTCCCGGCCCGGAAGGGGTTCCGGACGGCCGGACAGGCCCCCGACGGATTCGGGCCGTCCGATCTGCTCAGCGCCTACGGCCTGCCCGCGAACGGCGGCGCGGGACGCACGATCGCCATCGTCGACGCCTACGACAACCCCGACGCCGAGGCCGACCTGGCCGTCTACCGCGCTCAGTACGGCCTGCCCGCCTGCACCACCGCCAACGGCTGCTTCACCAAGGCCGACCAGCGCGGCGGCACCGCCTACCCCGACCCCGATCCGGGATGGGCCACCGAGATCTCCCTCGACCTCGACATGGTCTCCGCGATCGCCCCGAACGCACGCATCGTCCTTGTCGAGGCCGACACCGCGACCAGCGACGACCTCGGCGCCGCCGTGGACCAGGCCGTGGCGCTCGGTGCGCAGTACGTCTCCAACTCCTACGGTTCCAACTACGCCTTCTACCCGGAGGACCCGGCCGAGTCCGCCCTCGACGTCCACTACGACCACCCGGGCGTCGCGATCATCGCCTCGTCCGGCGACTCCCGCTACGGCGTCGCCTACCCCGCGGCCTCCCCGTACGTCACGGCGGTCGGCGGCACTTCGCTCACCAAAGACCCCGCTACGTCCCGCGGCTGGACCGAGTCGGTGTGGGACCACGACGGCGGCGGCGCCGGCTCCGGTTGCTCCCTCCACGAGCCCAAGCCCGCCTTCCAGCAGGACACCGGATGCCCCGGGCGCACCGTTGCCGACGTCTCGGCCGTGGCCGACCCCGCCACCGGCGTCGCGGTGTACGACAGCTACGGCTCCGGCGGCTGGGGCGTGGCCGGCGGTACCAGCGCCTCGGCGCCGATCATCGCCGGTGTGTACGCGAACGCCGGCGCCCCGGTCGCCGGTACCCACCCCAACGTCTACCCGTACGCCGCGGGCGGCCTGAACGACGTCACCGAGGGCAGCAACGGCCGCTGCGCGCCCGCCTACCTGTGCACCGCCGGCCCCGGCTACGACGGCCCCACCGGCCTCGGCACCCCCCACGGCCTCAACGCCTTTCGCATGGGGCCGCACGGCACGCTCTCCGGCACCGTCACCGACCGGTCCTCGCACGCACCCGTCGCCGCGGCGACGGTGAGGAGCGGCCTGTTCTCCACGACCACGGACAGCGCGGGCCACTACACCCTCGCGCTGCCCGCCGGCCGCCACGAACTCTCCGTCACCGCCTACGGCTACGCGCCGGGCACGGCCACGCAGGTCGACCTCGCCGACGGCGCCTCGGCGACCCGGGACCTCGCGCTGCTCAAGCTCGCCACCCACCGCGTGTCGGGCGCCGTGACCGACGCCTCCGGGCACGGCTGGCCGCTGCACGCCAAGATCACCGTCGACGGCGTTCCGGGTGCCCCCGTGTGGTCCGACGCCGTCACCGGCGCGTACCGCCTCGATCTGCCCGAGAACCACACGTACACCCTGCACGTGGTCGGCGACGACCCCGACTACCTGTCCCTGACCCGCACGGTGGACGTGCGCCGGACGGACCTGAAGGTCGGGCTGGGGCTGCCCGCCGACACCTGGGCCACCGACAATCCGGCGTACCGGCTGCGCGTGGACACGCTGGGGACCGAGCCCTTCGACTCCACGTCGGGTGCGCCCAAGGGCTGGAGCGTGACCGACCTCGCGGGCACCGGGCACGGCTGGTCGTTCGGCGACCCGGGCGGCCGGGGCAACAACACCGGCGGCTCGGGAGGGTTCGCCGTCGCGGACAACGACCACGCCGGCTGGGACGTGGCCATGGACACCGTACTGACCGGCCCGGTCTGGGACTTCGGCCGCGCAGGTGATCCGGAACTGGCCTTCAGCACCGACTACGAGGGTTCCGCCGAGCAGAGCGGTGACGTCGAGGTCACCGCCGACGGCGGCAGGAACTGGACCACGGTGTGGCATCAGGACCAGGGGTGGGGCAGCGGACGGGTGGAGATTCCGCTGACCGCCTGGGCCGGCGAGCGCGCGGTGCAGGTCCGCTTCCACTTCACCGGTCCCGGCCAGCTGTGGGCCGTCGACGACGTGACGGTCGCCGAGCGCGTCCTGACCCCGGTCCGGGGCGGGATGCTCACCGGGCTCGTCACCGACGCCAACACGCGGCGCGGGCTGATCGGCGCCCAGGTGCGGTCCGGTTCCGGCGACGGACCGGTGGCTCCCACCCTGGCCACCGCGGGCGACCCGCGGGTCGGCGACGGCCTGTACCGCCTGTTCGTCCCCGGCAACGGCGGCCACAAGGTGGCCGCCGGCAAGCCCTCCTACAGCACGGCCTCCCGCACGGTCGCGGTACCCGCCGACCGGACGTCGCAGGCCTCGTTCGCGCTGAAGGCGGGGCGCCTGTCGACACACGTCACGGGCATCGACGCGACCACGGCGCCCGGCGGCACGGTCACCCGGAAGGTCACCGTGCGCAACACGGGCACCGCTCCGTTCACCCTCCGGCTCGGCGAGCGCACCGGCACCGGTCCGGACACCGCCGCGCCCGGCACGGCATGGCGTTCCCTGCCCGACCTGCCGGTCCCGGTGATGGACAACGCGGTCGAGAGCCACGGAGGACGGCTGTACTCCGCGCTCGGCACGGGCGACGGCGACACCCCGACCGGCGACCTGTACGTCCTCGACCCCGCGGCGGGCACCTGGAACCGCGGCACGAGCGCGCCCGAACCGCGCCAGGCCACCGCGCACGGCTTCATCGGCGACCTCCTGTACACCGTGGGCGGCTGGGGACCCGGCGAGCAGGTCAGCGCGACCACCCAGGTCTACGACGCGGCGCGGAACACGTGGTCGAAGGGCCCGGACATTCCCGAGGGCCGCTACGGCGCCGCGGGGGCCGTGCTCGGCGGCCGCCTCTACGTGGTCGGCGGATGCACCAACACCGGCTGTTCCAGCACCGTATCCGTGCTGGACCCGGCCACCGGCACGTGGTCCCGGGCGGCCGACTACCCGCAGACCGTCAGCTGGGAGTCGTGCGGCGCGATCAACGGCAAGCTGTACTGCGCCGGCGGTAACCACGAGTACGTCGAGACGGGCGCGGCCTACGTCTACGACCCGGCCTCCGACAGCTGGCAGCCCGTCGCCGCGATGCCCACGGGCCTGGCGACCGCCTCGTACGCCGCCGCCAACGGACGGCTCCTGGTCTCCGGCGGCTTCAAGCGGGTCGGCATCAACCGCGTCCTCACCCCCGAGGGTTACGCCTACGACCCGGGCACCGACACCTGGACCCGTCTGCCGGACGCCCCCACCGCGCTCTACCGCGGCGGCGGGGCCCCGGGGATGTACCAGGTCGGCGGCAGCAACCAGAGCCGCTTCCCGGTCCCGGTGGCCACCGCCCGGCAACTGCCGGGCTGGGACCAGACGGAGACCGACGTGTCCTGGCTTTCGGAGAACCCCGGGCGCCTGACGCTGCGCCCGGGCGCGAGCGCGACATTCACGGTCACGCTCGACGCCCGCGGCCTCCGGACTCCCGGCGACTGGACGGCGTCGGTGATCCTGCGCACCGACACGCCGTACTGGGTGCCGCCGATCCCGGTCGCGCTGCACGTCAGGAACGCCGCGGGCCACTGACGCGGTCGTCACGCAGCACCGGGCCCCTCGGGCAGGTCACCCGACCTCCCCGAGGGGCTCCGCCTGTGTCGTCTCCGCCGTTCCGGGGCGGGCGAATTGGTCCGGACTTCCGTCGCGGGAAATGGACCGCATCGGCACGCTGCCGCGCACGTACGGTCGGCACCATGACGCCGACCGTTCCCCCGCCTTGAACATCTGTGTCTTCCTGTCCGCCGCCGACCTCGACGAGCATTGGACCCGGCCGGCCCGTGAGTTCGCGCAACTGCTCGGCGGGCGTGGTGGCGGAGCCGTTCCAGGCGTTCAGGACGGCGCGAGCCTGCTCGGCGCGCTCGGCCCGCTCGGTCTTGCTCGCGAAGTTGCCAGACGCAGCACGCACGGCCGAGAGCCTCGAAGCTCGTTTTCTCTTTCTAACGTCGAGGCCTTCACCCGACCAGTCATGCCACCTGCGGCCGCGCCTGAATCTCCGTTCAATCACCTGCCGCCTGGAGCCCTTTTTGCCGCTCATGGCCGCTCCAGTTCCCCAGAGCGATCTATCCCTTGAGACCTGATCGGGAGACTCCCTCGATGACCCAGCGCTGGGCCACGATGTAGAGCAGAAGGACGGGGACGCTCGCGATCACGGCTCCCGCCATCAGCAGGTCGTAGTGGATGTTGTTGGCGTTCTGGAAGTTGGCCAGGCCGGCGGGCAAGGTCAGCGACTCCGGGCTGAGCAGCACGTACAAGGGCCACAGGAAGTCGTTCCAGTTGGCGAGGAAGGCGAGCATGCCCAGCGTGGTAAGTGCCGGCTTGGACAGGGGCAGGACCACCTTGACGAAGATCTGCCAGCGGTTGCAGCCGTCGAGTTCGGCTGCTTCTTCCAGTTCCAAGGGCACGGTCAGGAAGAACTGGCGAAGGAAGAACACGCCGAACGCGCTTGCTGCGCCTGGCACGATCACCGCGGGGAGGCTGTCCACCCAGGCGAACTCGTTGACGATCAGGAAGTTCGGGATGAGAAGGACCATGGGCGGCACGAACAGGGTGGCGACGATCGACGTAAAGATCACTCCTCGCCCTCTGAACCGCAACCGTGCGAGTGCGTAGGCAGCGGGGGTCGCCGTCACCAGGACCAGGGCGGCGTGCGCAGCGGCGGCCAAGACGCTGTTGAACAGCCACCGCAGGACGGGGCTGTCGGTGGCGCCCAGGACGTCCTTATAGGCCTGCACGGTGAAGGGGGAAGGGATCCACTGTGGATCGGTCGACCCGGCGGCTTCGCCGGTCTTGAACGAGGTGACCAGCATGTACAGGAGAGGACTCAGGTACAGGGCCGCCACGATCGCCAGGACGAGGTGGAGCAGGGAGCGGCGCATCCGACGGGCCGCCGGGGACGGTGTCGCGGAGGACCGCTCTCCGCCGTACTCCGTGTCCGCCGCCCGCCGGGTTGCGGTCTGGCTGTTGGTCATCGGTCCTCCTGGCGTTCACGGAAGACGCGGAAGACGACGGCACTGGCCGCCATCAGAGCCAGCGCCAGGATGAAGCTCATGGCGGACGCCGACCCCATCTCGAAGCGGCGCAGACCGGTCTCCGCGATGAGGAAGATGGCTGTCTTGGTCTCATCTGCCGGCGCGCCGCCGGTAATGATGTATGCCTGGCCGAACATATTGGCCGAGGCCAGCAGGGTGGAGTTCACGACGAACAGGGCCACCGGTCGCAGGCCCGGCAGGGTGACGTGCCGGAAGCGTTGCCACGCGTTGGCCCCGTCGACCCGTGCGGACTCGTACAGCTCCGCCGGGATGTCCTGCAGACCGGCGAGGTAGATGACAGAGTTCAGTCCAAGGGTCCACCACACGGTCACCAGCACGAGACCCCACCAGGCGGCCGGCGTGTCGGTGGTCCACTGGATGTCGTCCGGCAGGCCGAGCGCGCCCAGGTAGTGGTTGACCAGGCCGATGTTGCCGTCCAGTAGGAACCGCCACAGCAGTCCCACGACGGCGACGCCGAGTACGTACGGTGCGAAGTAGACGGCCCGGTAGAGGTTGCGTCCGCGGAACCTGCCATTCATGAGCATGGCTGTGAAGAGCGGCACGATGAGCAGCAAGGGCGTCGAGAGCAGGGTGAAGATGCCGGTGGCGCGCATGGCTTGCCAGAACCGGGGGGCGTCTACGCCGTCGGCGTCGAACAGCTCTCGGTAGTTGTCCAGCCCGACGAAGGGTTTCGCCGGCAGGTTGATGTCCCAGGCGTGCAGGCTGATCCAGAGTCCGAAGCCGATGGGGGCCACCACGAAGGTGATGAAGAGCACCAGGTACGGTGCCATGAACACGTAGGGCGTCCACCACTGGTAGGACCGTGAGACGGCCCGGACCGCGGTGCGGTCCGGGACGCGCGGTTCACTCGTGCTGGACGGCGGGGTTTTCAGCCGTCGCACCCGGATCGCCTCACTTCGCGTACTTCTGCTTGTTCTCGGCCAGGATCTTGTTGGCGGTCTTCACGCCGTCGGCAAGGGCTTCGGCGGGTGACTGATGCCCCAGGACGGCCTTTTGGACAGCCAGTTCGAGGGCCTTGCTCTGCACGTCGCCGAGGCCGGGAAGCGCCGGGAGGAAGCGGAAGACGTCGACGTTGGCGGCGAGTGGCGTCTGGGGGAGCTGGGCCACCTCGGCCTGGGAGCGCACACTGTTGCGCGCGGGGATCATGCCGGCCTGCGCCCACTCCGTGGAGCGCTCGCTCATGTAGTCGATGAAGAACTTGGCGGCCTGGATCTTGTTGTCGTCCCGTCCGGCCTGGGAGGTCAGTACGAAGTTGTGGCTGGCCGTCCACACGGCGGGAGTGGACCCGATCGTGGGGATGGCGGACATGCCCCACTTGATCTTCGAGGCGGTGGACTTGAGGTCGTTGATCTGCCAGATGCCGTCCCAGGTGAAGCTGACCTTGTTGTTCTTGAAGGCGTTGTACTGGGAGTCCTGAGCGACCTGGGCGGGGCTGTAGCCCTTGCGAATCTGTTCCACCATCCAGCCCAGCGCCTCCTCCCCCGCGTCCGAGCCCCACAGCGCGGAGGTGCCCTCCTGGTTGTAGAGCTCGCCTCCGAACTGCCACAGCAGGCTCATGAACATCAGGTGCGCCGGCCACTTGTTCGGCATCCAGAACGGGTGGTCGACCCCTGCGGACTGCAGTTCCTTCAGGGCCCCTTCGTAGCCGGCACGGTCGCCGGGGGCCTTGTCGAGTCCCGCGCGGGTCAGGTGGGAGCTGTTCCAGTAGTCGGCCAGGCAGTGCACGTCGAGCGGGACGCTGTAGCGCTTGCCGTCGAAGACACCGGCCTGCCAGACCGCTGGTATGAAGTCTGATTCGGTCAGTTTCAGGGCGGACACCACGTCGTCGAGCGGCACCAGGGTGCCGCGTACCGCGAACGTCGCAATCTGGTCGTTGTGGATGACGGCGACGTCCGGGCCCTTGCCTGCGCTGATGGCCGTGGGCAGGGCGGGGTACAGGTCCTCCCAGCGCCGGGTGGTGTTCTTGACGGTGATGCGGCCCTCGTACTTCTTGTTGAACGCGGCCACCATGGCCTGCATGTGCGGGCCGTCTCCGCCGGTGAAGCCGTTCCAGTACTCCAGCGTGACCTTGGGCCCCTTGTATTCACCGCCGCTGAACGTCGGGGCGCTGCCGGCCTTGTTCTGCCCGGCGCCGACCTTCGTTCCGCCGCCGCACGCGGTAAGGAAGCCGGTGGCCGCCACTCCGGCGGCCGCGCCGAGGAAGGCTCTCCGCTCGACCGGGCGGATGGACGAGGTAATGCTGCGCATTCTCTGCTCCTTGGATTCGGGCCCGCCATTGGACCCGTGGACAGCGGTGTTGGCTTCGCTTAGGCAGCGGTCAGGCGGATCATGGTCCAGCTCACGGGCGGCAGGTCGGTGCTGAGCACCAGGTCGTCGATCTTGGTGCCGGCCACGTCGACGGGCTGCACACGTTCGGGAGCGGCCTCGGTGTTCGTCGCCGAAGGGTCAGCGTCGTGCAGGAGTACGTGCTCGGCGACGCGGTGCCGGGGGAAAGCCCGCAGATCGACGGCGAGGGCCAGGTTGTCGTGCCGGCTGCGGTTCACAGCGAACAGCACGACCTCCCCGGTCTCCTCGTCGTGGGTCGCGGTGGCCCACAGGGCGGGCACGGGTCCGTACTTGACCGTGTCCACGAGGGGCGACTGCGGTTCCACGCGCAGCACCGTGCCGCGGGCGTGGCGCGCGGTGCGGGCGAAGGGGTGGAAGATCGTCTGCCGCCAGGCTGGCCCCTGGGCGCGCGTCGTGATCGGCGCGATGACATTTGCGAGCTGCGCCTGGCAGGCTGCCCCTACCCGGTCGGCGTGCCGGAGCAGGGTGATCAGCAGGCTGCCGACCACCACCGCGTCGGTGACGTCGTAAACGTCCTCGATGATTTCGGGGGCCTCTCGCCACGGAAGCGAGGACTCACCGCCGAATCGGCTCTGGTACCAGACGTTCCACTCGTCGAAGGACAGCTTGATCTTCTTGTCGCTGCGGACCTTCGCCCCGACGTGGTCGGCGGTGGCCGTGATCGCGGAGATCATACGGTCCATTTCCTCGCCGCTGGCCAGGAACGAGTCGAGGTCTCCGTTCTCGGGCTGGTAGTAGGCGTGCAGCGAGATGTAGTCGACGAACTCGTAGGTGTGCTCGAGTACCGTCGCCTCCCAGGAGGCGAAGGTGTTGATGTAGGCATTGGAGCTGCCGCAGGCGACGAGCTGGAGGGCGGGGTCGAAGCGCTTCATCGCGCGGGCCGTTTCCGCCGCCACCCGCCCGTACTCGTGGGCCGTCTTGTGGCCCATCTGCCATGGTCCGTCGAGTTCGTTGCCCAGGCACCACATGCGTACGTCGTGCGGCTCGGCCACACCGTGGGAACGGCGCAGGTCGGACAGCGCGGTGCCCGAGGGGTAGTTGCTGTACTCCAGCAGGTCCAGCGCCTCGGCCACCCCGCGAGTGCCCAGATTGAGCGCCATCATCGGTTCCACGCCGGCCTTTGTGGCCCATGCCATGAACTCGTTGAGGCCGAAAGCATTGCTTTCCAGGCTGCGCCAGGCGAGGTCCAGCCTCCGGGGCCTGTCGGACACGGGCCCTACCCCGTCCTCCCACCGGTAGTTGGACACGAAGTTGCCGCCCGGGTAACGCACCGTGGTGACGCCGAGCTCGCGGACCAGCTCCAGGACGTCGGTCCGGAAGCCCTGCTCGTCTGCTTCAGGGTGTCCGGGCTCGAAGATGCCGGTGTAGACCGATCTGCCCATGTGTTCCACGAAGGAGCCGAACAGCCGGCGGTCGATGCCGCCGACCTGAAAGGCCGGGTCGAGGGTGAGACGGGCAGTGACCATGCGGGTTGCTCCTGGATCTTGCAGGTGAAGAGGCCGAGTGCCGCCCGCCTCCGGGCTGGTGGGGACTCCAGCCCGGAGGCGGACAGCTATAGCGCGGCGAGGCGCGTCGTCTGTGAGGAGTACGATTACATCGTTGGAACAGCGTCGTAAAGTCTTCGTAGGATACTTTTTCGCTTCGCGACCTCAACCAGGTGGTCAGCGGTTGCCGGCCCCCGGGGGCGCGATGTGCCAGTGTGGGCCTCGGCGCCCTAGCGACAGCGCCTTCCGCGGCGTAATGGAGGTGACTTGGTGGGAGCCAGTCTCAAGGACGTCGCGGCCCTGGCCGGAGTCTCGGTCAAGACCGTGTCGAACGTGGTCAGCGGAAACACATACGTCGCGCCGCCGACGCGGGAGAAGGTTGAACTCGCCCTGGCGGAGCTGAACTACCGTCCCAACCTCTCCGCCCGGAACCTGCGCCAGGGCCGTACCGGGGTCATCGCCCTGGCACTGCCGGAACTGGACGCGCCCTACTTCGCGGAGCTGACACGCTTTGTCATCGACGCTGCGACCGAGCAAGGGTGGACCACCATCATCGAACAGACCGACGGGCGACCGGAACGCGAACGCGAGGTCCTCCAAGGCATCCGCGAACAGCGCATCGACGGCCTCATTTTCAGCCCCATCACGGTGGGAGCCGACGAGCTGGCCGACCGCACCGACACCACCGCACTCGTGCTGCTCGGCGAACGCGTCATCGACGGTCCCACCCACCACGTCGCCATCGACAACCAGCGAGCCGCGCGGGAGGTCACTGAGCACCTCATTTCCCTAGGGCACACCCGCATCGCCGCGATAGGACGCCAGACGAACCCCAGCGCAAACACCGCCCACCTGCGGCTCGCCGGATACAAGGAAGCTCTGACGGCGGCCGGCCTGCCCTACGACGAAGCCCTTGCCCCGCCCACCAACTCCTACCACCGCTCCGACGGTGCTGAAATCATGGCAAGCCTGCTCGCCACAGCTCCTCCCCCACAAGCAGTCTTCTGTTTCAACGACCTCCTGGCACTGGGAGCCCACCGAACCACGCTCGCCCAGGGCCTGCGTATCCCCCAGGACATCGCGATCGCGGGCTTCGACGACATCGAGGACGGCCGGTACAGCACGCCAACCCTCACCACCGTCGCGCCCGACAAGGCACAGATCGCCCGGGCCGCCGTACAGATGCTGGACCAGCAGATCCACGGCCGGCGTGGCACGCGAAGGTATGACTTGCGCGAAGTAACCGCCGCCCATCGGCTCCTCGTCCGGGAGAGCACGACGTCTTCACGAACGAGTGAGTAAATACTTGTCTCGGGTAACGGTGAACGACACGACTTCACACCAGCGCGCCGTCGACACATCCTCCGCTACGTACCGCCGCCCGCCCAAGGTACGGGCCAACAGCCATGATCAGCGACCTGGACACCTCACCAGCCGATGATCTGCTACTCCTGTTGCGACGCGCCGACTCACCATCCCGGAAGCGATCACCACGACCGACCCCGAGTTCGACCGGCGTGGTGGTTTGGCAATGTAGTCGCTACCGGCGCGTCAACCTGCGGTGGCTCAGTTGAACACGACAGGCACCGGTGCTGATCGTTGGACGGGCATGGACGACACCACGGCTACGCCAGGACCGCCCACCGCTCCACCCCGCACCATTCAGCCTGACGCCGGACGAACTCATCACCGACCGACAACATCCAAGCCCGGACTAGGGCTATCCCCGCAGACGCGAGGAACAGCACCAGGCCGTCCAGCCCCAGTTCCTGATCCTGGAACCACCCCCGCGGGAACGGGGAATGGCGTTCGATGATGACGCCGACGTCGGTGCTGGAGGGACCATCCCCGCTGACGCAAGGAGCAGCCGCCGAAGCCGTTCGCGCCGTAGGGCGTAAGCGGACCACCCCCGCGAGCTCGAGGAGCGGTTCGCACCGTAACGCCACCAGTGCTGGCCGAAGGGACCATCCCCGCTAGCCCGTGACCTGGTCGTCCAGGCCGCCGGCATCACAGGCGGTGCAAGCATCGGCGTCATCGGCCGTCGGATCCTGGCCGGGCTCCTCCCACCAAGGCGCCCGCGTGTCAGCACCCGATAGGTCAAGTCACCGATCTCCCGCTACCACGACCACCAACAAGACGGCCGCCCGGACGCTAACCGCACCATCACCAGCCTCGACATCACCATCCTCGAACCTGAACCACAGCTACCCCCTGCCTCCCACGACGACCGTCACACCCCGCCGGAAGACCGCCGCAGGCAGCCCGCCCATCCGGTCCCGGCCCGCGCCCTGTGACCTACGACCTGCGACCTGCGACCTGTTCTGTCCAAGTCCGTCTCGATGACGCACACTTCGCACACCCGGACTTGCCGATGTCTTGACGATACGTTCAATGGCCATTCAACCGATCGTCCCTGGCGGGGGCCCACACCCTTCCTAAGGTCCTGGGCGTTGAGGAAGAAGGGACTCATGGACACACTCCTCGCGGTCCGCGCTCGCGGAATCACGAAGTGCTTCGGGGACGTCGTCGCGCTCGACGGCGTCGACCTCGACGTGACACAGGGACAGATACACGGCCTGGTCGGACCGAACGGCGCGGGCAAGACCACGTTGCTCGGCCTGCTGCTGGGCCTCGCGGTCGCCGACGGCGGCGGTCTCGAGATCCTGGGCACGCCGGTCGGGCGGGCGCTCGCCGCGCCCGACGGTGTCGCCGGCTTCGTGGACGGGCCCGGCCTCTACCCGTCGCTCACCGCCCGGCAGAACCTGGCCGCGCTGGCCGCGCTCCGCGGGCAGGACGCGCGGACGGCCGGGATCGACGACGTACTGGCCCAGGTCGGCCTCACGGACGTCGCCGACGACCGGGTCCGCGGGTTCTCGCTCGGCATGCGCCAGCGGCTCGGGCTCGCCGCCGCCCTGCTCACCAGGCCCCGGCTGCTCGTGCTGGACGAACCGTCCAACGGCCTGGACCCGGCGGGCAAGAGGCACGTTTACGAAGTCCTCACCCGGCTCGCGGACGAGGGGACCGCCGTCGTGCTGTCCAGCCACCGCATGGACGAGCTGGAGGCGCTGTGCTCCGAGGTCACCATCCTCGCCACCGGGCGGATCGTCTTCTCGGGCCCGCTGGGCAAACTGGCCGCCGAGAACCGTGAACTCGACTACCGGCTGCTCACCTCCGACGCGCACTCCGCCCGCGAATTGGCCCTCGGTACGGACGGCGTCCGCGTCGTCAACGACGCCGGCATACGGAACGACGCCAACGTGCTCGTCGTGCGCGCGCTGGTGCCGGCCCTCGACGAACTCGTGGTGGGGCTCGTGCGGGCGGGCATCGCTCTGCGCGAACTCGCGCCCGTCGTCTCCCCGCTGGAGGCGGCTTTCCTCGCCCTCACCCAGCAGCAGGAGGCCGGTCGATGACCGCCGCGACCGTCGTCGCCGACAACGTTGTCCCCACCCGCCGCGTCCCGGTGTCGCGCGGCTACCGCTTCGAGCTGGTCAAGCTGGTCTCGCAGTGGCGGATCCGCCTGCTGGTCCTGGCCTGCTGGGTCGCGCCGGCGCTCTTCGTCGCCGCGGTGAGCCAGCAGGGCACGCTCCCCGTCGACACCCTCTTCGGCCGCTGGATGCACGCGACAGCATGGGCCGGGCCGCTGGTGGTGCTCGGCTTCGCGGGCACCTGGGCGCTCCCGCTGCTGACCTCGTTGGTCGCCGGCGACGTGTTCGCCTCCGAGGACCGGCTCGGCACCTGGCGTCACCTGCTGGTGGCGGTCCGCTCGCCGGGCCGGATCTTCGCGGCGAAGGCGCTGGCCAGCCTCACCGTCCTGCTCCTGCTCGTGGCCGGGATGGCCTGCTCGAGCGCGGTCGGCGGGGTCGTGGCGGTCGGCAACCAGGCTCTGGTGGGTCTCGACGGCCACCTGCTGACGCCGTCCGACGCCGCCGGGCAGGTCTTCCTCGCCTGGGCCTGCGCCCTCGCCCCGACCCTGGCCCTGGCCGGGATCGGCCTGCTCGGCTCCATCGCCCTCGGGCGGTCCCCGATGGGGCTGTTGCTGCCCGCACTCGTCGCCCTCGCGATGCAGCTCGCGCAGATGATGCCGCTCCCCGTCGCCGTACGCCTGGCCCTGCCCGGATACGCCTTCATCTCCTGGAACGGCCTGTTCACGGGCCCCCAGCAGCTCGCACCGCTGCTCATCGGCATCGCGGTCAGCCTGGTGTGGGCTGTGACCGCGACGGTCCTGGCCTATCTGCTCTTCCTGCGGCGCGACTTCACCAACCTGACCGACGACGGTTCGGCGCGCCGTGCGCTCCTCGCCGGAGCCCTGCCGCTGGCCGGGCTGCTCGCGGCGACGGTCGCCGTCGTCACCGTCGCGACCCCGGCCACGGGCTCCGGGATCGAGCAGGAGAAGGTGCAGCGCTCGGTCGCCACGGCCTTCGCGCACCTGTACCGCATGCAGACCGACCAGCTCAACCGCCCCGCCGTCACCGAGAACCAGCTCAAGGCCACGGCGGCGTGCACCAAGGGCGGCGTCGCGAACGGCGCCGAAGGCGCCGGCAACGACTGGCGCTGCGTCGTCTCCTGGCACCTCCCCGACGTCGCGACCACGGGCCAGGCCATCTACCAGCTCGACGTCACTCCGGACGGGCGGTACGTCGCCGACGGCGACGGACCGAAGGAAGTCAACGGCTACTTCCTGGTACGGACCCCCGTGGGGGACGCGCCGAACCCGCTCTGGCAGTTCGACGGCAACGTCGAACTGCTCGCCACCTCCCCGAAGGGATAACTCAAGATGCAGGTCACTCGTCGCCGCCGCGTGGACGCCGAGAGGAACACCCACGCCCTCCTCGGCCGTCGGTTCGGCAGCCGCAGAAGCCTCACGCTGGCTGCCGCCACCGCCGTCGTCCTCGCCACCGGCACCGGGATCGGGTTCGCGCAGACCACCCAGTTCGACCACGACCAGGTCGGCCAGGTCACCGACCGCGGTCAGGTCGTCTCCAGCGACCAGTACATCGCCCCGTACGGTGAGCGCCTCGTCATCGACAACGGCAAGATCATGTCGTCCTCGGTCAGCCCGGACGGCACCCACCTCGCGGCCTCGGTCACCGACGGCGGCGTGGCGCTGGCCGTCGTGGACCTGAAGAGCTGGAAGGTCCAGCAGCTCGTCGGCAACTCCGCGTCCGCGAACCTGCGCATCGCCAGCAACAGCGTGGGGCAGGAAGGCCCCACGTACTCGCCCGACGGCACGCAGCTGTGGCTGGGCCAGACCGACGGCTACACCCGGTTCACCGTCAACCCGGACGGCAGCCTCGCCAACCCGACGTCCGTCACCATCCCGGCTGACGGCTCCAAGCACGCCCTGGTGGGCGAGCCGGTGTTCTCCCCCGACGGCTCCACCGTGTACGCGGCGGTCAACGGCCAGAACCGCGTGGTCGCCATCGACGCGGCCACCGGGACCGTCAAGCAGAGCTGGGCCGTGGGCAACGCCCCGCGCGACATGATCGTGGTCGGCTCCAAGCTGTACGTCAGCAACGAGGGCGGCCGGCCGGCGAAGCCCGGCGAGACGACGATCAACTCGTACGGCACCCAGGTGCCGGCCGACCCCAGGACCGGCGCGACCACCACCGGCACGGTCAGCGTCATCGACCTCGCCGACCCGGCGGCCGCCGTCGCGAGCATCGACGTGGGTCTGCACCCGACCGCCCTGTACGCCAAGAAGGGCGCGCTGTTCGTCACGAACACCGCCACCAACGACGTGTCGGTCATCGACACCCGCAAGAACAAGGTCGTGCAGACCATCGCCACCCAGCCGTGGCCGGAGTCGTCGGTGGGCTACGAGCCCAACGCCGTCACGCTCACCGACGACGGCCACCTGCTGGTGACGCTGGGCCGCGCCAACGCGGTCGCCGTCTACCGGTACGACTCCCCTCAGGAGCCGGTCAGCTACGTCGGCCTCCTCCCGACGGACTACTTCCCCGCGGAGATCGCCACCGTCGGCGACCAGGTCGTGGTCTCCAACACCCGCGGCATCGACGCCCGCCGGCCCACCAACAGCGCCGGGCGCGGCACCCACGACACCACCTCGAGCGTCCAGCGGTTCACGCTACCGAGCGAGAAGGTCATCAAGGCGCAGACGGCCAAGGTCTTCCAGCAGAACGGCTGGACCGACGGCTCGGTCAAGCTCGCGAAGGACAAGGGCAAGGACAAGGGCCACGCGAAGCCGGTGGCCGTCCCGAAGCGGCTCGGCGACCCGTCGACGATCAAGCACGTGTTCATGATCGTCAAGGAGAACCGCACCTACGACCAGGTCTTCGGTGACATCCCGCAGGGCAACGGCGACCCGTCGCTGGCGGAGTTCGGCGAGAACGTGACGCCGAACCAGCACGCGCTGACCCGGCAGTTCGGCCTGTACGACAACACGTACGACATCGGCACGAACTCCGCCGAGGGCCACAACTGGCTGATGCAGGCCGACAACCCGGAGTACACCGAGTCCTCCGCCGGTGAGTACGCCCGCAGCTACGACACCGAGGACGACGCCCTCGGCCACCAGCGCACCGGCTTCATCTGGAGCGGCGCGCAGGCGGCCGGCAAGAGCGTGCGGAACTTCGGCGAGTTCCACCAGTTCCTCACCAAGCCGGCCGGCGCGACCTGGCAGAACCTGTACTGCGACACCAAGAACATGCGGGCCACCGGGCAGGACACCGCCTACAACCTGGTGTCGTCCTCGCCCATCCCCTCGCTCAACAGCGTCTCGGTGCCAGGCTTCCCGAAGTTCGACACCAGCGTCCCGGACGTCTACCGCGCCGAGATATGGAAGCGGGACTTCCAGAAGAACGGTCCGGCGAACCTGAACATGTTCTGGCTCTCCAGCGACCACACCGGCGGAACCGCGGGCCCCGCCGCCCAGGTCGCGGACAACGACCTCGCGGTCGGCCGGATCGTCGACGAGATCTCGCACAGCGAGTACTGGAAGGACTCCGCGATCTTCGTGGTCGAGGACGACTCCCAGGCCGGCCTCGACCACGTCGACGGCCACCGTGCCCCGATCCAGATCATCAGCCCCTGGGCGCGGCACGGCACCGTCGACAGCCGTTACTACTCGCAGATCACGATGATCCGCACCATCGAGCAGATCCTCGGGATCCACCCGATGAACCAGAAGGACAGCGCGGCCACCCCGATGTTCGGCGCGTTCACCAAGAAGGCGGACTACACGCCGTTCACCGCGCTGCCCAACCGGACCCCGCTGACCGACGGCGTGAAGACCGCACCCGCCTGCGGCCTGGACACCCCGGCCCCGCAGGACCCGAACGCCGCGGCCGTCCCGACGACGAAGGTGCCGGCAGGCAAGAAGGCCCTCGCGGAGCAGTGGGAGGACTGGCAGTCCAAGCAGCGACTGACCGGCCCCGACGCCAGGCCCGACTTCGCCAACCCGGCGCAGCTGAACCACCTCACCTGGTACCGGACGCACGCTTGGACGGAGCCGTACCCCGGCGAGCACGAGATCTTCGCGCCGGACGACGTACCGGGCGCCTACATCCCGTCGGCGGAGAACGACGGCTGAGGCACGCGGCCCGCACGTACCGCACGCAAGGGGCCCCGGTCGGCACCGCCGCCGGCCGGGGGTCCCTTGCGTTCCCCGGGTGGCACAACAGGACGAGCATCGTCCGTTTCGCCTTCCCGCGATGCCACCCGCGCTCGCCACCTCACTCAGGCGGTCGCCTCGAGGGCGATCCGCGCGAAGAGGGATGCGCAGGCCGCGGGCACGAACAGGAACGGTGAGTGGCGACTGGGCAGCCGGTGCACCGGTCCGGCGGTGCGGACGGCCGTGTCCTCCTGGCGCGCCGGCGCCAGGGCCCGGTCCCGCCCGCGGACCACGTAGCCGGACGCGACCGTGCACCAGGCCGCGCGGGAGAGCGGCCCGGTGAACGACTCCGGGCTCTGCGGCACCAGCCTCGCGACCGCCGTCTCGGCCTCCCGCGCCGGTACGTCTCCGTGGAAGGTGGCCAATGGATCGTCGGGAACCAGACGGAAGCCCCGCGACTCGGCCTCGGCGGGAGCCCCGTGATAGCCCTGGACGTTCTCGCCGATCTCCAGCCGCTACGCGGCCAGGTAGGTCGCGTGGGCGACCCCGGGCGCCTGCGCCTACGGCTTCGGTTGTGCTCCACCGGGGGCAACAGCATTGCCTATCACCCGGTACATGCCGATGGAGTCGTGGGTGGTGGTGTCGGCGAAGCCGAATTTCTCGTACAGGCGGCGGGCGGGGCCGTCCGCGATCAGCGAGACATAGGCGGTGGCGGGGGCCCGGCGCTCCAGTTCGTCGGTGAGCGCGGCCATGATGCGCCTGCCGAGGCCGCGTCCTTGGTGTTCGGGGTGAACGCATATGTCGACGATCTGGAACGCGGTGCCGCCGTCACCGATGATGCGGCCCATGCCGATGGCTTGCCCCTCGTGGTGGACGAGCACGCCGTACCAGGTGTTGGGCAGGGCAAGCGCAACCGCCTCGGGGGCCTTGTCCGAGAGGCCGGCCTCAGTGCGCAGTCGGCGGAAGACCTCGACGGAGGGCACACCGGGGATCAACTCGTATGGGTCGTACATGCTGGTCTCTGTTCTGGTGCGGGCCGGTGTCGGCTTCGGCCTACTTGGTCTTGGCTGGGATCAGCCACAGGGCGATGACGGCGGAGGCTGCCGCCGTGCCGGTGGCGGCGAGAAACGCGTTGTCGAATCCTGAGGCGGCTCGGGCAACACCCGTGTGGACGGCGATGCTCGTGGCTGCGGCGGTGGAGGCGGCCGCGGCTCCGACCGAGGCGCCGAACTCGTGGAAGGTGCTGACGATGCCTGACGTGACCCCGGCCTCGTGGGGTGCGACGCTGGCGAGTGCGGTGGTGGAGGCGACGACGAACAGGGCGCCCAGTCCCGCCGCGGCGACGCTCACGCCGGTGACCATAGCGGTGGTTCCGGACCAGAGCACCGGTACGAGGAACCCGGCCGCTGCCACGGCCATGGCGGCCACAGCCAGCAGTCGTGCTCCCATCCGGCCGATCAGGGTGCCGGCGACGGTGGCGGCGGCCATGGTCAGCAGCGCCACCGGCAGGAACAGCACACCGGTCATCAGGGCACTGTGGCCTTGGCGCTCCTGGAGGTAGAAGGATCCGAGGAAGAAGACCCCCACCATCAGCGCGGTGGCGACGGCGATCACGAAAATGCCCGCCACGACCGGGCGCCGGCCGAGCAGGCGCAGGTCCATCAGCGGTGCGGCCGCCCGGCGTTGCCAGGCGGCGAAGGCAGCGTAGGCGGCTGCGGCAGCGGCAACCAGGGCGATGGTGGCGGCGTTGACCCAGCCGTGGTCGCCCGCACGAATGAGGGCGTAGATGAGGGCGCCGGTCGCGGCGGCCACCAGGGCGGCGCCGGGTATGTCGAGCGAGCCGGTGGCCGCGCGCGGCAGGTGGGGCAGGATCCAGGCGAGCAGGACGAAGACGATCACGCCGACGGGGACGTTGACGAAGAAGACCCAGGCCCAGCCAGGGCCTGCGGTGATCAGGCCGCCCACCAGCACGCCGAGGGCGGCTCCCCCGCCACCGAGTGCCGACCAGATGCCCAGCGCGCGGTTGCGTTCGTCGCCGTCGAACAGCCGCACCACCACGGACAGAGCGGCAGGTGACAGCATCGCGGCGGCCGCCCCCTGCGCGATCCGGGCGGTGAGCAGCAGCGGGGCGCCGGTGGCGAGTCCGGCGGCCAGGGATGCGGCGGTGAAGATGGCAAGGCCGGCCAGGACGACCCGCTTGGGGCCGAACAGGTCGGCGGCCCGGCCGCCGAGCAGCATCAGGCTGCCGAAGGTGAGGGCGTATCCGCTGACCACCCAGGTCAGTGCCGCGCGGTCCAGGCCGAGTTCGGCGCCCATGTGAGGAAGTGCGATCGCGACGACGGTGATGTCGAGGATCAGCATCAACTGGGCCATTCCCAGCAGTCCCAGAGCTGGCCACCGCATCGGATGCGGTGTCTGCGATGCGCTGTGGGTGGTTGTTTCCGTGTCGCTCATGACGCTCAACCCCTCTTCACTAATCCGTACAGCGATGTTCAGGTTATACACGCCAGGGGTCCAATCCAAACAGGATTGTTCGAGTTCTGGGGTACGGTGAGCGCATGAGCAGCAAGAGCACCACCAAGCGCGCCGACGCTCTGCGCAGCATCGAGGCGATCGTGCAGGCCGCGACCGAATGCCTCGGACGGAACCCGGACGCGAGCCTGAGCGAGATCGCGCGGGCCGCGGGTGTGGGCCGGGTGACGCTGTACGCGCACTTCACCTCCCGGGCGGAGGTCGTCGATGCGGCGATGAGCCGCGCCCTCGACCGAGGCAACGAGGTACTGAACGCGGTCGACCTGACCGGTGATCCGCTGCTCGCCCTGGAGCGCTACATCGATGCAGGCTGGCACCTGGTGGACCAGGCTCAGGCACTACTCGCCGCCGCCCAACGCGAGCTTCCCGCGGGACGCATCCGGGAGTTGCACGCCGGACCCGCCGCCCGGGTCGAGGCGCTGGTTGCCCGCGGACGGGCCGAGGGGGCCTTCCGTACAGACCTGCCCATCGCCTGGCTGATCAATGTCCTGCAGGCGGTCATGCACAGCGCGACGGAAGAGATCCGCGCCGGCCGCCTGAACCCCGACCGCGCGGCCAGCCACATCACGGCCACGGTGCTCGCCGCCTTCACATCGCCAGGCACCCCGGTACCCGAGCCCCGCGGCAGAGCATGACACCGGCGACCCTCCGCGAAAAACTCACCGGCACAGCTCCGGATAACCACGAGAACTCCTCGCGCACGCCGTCTACACCTTCGGTGCCATGCACGATCCGCAGGCCCACCCACTGATCGAGCCCGGCGGCCTGAACCGGCCGGGGCGGTCGTCCGTCGACTCCGGCGGTGCCGGGGCCGCGAAATGCCACGGCGCGAGATGTGCTCGGGTCGGTAGCCTCCGGCCGTGCGAAACATCGAGCTACTGGCACCGGCCGCTCGGCAGGTCGACGCCGCCGGCCTGCGCGAACTGGACGCCGACGAACTCGCCCGGTACGTGGCCGATCCGGCCCACCCGTGGTGGCGGCGCGAGCCGTGCGTGCGGGCGCTGGCCGGTCGAGTGCCGGAGGGGCGGGTCGCCGAGCTGATCGCCCGTGTCCAGGATCCGGACGACACGTCCGAAGTCCGCATCGCGCTGCTCGACCTGCTGGGGACCCGGGCGGAGTTGCTGCCCTGGCTGCGGCACGAGGACCGACGGGGAGACGACGGCTTCGGCATGCGCGAGGCCTTCCTCGCTGCCCGCGGCAGGCTCGGCGACCGCTCGGCGCTACCAGAGCTGGCAACCCTCGCCGCCTCCGAGTGGCCTCGTCAGCAGGCGGTCGGCAAGGCCGGGCTGTACGCGCTGGCCCGGCGGTACGGGAACGAGGCGATCCTGGCCGACCTCGGCGACGAGCGGCCCGAGGACCGGGCGGCCCGCCTCGGGCTGCAGGACGAGGAACTGAATGTATTCGCGCTGGCCGACCCCGACCGTTCCGTCGCCTTCCTGGCCCAGTCTCTGCTGACGGACGAGCACCGCCTGCGCGCCTACCTGAACGAGGCGCCGACCACAGAGGCGAAGCTCTGGGCCGCGTACGCGCTGTACCACCTCACGGAGGACGCGGCCGAGGCCCGAGCGATGTACGACCACCTGGGCCGCCCCCGGGTCGAGGTGGCCGGCCTGGACGAGGAACTGCGTGGCGTGATCGTGCACGAGTACGCCGGGGGCTGCGAGGAGCGGAGCGACCCGCGTTGGCGCATCGAGGTGCTCTGCACCGAGCCCCCGGCCCGGCCCGACCAGGACGAGCAACTCGGCCGGGCCATGGCCGCGCTGACCGCCGCGGGCTTCGAACCGGCGTCCCCGGTCTCCGCCGGCAACCACCACCAGCAGGGCGAGGGGACCTACCACGTGATCGCGTGCCGGGGGAACCTGGTGCACATCAGCACCCTCGGCCGTTTCGCCACCGGCTACGACGCCGACCCCACGGCCCGTCAGGCCCTGGAAGCGGCCGGATTCCGCTGGATCGACGACGAGACCGGTGCGATCAAGGTCACCGACCTCTGCGTCTACTACTTCGGTGGACGGGTGCCCCTCACGGTGGACACCCTGCTGTTCTACTGGCAGGACTAGCGAGACAAGCCCTGCCCAGGCCGGCCCATCCACACATGTGTTCGCGCTGGGAGCGTTGCGTCGCGGCAAGGGGTTGAGCAGTTGCTCGGACCGGTGGAGCGGGGCGGCCGGCGCGGCGTGCGCTGGATCGCACCCAGCCCTGGCCGTGCTGGCGTCGGGGGGCGGGCTGCCCCGTGGGCGGGCAACGCCTGCGCCGGCCTCAAGTGACGCCGCCCTTGTAAGAGGTAGAAGGTGATGGCGGCCGGGCGTCGTTGCGGCGGCGGCCGGGGCGGGGACGATGATGCGATGCCCGTCATGTACGCGCCGGACCGGCTATCGGCCGACGATCACCGACCCCGCTCCGCGGCAGGCGTCCGGGCGAGTCCTCGGCGCTCTGAACGCTCGCGACCACCCCGACAGAGTGCAGCAGCCGTGGCGCGCTTCTGCGGATAACCCGCAGCGTTTCCGTCGCGTGGCCCGCACGCGACGAAAGCGATCTACCGTTCAGGTGCCGGTTTCCGGCCACCCTGGGGATCGCGCAGGGGTGCTCCAGGGCGTCTTCGTGATTCGGCTCTCACTGAAGCGGAGGCATCATGAGCAAGGCGTTCCGCACCGGCGGGACCTCTCTCCGGCCACGATCGCCGCGGCTCACCGCATGTCCGTGCGCTATGTGCACAAGCTGTTCCAAGACGAGGACATGTCCGTCAGCCGGTGGATCAACCACAAGCGTCTGGAAGCCTGCCGCGAGGATCTGGCGCGTCCCGCCACGGCCGGCTCGACGGTGGGAGAGATCGCGCGGAGATGGGGCTTCGTCAGCCCCGCACACTTCAGCCGGAGCTTTCGTGCCGCCTACGGCCTGTCCCCTGGCGAGTGGCGCCGCACGACCAGTGACCGGCCACCTGAGCGTGCGTGACCGGTCGCCACGGCGACATGCCGCCGGCAGCCGCGCGCGACGCGTCGTCGCCGCGGCCGTCCTGCCGTCCTGCCGTCCCCGACCGATCCTGGGCCGTAACACGCCGCTGCGGCCATGAAAGCCCCGTGAGGAGCCTGGCACAGCGGCCCGAGCCTGGCACACAACGCCGGGCAATGGCCGTTCGGAGGACAGTGGGCGCCTCACCGGCCGGCGCGAACAGCGTCCGGTCCGGGATCACGTCGTCGGCAGGCGTTCACCGGACGCCGGACCCGTTGCGGCTCCCCCGCAACGGCGGGACAACCACAGCAGCGGGGTGGACCGATACCGTGCACCCTGCGTGACCGGAAGTTGTTGGGAGACGTACGTGAGCCGCGATCACCATGCCTATGACCGCGAACCGGAGAATTTGGTCGGACGTCGGCAGGACCTGGAACTGATCGACGACCTCCTCGACCGTCCGGCAAACGCCCCGGGGGCCTTGCTGCTGTCGGGCGAGCCCGGGGTGGGTAAGACCGCCCTCCTGAACGCGGTCGCTCGGCGCGCTTCGGCGGCCGGTGTCCGGATCCTGCGGGCGGCGGGTGCGCAATACGAGACGGACACGACGTACTCCGGTCTCAACCAGTTGCTTCTCCCCCTCCATGAGGAGATCGAGGCCCTCGACGACCTCTACCGTCAGTCGCTCCAGGTGGCCCTCGGTTTCGGTACAGGGCCACCGCCCCAGCGTCTCGTCGTCGCCAACGCCACACTTGCGTTGCTGCGTCGGGCGGCCGTGCAACAGCCGTTGGTGCTGATCGTGGACGACCTTCCCTGGATCGACCGGGCCAGTGCGATGATCCTCGGTCTTGTGGCGCGGCGCCTCACCGGTACCGGCATCACCTTCCTTGCCGCGGCTCGCGCGGAAAGCGGTGGCTTCTTCGAGAGGACCGGCCTGCCCACGCACGAGGTCCTTCCGCTGGACGACCGATCGGCACGCCAACTCGTCGGTTTCCGTCATCCGGGCCTGGTGTGGAGCGTGGTGCACAGGGTTGTCACCGCCGCCCAGGGCAACCCGCTTGCGCTGCTGGAGCTGCCGGCCGCCCTGACCGGACCCCAGCGTGCCGCGCTGGAACGGCTCCCGGAGGTTCTGCCCTTGGGCCAGCGTCTGGAAGCCCTCTTCGCCGCACGTGTGGCGGGCCTGCCGTCGGCCTCCCGCCGTCTGCTCCTGATCGCCGCGCTGGACGGGACCGGCGACCTGGCCGTCCTGCAGCGCGCGGGAGAACTTCCCTCCGTCCAGGCCACGCTGGTGGACCTTGGCCCCGCTGAACAGGACGACCTGGTCCGGATCGATGAGGGCGACCACCGGCTGCGCTTCCGGCACCCTTTGATCCGCTCGGCGGTCGTCGGAGCCTCCACCGCCGCGGAGCGCCGTGCGGCACACTGCACCATCGCCGAGGTGCTGCATGATCGGCTCGAGCGCCGGGCATGGCATCTGGGCGAAGCGTCGGTGGAACCCGACGAGGATGTCGCCGCCCTCCTTGAACGCAGCGCTCACATGGCAAGCACACGCGGTGACTCCTATGCGGCGATTCGCGCTCTCACACGAGCCGGACACCTGAGTCCCGCGGTACACGACCGCGCACGCCGGCTCGCCCGGGCAGCCTTCATCGGCGCCGACGCGACCGGCGAGCTGGTCAACGCCTCCCACCTTCTCGAAGACGCCCGGCAGGCGGGCACCGACGACCACGCTTCCCTCTACTCCGCGGCGACCACGGTCCACGTGATGCTCAACGGCACGGGTGACATCGACATGGCTCATCGTGTGATCGTCAACGCCATCGAGGAGACACTGCGCCGAAGCGATGCCTACGATCCCGCGCTCGACGAAGCCCTCTATGTGCTCATGCTGCTGTGCCACTTCGGCGGCCGGCGGGAACTGTGGCAGGCCTTCCACAGGGTCGTGGCACGCCTGCCCGCCCTGCCTGCCGTGATGAGGGTGTCCGCGGCGGCACTCGGCGATCCCGCGCGCGTCAGCGTCGCCGCGCTGCGCGAGCTGGACGAACTCCTCGCCGGGCTTGCCCATGAGAGCGATCCGACGAGTATCGTCCGCATCGGTACCTCGGGTGTCTACGTGGACAGGCTGTCCGGTGCGCGCGACGCGGCCCTTCGTATCTGGCGCCAGGAACGGGATGCGGGCCTGGCCGTCAAGAAGCTGGGCGTCCTTCCGCTGCTGTGTCAGGACGCCTTCAACACCGGCCGGTGGGACGAGACGATCCGCCTGGCCGACCACGGACTTCTCTTGCGGGAACAGGTCGACTACCCGTTCTACACCTGGTATTTCCGGTACGAGAAGGCGCTGGTCGCGGCGGCACGCGGTGACGTCGGTTCCGCCGTGGAGACAGCCGACGCGATGACGTCCTGGGCCGTCTCCCGCGGTGCGGGCCAGATGATGACCGCTGCCACGCACATCAGGTTGCTGAGCGCTTTCGCGGACGAGGACTTCGAGAGCGCCTTCCGGTACGCGGAGGCCATCAGCCCCGCCGGCACGCTGCCGTGCTATGTCCCCCATGCGATCTGGGTGGTGATGGATCTGGTGGAAGCCGCCGTGCTTACGCACCGCCAGGCGGCGGCGACCGTCCATGTGCGGGCCGTCCAGGAAGCGGGGATAGCGAACGTCTCGACACGCCTCGCGCTGCTCGTCGGCGGAGCCGCGGCCGTGGCTGCCACGGCGGACGACGAGGCGACGGCGCTGTTCGAGCGGACTCTGTCGCTTCCGGGCATCGCCGACTGGCCCTTTGAGCGGGCGCGTGTGGCACTGGCCTTCGGCGAACGGTTGCGGAAAGCGAAAGTGACCAGCGCCGCCAGAGAGGCACTGTTGAAGGCGCTGCACATCTTCGAGGAGCTCGGCGCGCGCCCGTGGGCCGACCGGGCCGGACGCGAACTCAGGGCGACCGGGTGGGCAGTCCTGCGTGAGTCGGGCTCCGCCGGGCTCACGCCACAGGAATCGGAGGTAGTCCAGCTGGCCGCCTCCGGACTCACCAACAAACAGATCGCCGAGAGGCTTCACCTATCCCCCCGCACCGTGAGCGGCCACCTCTACCGGGTGTTTCCCAAACTTGGAATCACCACCCGCGCGGCTCTACGCGACGCCCTGGCCGACCTGGACCGGCAATGATCACATGATGGCAGCCGCGGCCTCAGGAGATGGGCGACTTGGGCAGATCCAGATGCTCTTGCCGGTTCTTCGCATCACCTTCACAATCGCTGTCGCATCCGACCGTTGCATCGCCGAACGTACGGAGCGCCGCCGCGTCGCGGGTTCCACCCGGGTAGGCGTCAACCGCGAGCACTGCCGGACCTGGGAGGGACGGAGCGAGCCGGCCGCCCGGACGCCAGCCCGACCGAGCAACCTCGGCGGCGCCACCTTCCGCAGCGATCACAGGGCCCGGTACTGCGGCCGGGCCTTCGCCGAACACCAGAAGGGGCACTTCGCAACGTTGTCACGTCTTGTCGAAGCACGGCGCCGCTTACCGCCAGCAGGTGGCTGCGCTCCATGCAACCCCTCCTACGACAAGGCACACGCAGGCAACGAGCAGCCACACGCGGCGGCGCGGCCGGCGGCGCGGTACCGCTGTCGGGCCGGCACAAGAAGTACGCCCTGAAACGCCCTCCAGACGTACAGCGATGTTCTGCCAGATCCGCTCCGGGGGCCGAGTGAGCGGCTCACCAGCCGTAAACCGTCCCGCCCGCACGACGCGCCGCAGGGACTCAAGCTCTTCCAGGCACTTCTCGCACTGCCGCACATGGGCGCCGACGAGGAGTGTCTGCGCAGGCGTCGATTCGCCGAGCGCAAGGTCAGCAAGAACGCTGGTATCGACGTGCGTCATCGGTGCCTGCCCTCCGAGGCCAGCCAACCAGCGCGAAGCAGGCCGGTAATGTGGACCAGACCTGAAGGGTCGGCAGTCCTGTCATGGATTACTGCACAGCCTTCCTCCTGTCGGCCTGCTGCGGATGCACGGCAGATGCTCCTGGCCGCGACAGGAGTCGTCGCAGAATGCCGGCCGGTGCCGGCTCCAGCTGAACGAGACGGAGCCGCTGCTGAGGCAGTCCCTTGAGCCGCGGCCTTCCTCCAGCCACACGCAGAGTGTGACGTCACGACATCACTGATGAAGTGCGACTGCCTGGAGCCTGTGCCGCAGGCGGATAAGGCCGCGTCGGGCATGGCTCTTGACCGTGCCCAGGGCCAGACCGGTCCGCTCCGCGATCTGGCTGTGGGTGAGGTCGTCGTAGAAGGCCAGGCGGATCACCTCTCGCTGCGGAGCGGGGAGCCTGGCGAGTTCGTATTCGACGAGAACCTGGTCGATGATCTGATCGGCCAAGGCGGGAGGCGCGGGTACGGCCACGACTGTGGCCACGGCATCGGCCAGGTAGCGCCTTCTCGTGCGCGCACTCAGCGCGTCCGCGATCTTCTTCTTGGCGATGCCCACGAGCCAGGCGGGTAGTGCCGCGCGCTCGGCACGATAGGTGTGGCGTCCACGCCATGCGCCGAGGAAGACCTGCTGAGTCACGTCTTCGGCCTCTGTGGGGTCTCCGAGGGCGCGGGTGGCGAGAGAGTAGATCAGGCTTCCCCAGCGGTGATAGGCAGCGGCAAGGTATCGCTCGTCACCGCGTGTGATACCGGCGGCCAATTCCTCGTCCGCCAGCTGTTCGCCGGACAGGCCCGCAGCGGCCGGAGCCCAGGCCGTGGATGCCGCGCCGGCAAGGACGCTGTCGCGGGTATCCGTCAGAGCAGTCATGTGATCCCTCCGCAGGTGGGCCGGTTGCATCGCGCAGGCTCGCATCACGATCCGGCAGTGACCATGGCAATCCGAAAACGCGGAAGACACAACTCGCATCGTTTGTGCGTCGTATTCTGGAGGGGTGACTACAGACACGGGCGAAGGTCGCGAGACCGCGGACATCACTGCACACGGCGGGCTCAGCACGGGTGCCGTGGCGCGGCGGCTGGGTGTGGCCCCGACCACCGTCCGATCGTGGGACCGTCGCTACGGCCTCGGGCCCGCATCACGTGAGGGCGGAAGGCATCGTCGCTGGTCAGCGCGCGACATCGCCGTCCTGGAGCGCATGTGCAGCCTTACGGCAACAGGAGTACCTCCGGGCGAAGCGGCCCGGCAGGCACTCGCCGAGGACCGCCCTCGTCGAACCCATGAAGCGGCACCGGCGCAGTCGCCCGCTCCCGAGATCAGACCAGGGGCGCCGGGCGGCCACGGTTTGCCCTTGGGCAAGGTGCGGGCAGAGTGCCGCGGCCTGGCCCGTGCAGCTGTGCGTCTGGACAGTCCGGAGGTGGAGCGACTCCTGGCCGCTGCGCTCGCTGACCTGGATCTGGTCGAGGCATGGGATGAGATCATCATCCCTGCCCTGCGCGCCGTGGGCCGCAAGTGGGCGTCCTCCGGCGAACGCTACGTGGAGGTCGAGCACCTGCTGTCCTGGCATGTCTCCACCGCGCTGCGGCGGGTCACCGCTCAGGGCGGGCCAAGACCGGGCGGCCGGCCGGTGCTGCTGGCCTGTGCACCCGGCGAGCAGCACACCCTGCCGCTGGAGGCAGTGGCTGCCGGACTCTCACAGCGCAGTGTCCCGGTGCGCATGTTCGGAGCCGCCGTTCCTGCCGGCGCGTTGATTGAGGCTGTCCGCCGGGTGGGACCGGTGGCCGTGGTGGTGTGGTCACAGGGCGGGTCGACCGCACAGCGTGACTTGGCAGCGGTGCTGTGCGCCAGTGAGTGGGGGGTCAGCGGAGCCCGGACGGCTCCTGCGGTAGTCCTCGCGGGACCGGGCTGGGCTACGCATGCCAGACACCTTGGCGGCAGTCTCCGCCCCCACAGCCTGAAGGACGCGCTCGATCTGCTCACGGGACTGGGTACGTCCTGAGTCCGGTCCGGCCGCACAAGAGGCGGGCGCATCCATGCGGCGCCTCCGAGGTGAACAGCAATACACCCAGCAAACGCGAAGGACTGGTAACGGAGCCGGGAGGTCAGCGTGCGTATCCAGGGTGCCCGGATTCTCGTGGCGGGAGCAACCGGCGTGATCGGCACTGCCCTTGCAGACGCCCTCTACAGTGCGGGAGCACACCTGGCTGTCGCGGGGCGCAGTGCTCCGCGGCTGGCGGACCGGGCATGCCGCTGGGGCGAATGTCCGGCCCTGGGCTTCAACGCCTACGACCTCGCATCGTGCGCCGCGCTTCCGGGAAAGGCGTCGCAGCGGTTGCAGGGCCTGGACGCCGTGTTCACGGCCTTCGGGGCAGTTGCCTTCGGGCCGGTCCAAAGCGTCGGTGATGAGATCGTTCAGCATCTGATGACGGTGAACGCTCTGGCCCCCATGGCTGTCCTGCGCGAAGCTCTCCGGCATCTGGGGTCCGGTGGCGTGATGGGAGCGGTCACCGGAACAGTGGTGGACCGCCCGCAGCCAGGGCTGGCTGCCTACTGCGCCTCAAAGGCCGCGCTGAGTACCTGGCTCACCGCCGTTCGAGCCGAGCAGCGCTCTCGCGGCGTGACAGTGCTGGACGTGCGGCTGCCGCACCTGGACACAGGATTCGCGGACAGGGCGGTGGTCGGCAGACCACCGCCGTTGCCGCCCGCGGCCGACCTCTCCAGCGCGGTACGCCGGATCATCGGCGCGATGGCCACGACGGGAGACGTGGTACGGCCTCAGTTGCCTGTCAGCCCGTAGGCGGTTCCGCAGAGGTCTTTGCATCCGGCACGCCTGGGGCGACGGAAGGACCAGTGATCGCGGTCATCCCGCGTACCGCTCCGGAGGGACTGCCGTGCACCGAGCCGACACCGCTGATGTCGTCATCGTGGGAGCAGGCGCCGCTGGTTTGTCCCTCGCACGTCGCCTGACACGTCCGCAGGAGTCATCCAACGCAACGCCCTCTTTGATCCTCGTGGAGCCACCGGCTGGGTCGTCCGTGCGGTCCGCATCGCGTACTTGGTGCTTCTGGGACGACGACCCCGGTGAGTACGACGACCTCGTCACTGCCAGTTGGCGGCACATGCGCATCACCAACCGCGACGGGTCGAGCACAACGGCAGCTCTCCCCCGCGCCTACAAGATGATCCGATCGGCCGATTTCCTCCAGCACATCGGCACCGAGCTGCGTGATCGGACCGAGGTGCGGTCGCTGGAGGCGACGGTCACCGCAGTCCGCGACGTCCCGGGGGGCGCCGAGGTAAGCGGGGTGGACGCTGCGGGGCGGAGCGTGCGGCTCACCGGCCGCTGGGTCTTCGATTCCAGGCCGCCTCGGGAACTGCCCGCCGCGCGGACCGCGTTGCTGCAGCACTTCCGGGGCTGGTTCGTCACCACACAGGCGGAGCGCTTCGATCCGGCTGTCGCCGATCTGATGGACTTCCGCACAGGGCAGCCCGACCGGGGTCTCTCCTTCGTCTACACGCTGCCGATCAGCACCCGTCAGGCACTCGTGGAGTACACGGAGTTCTCCGCCGCGCCGCTGTCCGAGGCGGCTTACGACTCGGCACTCGATCACTACGTACGCCGCGTACGCCCTCTCGGCCCGTTCGTCGCCACAGCGGTGGAGCAGGGTGTCATCCCCATGACCGATGGCTTCTTTCCGCGCCAGGTGGGCCGCAGAGTGTTCCGTATCGGCGTCGCCGGAGGAGCAACTCGTCCATCGACAGGCTATGCCTTCGCTGCGATCCAGCGGCAATCGGCCGCCGCCGCTCGGGCCCTGCACGCCGGCCGCACTCCCCTGCCCACCATGCCTCATACGGCACGGCACCGGCTGATGGACGCCGTCATGCTGCGCGCCCTGGCGACCGGCCGGGTCGGGGGGGCCGCCTTCTTCGAGGAACTTTTCCGCCGCAACCCCGCCGAGCGGGTTGTGCGGTTCCTGGACGGTGCTTCGTCTCTGCGTGACGAGTGGGCCATCGGCTTGAGTACCCCGGTCATGCCCATGCTGCGCTCCCTGGCGGAACTACCCTTGCTTCCCCGTCGAAAGGCCACGAAGTGTTCCTGACCCGCCCCTACCGTACGGCCCACCGCGGCCGGGACCGCCGAGCGGTACTGTGGCCGGCCACCGAAGGCATCCCCTGCGCGCCCTCACCTGGTCCCCGAGTGGCTGTCGTAGGCGGCGGCATCGCCGGCCTGACCGCCGCCACCGCCCTGGCCGAGCGAGGCGTTCGAGTCGACCTGCTGGAACAGGACAGCGCGCTCGGCGGCCGGGTCTCCGGATGGCCGACGACACTGGCGGACGGTTCGACAGCCACTATGAGCCGAGGCTTCCACGCCTTCTTCCGTCAGTACTACAACCTGCGGCAACTGTTGCGCCGCACCGACCCGAACCTGAGCACGCTGCGTCCGCTCGCCGACTACCCCCTGCAGCGCGGCAAGGCCCGTGACAGCTTCCGCCATGTGCCCAGGACACCCCCATGGAGCGTACTGGGCTTCGTCGCGCTCAGCCCGAGCTTCACCTGGTCGGGACTGGCCGGAATGAATCCCCGCCAGGCGCTGGGCCTGCTGGACGTCCGTGTCCCCGAGGTGTACGAACGGCTCGACCACATCAGCGCGGCCGAATATCTGGACCGGGTCCGATTCCCCGAGGATGCCCGGCACCTGGCGTTCGAGGTCTTCTCCCGCAGCTTCTTCGCCGATCCTCACCAGTTGTCGGCCGCCGAACTGGTCTTGATGTTCCACATCTACTTTCTCGGCTCTTCCGAGGGCCTGCTGTTCGATGTGCCACGCGAGCCGTACCCGCAGGCTCTGTGGGATCCACTGGCCGCATACCTGTCCAAGCTCGGAACCACCGTCGAGACCGGTACTCGGGTCGTTGCGGTCCGGCCCGACGGGAACGGCTTCCGCGTGACCCGCACCTGTGCGGCGGACTCACCCGGCGCACCCCCTCGGGAGGAGCCGTACGACGGCGTCGTGCTCGCTGTCGACAGCGGCGGGCTGCGGAGGGTGATCGCCGCCTCCCCGGATCTGCTGGATGCAGACTGGCGCGCTCGCGTCGAGAGGCTACGCCAGGCACCGCCTTTCCTGGTCTCCCGATACTGGCTGGACCGCCCGGTCCGCGCCGACCGGCCGGGTTTCCTCGGAACCAGCGGGTACGGGCCCGTCGACAACATCAGCGTACTCAACCGGTGGGAGGGCGAAGCGGCCCGTTGGGCCGCGGCTACCGGCGGCTCCGTGGTGGAACTCCATGCCTACGCCGTCGACCCCACGGCCGAGCAGGGCGCCGTGGAGGCCGCGATGCTGCGAGAGCTCGTCCAGGTCTACCCTGAATGCGCTGACGCGCGCGTGATCGACGTGCGCCATGAGTGGCGGAGTGACTGCCCGCTCTTCCCTGTCGGAGGCTACGCCGACCGGCCCGGCGTCCGCACCGGCCACCCGCGGCTGGTGCTCGCCGGTGACATGGTGCGATCGACACTCCCAGTCGCACTGATGGAACGAGCTGCTACCACCGGCTTCCAGGCCGCCAACGCGCTCCTGGAAAGCTGGGGCATCCTCGGCCACCCCTTGTGGTCCGTACCGATACAGGGACGGTACGCCGGCATGCGGGCGCTGGCCCGGCTCGGCTGAGCCCCAGTAACCGGCCCAGGTTCCCTCGCGCGCCGGGGCGAGCGGGCGCACCCGCACGATCAGGCTTCGCCACGACGGCAATCCGCACCGCACGGCAACCGCGGTCAGGAACGATCGAAGGTCTGCTCTCTCCCTCCCATCTGTCACCAGATGGCCTTGCAGCCAGGCATGGAGGGTCGGGTGTGCGGGCAACACACTGCGTGAGAAATCGCCGCATCCGGCGGACGGGGCTGCTCGGAAGAAAGAAGTGTCGGGTTCTCACAGGAGGCCTCTGTGTCGCCTTGTGGTGGCGACGAGCGCAGATCTCGCTCATCGTTGGCGCCGCCGGGCCGGGGGACCCGGGCACAGGATGAATCCCGGGAGCTGCCCCATGCACGTCGCGGTTGTGCTGTTCACGTCCGACCTTCGCTTGCACGACCACCCCCCGCTGAGCGCGGCTGTCAGGTCGAACTCGTTCGTGGTGCCACTGTTCGTGCGCGACGCGGGCATCTCGGCAGTCGGCTTCGACGCTCCCAACCGCCGGGCTTTCCTGGCCGACTGCCTGCAGGATCTCGATCAGGGGCTGCGGAGACGCGGTGGGCGGCTGATCCTGCGCACGGGCGAGGTCGTGGAGCAGGTCTGCAAGGTGGTCGCCGATGCCGAAGCGGACGAAGTGCACATGGCCGCAGGGGCAAGCGCCTACGCCCGGGCACGCGAGGAGCGGCTTCGTCGCGCTCTGGAGCGCGAGGGAACCCGGCTGTACGTCCATGAGGCCGTGACGACTGCTCTCGCTCCCGGCGCGGTGACACCTTCCGGTTCTGATCACTTCGCGGTGTTCACTGCATACTTCCGTCGCTGGTCGCAGCGTGACATCCGAACGACGCTGGGCGCCCCCCGCAGGGTTCAGGTTCCCGTCGGCATTCACTCCGAGAACCTTCCTGAGCGCAAGGACGTCACCGGTGTCTCGCCGGGCCTTGCGTCGGGGGGCGAGGAGGAGGGGCGCCGGGGAATGGCGTCGTGGTTGGGAAACGGAATCGCGCGGTACGAGGAACGACACGATGGTTTGGCGGCCGACGCAACCTCCCGGCTGTCCGCGCACCTGCACTTCGGAACGCTTGCCGCCGCCGAGCTCGTTCATCGTGCGCGCTCGACGGGCGGGGAGGGTGCGGAAGCGTACGTGCGGCAGTTGTGCTGGCGCGACTTCCATCACCAGGTCCTGGCAGCGCGGCCTCTTGCGGCAGTGGCGGACTACCGGACGAGGGGGGATCGCTGGCGTTCGGAGGGCGCGGCCGAGGAGGACCTTCAGGCATGGAAGGAGGGGCGAACCGGCTATCCGCTGGTCGACGCAGCGATGCGGCAGTTGCGTCATGAGGGCTGGATGCACAACCGCGGCCGGCTGATCACGGCGAGCTTCCTGACCAAGACGCTCTACATCGATTGGCGGGTGGGCGCTCGGTACTTCCTCGAGTGGCTGGTGGACGGTGACGTGGCGAACAATCAGCTCAACTGGCAGTGGATTGCGGGTACGGGTACGGACACCCGCCCCAACCGGGTGCTCAATCCGGTACGTCAGGGTCTGCGGTACGACGCGGAGGGCGCCTACGTTCGCCGTTGGGTGCCGGAGCTGGAAGGGCTCGAGGGGTCCGGGGTGCACCAGCCGTGGAAGCTGCCTGAGGCACGGCGTGCGCTGTGCGACTATCCGGATCCCGTCGTTGGTCTCGCTGAAGGACTGGAGCGATTCCGGCTGGGACGGGGACTGGAGTAACAGATCCAGCCGTCGTGCGACTGCATCTTGATGCTCAGCCGTGCAGAGCCTTCTCCGCTACCGGCGGCACGGTGCGGGCGACTTCGTCTCCAAGCCGCTCGAACTCTCTCTTCATGAAAGCGTCGGCGAGCCGAGCCAGACCGGAGTTCCGAGCTCCCACCGGACCGTTTCACCGAAGCCGGCAAGGTGAGCGATCACGTCCAGCACGGGCGGACGGATGACGAACGAACGTCGCACGTGAACCATGCCACTCCCCTTTTCCGAGGGACACCGCACCTACCCGAGGCAACTGCTCACACACCATGGGAGCCCCTGCCCGAAGGAACGGTGGTGAACACTCCTACGGCGCATCCGCGGAGATGGGTGGTGCGGAAGAAGGCGAAAGAGCCCGTCACACTTCCGGAGGATCGTGATGTGCCCAACCGGGGCAATCGAACGCGTGCCGGCCAGCGGGCGGACTGCCGTCACCGGCACTCCGTGCGGGGCAGTCGACGCCGACGTCGCCGGCTGCGTCGGCCAGGAGCTCGCGGTTCTACTCGACGAGCAACTGACGCACGCCGCTTGCCTGGACGATGTCTTCGCACGGGATGTTGCCCGCCCGATCGCGCAGTTCACCCTTGAAGGCGGTCGTCGCACTCGTGCACGACTGCTCTGGTGGGCGATGAGGGCCTGCGGGGGCGGGAGCGCCGAGACCGCCTCGGCGCTACGCATGGCCGCAGCGATCGAACTCATCCAGACCTGTGCGCTCGTCCAGGACGATGTCATGGATGGCTCACCGCAGCGGCGTGGACGAGCGTCGTTTCATGCGCAGGTGGCGGAGGAGTACCGGCATGTGACCGCAGGCGCGAGCCGCGCGGCGTCATTCGCCGCCTCGGCGGCGATCCTGGCCGGTGATCTGGCCCTGTCCTGGGCCGACGACATCGTGGCGGCTACCGACTTCCCCCGGGGGTCGAGGCGGCAGGTGCTCGAGATGTGGCGCTGTCTCCGCACCGAAATGGTGGCCGGCCAGTATCTGGACCTGCACAACCAGGTGACGGGTTCGCGGTCCGTCATCCGGTCCTTGCAGGCTGCGCGGCTGAAGACCGCGCTCTACTCGGTTGAGCGTCCCCTGGCGTTCGGCGCAGTGATCGCGGGCGCGAACGCCGCGACGCTGCACGGACTGCGGTGCGCCGGTCGGTACGCGGGCATAGCTTTCCAGCTCAGGGATGATCTCGACAGCGTCTTCGGCGACTCACTGCTGACCGGGAAGGAGTCCGGGGAGGACATCAGAGCCGGAAAGCTCACCTACCTGATCGCAGTAGCCCGCGCCCGTGCAGAGGCACAGCGAAACACCTACGTCCTGTCCGTCCTCGACAGTGCGGTCGGCAACACCTCACTCTCTTCATCGGATCTGCGGCAGGTTCGGGACGCCCTCGCCGACTGCGGGGCCCTGCAGGCGGTGGAACAACGCGTGGCGCGGCTCGGCCGCCGCGCTGCCCGGCACTTGAGCGCCCTTGACCTGGACGGGACCGCCTCGGAACGGCTGGCGGAGCTACTGCACGCCGTCATGGCCTTCGAGCCGACCGCACGAGGAGTACAGGAGGACGACGGTGCGAGGTCCGAGCTCGTCGCATCCGTTGCCCACGGAGGTGGCCGATGAGGACCGTCGGTGGCCGCACGGATCACGTGGTCGTCGTCGGGGCCGGTCTGGCCGGTCTGTCGGCGACCTTGCATCTGCTGGGTGCGGGGCGGCGTGTGACGGTTGTCGAGCGCGACCGACTGCCTGGGGGGCGGGCAGGCCGCATCGTGCAGGGGGGATACCACTTCGACACGGGTCCGACCGTGCTGACGATGCCGGACCTCGTACAGGATGCATTCGCCGCCGTGGGCGACTCGCTCAGTGAGCGTCTGAAGCTGATCGCACTGCACCCGGCCTACCATGCTCGCTTCTCCGATGGCAGCGCACTTCAGGTGCACACCGACGCCGAGGCCATGGAAGCGGAGGTGGAGCGCTTCGCCGGCGGCAGGGAGGCGCTGGGCTACCGCCGGCTGCGCAGCTGGCTGCAAGAGCTCTACGGGGCCCAGATGAGACGTTTCATCGACACGAACTTCGACTCGCCCCTGGCCCTGCTGAACTCGGACCTCGCACGGCTCGCGGCCCTGGGTGGCTTCAGTCGCCTGGATGCCAAAATCGGGCGCTTCATCACCGACGAACGCCTGCAGCGAGTGTTTTCCTTCCAGTCGCTGTACGCCGGGGTGGCACCGTCACGTGCGCTGGCGGCATACGCGGTGATCGCCTACATGGACACGGTGGCCGGGGTGTACTTTCCCGCCGGTGGGATGCACGCCCTTCCCCGTGCCATGGCCGAAGCCGCCGCGGATGCAGGTGCCGAATTCCGCTACGCGCACCATGTCACCCACCTGGAACGTACCGGTGACAGGATCACCGCCGCCGTCACCGACCAAGGGCGCATCCCGTGCGACGCGGTCGTTCTCACCCCTGACCTGCATGTCACGTACCGTCTGCTGGGCCGTAGCCCCCGGCGCCCCCTGGGCCTGCGCCGCGCGCCGTCCGCGGTCGTCCTGCACACCGGTGGTGGTCGCAGTTGGCCGGAGTTGGGCCATCACACACTGTCATTCGGGACCTCCTGGAAGCGCACGTTCCAGGAGTTGACCCGTACCGGTGACCTGATGAGCGATCCGTCCCTGCTGATCACCCGGCCTACGGCCAGCGACCCCGGTCTGGCTCCGGCCGGCAAGCATGTGCACTACGTGCTGGCGCCCTGCCCCAACACCGAAATCGGCCCCGGCCCCAGCCAGTGGGAAGAACTCGCTCCGCGCTACCGCCGGAGCATCCTGACAGAACTCGAGCACCGAGGGCTCACCGGATTCTCTTCGGCAATCGAGGAAGAGTGCCTCGTGACGCCGGCGGACTGGTCGCGGCAAGGACACGGCGCGGGCACACCGTTCTCCGTCGCACACACCTTTGCGCAGACCGGTCCATTCCGGCCTCGCAACCTCGTCAACGGAACGGCCAACGCCGTCCTGGCCGGCTGCGGAACCACTCCGGGTGTCGGCGTCCCCACCGTCCTGATCTCCGGCAAGCTCGCGGCCGCCCGCATCACCGGCGCCCACCCACGGTCTCGGACCGGCGGCCGCCCGGTCCAGGAAGGCAGCACCGCATGACGCGCCGCGAACTGGACGCCGCAGCAATCACCGATCCCCGTCTGCGCGCCGCCTACGACCGGTGTCGTCACCTCAACGCACAGCACGGCAAAACGTATTTTCTGGCAACGCGGCTTCTCCCGGTTCAGCATCGGCCCGCTGTCCATGCCCTGTACGGATTCGCCCGCTGGGCCGACGACATCGTCGACGACCTGGCCGTCGACGCAGGCCCTGCCGAGCGGGCACGGCGGCTTCAATTGCTGACGGCCCGTCTGCACGACGGCCTGCGCACCGGCCGCAGCAGCGAACCCGTGGTGATGGCCTTGGCCGACACTGCCACCCGATACGCCATCGACCATCGTCATTTCACGGACTTCCTCGAGTCCATGCACAGCGACTTGAGCGTTACGGACTACGCCACACTTGATGATCTGCACCGCTACATGCACGGCTCCGCGGCGGTCATCGGACTGCAGATGCTGCCGGTTCTGGGCACTACGGTCCCTCGCGAAGAGGCGGCACCGTACGCGGCCTCCTTGGGCGTTGCGTTCCAGCTGACCAATTTCCTCCGGGACGTGGGCGAGGACCTCGACCGTGGACGGGTCTACCTGCCCGCCGACCTCCTGGCGGCTCACGGCGCGAGCAGGGAACTACTGCAATGGAGCCGCGACACCGGCAAGGACGACCCTCGGATCACCGCGGCACTGCGAGCGGCGGCGAACCTCACCCATGACATGTATCGCCACGCCGCGCCTGGTGTGGACATGCTGGATCCGGTCGCACGGCCCTGCATACGTACCGCCTTCACCCTCTACCGCGACATCCTTGCGGCGATTGCCGATGATGGCTACGCGTCGGTCCACCGCCGTGCGATCGTCCCCCGGCGCCGTCGGGCCCGTGTGGCGCTGGATGGTCTGGTCCGGGTGACCGCGGCCCGGCTCACCGCCCCGCGGCGCGGCCCGCAACCCAATCGTCCCGATGCCCACGTCCCCGTATGGGAAGGCGAAACCGGATGACCTACCCCCCTCCCGCGCGCCGGCCACGGTCGCCGCTGCGCCTGCGGAAGAACGCCACCTCCTGGGAGCGTCAGCAACCGACCTGGCGCGATGCCAAGCCCGCACTGATCGACGCCTCCCTGAAACGGGCCCTGGCCCGCCCGTCAGGCAACTGGTACGTACTCGGCGACAGTCGTGACATCAGGCCTGACAGCAGCTTCGGCCAGACCGTGGCAGGGGTCGAGGTGGTCGCCTGGCGGAACGAAAGGGGTGACCTGGTCGTAGGCCCGGGAGCGTGCCCCCATCTGGGTGCTCCCCTCCGAGACAGCCCTGTGAGCTGCGGCACCCTCGTCTGCCACTGGCACGGCCTGTCACTGGACGGGCGGCCTTTCGCCGGCTGGGAGCCCTATCCCAGCTTCGACGACGGCCTGCTCGCCTGGGTGCGGCTCGACGACATCGGAGGCGAGCAGCCCCTGGATCAGCCGGTGCTGCCGACCCGCCCTCCCTTGGCCGGCGCCGTAGCCGGCGTCTATACCGGCCAAGGGGTCTGCGAGCCCGATGACATCGTGGCCAACCGGCTCGATCCCTGGCACGGCGCATGGTTCCACCCCTACTCCTTCGCGGACCTGACGGTACGCGACCAGCCCGCCACGGCAAGCGAACCTGGCTCCGCCACGGACGACGCACTGATCGTCGACGTGTCCTTCAAGATCGCCGGACGGCTGGTCGCTCCGGTCACGGCCGTGTTCACCGCACCGGATCCGCGCACCGTCGTCATGCACATCACGGAAGGGGAAGGCGCCGGTTCCGTGGTCGAAACCCACGCCACCCCTGTGGGAGCGGATGTTCACGGACGCCCGCGCACAGCAGTCATCGAGGCTGTCGTCGCTACCTCCGACCGTCGCGGCTTCGCCATGGCCCGCGTCATCACCCCGGTGTTGCGGCCGCTGGTACGAGCGGCCGCCGGTCGCTTGTGGCGGGACGATCTGGCTTACGCCGAACGCCGCTGGCAGCTACGGACCCGAGGCCGTTAGCCTCGTGCTTCCACGTGGTGGAGCGGCGAGAAGCGAGGTCTTGACGTTCTGCGCGTCGATCACGCAGGCCATTGTCGGGCCGGGCGAGGACGACAGCTGGGCAACGTCCACCAAGGAGCTGCACGGTACGCTGCACGAACTGCTCCTGACAGTCGGCGAGGTGACCACCACCGAAGTCAAGGACGAGGCCCGCGTGGCCGCGCAGCACGACGGCGCCTCCGCACAGATCTTCACCGGCCACATGACCATGAACGTCCTCCCGCACGGCCAAATCACCCACCAGGCCAACGGAAGGCTCGAGTCGATGAGCGCGACACCGACACTGCGGGACATCCGCGCGATGTCTACCCCCTGCCGGGGGTGCGCGGTAGCCGGGGTGGCACGTACAGGCACAGGCTGCCATGGCCTGGCCCGCGGATCCGCCATGGCGCCGGCATGCGCACGGCGCGGGGTAAGGATGTCCCCCATGCGCCGCAAGTTCCCGCGTCGTCATCAGCCACAAGCGGTGTGTCACTCGCGGAGCTCTCCGCACTACGGCAGGAGATCGAGCGGCGTAGCAATGCCGCACACATCAGCCCTCACCGATGCCGGAGGATCACGATGACATTGCGCACCTGCGTTCTGATGTCACCGGTTCTCCGGATTGTGGCCGCCGTCCGCAGGAGGGAGGGTGGTCTCGGGAGAGGCGCACCCGTGTCTCGGATGCGGCCGGGGCTTGGCAAGCGTGAAGCAAGTTGTCCGAGTCCGGAACCGGCGAAGACGGTCGCCGCCGAGGGATGGGTCGCACACCGATCCGGAATGCGGTGGACGACGCGAGATCGTCCACTCCGGGCAGGCGCACGGAGGTGTCGTACATGTCCGAGAAGAACTCAGTGCACGCGAGCCCTGCTGGAAATCACGAGGTCTCGCTGCCGCCTGAAGTCAAGTTGCTGCAGGACGTCACTCCGCCCTTCTTCCCCGAAGGCGCTTCGGGAATGACCATTCTCGTCGACTGGCCTCCCGGTCACCCCGGGCTCCCCCCGCACCGCCACTCGGGGCCCTCATTCGGCTACGTGATGGAGGGCGCGCTCCGGTTCGAACTCGAGGGTGAGCCGGAGCGTGTGATCAAGGCCGGTGGGACGTTCTGGGAGCCAGGCGGTGACGTGATCCACTACCAGGACGGCAACGCCCTGTCGGACGGACCGACCAAGTTCCTGGTGACCATGGTGTGCGCGCCGGGTCAGCCGATGCTCACTGTGGTCGACGAGGAGGAATTGAAGGAACGGGCGCACCTTCGCGCGCCTCGTCCCTCCGCGGGATGACGCCGGACAACGGCGGCGTCCAGCACGCGGGCGACGGCGCCGGAGGAGTTCTCCGGTCTCCAGGACCACGGCCTCCCGGGCCGGTTCCCTTCGCGACATATGGGGATGGCCTGCGGACCTTCCTGGCAGGACGCACAGGCGGGCGTCCGGCCGGCGGCGGCCGGCTCCTCGGCAAGAGCGGCGGAGGACGTCGTGGGTCTGCTCCGGATGCGCGGTTGCCGGCATCGCTGAGGAAGGAGGAGTGCGCGGCGACGCGGCTGCCCGATCCGCGCGGTGATCTCGGTGTACAGCGTTTGAGGGACGCGCCGGAAGCCGGGACCCGGCGGTAGGCGCCGTGGTCGGAGAAGCCGTCGCGGGACGATTGGTCGGCTGCATGGGTGTCCGTGCGGCGGCTTCCCTGAGCCGGTCACGGCGATCAATGCGGCCAGGGTCTTCCGTAGCGGCTTGGGCGGGGACGGCGAGGAAGTCATCTCCGACGCCCAGCAGCCCGGTCACGGCGCCGAGTCCGGCACTGGTGGCCGCTGAGCGGCCGGGCCCCGCGGCGCGCGGGCGCGCGAGCACGAGCCGTCCCAGTTCCGCGCCTGCCCGACGCAGCTCGCTCAGTGCCCAGCAGCAACCCGGCTCGTCGCCCTCGTGCGTTCATGCCGGCGGCGGGCGCGGGCCTCCTCCGGCGGCCGATGCGCAGGCCCACCGCTTGCATGGCAGCCCTGACCGGTCGCCCGGCCGAACGCCCGCAGCCTCGGTCGTCACCCGACAGCGACGCTCTCGGCCACAGGCGTCGGCCATGCGGGTTGCGGGCACGGAAGCCAAGCGCGAGTGTTGAAGTGGAACACACGACCGAGCGTCAATCGGAGCGTGCCATGCAAGCGAGAAAGGTCGATCTGTACGCACGCGACCTGACCCAAGCACAGTGGGTCAAGAGCAGCGCGTGCCCCTACGGCTACAGGCCCCATTGCGTCGAGGTGGCCCACCTCGGCGAGGGGGCGGTCGCCATCCGTGACTCCGCCCACCGCGACCTGCCACCCCTGCGATTCACCGCAGAGGAATGGGCAGCCTTCCGAGACGGCGTCCGCGAGGGCGAATTCGGCTAGAACCCCACCATTGAAACCTGGGCCGGCAGCACGCACCTGCCGGCCCTACCCTGGGGATGCGTCCGGCCGATCATGTGACTACTCGGCGTCCGAATGGTGCCGCGCCGGCCTCCGACATCGAAGAACAGGAAGAACGGTCCTGCGGACCAGCGTCACCGGCGTCCGGCTCGCCATGAAGCACGAGACGGCCTCCATGAAAAACAACTGTGGCGGCACCATCGTCAACGTATCCGCCAACCTCGGCGCACAGCGACGGACTCCAAGGGCACCGCCCTGATCGTCGCCACCGGCCCACAGCACCGCAAGCTCGGCCTGCCGAACGAGGACGAACCGTCAGGCCAGGGCGTGTCGTACTGCGCCAGCCGTGACGGCTTCTTCTTCCGCTCCCGCGACATCGCCGTCATAGCGGCGGCGACACCGCCAGATCGGTGTGGCCGCGGATCCCATAACCACTGCCCTGGCCTACTCAGCCCCCTGCGGATGCTGCGGCCCTCCCAGGCAAAGGCGCAGACAGCCGACGGTATCGCCTGCATGGCGCCGGGGTAGGCGGTCGAACGTGTCTGCCGCCTACCCCTCCCATCCGGAGCGCGGACCGAACCCATGCCTTTTCGGCAGGTGTCACCCGTTGTTCTGTCGCCCGGCTCCACGCACGTCACTTGCTGGGGTAGAACGCGTTGATTTCTTCGATGATGCGCCGCGGAGCCTCTTCTGCCAGCCAGTGCCCAGAGCCGGCCACCTCCACACCGGTCGCGGAGGGTGAGGCGCCCTGCGCTCCGGCGAGCATCACGTCGAGGAATCCCTCCTCGCTGATCATCCTCACGGGAATGGTCAGCGGCTTCTGCTGCAATCGCTTGTTGTCGATCTCGTCCTGGTTCCAGTAGCGGTAGAACTCGAACCCGCCGTGGAGCACCTGCGGCCGCGAGTAGGTGCGGACGTATTCCTTGACGGCGCCCGGCGAGGGGACGGCATGAGGCGAGTGCGAGAACGTCGGGTAGAAATAGCCGAAGAACTGCTTCTCACGGCCGGTCACGAGCTGCTCGGCGAGCGGTGACTGCTGGTTGAACAGGAAGTGGAAGGACACGTTGCTGAAGTCAGCGAAGCGCAGGTTCTTGCCCACCAGAGGGAAGTCGATCATAAAGAGTCCACTGACCTGCTGACGGTATTCGGCGGCGAGGGGGTAGGCGACGCCGGCGCCGATGTCGTGGGCTACGAGCTCCACGCCGTGACGCTTGCCGATCCGGTCGAGCAGATCGTGCACGTAGGTCGCCATGGTCGTGGCGGCGTAGTTCGACGGGGCTCCGGTCGAGTCCCCCAGGCCGGGCAGGTCGACGGCTATGACCGTCCGCCCGGGAAGGAGCTTCGGCATGATCCCTCGGTATGCGTACCAGTTCTCGGGCCAGCCGTGCAGCAGGACCGTGGTTTGCGGGCCGCTGCCGCCGATGACGTAGTGCATCTGTATTCCGTCGACGGTGGTGAAGCAGTGACGGAATTCCTTGTTGAACGCCGCGTCCTTGCGGGTTGCGGAGTCATAGCCACGACTCTTCGGCCTCTCCGGAGTTGCGCAGGCCGGCGCGCGGGATGCGGACGACTTTCCGCCGGCAGCGGCGTTCGCAAGATTCGGGATGACCAGGGCGGCGAGGGCCACAAGACCAGCCAGGATCCCCAGGAGTCTTTTCTGATTTTTGTGCACGGAAGTACCTCGGTGTTTGCTGTTCTGCCCGGCCGCTGAGACGGCGGGCACTTGCGCACTACTCAAAGGCCGCGGCCCGGTTGACGCTCCGGCCCACCGACGTAGGCGCCAGTCCCGCATCGCGGTCATAGCCGTGGGGTGCGCCGCCAGGTGGATGCGCCCATTCGGGGCGCCAGTCATGGGGCTTGGGGGCTGGTGAGCGACGAAGCCGCTAATTCTTGACCTGTTCGTCCATAACGCTACCCCATATGGACGAACCGGTCAAAAAAGCGTGGACTGGCCACATGGCACGCCCTCGGTAGTTCGGCGAGCAGAACCGCGCCATGGCGCGGTTCTGGCCCGGCGGGGCACACGCATGGACGACCTTGCTGAGGCCACCGGCCTCAGCAAGGGGAGCCTTTCCGGCGCGTTCGGCGGGAATCAGCAGCTGCTCCACCGCGTGTTCGACGAGTCCTGCGGCTCAGTCCTCGACGCCACCGGCCAGCAGCTGCGCGACACGGACGAGGACGCGTAATCGCGACTGTCCGCGCACGTGCACGCGGCAGCGTCGGCGACCGCCGCGGACACCGCCCGCCGGGGCTGCGGCTGCCTGATGGCCAAGGGCACGGCCGAGCTGGCCGAACACGGCCCGATTGTGGCCGAACGGGCCCACGCCACCGTCGAGGCGTTGCACGCAGTACTCACGAGGACATCGCGGCCTGCCAGCGCAACGGCGACCTCGCCGCGGACGCGGACCCGGGCAAGCCGGCCGCACTGATGCTCGCCGTTCCGCGTGGCATCGAGGCACGGGGCAAAGCCGGGGCACGTCGCGATCGGAGCGAAGCCGGAGGCCGTGCGTGAGGACGGGGTAACGGCCGGCGTCCGGCAAGTCCGCAAGTTGCCCCCCGCACCGTCTCGAGTGCAGAGCCTCTCGCTCGGAATACTCGTACTCGGCTGGTCGACAGGCCTCGGCAGGGGGCCTGGGAAAGGCCGGCGGGGGATCGTCGGCGGCCTGTGTCGAGCGGAATCAGCAGGGTGGCTCTCCGCTCGCTCACGGCGCCCGCTTCCCGGCCGGGCATCCCACGTCGCCGGCGGGACGGCCGTGTGCCGGTCCGAGCCCGTCCTCGAGGGGATCAGTCGTGGGACAGGCGCGTGAAGATCTGAGTGGCCGCGCTGAGCAGGGCGAGGGCGCCGCCGAAGGCGAAGGCCGCCGGAGCGCCGTAGCCGTCGACGACCATGCCGCCGACGAGTGATCCCGCGGCGAGTGAGATCTGCAGCACGCTGACAAGGAGCGCCAGGCCGCTCTCGGGAGCGTCGGGGGTCGCGCGCAGGATCCACGTCTGCAGTGCCAGGGGCACCGCGCCGAAGGCCGCACCCCAGAGGAGGACGAGCACGACGACGGCGGGTGCGGCGCCCGTGAGGGTGTTGAGCAGGACGACCGTGGCGGCGAGCAGGACGGCCGCGGTGACGTAGACCGCGCGTAGGCTGCGACCGATGATCGCGCCGGCGGCGAAGTTGCCGGCCAGTCCTGCCACGCCGTATCCGAGGAGCACCAGCGTCACCGCGGACGAGCCGAAATGCGCCCGGTCTTCCAGGTAGGGGGTGATGTAGGTGTAGGCGGCGAAGTGCCCGAGGAACATCAGCGCGGTGGCCAGCAGGGCGATGCGAGCGGCGGGAATGCGCAAGGACGCCGTGAGCGTGGCCACGCGTATCGCGCCGGTGGGCGGCAGCGAGGGGAGTCGCAGTGTCAGAGCCGCAAGGGCGAGCAGAGCGGCGCCGGCGGCGATGAAGAACGCGGTTCGCCATCCGGCGAGGTGTCCCACGAGTGCGCCGAGCGGCAGGCTGACCACGGTGCCGGCGGAGATGCCGGCGGTGATCAGCGAACTGGCGCGGTGGACCGCTTCGGCGGGCACCAGCCGGGCGGCGACGCCGGCACCCATCGCCCAGAATCCGCCGACGGCGACGCCGAGGAGGATTCTGGCCACCGTCATCACCAGCATGTTGGGGGCCAGTGCCGCCACGACGTTGGAGGCCGTGAAGGACACCGCGAGCGCGATCAGGACCTTGCGCCGGTCGAGCTTTCCCGAGGCGATGGTGAGCAGAGGCGCTGTGACGGCTGCCGTCAGGCCGGGTACGACGACGACCAGGCCCACGGTGCCGACGGAGACGTGGAGGCTGGATCCGATCACGGGCAGGAGCCCGATCGGCAGGAACTCCGAGAGCACCAGCACGAAGGACATCAAGGCGACCGAGGCGACGGCCGGCCAGTTGCCCTGCGGCGAGGGTGCGGCGTGGCCTGCCGCTTCCAGCGGTTCCGGCGGGCCCACGACCGGTGCCGTGGTGGAGTGGTCACTCATGCTTCTTGTCTCCTGGAAGGATCGGGGGCCGTGGCCGGCCCGGGCCGCGTTGTTGCGCGGCGGCTGTGCCGCAACGGTGGGACGTGCGCGGCAGGGGTCAGCGGCGTGACCATGGAAACGAGGCGCGCGCTCGGCCCGGTGGATCGCCGGGCGGGTGACGCGCACCACACTCGCGCCGGTGACCTGCTGCGCCGTACCGGGCGGTGTCCGCCCGGTACGGCAGGGTCACGCGGCAGACGAATCCTGTCTTCCTGCAAGCGGAGGGCTCTATCGCCCCCCGCTGCGGAACGAGGGATCATTCAGATCTGGTTCAGCCCACCGTCGACGTACAGCTCGGTGCCGGTGACGAAGCTGCTCTGGTCGGACGCGAGGAAGAGAGCAGCCGCGGCTGCTTCGGCGGGCTCGCCCATGCGGCCGAGGGGAATCTGCTGCGCGAAGAAGGCGTGGAGCGACTTGGCCTCTTCCTCGTTGGGCGCCAGGCCGGTGAGTCCCGGGGTCTTGATCGGTCCGGGCACCAGGGTGTTGACACGAATACCACGGCCGCGCAGCTCGTTGGCCCAGGTGCGCGAGAAGGACCGGACGGCGGCCTTGGAGGCGGCATAGACGCCGAACGCCTCTCCGCCGGTGGTGGCGGCGGTGGAACCCGTCAGGATCACCGAGGCGCCGTCGTTGAGGAGCGGCAGTGCCTTCTGAACGGTGAACAGCGTCCCGCGGACGTTGATGTCGAACGTGTCGTCGAAGTGCTGCTCCGTCACCTGCTCCAGGGTCGCGAATTCCCCGCCCCCGGCGTTGGCGAAGAGCACGTCGATGCGGCGGCCCTGCTCGGCGATGACCGAGAAGAGCCGGTCGAGGTCGGCCGGGCTGGCTATATCTCCGCGGACGGCGGTGACATTCGCGCCGATCTCGGCAGCGGCCGCGTCCAGCGCATCCTGACGCCGGCCGGTGATGATCACGTGGGCGCCCTCGGCGGCGAAGCGCCGTGCCGTGGCCAGTCCGATGCCGCTGTTCGCCCCGGTGACCACGGCCACCTTGCCTGCGAGTACTTCCGTCATGACGCGCCACTCCTCCATAGTTTTTGACTGCTTCGTCCACAACATTAAGCGTTGTGGACGAAGCGGTCAAGAAAGCGTATGCTCACCTCATGGCACGACCTCGGAAGTTCGACGAGCAGCAGGTACTGGCGACCGCGCGGGAGCGGTTCTGGGCGGGTGGGTACGCGGGCACGAGCATGGACGACATCGCCGCCGCGACCGGCCTCGGCAAAGGCAGCCTGTACGGCGCGTTCGGCGGCAAGCAGGACCTCTTCCACCGCGTGTTCGACGACTACTGCAACTCGGTCATCGACGCCACGGCCCAGCAGCTGGGCGGCGACGACGACAAGAACGCGTACACGCGACTGTCCGCCCACGTCCACGCGGTGGCCGCAGCCACCGCCGCGGACACCGCCCAGCGCGGATGCCTGCTGGCCAAGGGCACCGCCGAGCTGGCCGAACACGACAAGACCGTGGCCGACCGTGCGCACACGGCCATCGAAGCACTCCACGCACTGCTCAAGGACGACATCGCCGCCTGTCAGCGCAACGGCGACCTCGACGCGAACGCGGACCCCGGACGACTGGCCGCGCTGGTGCTCTCCGTTCTGCGCGGCATCGAAGCACTGGGCAAGGCCGGAGCCGACGAGGAGATGCTGACGGACATCGCCCGCACCGCACTCGCCGTGCTGCCACGCCCCGCGAACTGACGGACCATCGGACCACGTCGTCAGGGTTGCGAGAAGGACAGGAGGGGCCGGTTTCCGTCCCGACCTGTCGTTCGTGTCAAAGGCCGCCGCCACGGAGAAGCGACGGGACCTGTCCAACACGGCGGTTGAGGCGCGCTCGCGACCACTCGTCACACGCGTCCATCGCCGATGACGTGCAGGACCGCGAGCGCCGTGGCGGCCACGGCGAACACCACAGGCACCGCCGCAACGGGAACCGGGTCCTTGGCACGGGCGTGGAATATCGCTGCCCCGGTCAGCTGCATCACCAGGCCGACCGCCGCCGCCACGCCGAGCGGCGGCCAGACCAGGCCGATCAGCAGTCCGACGATCGCGGCGACCTCGACAACCCCGATGAGGCGCGTGAGACCTGACGAGACGCCAAGGTGTGCCATCCGGTCACGCATCTGCACCTGACCCGTGAGTTTCGTTACGGCCAGGGCCCCGAGCACAGATACGAGAATGATGGTCAAGGCAATGATCGGAGCGCGCACGCGATGCCCTTCATGGAGATCCAAACGCGCACGTGCCCCAAGTACGGGCGTGAGCCCGTGAGACGGTGCGCCTTCATCTGCGGGGTTCCCTCGTCGGAGTCCGATGCCTTCGCCGAAGACGGCATCCTGGCAGGGCCAGGGCAAGCGATGCCTTCGCTCCAGCCTGAAGGGGCCGGCGTCCCCACGAATCCGAACAGTTGCCGATGAGCCTCGCAGTCCTACTCCCCCGCTGCACCGTTCTTTGAACGTCCCGGCTCGGGCAAGGTCTGTATCGCACGGCCGCTCACCTCGTGCGGCTCGATGCGGATCCACAGTTCGCGTACGCCGCCGGCCCGGGGCCTGGCACCGGGACGCCGACTGAGGTGCTTCACGGCCGCACAGTCGGTGATCGTCATTCCGGTCCTTCTTCAGCGCAGCAGACCAGCCGTCGGCCCGCCAGCCGGGAAACTGCGACACTCACGGGTCCGGGGCACGGGAGCCCGCACACGGCCGCGCATTCCCGGCGCACCGCGCCGAACGACCGCTGGGCATCCACGGACGGCGTGGGGCATCGTGGCCTTTGTGCGCACATGATGGCTCCACGGCGGGGTCCGAACCTGAGAAGGGCCGGCTCGCCGGAGGGCGGAGGCCAGGGGCCAGATGGCCCGGATGGGCACGGTGGGTGGGGGCTGCCGTCATCGTGGGCGGGGTGGCCCTCCTGGCCCGCTCGCACCGGCGGGAGGTGTCGCAGGCCTACAGCCTCATCTCCCACGTCCGCGGACCGGCACTGACCGCCGCGGTGGCCTGCGAGGCGCTCTCGCTGCTGTGCTTCGCCGCCGTTCCCCGTCGGCTGCTGGCCGGCGGCGGAGTGCGTTGGGGACTGAGTCGCATGGCCGTGATCACGATCGCGGGCAACGCCGTGGCGGGTGTCCTGCCCGGTGGAGCCGCCTTCGCCGGCGCTTGGATGTACCGGCAGTTCAGCCGCCGGGGCGTTCCCCCGGCCCTGGCCGTTGCCGTGCTGGTTGCCGGCGGTGTGCTGTCGGCCGTCGGGCTGACGCTGCTCGTCGCCGCCGGTACGGTCGGCTTCGGCGCCGTCGGGACAGCTGCGCCGGTACAGCCCGTCACTGGCGTTCTGCTTGCGGCGACGGCTGCTGTGGCGGCGATCGTGGTCCTGTCCCGGTCTTCAGGCTTCCGAGTCGCTGTGACGCGCGTCTGGGTCTCCGCAGGCCGGCGCTCGTCACTCGTGCATCGCGGGCAGCACGCGCTGGCGGCCGTAGTGGAAGAGGCCAGGAGTCTCCAGCCCGGTGTGCGCCCCTGGCTGTGGCCCGCCTTTCTGGCCTTCATGAATTGGCTCATGGATGCCGGGTGCCTGGTCTGCTGCATGTGGGCGCTGGGCATCACTGTGCCCTGGCACGGACTGCTCCTGGCCTACGGGCTGGCCCAGCTTCCCGGAAGCCTGCGGCTGACCCCGGGCAGCGTGGGCGTCCTCGAGGCGAGCCTGTCCGCGTTGCTCGTCCTCTACGGCCTGGACTCCGGCTCGGCCATCGCCGCAACCCTCCTGTACCGGGTCATCGGCTACTGGGCACTCCAGCCGATCGGATGGACCTGCTGGGCGGCGGTCACCGCCCAGCGCGGCGCGGACCGTGAACGTTCCACTGGCAGCCGCCCCCAATGAGCGGGAAACGTTCTACAGCTGTTGCGAGAGCAGAAGCTCGTGGGCCAGACGAGCGCCGCGTGCCGCTTCGTCCGCCAGGGCAGCGTCCCGGGAAGGAGCGGCCTCGAGGCCGTGGGCGAGTGCGCGGACCGCTTCGGCAAGCGTGCTCACCTGCGACTCCAGCCGCTGCAGCCGCATCTCGGATGTCTGCGGGCCTGCGTCGCCCTGCCCGGGGCGGGTCCGCGTGTCCGGCGCGCCCTGTTCGATGTGAGCCATCTCAGGCCTCCGTGTGAGAGTCGTACGGATGTCGGCCCGCTCGGATGCCCGGCGCAAGCGGGGAGTGCGTACGGCAGGTGCCGACGCCCTGATGTCCGGGGCCCTTCCCCGCGCATCCAACACACCGTGGGGAAGCCGCGCGCGGCTTCCCCGGCCGCCGGTGTCCCCCATCAGGCGGGGAGGGGCGGAGGCACACCGCCGCTCCCCGCCGAAGGGACCATCCGATTCCAGGGAATCCCGGACATGCCGGACCCGATAGGGCCGAACGGCCCGAACAGGCGTCCGTGATGCGCAAGGGGACCGCCCGCACCTCCCTGTCGGCCGGCAGGAGCCCGCCAGGTCGTGCCGGCTCGGCAGGGAGGGTCCTTCCCGAGACGGGCAATCACATGGACCTCCGGGTCCTTCCTCCCGCGATATGGGCCGGCGCCGCAGCACGCCTCGACCCGCGCCGAGTCCGGCCAATGCACCTCACCCTCTCTCACCGCACGCTGGTCACTGACGGCCGATCATGATGCCCCAGCCGCTGTCCTGTGGAAAGGAGACGCACCCGTGTCCCACCCGGGTGGTGGTGGTGGTGGTGGTGGTGAACGCTGCGCCGCTCGCTGCCGTGTTCTCCCCCTTCGGCCCGAACAGCCTTCCCGGCCCGGCGGCACAGAGGCTGCTGGTCATCGCACCATGGGTTGTCCCGCAATCCGTGAAGCCCGCGATCGAGTGCCTGCGTCTGCGGGGGCCTGGCGGAGCACTTGACGGGTGCGCCCGGACTTGCGGTTGCGGGTTCGGGGTGCGGCCCAACTCGCCTGACGAGGCGGGAACGCGCAGCATGGAAATGACCTGAACGGTGTCGTTCCCGGAGGGTATGAACCGCGATGACTCTGCCCGTACACCGACGGCCCGGCCGCCTCCTCGAAAGTGGCCTCATCCAGGCGTGACACCGGCCCATCGGCGGCGCGTACGACGCCGTGTCTGCATATGAATCACCCATTGCGTGACGGGGGCCGAACACCGAGGACATCCCACCCTCCCTGAGCTCGATCGGCGTCCTGCGATGCGTTGCTGCGGGCGTTGTCCGCGACGCGGCGGTCGGGCTTCCCGCGGGGTCTGTCCGGTCCGGGCTCGGGGAGAGCCCGACACCACCGAAGCGGGGTTCCGGCGGAACAGTGCGCGGTGCCTGGGGCACCAGCCAGCACGGCGCAGGGGTCATCGCACAGGCCGGGGCTGTCCGGCCCTGGAGTCCGGGCCTTTCGGCCCGTGCCCTGCCGGCGGAGCCGGGGGAGACGCTGGTGAGGAGATCCGCCGCAGACAGGAGGTGGTCGGCGTGGCAGTCCTGGTCGCCGGCGCTCGCCTGGCGAGGCTGAGGGCCATGGGTGTGCGGGGGTCGGCGACCGCCGCTTGTGCCCGGCGATCGTCCTCCCGAGTCCGCAGCGCCTCCGGCCCCCTCCCGCGAGGGGGAGGCCGAGGAGTGGGCGTCGCCAGCCGGACAATCGGCTTCCTCGGCCAGCAGGAGCATCAGGACGCGATGGGGCGACGCCGACCGCAGTCGAGGACGAGAGCGGCCCGGCTGCGGATGCCGCAGCTTCGCGACGGCTGACCGCGTGGGCTCATGCCCCGACGGGGTGCATCGAGCTCGGAAGGGAAGGAAAGCATGAGCACGTCACATGAGCACGGCGCGGTCGTCGTCGGGGTGGACACCACGCCCGCCTCCAGGCCGGCCCTGGCCTGGGCCGCGGATGAGGCGGCGCTTCGGCGACTGCCGCTGCACATAGTGCTCGCCGTCGACGCGCCCGGCCTGCACGGCGGCTCTGCCGAGCTGACCACGTTGTGGACGTCGTGGGGGCCGGTGGTACGTGCCACGCATGCCCCGGTGCTGGAGGAAGCACGGGACTTCGCAGTTGCGCGGCACCCGGGACTCACTGTGGTCGCCGAACTTGCCGATGGCTCTCCGTTGGACGTTCTGCGCGCGCGGGCACCGGGCAGTGCCATGGTGGTGCTGGGCTCCCGGCACCGGGGCATCGTCCGGGACCTGTTCAGTCGTGAGTCGGTGGGCATGCCCTTGGTCAGGCACGCACCGTGCCCGGTCGCCGTGGTACGGGAAACCGAACATGTGATCCACGTTCCGCCGGAAGTCGTGGTGGGCATCGATGGTTCGGCCTTGTCGGCGGAGGCGGTGCAGTTCGCATTCGAGGAGGCCGCGTTCCACGACGCACGCCTGCTCGCGGTCTCCACCTGGCAGCCACCCCGTCCGCGCGACTTCCCTTCGGTGGCGACGGGGGACGAAACAGAGGACGAGGTCCGACGGACGCTGGCGGAGTCGACGGCAGGCTGGCAGGAGAAGTACCCGCAAGTCGAGTTCCGGCACGAGGTGATCCCCGGGCACCCGGTACAGGTACTCGGTGAGACCGCCCAGCGGGCGCTGGCGCTCGTGGTGGGCAGTCGTGGCCTGGGCGGATTCTCCGGTTTGCTGCTCGGCTCGGTCAGCCAGGGACTCATGCACCATGCGCAGTGCCCCGTAGTCATCGTCCCGCACCCCCACGCCGGGGACGCGACCGCCTGACCTATCAGTCAACAGCCCCCGGGGACGAGATGCCTCGCCGTCACGCGCCACGAGGCAAGGTCACGTTCGCCGGTGGACCAGTGCGAAGCGGTTCCCCGCAACGGAACAAGTGGCTCGACGATGACCCACAGCCTTGAATCGAGCGGTCGCACATACCGAGGTACGCCAGGCTTCCGAGCCACTCCTGCGGGTCGGCTCTCGGCCCGGGCACTTCGCCCTAACCGAGAAGGAGGTGCGGCACGTGCGTATGGGGAAACCGCGGCGGAACGAGCCTGTGCGGCCTCACGAAGTGCCCCGGTTGGAACCGCCGCCGAACGGGTTTCGCACACCAGCGGCGCCTGAGGGCGCAGGCATGTCGCTGCGCTGCACGAGCCGAGGTGCGGCGGCCACCGAGGGTTGACCGAACCCGATCGGATCGTCCACCGCGACCGCGGACCGCCACGTGACGAGCGTCCGAGGGCGACCCGCGGACGCCTGTGCCGGGACGTCGCGCTCTCGGTGTGGTGCGGTCGCGCGCGAGCCGCCGGCGGCCGTCGTTCGATCGCCCGTACGACTACGCCCTCAGGGCGCGCAGACGGCCTCGACGAGGTGGCCGACCTTGTCCTCGGGCAGCCGCCTGGAGAGGTCGGCTTCGCTGATCATGCCGACGAGCCGGTGCTCCGCGATGACGGGCAGCCTTCGGATTCGGTGATCTTCCATGATGTGCAGGACCTTGTCCACTGCCGCATCGGCGTCGATCGTGATGGGCTTCCCCTGGGCCAGCTCGCCCGCGGTCATGTGCTTGGGATCCTTGCCCCTGGCCAGGCACTTCACGACGATGTCCCGGTCGGTGATGATCCCGTGGAGCCGGTCGTCCGGGCCGCAGATCGGCAGCGCGCCGATGTCCAGCTCGCGCATCCGACGCGCCGCTGCGTCCAGCGTCTCGGTTTCCTGGACGCATTCGGCGCCCGCGTGCATGATGTCCCGCGCAGTGGTCATCGCTGCCTCCGTCGCGTCGTCTGAGGGGCGGACCCCCGATGGGGCCGTGCCCTCACGGCCGGATCGATACGACCAGCCTGATACGCACGCACTCGTTGCCACTAGGGCCAAACGGGCCACTGCGCCCAACGTGGCGCTACCGCTCCATCAGATCATCCGTGGCCTGTGCGACGGGGAGCCGGGTACGCGTGCTTGGCGCGCCCTGCGAAAGAGCTGACCGGCCGGTCGCCTCACCCCACGCGGATCAGCGGAGGGCATTCCCAAGTGGCATCGAGCACCTCGGGACGCGGCCGGTACATCCGTAGCACGACGAACCAGGGGCCGGACCTGGAGGTGGGCAGCCAGTTGGCCTCCTTGTCACTCCCAGGAGACCGATCCTGCAGGTGGATGGTCAGCCCGCCCTCGGCATCCCGTGTGAGGCCGTGGGTCCGGTCACCGACGGAGTAGCGGCCGGCCTCATTCGGAATGAGGTTCATGTCGTCGCCGTAGGCGCTCAGCGACCAGAACGCCTCGGCCGGAGGCATGGTGTCCGCGTCGAAGTGCAGTTCGTAGCGGCCGCCGGCGCTCAGTCTGTTGCCGTCGGCGTCTTGGAAGTTCGTCAAGTACACCGCCTCTGCGGGATCGTTCGCCGTCACCCCGAGCAGGGACTGGTCTGCGGCACGTTTGAGGAAGTCGTCGCCGAAGCGTCCCATCTGCGGAGGCGGGTAGCGCCAGCCGTGGACCAGGTGCGCCCAGTCACCGCTCAAGGTCTGCTGCTTGAGCATGGGCAGGCCGACCGCGGCCGCCCTGACGAGGCTGCGCTTGACCGCATCGGGCTGCGCCTCGATGTCGAGACCGGGTCCCACACCGATCTGGGCGAACTGTTTGAGAAGGACCTCGTGGTGGGCCGGCGGAGGATTCTCCGCCAACATCGCGTTCAGGGTCTTCCAGGGTCCGAGCGGATCCTCCTTGGCGGTGACCGGCTTGAGGACGTCACGGCTCTCTGGGACGTGCGGCTCCGATTCACCGAACAGCGCGAGCGGCGTGAGCCTGTAGCGATCCTGCAGTTCGCGCACGGTGGGGACGTCCCGCACCCCGTCCACGAGAGTCCGGCCGAGGACGAGCACCCAGGGACTGGGCGCCTTCTCCAGTGGACGGACATCCGGCGGCAAGTCTCCAGTCCAGTCGGGGCCGACGAGAGCGAAGTGCCCGGCGGCCGGGCCTGTGGTGCGCTGTCCGACGTAGTCGAAGTTGTCCGACGTGATTCCGATCAGCTCGAAGGTGAAGTACCGGTCGCCCATCTCGGGATGGGAGAGGACGACCGGCCCCGCGCGGAGGTCGACCCACGCCACCGAATACAGCGTGTCGTTGTTGGGGCACCCACCGTCGCGATACGTGGCGTCCAGGAGACGTTCTGCGTGCCAGAAATGGTTGACAGGCGCATAGGGCACCGTGGCGGGGTTCCGCGGTTGCGTCACCCAGTCGTATCGCAGTTGAGCGTTGTACATGTACGGGAACCCGTAGACGAATGCCTGCTCACCGAGCGTGTAGGCGTATTCGCTGTGCCAGTCCCCGACGTTCCCGGTCACGAGAGGTCCCACCGCCTGCCGCAGCGTAGGAATCATGTCCGACAGCCGGCGCACCCTTTGGATGGTCGCCTTGGGGTGAAGAACCGCATGCCCGGTGGTGCGTACTGCCGTTGCCGCGGCTTCTGCCATTTCCTCGGCCAAGCCGCGCCGATGTCGCATCTTCGTCGTTGCCACCATGTCCACATCACTTCACTGGAAAGGCCCTCTCTGAGGAAGGGCGCTCCGAATTCGTGGCTCATTTCCATGCTGCGTGCTTCCGCTACCGCGGGCCAATGCAGGGATGACGATGTGCGCCCGCCGGCGTGGCGTGCGCACCGGTGCCGGGCCGACCTGGCACACACGTTGTGTGTCGCGCTGCGAAGGGCTGACCTTCCGGTTGCATGCTCGAGGGGTCCAAGCAGCCTCCCCTCGCGTCCGGGTTCGCTTCCGGGTCCAAACCTCCCACGACGATCGGGGTGGACCGGCGGCACACACGGAAGTGAGCCCACCGGCCTTCCCGTCAGGCCTGCGGGCGTCACGTCGGCCGGGTGCGAAGTGCACCGATGTGCGCGTCGCCATGGCCGCCGCCGGTGCCGCGGCTGTGCCGGCCAGGACGACACGTCGATCCGGGCCCTCCGCATCTCCCCGCCTCCTGACATCATGCAAGCCGGCCCGGCCCCCGAACCGCGCGTCGTCCCGCCACTATGTGGTGGCCAGTACGTCGTCCTCGATCCGGCGGCGAACGCGTCGCGTGAGCTCTTCCAGGGCCGGCGAGCGGGTGACCCGCGGCGCGACGGGGCCGTGGATCCTTCGGGCGTTGTGGGGCAGCGCCGCGAGGTCGGCCGTGAACCGGGCGTGTGCCCAAGCCAGGGGTTCCGGCTTCGAGGTCCGCCGGCCGTGCGACATGACGGTGACCAGCAGCGGCTCCGCGCCCGGCGGAACCTCTTCGTCCCTCAGCGCGATCACATCGGCGCAACCCGGATGCCGGATGACCTGCTTGGGTCCCGGAGCGGTCACCTTGGCCGTGGACAGTTTCATCACGGGCCGGCCGTCGTAGGCGACCAGTTTGTACGCCGAGTCCAGGTACGGGGCATCGGCCGACACTCCCACGCGCGTACCGACGGCGTAGGTGTCGATGGGTGCACCGGCGCGTACCAGCTCCTCGATGCGGTACTCGTCCAGGCCTCCGCTGGCGACGATGCGCACGTCGGGAAGACCGGACTCGTCGAGGACACGGCGGGTGATCACGGCGAGGGCCGCCAGATCACCGCTGTCCAGTCGGATCGCGCAACCCGGGGGCGGGCCCAGTTCCTTCAGGACACGCGCCGCGGTGACCGTTCCCGCCACGGTGTCGTAGGTGTCGACGAGGAAGGTCACAGGGCCGGGGTGGGTTGCGGCGAACGCGCGGAAGGCCGATTCCTCGTCGCGGAAGGCTTCGACGTACGAGTGGGCCATCGTGCCGGTGGCGGTCAGCCCGTACTTGTGGGCAGCGGCCACGTTGCTCGTCGCGGTGAAGCCGACCATCGCGCCCAGCCGGGCCGCTTTCATGGCTGCCTCGATGCCTTGGCTGCGGCGCAGGGAAAAGTCCACGACCGAACGTCCGTCGGCTGCGAGAACGCACCGGGCGGCCTTCGAGGCGATCGCGGTCTGGTGGCTGATCTGGTTGAGGACGTAGCTCTCGACGAGCTGCGCCTGGGGCAGGGGTGCCGTCACCTCCAGCAGGGGTTCCCCGCCAAAAGCGATCCTGCCTTCCGGTACGGCACGGACCTCGCCGTCGAAGCCGGTGCCCTGCAGGGGGGTGAGGTCGCCGCGCGGCCGGTGCAGCAGGTCGGCGAAAGCCGAGACGTCCTCCGGACGCACGCGGAACTCGGACAGGTATTCGAGCACCGAGTCCAGTCCGGCGGCGACCAGGAAGCCCCGCTCGCGGGGCAGGTCCCGGACGAACAGGCTGAAGGTCGCGGGCGCCGTCATGCCCTCGTGGACGTAGGACAAGGCCATCGTCACCTCGTAGAGGTCCGTGGTGAGCGCTCGGGACATCTCTGCCGCCTCCTCGGAGGTCCGGGGCGCCCGGCCTCGCCGGCCTCGTACGGATGCCGGGCGCACGATCCGCCGACGCGGGGCCGGGGCGCGTCTCCCAGTGCAACGCGGGGCACCGGACGGGCGGCAGTGCCGAGCGGGCAGGTTTCCGGGCCGATCGGCCCATCCGCGTCTCCTCGGAGGGTGCGTCCGTCGTCCGCGTAGCACCATGGTGGTAGGCGATGCGTGTGATCGTCGTGACGGCCCGCCCCCGCGTGCCGAGCGGCGGCGACGAACCCGGCGGCGCTCCCGCCCCGACGGCGAGGGCCGGCTCTCTGGATGGCGATCATGGACAGCGAAACACTCGACCGCAGCGACTGGAAAATGGTGCTCGAGGGCGTAACCGCTCGTCACGACGGGGACCTTGTGACCATAGAAGTGCTGGACCCGTTGCTCGGCCCCCAGCACGAAGCCGAGCGGCTGCCCTTCTCCTACATCGACTACGACCCCAAGGACGACGCCGTGATCGCCGCGGTCGGCGGCCGGCCTCCGCGGTACCCCGTCGTCCTCCGTCACATGATCGTGCGTCCCCAGGAGATCGACATCGCCTCCATGGACGTGCCCGAGGCGGCTGTCCGGATCGTCGCGGAGGACGGCACCCCCACCTTGATCACCTTCTACCCGGCACGGCCCCGCGGAGTCTGACGGCCGGGTCGGGTCACATGCGACGCAGGACGGGAGATGACGATGCATGCCCACCTCGGCGACCAGCTCATCGTGGAGAGCCCGAGTACCGGGGCCACCCGCCGCGAAGGGGAAATCGTCGGACTGCACCACGACGACGGAACGCCGCCTTATGACGTCCGCTGGTCGGACACGGACCGGACGTCTCTCGTCTTCCCGGGACCCGACGCCCACGTCCACCATCTCGAACAGCGGTCCCCGGACACGACGTGAGAGCGCACGGGCGGACCGGCCCATGACGGCCGGACTGCGCTGGCCCGATCCTCGTGGCCAGGCCATGGAGGGAGTGTCCTGTGGCATGGGAGACGATCCGCAAGGAACCGCACCCTCTCGTGACGCCCAATCTCGTCGACTACGAGCAGGTCCGCCGGGACTTCACGTGGCAGCGGGCGCGCACCGCCCTGGCAGGTCTGCCGGACGGCCGCGGCCTGAACATCGCCCATGAGGCCGTGGACCGGCACGCGGGAGGAAGCTCCTGCGGGCGGACCGCGCTGCGCTGCGTGACACGCGACGGCACCACGACGTCCGTTTCGTACGCTGAACTCGCCCGCGCCTCCTCGCGGTTCGCCCACGTCCTGCGGGCCTTGGGCACGGGACGAGGTGACCGCGTCTTCACTCTGCTCGGCCGCTGCCCCGAGCTCTACGTCACCGTGCTCGGCACCCTGAAGAACACCAGCGTGCTGTGTCCGCTCTTCTCCGCCTTCGGCCCCGATCCGGTGGCCCAACGGCTGCGGCTCGGCGACGCGCGCGTCCTGGTCACCACGGAAGCGCTCTACCGGCGCAAGGTCGCCGGCCGGCGCGCCGAACTACCCGGTCTGGAACACGTACTGCTGACAGGGCCACCCCCGGCGCAGCCGCTGCCCGGAACCGAATCGTTCGAACACCTCATGGCCGCCGCCCCGGACGACTTCACCATTCCGCCCACGGATCCGCAGGACATGGCCCTGCTCCACTTCACGAGCGGCACCACGGGCACGCCCAAGGGGGCGGTCCATGTGCACGAGGCCGTCGTCGCCCACCATGCCTCGGCGCGCTACGCCCTGGACCTCCACCCCGAGGACGTGTACTGGTGCACCGCCGACCCGGGCTGGGTCACCGGCATGTCGTACGGCGTCATCGCCCCCCTTGTCCACGGCGTGACCACAGTGGTCGACGAGGGTGACTACGACGCGCGGCGCTGGTTCCGGATCCTCGCCGAGGAAAAGGTGTCGGTCTGGTACACCGCCCCCACGGCCGTGCGGATGCTCATGCGGGGCACGTCGCTGCACGGTGCCGATGAGATGACCCACGCATACGACCTGTCCGCGTTGCGCTTCATCGCCTCGGTCGGGGAACCCCTGAATCCCGAGGCAGTGTTCTGGGGCCAGGAGGCGCTCGGTCTGCCGGTCCACGACAACTGGTGGCAGACCGAGACCGGAGCCATCATGATCGCCAACTTCGCGGGCACCGAGATCCGCCCCGGTTCCATGGGCCGCCCGCTGCCGGGCATCGAGGCGACGGTCCTGGAACGCGGCGAGGACGGCCGGGCCCGGGTGACCGGCGGCCGCGTCACCGTCGTACGCGAACCGGGGACGGAGGGGGAACTCGCGCTGCGGCCGGGCTGGCCTTCGATGTTCCGGGGCTACCTGCACGACAAGGCACGCTATGACGCCGTCTTCGCCGACGGCTGGTACCTCACCGGTGACGTGGCGCGGCAGGACGCCGACGGCTGGTACTGGTTCGTCGGACGCGCCGACGACATGATCAAGTCGGCCGGTCACCTCATCGGGCCGTTCGAGGTGGAGAGCGCGCTCATGGAGCACCCGGCGGTCGCGGAGGCCGGCGTCATCGGCCGGCCCGACGTGGTGGCCGGGGCGGTCGTGAAGGCGTTCGTCTCCCTGCGGCCCGGCCACCGGCCGGACGAGGCCCTGCGGCGGGAACTGCTGGCCTTCTCCCGCCGTCGGCTGGGCCCGGCCGTGGCCCCCCGCGAGATCACGTTCGACCAGGACCTTCCCAAGACCCGCAGCGGCAAGGTCATGCGTCGCCTGCTGCGGGCCCGCGAACTGGGACTGCCCGAGGGGGACACCTCGACACTGGAGGGATCATCGTGACCGCCGCCGCGCGCCCCCCGCGGACGCATCCCCGCAAGGCCGCACCCAAGAGCACGCCCGACCGTGACGCGCTTACCGTGATGCTGCGCATCCGCCGCTTCGAGGAGCGCTGTGTGGAGCTGTACAGCGCGGCGAAGATCCGTGGCTTCGTCCACCTGTACATCGGGGAGGAAGCCGTGGCCGTCGGCGTCTGCGCCGCCCTGACGTCGGAGGACGCCGTGGTGTCCACCTACCGCGAGCACGGGCACGCCCTGGCGCGCGGGATCTCGGCGGAGTCGGTCATGGCGGAGATGTACGGCAAGGTGACCGGCTGCAGTCGGGGACACGGCGGGTCGATGCACCTGTTCGACGCGACCCACCGGTTCTACGGGGGCAACGCCATCGTCGGGGGTGGCCTGCCCTTGGCCGCCGGCCTCGCACTCGCCGACCGCATGTGCGACCGCCCCCGAGTGACGTGCTGCTTCTTCGGTGACGGGGCCATGGCCGAGGGCGAGTTCCACGAGACCGCCAACCTCGCGGCACTGTGGGACCTGCCCTTGCTGCTGGTGTGCGAGAACAACCAGTACGCCATGGGCACGGCTCTGCGCAGGGAGCACGCCCAGACGGATCTGGCGATGCGCGCGGCCTCCTACGGCATGGCCGCGTGGGCGGTGGACGGCATGGACGTCCACGCCGTCGCGAGCGCGACCCGGCGGGCGGTCGAGGGCATCCGGGCGGGCAACGGACCCCACTTCCTGGAGCTGCGCACCTACCGCTTCCGCGCCCACTCCATGTACGACTCCGACCGCTACCGTGACAAGGCCGAGATCGAGCGGTGGAAGGAACGCGATCCGATCGATCTCCTCCTCGGGCGGATGCGCGCAGCGGGAGAGCCCGTCGACAGGGAACTCCCCGGTATCGAGCAGCGGATCTGCGAGGAGATCGACGCAGCCGTCGACGCCGCCGAGCGGGCTCCGGCCGAACCGGTCGAGGCACTCTTGCGCCAGGTGACGAGCCCGCCCCAGGAGACCGGGGAGGCGAGCGAGCCGTGAGCGACCCCGGGAACGGTACGAAGACCACGTACCGCGAGGCCTTGCGCGAAGCATTGCGACAGGCGCTGCGCGAGGACGACCGCGTCTTCCTGATGGGTGAGGACGTGGGCCGGTACGGAGGCTGCTTCGGCGTGAGCCTGGGTCTGCTGGAGGAGTTCGGGCCGGAGCGGGTCCGCGACACCCCCCTGTCGGAGTCCGCTTTCGTGGGTGCGGGCATCGGCGCGGCCCTGGCCGGCATGCGGCCGATCGTGGAGATCATGACCGTCAACTTCAGCCTGCTCGCCCTGGACCAGATCCTCAACACCGCCGCCACCATGCTGCACATGTCCGGCGGGCAGTTCTCCGTGCCCCTGGTGATCCGCATGACCACCGGCGCCGGGCGACAACTGGCCGCCCAGCACTCTCACAGTCTCGAAGGGTGGTACGCCCACATTCCCGGCATCCGCGTGCTCGCCCCCGCCACGCTGGAGGACGCACGCGGCATGCTGGCCCCGGCCATCGCGGACCCCGACCCGGTGCTGATCTTCGAGCACGGCTCCCTGTACAACGCCTCCGGCGAGCTCCACCCAGCCTCCGCTCCGACAGGGCTGGACAACGCCGCCGTCCGGCGCGGCGGCGACGATCTGTCCGTCATCGCCTACGGCGGATCGCTGCCGAAGGCCCTCGCCGCGGCGGACGAATTGTCCGGCGAGGGCATCAGCGCCGAAGTGGTGGATCTGCGCACCCTCCGGCCCCTGGACGACGCCACCCTCACCGGCTCCGTGACCAGGACCCACAGGGCGGTCGTCGTCGACGAAGGCTGGCGCACCGGCAGCCTCGCCGCCGAGATCTCCGCCCGCCTCACCGAACAGGTCTTCTACGAACTCGACGCCCCGGTGGAGCGCGTGTGCAGCGCCGAGGTGCCCATGCCCTACGCACGGCGGCTGGAAGAGGCGGCGCTCCCCCAGGTCGGCGACATCGTCGCGGCGGCACACCGGGTGGTCGGCTGACATGCCCGAATTCACCATGCCGTCCCTGGGCGCCGACATGGACGAGGGCCTGGTGCAGGAGTGGCTCGTACGACCGGGTCAGCATGTCGACAGGGGCGACGTCGTGGCGGTGATCGAGACCGCGAAGTCGACCATCGAGGCGGAGTGTTTCCACGCCGGGACCGTCGAACGTCTCCTGGTGGAGCCCGGGACGACGGTTCCCGTCGGTACTGCGCTGGCGGTCATCGGCTCTGACCGGCCGCAACGGCGGACGGCGCGGCAACCGCGATCCGCCCGTCCGTCACACCCGCCTCCTGCCGAACCAGCTCCGGCCGGCCGGCCCCACGGGACACCCGGCACTCCCCAGGAGAGGCCGGACGCTGTGGGCGAACCCGTGGCCACGCCGCTGGTCCGCGCACTCGCCCACGAAAGGGGCCTGGACCTGGCTCGTCTCCACGGCAGCGGACCGGGTGGCCGCGTCACCAAGGCCGACGTCGAGCACGCGGCTCCTGCTCCGGCCCCCGCACCCCGGGTGCACGCCTCCCCGCTGGCCCGCCGCCTCGCCGAGGAACTCAAGGTACGTCTCGAAGACGTCGCCGGAACCGGCAGGAACGGCGTGGTGCGCGCTTCGGACGTCCGCAAGGCAGCCGGAGCGCCGGCACCGCAGCCCGACACGAACCGGGCCCGGCGGCGGGAGCGTCCAGCGGCCATGCGCCGCACCACAGGCGACCTCATGGCCCGCTCCAAGCGGGAGATCCCGCACTATTACCTGTCCACGAGCATCGACCTCGGCGGCGCCCTGGGCTGGATGCGGGAGCAGAACCGGAGCAGACCCGCCTCCCGGCGGCTGGTACCGGCGGCGCTGCTGCTGAAGGCAGCGGCCACGGCCGCACAGCGGGTCCCGGAACTCAACGGCTACTGGCAGGAGGGTGGCTTCGTCGCTGGTTCCGGCGTCCACCTCGGTGTGGCGATATCACTGCGGGACGGCGGCCTGCTGGTCCCCGCACTGCACGACGCCGACACCCTGTCCCTGGCCGACCTCATGGCCGCGCTCAAGGACCTGGTGGACCGGGCGCGCACCGGAAGGCTGCGCGCGTCGGAAACCACCGGGGCGACCATCACCGTCACCAACCTCGGGGATCAAGGGGTGGAGTCCGTCTTCGGAGTGATCTATCCGCCGCAGGTGGCCCTGGTGGGCTTCGGAGCGGTCGTCGAGCGGCCCTGCGCAGTCGACGGGCTCATCGGCGTGCGGCCCGCCGTGACGGCCACCCTCTCGGCCGACCACCGGGCCACCGACGGAGCCATCGGCGGCCGCTACCTGACGACGGTGGACCGGCTGCTGCAACGACCGGAGGAACTGTGAACCGAACCGAAGCCCTGGACACCGTCAAGGAATCCATCGCGCGGATCGTGCCGGACGCCGACTTCACCGACCTCGGACCGGACGACAGTTTCCGGGAGGTCCTGGAACTGGACTCCCTGGACTTCCTCGGGTTCGTCGAGACCCTCGTGGAGCGGACCGGCGTCGACATCGACGAGGACGACTACCCCGCGCTCACCACGCTCTCGGACAGCGCCGACTTCCTCGTCGCGCACACGGCGTGACGTCCCGGCGGCGTCGCCCCGCGGGCATGGAAGCCGGGCAGGCAGCGGAAGGAGATGGTCAGGTGCCCGGGCACGCAATCGACACGAGGCTCGCGTCGGCCCTCGTGGAGGCCGCCATCGCGGCCCCGTCCATGCACAACGCCCAGCCCTGGAGGTTCCGCCTCCAGAGGGCGGAAGGCGCGCTGCACCTACGTGGCGACCCCGCGCGGCGGATGCCGCTCGCCGACCCCGACGACCGCGGGCTCCACCTGGGGTGCGGGGCCGCCCTGTGCAATCTGCGGACCGCAGCCGCCCATGCGGGCTGGGAAACGAACGTCACTCTGCTTCCCGACCCCCGGAACCGGTGGCTCCTCGCCGCGGTGCGCCTGGTCGGGACGGAACACCCGGACTCCGGGCTCGCGCAGTTGTATCCGGCCGTACATCGCCGACACACCAGCCGCTCCCCGTTCGAGGCAACGGAGGTCCCACCGGCCGTCCGCGCAGCGCTGCAGGAAGCGGCCCGCCAGGAGGACGCGCAGCTCGTCTTCCCCGGTGACTGGCACGCACGGGAGCTGCTGGAACTCGTCCACGACGCGGAAGGGCGCGACGCGGCCGACCCCGGGCGCCTCGAGGAACTCGCACACTGGACCCGCAGGGGCACCGAGGCGCAGACGGCCACCGACGGCGTGCCCGAGTACGCGTTCGGCCCCGGCGAGCGGGGCGGGCGCACTCCGGTCCGCGACTTCGCCGGGAGGCGGCCCGTCGCCGGGCGGGAGGCGGTGGCCTTCGAGGACGCGCCGCACCTCGCGCTGCTCTGCACCGCCGGTGACGGACCGGCCGACTGGCTGCGCGCGGGGCAGGCGATGGAACGCGTCCTGCTCACGGCCACCTTGAGCGGCCTGTCCACCGCGCTGACCTCCCAGGCACTGGAACGGTCCGACCTGCGCTGGGCCGTACGCGACCCGAGCGCACCGGTCGGTCATCCCCAGATGGTGCTGCGCCTGGGGTACGGACCCGAGTGCGCCGCCACGCCACGCCGGCCCGTGGCCGACGTACTCGACATCGGGTGAATCGACCCCGCCGCACGGGGGTCGGCGGCCCGTCCACCGTCCCGTCCGGGGTGCGCTCGACAAGGCCATGCGGTAGTCCTCGAACGTGGCACCGCACGGCCCGGTGCCGGGAGGGGATACGTCCGTCAGTCCCGTTCGCCGGGCACCGAGCCGCGACACGGGGTACCCACGGAAGGGAGGCAGCACGATGGATCCGGTCGTCACGGTCGGTCTCGACGGCTCGCCCGAGAGCCTCGCCGCCGCTCGCTGGGCGGCCGGGCAAGCCGAACGGCGCAGGCTCACCCTGCGGCTGCTGCACGCCTGGCCCATGCTCGCGCCGGAACCGACGCGTCTGCCGGCGGAAGTCGACCAGAACTACTGGGCGAAACGGCTGGTCCACAACGCGCGCGCAGAGTTGCAGGCCCGTCATCCGGGTCTGACGATCGTCGGCAACCTGGTCGCCGACGACGCCGAGCACGCCCTGCTCCAGGCGGCGTCGGAGTCCGAGATGGTCGTCCTCGGCTCCCGGGGCCTGGAGCCGGTCGCCAGCTACTTCCTCGGCGACATCGGCATGCCCGTCGTCTCCCGTGCTGCGTGCCCTGTCGTCCTCGTACGCGCGGGAAGCCCCGGCACCGAACAGGAGCCCATCTCGAACGACCTGGGAGGAGTGGTGGTCGTCGCCCTGAAGCTTCACGGCCCCTGCGACGACCTGCTGGAGTTCGCCTTCACCAGCGCTGCGGCGCTGGGCGCGCCGCTCCGCGCGATCCACGGCCGAAGCCTGCCTCTGCACGCGCACGTCCCCTGGGGTGTGGACCACGATCTCACCGAAAGGATCCGCAAGGAAGCGCACACGGATCTGCTCCAGGTGCTCCGTCCTTGGCGGGAGAAGTTCCCGCAGGTGATCGCGGCCGACTCCGTGCGCCTGGAGAGCCCGGCCAGGGCCGTCCTCCACGCTGCGGCCGACGCCGCGCTGCTGGTCGTCGGCAGGCGCGAGCACCGGCCCGCCCTCGCACCGCACCTGGGTGGGGTGGCATCGGCCGCCGTCCACCACGCACGCTGCCCGGTGGCGGTCGTCCCTCATGACTGAGAAGGACCGGGGCACTGATGTGACGGCGCCACCGCCGCAGGCCGATGCGTCCGTCGCGCCGCCCGGACGAGGCCCCGGAACGGCCGGGCCTTCGCTCCCGCGTGCGGAGATCTGCGAGACCCACACCGCGGTGCTGATCTTCCTCGGCGACCACGCCTACAAGGTCAAGAAGCCCGTCGACCTGGCATTCCTCGACTACACCTCCGTTGCGGCCCGCCGCGCCGCCTGCGAGCGGGAGGTCACCCTCAACCGGCGCTTCGCGCCGGACGTCTACCTGGGCGTGGGAGAGCTGCGCAGCCCGGACACGGACGCGCCGGAGCCGGTGGTCGTGATGCGACGCCTGCCCGCGGACCGCCGCCTGTCCCGGCTCGTCCGCGACGGAGCCGACGTCGACGACGTCCTGCGCGCCGTCGCCCGACTGCTCGCCGCGCGGCACGCCGACGCACCCCGACGCCGGGAGGTCGAGGAGCAGGGCACCCGGGACGCGCTGGCCGGGCGCTGGTCGGCGAGTTTCGACCAGGTGAGGGACCTGGGTGGCGACCACCGCTTTGACGGCGGCGTCAGTGACGACCTGGACGAGGCCGAGCGACTCGTCGGCCGCTATCTCGGAGGCCGTAAGCCGCTGTTCGATGCCCGCATCGAGCAGGGCCGCATCGTCGACGGCCACGGCGACCTGCTCGCCGACGACGTCTTCTGCCTCGACGACGGCCCCCGTGTCCTGGACTGCCTCGAGTTCGACGACCACTTGCGCTTCGTCGACGGCCTCGACGACGCCGCCTTCCTGGCCATGGACCTGGAACAGCTCGGCGCCCCGGAGGCCGCCTCGTTCTTCCTCAGCCGCTACAGCGAGTACTCCGGGGACCCCGCCCCCCGCTCCTTGTGGCACCACTACGTCGCCTACCGCGCCTTCGTCCGCGCCAAGGTCTCCCTGGTCCAGGCAACGCAGGGCGCGACCGCAGGCGCCGCCGCGTACCGGCGGCTGCTCACGGCGACACTGCGGCACCTGCGGACCTCCTCTGTCGGCCTCACCGTCGTCGGTGGCCTGCCAGGCAGTGGCAAGTCGACCCTCGCCGGAGCGCTGGCCGACCGGCTCGGACTGACCCTCCTCAGCAGCGACCGCCTCCGCAAGGAACTGGCCGGCATCCCGGTGGAGGAATCCGCGGCCGCCGACTACCTCCAGGGTCTGTACACCCCGGAGTGGACGGGCAGGACTTACGAGCGGCTCCTCGACCGCGCGTTCGCCCTGCTGTCCCACGGCGAGTCAGTGGTCCTGGACGCCACCTGGTCCGATCCAGGACAACGTGAAGCGGCGATGCGCACAGCCGAACACGCGGGTGCCGACCTGGTCGCCCTGCACTGCGCGGTTCCCGACGAGCTGTCCGCGGCCCGGCTGCGCGCCCGCGGCCCGGGCGCGTCGGACGCCGGCCCCGCCATCGCCCGGGAGCTGGCGGCCACGGAACCGCCCTGGGAGGAGGCCGTCGCGGTCGACACCAGCGGATCTCTGGAATCCGCCGTGGCACAAGCACTGAGCGTCATGCGCCCCTCGGGCACGGCCCAGGCCCCGCCCTTCCGCCGCCCGTACATGGAACCCGGCTGAGCGGGACACCGGGCTGCCCCGCCCGTGGCGGGTCGCGCCTCGTCCCGGCGGACCACGCTCGACTGGCTCCGCCCGACGGGCCGGGCGCAGTATGGAAACAAGACCATTACCGTCCAATCGCGGAGGTGAACCGCGATGACCCTGCCCGCCCACCGCCGGCCCGGCCGGCTCATGGAAGGGTTTCCCGCCCTCGGCTGGGGCGAGCCGATGGCGTCCGAGTTCGACGAGCTCTTCGGCCGTATGAACGATCTGCTGGCCTCGGCCGCCGCGACACCCGCGGGCGCCTGGTCGCCCCTGGCGGACATGCACGAGACCGACGACGCCTATGTGATCGAGGCCGAGCTGCCCGGCATCAAGTGCGAGGACATCGACGTCGAGGTGGACGACCAGCACCTGCGCATCACCGGCGAGTACAAGGAACGCGAACGCGAAGGCGTCCTGCGCCGCAGCACCCGGCGGTCGGGACACTTCGAGTACCGCGCCCTGCTGCCCACCGGCGTCAACGCCGAGGAGGTCAAGGCCCAGTTGTCGGACGGCGTCCTGACCGTCACCGTTCCCAAGGCCCAGAGCGCGAAGCCCCGGCACGTCCGGATCACCGAGAGCTGACGGGCAGCCGACCGCACCATGTCCGGCACATGGGGACCCCGGCCCATCGTCGTCGGTGTCGACCCGGATCCGGCGAGACGCAACGCACTGACCTGGGCCGCGGACGAGGCGGCACTGAGGAATCTGCCGCTCACCCTGGTCTACGCCCAGGGAGTGCCCACGGCCGGCTACACCTCGGGGGAAGTCCTGCCTTCCTGGGAGCGCTGGAACGCGGCCCTGCACGTGGAGGGCGAGCGGCTGCTCGAGCGAGCGGTCGCGTACGTCGGGTCCCGGCAGCCCCGCGTGGCGGTCAGCACGCAACTGGTGGAAGGTCATCCAGCCTGGGTCGTACGGGAGATGGCGCCGGGGGCCGCCATGGTGGTCCTTGGGTCGTGGCGCCTCGGCGCCGTACAGGAGTTGTTCACTTCTGCCTCAGTGGCGCTTCCGGTCATCGCTCACGCCCCGTGTCCCGTCGTCGTGGTCCCCGAACCGGAGGAGACCGACGAGCGGTCCCGATACCTCGTGGTGGGTGTCGACGGACATCCGCGTTCCGCCGCGGCCGTCGGCCTGGCCTTCCAGGAGGCCGCGCTTCATGGAGCGGCCTTGCGCGCCCTGTACGTGTGGCACCCGCCGTTGCTGGGCGTTCTGGACGAGGGCGCCGCCGAGCGGGAGTGCCGCCGCCTGCTGTCCGAGTCGGTGGCGGGGCACCGCGCCGCCTACCCCGGGGTGGACCTCACTCAGGAGGTCGTACGGGGTCACCCGGTGGCGGTGTTGACCCAGGCGTCCGAGCGGGCGTGCGCGCTCGTCGTGGGAACGCGGGGGCAGGGCGGCTTCAGCGGCCTGCTGCTGGGGTCGGTGAGCCAGGGTGTGCTCCATCACGCGCGTTGCCCCGTCATCACCGTCCCGCCGTCGGGCACGGCGGCTGCCTAGACCCGGGCGCGTCCGTCGCCCGCCCGGACCGCCGGCCCCCGGCACGGACAGGAGATCCCCATGGACGAGCACTCCCGGCCGCCCGTTCCCGACGGCCCGGTCGTCGTCGGCACCGACGGCTCCGACGTCTCCACCCGCGCGGTGCTGTGGGCGGCCGAGGAGGCCACCGCGCGTGGCCGACCCCTGCAGATCCTTTGCGCGACGCACGTCGATCTGCTTCCCGACGAACTCACGGAGGACGTCATACGGCCCATCCTGGACACAGCGGCGGACAGGGCGGACAGGGCCGCCCGAAAGGCGACCGGCCGCTTTCCGGGACTGCAGGTGACGACGTCCACGAGCCGCGGCGATCCGGCGGAGAGCCTGGTCGAAGCGGCGGGGGCGAGGGGAACCGTCGTCGTGGGCTCCCGAGGACTCGGCGGTTTCCCGTCACTGCTGCTCGGGTCGGTCGGACGCCAGGTGACCAGGTGGGCCACCGGACCGGTGGTGGTGGTGCGCGGGGAGCCGAGGACACCAGCGGTAACGGTCCTGGTCGGTGCCCGTGACGCCCGCGACATCCTTCCGGTCCGCTTCGCAGCCCTGTACGCACAGCGACGGGATGCCGCGTTGAGGGTGCTCGGTGCATGGACCCTGACGCACCATCTGGAGAGCATGGCACCCATGGTCGCTTCCGTCCGGGCCGTGGCCGAGCGGCAGGCCGACCACACCGCACCCCTCGTGGCCGCCGTGCGTGAGGAGTATCCGAACGTGAGGGTCGCGGAGGAGGTGGTACGGGTCCCGTCGGCTGCAGGCGCACTGGTCGCTCAGTCCGCGCACGTCGATCTGGTGGTGCTCGGAAGCCGTGATGCCACCGGGCTCCTCTCGGCCCCGGTGGGGCGGGTCGCCCAGGCGGTACTGGAACACGCGGCGTGTCCTGTGGCCCTGGTGCCACGCGGGTGACACGCCATCGGGGCCTGTTGGCCGCCGTGCTCATCCCCGGCCCGCGGGGCCCCCGTGCCCGTGCCATGCGTGTGCCCGGCGCAGCCGCACCGCGTCCTCGTGTTCGGCCTGCTCCAAGGCGCGGTCCACTCGGTCCAGTTCGCGCTGGAGCCGCGGAATCCAGTGACGGCGCAGCACACGCACTCGACGCTGTGTGCGACTCATCTCGGCTTCCACGATGCGTACCGCCGACGAAGCCGCCGCATACGAGGCGGCCGATGTCACCACCTCCCGGTAGGCGGCCTCGGCGCGCAGCAGGGCCGTGTTGCCGGGCGCCGCCGTATCCGGCGCGCGCGGCGGGACCTGGACCGCCACGGAGGCAGGCCGGCGCACCCCGAGGGAGGTGGTCCACTCCACCGTGACGACGGCGGGGCCGCCCGCACCCGCGGCGGCCGCGATCAGTGCGTGTTCTCCGCCGATCACCACCGCGCGCAGCAGCCAGGTCTCGGCGTCGGTGACGCAGGCCCGCCAGCCGGCGGCGCAGTCCCGCTGCGTACGGGACAGGGCGTCGTGCTCCCTGTGCAGGAGGTGGAGCTTGCGGTCGAGGAGATCCGCACCGTGGGAGGCGACGTGCAGGCTGCGCCGCAGCCGCAGGCGTGCCGCTCGTCCCGGGGCGCGGTGGCCGCCGTTCACGTGGGGCGCTCCATGTGCACGCCGTGAGCGTGGCGCAGCTCCGGTGGAAGCATCGTCAACTGCTCGGGCCCGAGGGTGAGCAGCACGTCCCAGGCGCGTTCGAAAGTTTCGTCGAGAGTCACCGCCTCGTCGGGGCGCTGGTCGACGAATCGGTGCAGGAAGGCTGCCTCGAAGTCCAGATAGCGGCGGTCCGCCGGGCTGAGCGCCTCGAGTCCCACCAGTTCTGCCAGTTCGCCGACCTGGCGGGCGCGGGCGAGGGCGGCCAGGAGTTGGGCGGCCACCTGCAGGTGGTCCGGCCGGGTGCGGCCGGGACCGGCACCCTTGCGCATCAGGCGGGACAGGGATGCCAGCGCGTCCACGGGCGGATAGACACCTCGTGCTTCCGCATCTCGGGACAGCACGATCTGTCCCTCGGTGATGTATCCCGTCAGATCGGGAACCGGGTGGGTGATGTCCCCTGCGGGCATGGTCAGCACGGGCAGTACGGTCACGGAGCCGGGGCGGTCCTTCAGCCGCCCGCAGCGCTCGTACAGGGACGCGAGGTCGCTGTAGAGGTATCCGGGGTAGGCGCGGCGGCCGGGGATCTCCCCGCGGGCCGCTGACACCTCACGCAGCGCCTCGGCGTAACTCGTCATGTCCGTCATGACGACGAGGACGTGCCGGCCCATGGCGAACGCCAGGTGCTCGGCGACGGTCAGAGCGACACGCGGGGTCAGGAGGCGTTCGATCACCGGCTCGTCGGCGGTGTTCACGAGCAGCACGAGTTCGCCGCCGGCCGACCGTTCCTCCAGCGCCTCCCTGACGAACCAGGCGTCGGCGTGCGTCAGGCCCATGCCGGCGAAGACCACGCTGAACGGCTCGCCACCGACGGTGGCCTGGGCGGCCATCTGCACCGCGAGTTCCAGATGCCGCAGCCCCGCGACGGAGAAGACGGGCAATTTCTGCCCACGGACCAAAGTGGCGAGCCCGTCCACCGCCGCCACACCCGTGAGCACCGGTTCCGCGGGTGGCCCGCGCCGCGCCGGATTGATCGGGTAGCCGGTCACGGCCGCCTGCTCCGCCGCCGTGACCGGCGGGCCGCCGTCGGCAGGCTCGCCGCGGCCATTGCAGACCCGGCCGAGCCAGCCGGGCCCCACCGGGATGTGCAGAGGGCGGCCGGTGAAGGCCACGCGCAGCCGCCGTGGGTCCATTCCGGCCGTGTCCTCCAGGACCTGGACCACCGCGAGGTCCCGGTCCGCATCCACGACGAGTCCGTGCCGCCGCTCCCCCGTGCCGAGGGTGATGACCGCGAACTCGTCCCATCCGACGCCCTCGGTCCCTTCGACGACCAGGAGCGGGCCGCGCACGTCGCGGACGTTCTTGTACTCCACCTCGCTCCGCGCCGTCATGACGCAGCCTTCGGCAGCGCGTCGAGCGCCTGCAGCATCTCGTCGCGCCGGCTCGCCACTTCTGCGGCGTCATGGGGCCCGGCTGCCTCACGGGCACGTAGCAGCGGCCCGAAGTCCGTCTGCTCAACGGGCTCGGGGCTTCCTCCGGCGGCGACGATCTCGCGGCACCGATCGGTGACGGCCAGCACGGCCTCGGCCAGCGCGGCCGTCTTCTCCGGGCTGCTGTAGGCGTCCCGTGCCGACAACGCGTTCTGCTGGAGCAGTCCTTCGCGGACGAGGCGGCCCGCGAGCACGCTCATCCGCTCCTGTGCCGGGAGCGCGGTGATGCCCACGAGGTCGACCAGGGGCCCGAGCCGGTCGGCCTCCGCGAGCAGGGCGCCGACACGCCGGCGGTGGTCGGACGGGTCCCCCGCCGTCGGCCCTTCGCTCAGGACCGCCGCGTCCCTGGAGAACGATCCGGCCCAGGAGACGGCGGGATAGTGACGCGCGTAGGCGAGGTCGCGGTCGAGCGCCCACAGGCAACGGACGAAGCGCTCCGTGTGCGCGGTGACCGGTTCGGCCGTATCACCCCCGGGCGGTGAGACCGCGCCGATGACGGTCACGGAGCCCTGCCCGCCACCAAGCGTGGTCACCGCGCCTGCGCGTTCGTAGAAGGCGGCGATGCTGGAGGCGAGGCCCGCCGGGTAGCCCTCCTCGGCGGGGAGCTCTCCCGAACGCGAGGCGAACTCCCTCAGCGCCTCGGCCCACCGCGAGGTGGAGTCGGCGATGACCACCACGTCCAGGCCCATGTCCCGGAAGTACTCGGCCACCGTCATGCCGGTGTGGACACCGGCCTCGCGTGCCATCATCGGCATGTCGGAGGTGTTGGCGACGGTGACCGTGCGATCCGCCAGCCTCCCGCCGGTACGGGGATCCTCCAGTTCGGACAGCTCGTCGATGACGTCGGCCATCTCGTTGCCGCGCTCGCCACAGCCGATGTAGACGATCACGTCGGCGTCGCACCATTTGGCGATCTGTTGCAGCAGCATGGTCTTGCCGGTTCCGAATCCCCCGGGTACGGCCGCGGTACTGCCTCTGGCGACGGGGAACAGCAGGTCGACGACGCGTTGGCCGGTGGTGAGGGGGTGCCGCGGGATCCGGCGCGCGCGTACCGGACGCGGACGCCTCACGGGCCACGAACCGGTCATCGCGATCTCGGTTCCTGCGACGACGGCCACCACCGCGTCGCGTTCGCGGTCCCCGGCGGGCGCGATCCACTCCACCTCGCCGGTGACGCCGGGAGGCACCAGGACGCGCAAGGTCACCGGTCCTGCCGTCCGCACCTCCCCGACGGCCTCGCCCTCGCCGACCCGCTGTCCCGGGCAGACGCAGGGCACGAAGCGCCCATCACCTTCCCGGCCCGTGGTTTCCACGGCCGCACCTGGCCGGATACGGTCGCCGATCCCGGTCAGCGGGCGCAGCAGACCGTCGAAGATCCCTCCGAGCAGTCCGGGTCCCAGGCGGGCGCAGAGCGGGTGTCCCGCCCCACGGGCGGGGTGTCCCGGCGCGAGACCGCCGGTGTACTCGTAGGCCTGGACGGTGACCACCCCCGCCTCGATGCCCACGACCTCACCGGGCAACCCGGCCTCGCCGAGGAGGACCAGGTCGTGCATCGCGATGCCGCCGGTGTACTCGATCTCGACGAGCGGTCCGGTGACGCGCAGCACGTGACTGGGCGGGCCGCCGGGGCTCAGGGCGTCCACAGGCTCTCCAGCGCGCAGCCTGCGCCGTCCACCACCCGCAGGGCTGCCGACTCCAAGGTGAGGTCGGCGCGGCGTCCCGGCACCCGGGCCTCCACGCCTCCTGTGGGGTGTTCCCGGACCTCGGCGTCCGGCCCGAGCAGGGCTCGGGCCCGCCCGGTGAGCGTGTCGAGGAGGCGGGGGTAGTCCGGCTCGTCGCGGAGCGCCATGACCCGCTCGGCGACCCGGCGGCGCAGTTCGCGGTAGGCCCTGGCCTGTGCGTGGAGCCGATCGGCGCGTTGCTGCCGGTGTGCCGCCGTGATCGCGGCGGCACGGGCTCTCGCAGCCTCGGCCTCGCCCATGCTGCGGCCCTTGGCGATGATCGCCCGGGCGAGGTCCTCAGCCTCGGCCAAGGTCGCCTCGGCGTCGCTGTCGGCCCTCGCGAGGAGGTGGTCGGCTTCCGCCCGTGCACGACGCAGCAGGCTGTCCCGTACGGGCTGCAACGAGTCCGTCACTGCGGCATCACCGCCGTCAGGGGGTGGCCGCACGACAGCCGCTCGGATCCCAGGGCCGCAGCCGCCGCCGGACTGAGGATGACGAGATCGACGTCCGCAGGCAGGGCCTGCCAGGCCTCGTGGACGGCATGCGCGCCCTCGGCGACGATGACGTCGACCCCGGCCAGGGCCAGACCTGCGACTCGGGGCTGTTCCCCGACGGCTGTGACACGTCCCATCGTCAGGCCTTCCCGATCAGGAGGATCGCGACGACGAGACCGTAGATGGCGATCCCCTCGGCAAGTCCCACGACGACGATGGCCCGGCCGAACAGCTCGGGTCGCTCGCTCAGCGCGGCGAGGGCGGCGGCTCCGGTGTACGCGACGGCGATGGCCGCGCCGATGGAGGCTCCGGCGACCGCGATGGCCGCGCCGATCAGGGCGGCCGAGTTGCCGGACGACGCGGCGGCCGTCTGCGTGCCACTGGCGGCGGCAGGCGTGTCGGTGAGCGCGACCGCCACCAGGGCGACGGCCCCGACCAGCAACAGCAGGTTCATCACGGTGATCACCCGCAGGACGGCGCGTCCCCTGCGGCGCAGGACTCGGTGGGTGAGGGTGAAGGCCGCCACGACGGCGGGCAGGGCGATGAGCCAGGCGATCACGGTGGCGCCTCCTTGTGCTGAACGGGTGGGTGCCAGGGCTCGAATGGGTGGCCCTGCCCCTCGAAGACCCGTGAGAACAGCTCGTAGAACTCCAGCCTCAGCGCCTGGACCCCGGCCACCAGGGCTTCCAGGGCGAAGGTGACTGCGGTACCGACGACGAACAGGGCGCCGGCCGCGACGATGCCGGGTGCGCCGTGGGCCGCGAGCGCGCGCGTCCCCTGCCAGACGACGGCGGCGAGTGCCGCGTGCGTCAGCCCGAACGCCGCCACACGGGCGAAGGAGAAGACGTTGGCGCCGATCCGGATGACACCGTCGACGAGCTGGATCCCGGCCTGGAGCACCCCAGGGGCGCCTCCGGGGGTCAGCGCGTACAGCCCGGTTCCTGCGAGGACCAGTCCCGCGGTCGCCGCCGAGCCCCCCAGCACCCACCAACTGGTGCGTCCGAGGGCGAGGCCGACACCGACGCAGACCAGCCCGGAGAAGAGCACGGCTCCTGCTATCCCCGACAGGGCGTACAGGGCCGTTGTGCCTCCCCCCTCTCTCCACCGGTTGACCGCTCCGGCCGCGTAGGACAGGACGAGCAGGACGCCGCCGAGGCCGAGAGCGGAAAGCAGCAACCGCATCGGCTCCTGCAGGGGATCGAGCCACAGCACGGGCAGTACACCGGTGGGTCCGAAGAATTCGCCGTAGGCGGCTCCAGCCAGGATGCCGGCCACGCCGGCCGCAGTAACGAACGGCCACAGGTGGCGCCACCTCGCCAGCGGTCCAGGCTTTCCCCGCCGAAGGAAGAAAGCCCCCAGGACGAGCAGGCCCCCGTATCCGACATCACCGAACATCAAACCGAACAGGACGACGTAGACGAGTCCGGCGAGCAGCGTGAGGTCGAGGTTCCTGTAGGGCACGGTCCCGTAGACCCGTATCAACGGGGCGAAGGAGCCTCGCAGGGAGCCGGCGGCCCGCAGGAGGGTCGGCGGCTCGGATCCCGGGGGCAGGGGCAGCGCCACCAGTGACCCTCCGCAGGCGGCCAGTCGGTCGGCCGCGGCCGCCAGCCGGTCGCGTGGACACCATCCCGCCAGGGCTGCGACCTGGGCGCGCCGTACGGCGCTGTCCATTCGCTCTTCCATTTCGCGCTCACCGGTCAGCAGGTCGATGCGGTGGTCGTGTTCGAGGGTGTCGAGGTCGGGCGGGGTCTCGGCCAGCACCGGCGTCACGTGGGCGGCCTGCACAGCGCCAAGGTGACGCGCGGCGGGACCGGGTGTGATGTGCGCTGGGTCGTCGATGAGGTCGATCTGCACGCAGCCGCTCTCGGCGACCCGGATCAGCGTCTCGCGCAGGTTGTCGTAGGGAGCCACCACCGCGACCCGCTGCATGCGCACGGGAAGTGTCTGCTCAGTCCACCGCATCGAGGGCCTCCGGATCGCCACCGCCGCGGGCGGCCAGCTCCAGCGCGGCCCGAACCCGCCAGGCGTTCACGGACAGGAGGGCGACCGCGCCGAGTACCGGGGCGAAGCCGAAGGCCGCACGCCGAAGCAGTCCTCGCCCGTCCCGCTCGACCCTGTCCCACCAGCGCAACTCTGCCCTCCACAGCTCACCGGGTTCCTCGATGCCGCTGACGGCCCACCGCGCGTCGGCGGGGAGGCGGCGGACGAAGTCGCCGTAGCTGAGCGCCCGCATGGCCGCCGGCCCGATGGTCCGTGCCGCGCGCCGGGCCGCGGGCCCGGGCACTTCCCTGCCCATGAGGTACGTCTCTCGTGCCACCAGCAGAGCCAGCCGGCCGGACGCCCAGGCAGCGGCGCCGGGAACCGCGGTTGCGATGCGCTGTGCGGCCGATACGCGCAGGCTTGTCGCGAGGGCGGCCGCGGTGGGTGCGCCTGGGTCCCCCCATGCGGAGGCCGCGAGCGCGGACCTCAACCCGCCGGGTGACGCCGTTGCCGAGATCGGTCGCCAAGCCGTGTTCAGCGTGCCGAGCCGGTAGGGCGGGTAAGGGGGGACCCCAGCCTGCAGGGCCCTGGCATGTGCCTCGATGCAGGCGATCTCGAAACCCGACGCCAGCAGGCGGACGGCGGCTGCTCCGGAGCGCGACTGCCAGCCGGCCAGCACGCGCAGATGCCACAGCAGGGTGGCTGCGACGGAGCGCTGCGCTTCGGCGAGGCCGGCCGCCGGGGCCAGGTCGTGGCGGTAGGGCGTGGCCGTCAGACGGGCCAGGGCCTGGTGCAGCGTGGCGGAGGCCGCCACGTCGGCGACGGCGGCCGGTGCCAGGCATCGCGAGAGCATCGACCGGGCGCGCACCGCGCCCGCCACCTGCACGGCGCTCATGGATCCCGCGCCTCCGGCCCGCCGAGGAGCGCTTCGGTGGAGTCGGCGGCCAGCCGGTCGACGAACCCGGGCATACGGCGCTCCACACGGGAGCGCAGTTCGGCCAGCTCCCGTTCGGCTCCGGCCCGGATTCGTACCAACTCGGCCCGCGTTGCGGATCGCTCCCGGTCCATCACGCGAGCCGTCTCCTTCTCGGCGCGGACGTGCGCGGCCTGGACGATCTCGGCAGCCTGACGACGAGCCGTCTCGCGTCGTCGGGCGGCCTCGTGGTTCGCCGCCTCAAGCATCGTCCGGGCCAGGGCCCCGGTGGAGTCCAGGGCGGCGAGCGCGGGCTCCAGTTCGGCCCTGAGCTCGGCGCTGCGGTCGGCGGGCACCCCTCCGGCGGCGGCGGCACCCGGCAGGCCGGTCGGCCGGAAGCGCATCAGGAAATCGCGGAATGCCACCACACGATGCTCCTCGGGTTCCCACGGTTCCCCCCTCTCTCCACTGTCCCCGTCGATGGCGGCCGGCGCCTGTTCAGGTACGGGCGGCCGGGTTCCGTCCTCGGGACGTCGCGACGTGGCTGCCGGTGCACGAATTGCGACCGTGCGCGGCGGCGATCACGATGAGGTGAGGGCGTGCGCTCGACAGCCCGGAGTTCTCGCGACGGCCGATGCCGACCGGCTCACGACTGTCGTAGCCTCTTCCGGCCCGTCGGCGTTCCGCGACCGTGGGCGGCTCCTTCGTGGAGGGGAGTGACCGGTGCCATCACCTGGTGCGACGGCCCGCCCCGCGCGACCGGAGAAGATCTTCGACCGGGAGTCCGAGTGGTCGGCCCTCGTCGACTTCGTCTGCGACCCGGGGCCCGGACCCGCACTCGGCGTTGTCACGGGCCGGCCACGACAGGGCACTTCCTTTCTGCTCGAGGCCTTGGCGAATGCCATGGGCGGCTTCTACTTCTGCGGCCAGGACGAGTCGGCTGCGCAGTCCCTGCAGCGTCTCGGCAACCAGTTGGAGCGCCGCACGACCGGGCCCGCGCCCCGAGAGCCGCACAGTTGGAAGGACGCTGTCGATGCGCTGCTGGCTCTCGGGGAAGACCGCCCCGTACCGGTGGTCGTCGACGGCATCCCGGGGCTCGTGGAGCAGAGCCCGTCCCTGCCCGCGCTACTCCATCGAGCGCTCCACGATGCCGAGGCGAGCCTTCGGCCGCCCCGTACGCGTCTTTTCCTGTGCGGAAACTCCACGCCGGTCATGCGCAGGCTCTTCGGGGCCCCGTCACCGCTGCGTGGTCATGTCCGGCTGGAACTCGTCGTGCCGTCACTGGACTTCCGGCAGGCTGCGCGCTTCTGGGGCATTGAAGACACCCGGCTCGCGATGCTGGTGCACGCGGTCGTCGGCGGGACACCGGCCTACCGTGGTGATTTCGTCGGTGACGACGTACCGGCCGGACTCGACGACTTCGACGACTGGGTGTGCAGGACCGTCCTCAATGCGCGACTACCGCTGTTCCGGGAGGCCGGTCACCTGGTCGAGGAGGCAACGGACCACCGGGACCGGGCCCTGTGCCACTCCGTGCTCACCGCCATCGCCTCGGGTCACGTCACCGCCGGCGAGATGGCCGGCCATCTGGAGCGGCCCCTCACCGACGTCTCGCACGCCCTTGCCACCCTGCACGACCATTGCGTGCTCGAGGAGAGCCGGGACATCCTGCGCCCCGCTGTCACCCGGTACCGGATCGTCGAGCCCCTGCTCGCCTTCGACCACGCGATCATCCGTCCCCACGATTCGGTCCTCGAACGGGAACCTGCTCCCACGGTGTGGCAGCGGGTTCGGGGCACGTTCCACACGGACACCGCCGGACGTCACTTCGCAGACGTCTGCCGCGACTGGGCCGAGCGGTTCGCCGCCGCCCCTACGTTCGGCGCGCCGGCGATCTCCGACGCGGTGGTCACCGCGGTGTCGTCCGGCTCTGTGCCAGTCCCGGGACGAAGCACCGGCATCGACGTGGACGTGGGCGTCCGTGGCCGGGTGGGCAACCGTCCGGGGGTCCTGCTCTCGGTCGGCACGGCCTGTTGGAATGAAGCCATGGGGCTGGAGCACCTGGAGCGGCTCCGCCACGTGCTGTCCGACCTCTCCGAGCGGGGCGAGGACGTGAGTCGTGCCGGGCCCGTCTGCTACGGCGGGGCGGGTTTCAGCTCCGGCCTCCTCCAGGCGGAGCTGCGCGGGGACGTCGTCCTGGTCGGCCCCGAGCGTCTGTACCACGGTGAGTAGCGCACGGACCCGGTCCGCGTCCGCCAGGAAGCCCCTCGGGAGTGATCACATGGAAGCGAAGCAGTGGAGCGTTCAGATCTACATCACCGAGCACGGGGACGAGACCCACGCCCGTGCCCTCCTGACGACCCGGGACACCTCGAACGTCGCCGGTACAGGTGTGGCCCGACGCGCGTCTGCCGATGCCGTCCCCGAGATCGGTGACGAACTCGCCGCCGGCCGCGCTCTGGAGGACCTGGGTCGTCGGGTGCAGGCCGCGGCCGCCGAGGACGCACGTGGCCGCTCGGCACAGTGGGAGGAACCGCCAGGTCCCACGGCCGACGAGCAATAGCGCCGCGGTGACGTCTTCTCGCACGCCCCGCCGGCCGGGGCGGTTCGGCCCGTACGTCGGGCCGTCCGGCCCCGGGCCTCCGCCTGCCGGCGTGTCCACGCTGGGTGTGGCGGTCGGCGCGGTGCCGTGCCGCACGAGCGGAGGGGACACCGCCAGATGGACACCGGCATCGACAGGGACATGGGCTCCACATGGTGGGAGCCGCCGCCGAACCCGGAGTTGTTCGGTCACGTGGTCGTCGGCGTGGACGGATCGGCGCACTCCGGGACCGCGCTGGAGGCGGCGGTCGCGGAGGCCGATCGCCGAGGCGTGCGGCTGGAGATCGTTCACGGGCGGCCCTGGGGCGGGCGCGGACAGGGGCTGTGCCGTGGGCCCCGGCCCTACCACACAGCTCAGGCGGTACTGCGTCAGGCCGCGGCGCGGGCCGAGGAGCTGCGGCCGGGGCTACGGGTGAGCACGTCCCTGGTCGACCGGCCCGCTGGCAGCGTCCTGGTCCGCCGCGGCCATGACGCGGCCCTGACCGTGGTCGGGACGCGTGGACACGGCGGCGTCACCGGGACGCTGCTGCGCTCGGTGAGCCTGCGCCTGGCCGCGCACTCCCCCTGCCCGCTCCTTGTGGTGCGTGGTGGGGCAGCCGCGCATCCGGCGCGTGGCCGTGTGCTGCTGGGTCTGCGCAGCGGCGCGGACACCGAGGCGGCTGCCTTCGCCTTCGCCGAGGCCGGACGTCGCGGCGTCCCGCTGACGGTGCTGCACGTCTGGACCCGCCGAACGGGCGGGTCACCCGGCTGTGCAACGGCGGGGTTCACCGAGCGCGCACGCGCCGAGCAGGGCGTGCCGGTCAATGCGGTGGCCCGGTTGCGTACGGACCAGCGCGTGGTGGCCACGGACATCGAGACGGTGCGCGGCAGGGCGACAGACGTACTGGTCGGGGCAACCGCTGACGCCGACCTCGTCGTGGTGGCCGCGCACCGCCGCCCCGGAAGGACCGGCATGCGGCTCGGCCCGGTCGCCCGCGTCCTGCTGCACCATGCCCAGTGCCCCGTGGTGGTCGTCCCCGTCCCGGCGCCCGGGCGGCGGTAGGAGGCGGGTCCCCCGCTCGCCGCGTCAACGCGTGCGCCGGCTTCGCGGGTGGTGCAATGGCCCGCGGAGGAGGTGAGCAATGCGCGATCGAGCGGGTGCGGTGGTCATCGGGGTGGGAAACGTCTTCCGGAGGGACGACGGCGTCGGCTGGGCCCTCATCGAAACGCTGCGCGGTCGCTCCGCCGGGATCCGGCTGCCGAAGGAAACGGTGCTGCGGGAGTCCGCCGGCGACCCCGGGCAGTTGATCGCGCTGTGGGAGGACGCCGACCGGGCGGTCGTCGTCGACGCCTGCTTCCCGTCGGCCGCGCTTCCCGGGCGTGTCCACCGTTGGTGCCCGTCGCCCGGCGAAGTACCGCCGCCGGAAGCCGGCCGGCACAGCACGCACGGACTCGGCGTGGCCCACGCCCTCCGTCTCGCCGACGCCCTGGGGCGCCGACCGGCCGATCTGGTGGTGTACGCCGTCGAGGGAGCCGACAGGTCGCTGGGGACGGGGCTGAGCCCCGCGGTCGCGGACGCCGTCCAGCCCTTGGCCGAACGCATCGCGCGCGATCTCACTTCGCGTACCGGCGGCCGGCAGGGGCCGTAAGGGCGAAACCGCGCGCGGCACCGCCGTGGTTCAGGCGCGAGCGCCGCAGCCCCGTGGTGCAGTGGACACCGGCTGCTCCGAGCCACCCTCCCCGGCCCGGAGCGCGGACTGAGGGACGACATGACGGAACCTGGAAACACCGGAGCACTCACCTACGAGGCCGCGGAAGCCGTGCTGGACCGGGACGGCCTGGAGACCCTGGTGCGGGTGCTCCGGCGGCGTGGCCGGACCGTGGTCGGCCCCACGGTCCGGGACGGCGCCATTGTGCTGGCCGAGCTGGAGTCCGCCGCGGAACTGCCGCACGGGTGGGGGGTCGAACTGGAGGCGGGCCGGTACCGGATCCGCAGGCGCGCGGACACGGCGGCTTTCGCGCACAGTGCGGGCCCGCAGTCGTGGAAGTCGTTTCTGCACCCGGAGCGAGTACGCCAGTGGAGCGCGGACCGCGGTCCTGAGGGGGAGCTGACCGTACAGGAGGAGACGCCTGACCCCGTCTCCTACGCGTTCCTCGGTGTCCGTCCCTGCGACCTGCGGGCGATCCGGATCCTGGACCGCGTGCTGACCGGCGGCCGCCACCGCGATCCCGCCTACGGTTCGCGCCGTACCGGGGCCTTCCTCATCGCGGTGGAGTGCACCGAGCCCGGGGCCACGTGCTTCTGCGTCTCCATGGGCGCGGGGCCCGCCGTGGACGAGGGGTACGACCTCGCGCTGACCGAAGTGCTGGACGCCGACGGCCACCGCCTGCTGTGCCGCAGCGGAAGCGCGGAAGGCGCCGCCGTGCTCGCCGAGCTCCCCCGGCGCCCCGCCGATGACGCGACAAGACGCGCCGCCGCGGACGCGGTCGGCAGCGCGGCCCAGCGCATGGGCAGGAGCATGCCCGCAGTGGACCTGCGTACCCTGATGCGCGACAACCTGGAGGCCGACCGGTGGGACGATGTCACCTCCCGCTGCCTGAGCTGCGGCAACTGCACCATGGTCTGCCCCACCTGCTTTTGCACGACCACCGAGGACGTCTCGGACCTCACCGGTGACCACGCCGAGCGGTGGCGACGCTGGGACTCCTGCTACGACTTGGACTTCTCGGCACTGCACGGCGTCCCCGTGCGCGAATCGGCGCGCAGCCGCTACCGGCAGTGGCTGACCCACAAACTCGGAACCTGGCACGACCAGTTCGGCAGCTCCGGCTGCGTGGGCTGCGGCAGGTGCATCGTCTGGTGCCCCACCGGAATCGACCTCACGGTGGAAGCACGCGCCCTGCACGAGGAGGCCACGGGCACGGAGAGCCTTCGGTGACCCCACAAGCGCGCCCCATGGAGACCAAGGGCATCCTCGCCGCCCTCCCGGCCGAGCACCGGGACCGGCTCATGGCCCTCGCCGAGGAGGTGGCCTTCCCGACGGCGGTGCGGATCTTCGAGGAGGACGAGCCGGCGGACCGCTTCTGGATCATCCGTACGGGCAGCGTCGCACTGGACGTGCAGAACCCCGGCCGCGGCCGGGACGTCGTCGAAACCCTGGACAGCGGATCACTTCTCGGCTGGTCGTGGCTGTGCCCGCCCCGTCGGTGGCATCTCGGTGCGGAGACCCGGGAGGCCGTTACGGCTTGGCAGTTCGACGCCGCGGCCGTCCGCGGATTGTGCGCCGAGCAGCCGGCTTTCGGAATGGCGCTGGTCACCCTGGTCGCCCAGACGATCGGGCACCGGCTGCGCGCGACGCGCGACCGGCTGCTCGACCTGTACGGCCCGCGGGGAAGCGGGCCGGGGACATGAGCGACGTCGTACCCCTCCCCCACCGTGTCGTCGGCCGGCGTCGCGACACCTGCGACACGGTCACCGTCGAACTGGCTCCGGTCTCGACGGCACTCCCGCCTTTCGCTCCCGGCCAGTTCGCCATGGTCTATGCGTTCGCCGTGGGTGAGATCCCCGTCTCGGTGTCACGCATGACCGCCGGAGGACGCCTCTCGCTCACCGTCCGGTCCGTCGGGGCGGTGTCCGCCGCACTGTGCCGTGCCACCGTGGGGGCGACGGTCGGCCTGCGCGGACCATTCGGCACCGGCTGGGACACGACGGCCGCGCTCGGCCACGACCTGCTCGTCGTGGCCGGGGGGATCGGACTGGCCCCCCTGCGTCCACTGGTCCACACCGTCCTGTCCCGCCCGCAGGCCTACGGCCGGCTGAACGTCCTGATGGGTGCCCGGACCCCGCAGGATCTGCTCTACCAGGACGAGCTACCCGAGTGGCAGCAGCCTTTCGCAGCGGTCACCGTCGACCGGCCCACTCCGGACTGGAGAGGCCGGGTCGGGTTCGTCACCCGACTGCTCGGTGAGGCCCGGTTCACGCCGGATGACACCGCGGCGTTCGTCTGCGGCCCCGAGGTCATGATCCGCGCCACCGCCCGCCGGCTGATCCACCTCGGCGTACGTCCCGACCGCGTACAGATCTCCCTGGAGCGGAACATGCGATGCGCCACCGGTCACTGCGGTCATTGCCAACTCGGCCCCCTGCTGCTCTGCCGTGACGGACCCGTCGTTTCGTACGACCTGGCCCGACCGCTGCTCGCCGTACGGGAACTGTGACATGACCTCCTCCACCGCCCCGGAAAGGCCCTCCCGCCCACGACTGGGAGTGTTCAAGTTCGCCTCCTGCGACGGCTGTCAGCTGACACTCCTGGACTGCGAGGACGAACTTCTGGGCCTGGCCCACGAAATGGAGATCGCCCACTTCCTGGAAGCCTCCGGTGACGTCGGGCCGGGGCCGTACGACCTCGCACTGGTCGAAGGATCGGTGAGCACCCCCGAGGACGCGGCCCGCATCCGGCGTGTCCGTGCCGAATCGCGTCACCTCGTCACCATCGGCGCCTGCGCCACCGCGGGCGGCGTCCAGGCGCTGCGGAACTACGCGGACGCCACGGAGTACCTGACAGCGGTCTACGCCCGCCCCGACTACATCGCCACCCTCGCCACCTCCACTGCGATCTCCGCTCATGTGAGGGTCGACTTCGAGCTGCGCGGGTGCCCCATCGACCGTGGTCAGCTTCTCGAGGTCATCACCGCCTTCCTCTCCGGCCGCAAGCCGGACATCCCCAACCACAGCGTGTGCTTCTCGTGCAAGAGGCGTGGCACCGTGTGCGTCGTAGTCGCCCACGGCACGCCCTGTCTGGGTCCCGCCACCCACGCCGGTTGCGGCGCCCTCTGCCCGGCCTACGGACGTGGCTGCTACGGGTGCTTCGGTCCCGCCGGCACGACGAACCTCCCCGCGCTCATCCCGCTCCTGCGGCGCGACGGCCTGAGCGACGAGGACGCCGGACGCCTCCTGCACACCTTCAACGTCACCGCGTTCGCCAAGGTCCAAGAGGAGGACCAGCGATGAACGTGAGCGATGCCGGCGACGGGTCACGCGTCCTGCGGCTTCCCGCGCTCGCGCGCATCGAAGGCCAGGCAGCCCTGCGCCTCCTGCTCCGCCAGGGCACGGTCGCCCGAGCCCAGCTCGCGATCTACGAACCGCCACGGTTCTTCGAGGCCTTCCTGCGGGGCCGCGCGCACACCGAGCCGCCCGACCTCACCTCCCGCATCTGCGGGATCTGTCCCGTCGCCTACCAACTGACGGCGTGCAGGGCCGTCGAGGACGCGTGCGGGGTGACCGTCGACGGCCAGTTGGCCGCACTCAGACGTCTGCTCTACTGCGGTGAGTGGATCGAGAGCCAGACCCTGCACATCCATCTCCTGCACGCACCGGACTTCCTCGGCCATGACGACGTCATCGGCCTGGCCCGCGACCACCGGCAGCACGTCGAGCGCGGCCTGCGGCTGAAGCAGACCGGCAACGCCGTGATGGAGCTGCTCGGCGGGCGCTCCATCCATCCCGTCAACGTCCGGCTCGGCGGTTTCCACCGCACCCCCACGCGTGCCGAACTCCGCCCCCTCGCGGAAAGGCTGCGGGTCGCCCTCGACGACGCGTGGGACACCGTGCGATGGGTGGCGGGCTTCGACTTCCCCGACGCCGAATGCGACGCCGACCTGTTCGCCCTCGCCGAACCTGACACGTACGCCATCGAGTCCGGAGTGCCCACCGTCATGCGCTCCGGCGCGGCGGCGACGCGTGACTTCCCCGTCGCCGACTTCTGCACCCACGTCGTCGAGGAGCAGGTCCCGCACTCCACGGCGCTCCATTCACGGCTGGACGGCCGCCGGCAACTCACCGGCTCCTTGGCCCGCTACGCCGTCAGCGGCCACCTTCTGTCGCCCCTGGCCCTTCAGGCGACCCGGGAGGCCGGGCTGGCGGAACCACCTCTGCTCACCGGCGCCGGCTCCCCTCCGAACCCGTACCGCAGCATCATCGTGCGCGCCGTGGAGGTCCTGTACGCCGTGGAGGAGGCCCTGCGCATCATCGACGGCTACGAACCACCCCCGCGGCCCTGCGAGGATGTGCCGCCACGACCCGCGGTGGGGCACGGCGCCACCGAAGCACCCCGCGGACTGCTGTACCACCGCTATGCGATCGACGGCGATGGTCGTGTCACGGACGCACGTATCGTGCCGCCGACCGCCCAGAACCAAGGAGCCATCGAGGACGACCTCCGCCGCCTCGTGGAGAGGGAACTGGAACGCGGCGATGTCCCTGACGACGCGCTGGCCCGTCTGTGCGAACGCGTCATCCGCAACCACGATCCGTGCATCTCCTGCTCGGCACACTTCCTGGACGTGGACATCGCTCGCTCCTGCGGCCCGTGAAGAGGGTTTCGCGCCTTCCCGGCCTCTTGTCGCCTCGCCGTTTCATCGGGCCGGCAGGTCGAGCAGCCGGAAGCGGCCCGGTGGGATGGACCAGGTCCGGCCGTCCAGGTGGACGCGGACGGGTGCCGCGTCGGAGGCAGGGACGGTGATGCTGACATGGGTGGCGTCGACGTGGATGCGTACGCCCCAGTGGCCGCGGTAGCGGACCGTCAGGGCGAAGCGCGACAGCTGCGGCAGCGGCGCCGGATCGAGCCACAGGGCGTCCTCGCGGGCTTCCAGGCCGGTCAGGCCGCGCTGGACGAGGTCGAGGGTGCCGGCCATGGCGCCCAGATGGATGCCTTCCCCGGTGGTGCCTCCCTGGAGGTCGGTGACGTCGCCCAGCAGGGCCTCCTGCGCATACGCCCAGGCGTCGGCCCGGTGGGCCCGGGCCAGTACCCAGGCGTGCACCACTTTGCTGAGGGTGGATCCGTGGCTGGTGCGCCGCAGGTAGTAGTCGACTGTCGAGCGCCAGGTGCCCTCGTCAAGCCCGTACCCCAGCCGTTCGAAGAGGCCGCGCAGTTCGGTGGGCGGGAAGAGGTAGCCCAGCATGAGGACGTCGGCCTGTTTGGACGCCTGGTAGCGGTTGACGGAGTCCCCCTCGGCCTCCAGGATCCGGTCCAGCCGGCGGATGTCCCCGTACCGTGCGCGATAGCCCGCCCAGTCCAGTTCGTCGAGCTCGTCGTACCCGGCGAACTGGCTGATCACACCGGCGTGGCGGGGGACGTACAGCTTGCGTGAGACGTCCTCCCAGCGGTCGGTCTCCTCCGCGCCCAGGCCCGTGCGCTCGCTCAGTTCCTCGCGACGCGGGGCGGGCAGCATGCGCCATAGGTGCACGGCCCGGGTGAGCACCCACGCGGCGGTGACGTTGGTGTACGCGTTGTCGTCGACGCCGGGCGTCGCGGAGCCGGGGTAGGCGTCGTGGTACTCGTCGGGCCCGACGACACCGCGGATGCGGTACCGGCCGGTGCCATCGCACTGCGGATCCCAGGTGGCGGAGGATGCCCAGAAGCGGGCGATCTGCAGCAGCATCTCGGCGCCCTTGGTGTACAGGAACTCCGTGTCGCCGGTGGCCTGCCCGTACCGCCAGATGTTGTAGGCAACGGCGGAGCCGACGTGGTGCTGGAGCCTGGTGTGATCGGGCAGCCAGCGTCCCGAGCGCGGGTTGAGGTGGAGCGTCTGGGTCTCCTCGCGTCCGTCGCTGCCGCTCTGCCAGGGGTACATCGCCCCGGCGTACCCGGCCTGTTCCGCCGCCCGGCACGCCTCCTCCAGGCGGCGGTGGCGGTACTCCAGCAGTGACCGGGACACCTCGGGGAAGTGCAGGTCGAGGTAGGGCAGGACGAACAGTTCGTCCCAGAACACGTGGCCGCGGTAGGCCTCGCCGTGCAGTCCCCTGGCAGGCACGCCCACGTCGAGTTCGGCGGAGTGCGGGGAGAGGGTCTGCAGAACGTGGAAGGCGTGCAGCCGCAGGATCCGGCCGGCTTCGCCGGGGACGTCCAGGCCGGCGCGGCGCCACAGCCGCTCCCAGGCGGCGGAGTGCGAGTCGAGGAGGCCGGCGAAGTCCGGGGCCCGTTCGACCCGGTCGAGGGCGGCGTGCAGCGGGTCGCTGATCGCCGGGTCCCGGGAGGTGTGCAGGGCGACCGTCTTCTCGACGACCGCCGGCCGGTCCGGCCGCACGGGGACGGTCAGCCGGTGGACCACGGTGCGCTCCCCCGTTTCCAGGGAGCGTGACGCCGCAGGGCCTGTCGTGGCACGGGTGCGGGCGGCGAGCGCGATGCGGATGTCGGAGGTGGTCGTACGGCACCGCAGCCAGACCGTGTCGGGTTCCGAGGTGCCGGTGTGCATCCGGGTGAGGTGACGGCCGTTCAGGTCCCGGTAGCGGGCGACACCCGCGTTGCACACGTCGCCGTCGAGCGCGGACTCCACCTCCACGTCCCCCGACCAGTCGCCCTCCGCGCGGAAGACGGTGCGCAATGCCGCGATGTGCGGGTCGTGCATGTGCACCAGCCGGGTCTGCTCGACGGCGAGGATCCGTCCGCGCGGGTCGCGCAGCCGGAACGTCCGGGTCAGGGTGGCGTGTCGGAGGTCGAGGTCCTGCCGGTGCTCCAGCAGCGAGCCGTCGTCGGGGGTGAACCACGCCCCGCCGTCCCGGAGCCTGAACCGCAGCAGCAGCCAGTTGGGCAGGTTGACCATGTCCTCGTTGGCGACCTTCCGCCCGGCGACGGCGGAGTGGAGCCGGTTGTAGCAGCCGGCCGCGTAGGTGCCGGGGTAGTGGTGGGGGCCGGCGACGGTCTCCGGGGCGGCGCCGCGGGTGGCGAAGTAGCCGTTGCCCAGGGTGCACAGTGCCTCGCGCAGACGCTCCTCGGCGGGGTCGTAGCCCTCGTACGACCAGGTCCACTCCCCCATCCGTCACCCTTTCTGGTACCCGGTGGCCGGGCAAGGTCGCTGCACGCCTTTCCTGCGCCGGGTCGGGCGGAATGTCTGCCACACGAGCCTTCCCCGGATGCGCTGCCCGGCCCCGGGGGGCGGGGCAGGCGCTCCCTCGCGGAATCAGGTGGGCTGAGGAACGACGGCCACCGGACACGGCGCGTGGTGCAGCATCGCGTGATTGACCGGGCCGAGCTGGAGACCGAACGGGTTGTTTCGGCGGCGGGCACCTACGACCAGCAGATCCGCGTCGTCCAGCGTGGCAAGCAGGACCTTTCTGGCGTGGCCCTCGCCTGCGTACCGTCGGTAGCGGACGCCGGGGCGGGCGGTCGCCGCGGCGCGCAGGGCCTGGTCGAGATGTTCTTCGGCACGGCGATGGTGTGCCTTGACGGCCTCGTCCTCGTAGCCGGTCCATTCGGCTCCTTCGCCCGGCGGCATACGCCAGGCGTGGACGGCCCGCACGCCGCATCCGCGCAGCTCCGCCTCGTGGAAGGCGAACTCGATAGCCGCAGCGGAGTTCTCGTCCGGTCCTACACCGAGAACGATCCATCCCTGCTCGTCCTTGGTTCCCTGTTCTTCGCGGTCGCCCCTCACCACGACCACCGGGCACTGCGCACGGCCGGCCAGGGTCAGGCTGACCGATCCCAGCAGCAGGCCCGCCATGTCGCCGCGGCCGCGGTGGCCCACCACCAGTGCGGTGGCGTGGTTTCCCTCACGCAGCAGCGCGTACTGAGTGTCCTCGGTGAGGACCTCGGCCGTCATCTCAAGGCCCGGCTGCCGCAAGCGGGCCCGCTCCTCCGCGGAGCTCGCGATGTGCTGGGCGAGGATCTGCCCTTCAGGAGGTTCCCGGGTGAAGGAGGGTGCCCGTCCCTCGTACCGCTCCCACAGGGAGGCGTACACGATCCGCAGCGGCACTCCCCGCACGGCAGCCTCATCCGCGGCCCAGTCGACCGCCTTCAGGGCGGCGTCCGATCCGTCGGTACCCACGACCAGGGGAAGCGTCATGGCCTCCACCGCCTCTCATTGTTGCGGCTGCTGTATTGACGACACTGCCGAGTGCAGACCCGTGCGCGCATGGGCCGATCGGCCCGACCAGAGGGACGCCCGGCCGTGGCGGTGGCCCCACCGGCCCATGCGGGTCAGGGTGGAATCGGCCGACAGTGGGACCGGACGAGGCGAAGCCCGCCGGCGGCGGGCATGGCCTGAGACAACCGTGCAGGAGGCGGGGACGATGTACCACCGCAACGTCGGCGATCTGATGACCAAGGCGGTCGTATCGGTACGGCCGGACACGCCGTTCAAGGAGATCGCGAAGCTGCTCGCCGAACACGACGTCACCGCCCTCCCCGTCGTGGACGAAGGGAACCGCCCGGTGGGCGTGGTGTCCGAGGCGGACCTGCTGCGCAAGGAAGCGGGGCAGCCGGACCCGACCGGCCTGCTGCAGGCCCGCCACCCGCGGCCGGACGACCGCGCCCGCATCACTGCCACCACCGCGGAGGGCCTGATGAGCAGCCCGCCGGTCGTTGCACGACCCGAGTGGTCCGTGGTCGAGGCGGCCAGGGTCATGGAGCGCCGAGGGGTCAAGCGGCTGCCCGTGGTCGACGAGACGGGCCGGCTGGTGGGGGTGGTCAGCCGCGCCGACCTGCTCCGGCTCTTCCTCCGCAGGGACCGCGCCATCCGTGAGGAGATCACCGGCGAGCTGCTGGTGAGGACACTCGGACTCGCCCCGGGCGCCGTCGCCGTCCAGGTGGCCGACGGGAAGGTCACCCTCGAGGGCGTGGTGGACCGCCGCAGCCTCGTGCCGGTCGTCACGGAGCTCTGCCGCGGCGTGGACGGCGTCGTCGGCGTCGAGGCCCACCTGGGCTACAAGGCCGACGACACCGTCCGGCCGGCCCCCGCGCACCGCTGACCCCTGCGGCCGTGGTGAGAGCGGTTCGGTCATGTGCGACCGCGGAGAGCATGAGGACGGACTGCGGGAGCAGGCCGTGGACGGTGTCCTCGTCCTGGAGGTATCCGGGGAAGTCGACGTCGTCACGGCACCGCTGCTGGTCACGCGGCTCGAAGCGCTGGCCGTGGGGCCGCATCCACATGTGGTCGTGGACCTGCGCAACGTCACCTTCATGGACTGCAGTGGGCTGAGTGCCCTGTGCCGGGCACGGCGCCTCGTCACAGAACGTGACGGAAGGCTGTCGCTCGTCACGGGCGAGGGGTGGATGCCGCGACTCCTGCGGCTGGCGAACCTGGCCCACGCCTTCGACCTTCACAACGATCTCGCCGGCGCTCTGCCCCTCTCCCGGGACCCCGAGTCCGGGTGCCGCTGACGCGATGATCGGTCGGGGGGTGTGGGACGTGGTCAGGGCGATTCCTTTTCGTGTGTGCCGCGGGTTGCGGGCTGATGGGGTGCGGGGGCCGTCTTGTCGCTGCCGTGGGCGGGACCGGCCCCGGTCCGGGTCGCGGCTGGCTGATCGTCGCCGTCCGCGGTGTGGTTTCGGGTGGCGATCAGCGACCAGGCGATGGAGACGCTGATCGTGACGGTGATGACGCCGAGGGTGAGCGGGATGGGGAGCTTGCCGACAGGGGTCTCGGACAGGATGAGCTTGACGCCGGCGAAGGCCAGGAGGACCGCCAGGCCGTAGTGGAGGTAGGCGAAACGGCGCAGCAGTCCGGCGAGGCAGAAGTAGAGGCTGCGCAGGCCGAGGACGGCGAAGGCGTTGGCGGTCCACACCAGGAAGGTGCTGGTGGTGATCGCCAGGACGGCAGCGACGGAGTCGACAGCGAAGATCAGGTCGGTGGCCTCGACAGCGACCAGGACCACGAAAAGCAGCGTGGCCACGCGCTTGCCGCTGACGCGGGTGAAGAACCTGTCGCCGTGGAACGTTGGGTCGGTGGGGATCAGCTTCTTGACCAGGCGGACGATCGGGTTGCGGTCGGGGTGGACTTCCTCGTCCTTGGAGACGGCCATCTTCCAGCCGGTCCAGATCAGGAACGCGCCGAAGAGGTAGGCGGTCCAGAAGAACACCTTGAGCAGTTCGGCGCCGACGAAGATGAACACCAGCCGGGCCACGAGTGCGCCGAGGACGCCCCAGAACAGGACTTTGTGCTGGTAGTCGTCTGGGACGGCGAAGAAGGAGAAGACCAGCGCGAAGACGAAGACGTTGTCGATCGACAGGGCCTTTTCAATCAGGTAGCCGGCGTAGTAGGTGGAAGACACCTCCCCGCCCTGCCACGCCCACAGGATGAGGCCGAATCCCAGGCCGATGGCGATCCAGATGCTGCTCCAGATCGCCGCCTCTTTGAAGCCGATGACGTGGTTGTCGCGGTGGGCGATCAGGTCGACGGCGAGCATCACGCAGATGCCGCCGGTGACGGCGGCCCACGCCCACAGTGGGACGGCGAACGACAGGTCATTCATCGCGAAGCGTTTCCTCTCCAAGGGCCGGACGGCAGGTCACCCGCGGGCGGCGCGGACACGGCGAGGGCGATCACAGAGGAACCCAGGCGGCTGGGGCGATGCCGTGGACGTAGGGGCCGCCGCGCAGGGCCGCGGCCTCGATCAAGGCGTGCGCGTCGAGCCCGTGGGGCGCGCGGCGGGCGGCCACCACGTCCGGGGCCCGGTGCCGGGTCGTCAGCGCCAGCAGCTCCTTCGCCGCCGCCAGCCGCGACCCGTTGCCTGGAGGCAGGTGGAACACCTCGGGGATGTAGCCGGTGGCGTGCAGGCCGACCTTGGGCATGACCCGGGCGAGGACCGCCTGCACCGACGCGGAGGCCGGACCGAGGGAGGAACGCCCGACGTGCGGGGGCATGACGGCGATCAGCAGCAACGGCACGCGGCGGGCCAGCGCCATCCGCGCTGCGGCCCCGGCCACCGCCACATCGTCGATGCGGTCGGTCAGCACGGCCGCCACCGGCTGGACCAGTCCCGCCCGACCGGGGCGGGGAGCGCTGTCGCGTACGGGGTGGGAGCGCAGTCCGGTCATGGCACTTACCCGCCTTCCTTACCGGGAGGAATCCCCTCCAGCGTCACTCGCGAACCGGACATGCGTCAACAGTTACGCGAAAAACTTTTCGCCAATAAAGGTTCGCGCGAGGGGATGAATATGCGAACCGGACTTCGTATGATTGAGGTCATGAGCAGCTCATCGGCACGCGGCGACCAGTGGACGTTCCTGACCAATCACGCAAGGGTGCTGCTGTGGCTGGCCCGCGACCCGGAGGTCCGGCTGCGGGACGTCGCCGCCGGGATCGGGATCACCGAGCGGGCGGTGCAGATCATCGTCGCGGACCTGGAGGCGGCCGGGTATCTGACCCGGACCCGGGTCGGGCGCCGCAACCGCTACACCATCGACCCGACCGTCGCGCTGCGCCACCCGTCCGAGGCCGACCATCCCGTGGGTGACCTCCTTGGCACCTTCCTGCGCCGCGAGGAGATCCCGGACGGGCCACCCGAGGCGGAGGCGGCGACGCGGTGACACGGGAGTCGCTGCCGCCTGGGGTACGCGAGGTCCTCGCGGGCGTCGTCGACACGGTGGGTGACGGGGGCGATGCCCGGATCGACGGGCTGCTGGAGCAGCCGGTCCGTATCGGCAGCCCCGATGTCCTCTGTGAGCTGCGCGGGTAGCTTGCCCAGGGGGCGTGATCGCCGTAGAGGGCGGCGACCGGCTCCCGGGCCCGGGCCTCGCCGTTCACGTCGTGCAGCACGAAGCATCCTCCCCGGAGGCGGTCGTTCCCGGCCCTGGGCGGGGTCGTTCCTGCGTGGCTGGGGCCGGGGCGGACCGTAACGTCGTGCGTATGCGCTCCCGCGTCCCACCTCGGCGGAGGAGATGCTGACGGCCGCGTACGCCGCCCCGCTGCCCCGGGTCTCGGAGCGCGCCCGGACCATCGAGAAGTACCGCCGCGGTGGTCACGCCGGGTCGCCGGGTACAACTCGACCGTCGACATCCGCGGCATGACCAGCACCTTTCACCAGGAGCGCCTCGATGCTGCCCTCGCAAGAACCCCAGCGCCTCCCAGACTCATCGACAAATGACTTCACTGCACTGCCCACTACCGCTCGACAAAATGAGGGCCCATCGGCCCTAGCCTGGCCCCGGCGGACCCCTGGGAGTGTCTCGGCGGCCGCCCGATCGTGGAGGTGAGCCAAGGAGAGGAAACAGCGATGACGGACACGGCGCTGCGCCACCCGCGACCGGCCCATGCACTGCTGGTGGACGGCAGGACCGTGGAGATCCGGGCCGCCGGGCCGGACGACCACGACCGGGTGCAGGACCTGTACGCGCACATGTCGGCGGACAACCTGCGGCTGCGGTTCTTCTGCGTGGGCCGGCGCTCAGGGCGGCTCGCCGCCGACCGTCTTCGCGAGCCGGCCCGGCCGGGCCGGCTGACCCTGCTCGCGATTCTCGGGGATCGGCTGGTCGGTGTCGCCGAGTACGCCACCGGTCAGGACCCCGCGGCGGCCGACGTAGCGCTGGCCGTCAGCGACGACGTCCACCACACGGGCATCGGGACTCTGCTGCTGGAACACCTGGTGCACGCGGCCCGCGCCGAGGGCATCAAGGTGTTCGACGCCGATGCTCTCGCAGAAAACCACACGATGCTCAAGGTCTTCGCTGATCTGGGGCTGCGGACCGCGCGCCACTTCGACGGCCCGGACGTGCACTGCACGATCCGCCTCGACCCCGACGAGCGGTACCTGGCAGCGTGCGACGAACGGGGCCGCGGCGCCGACACGGCCAGCATGCGGCCGCTCCTGCGCCCGCGCTCGGTGGTGGTCATCGGCGCCGGCACCAAACCGTCTTCGATCGGTCGGGCAATCCTGCGCAACATGCGCCGGGGCGGCTTCACCGGCCCCCTGTACGCGGTCAACCCGCACGCCGGCGCCATTGAGAACGTCCCCGCGTACCCGACCCTGGCCGAGCTGCCGCAGGTTCCCGAGCTGGCGGTTCTCGCCGTCCCGGCCGCCGCGGTACCCGAGGTGGCACGGCAGTGCGGTGCCGCGGGGGTGCGCGCACTGGTCGTCGTCACCTCGGGACTGGACTCGGGCGAGGCCGTGGCGCTGCTGGGCGCCTGCCGCCGTCACGGCATGCGTCTGGTGGGGCCGAACTGCCTGGGCATCGCCAACACCGCAGACGACGTACGGCTGGATGCCACCTTCGCCGCGCATCGGCCGCTGCCCGGCACGGCCGGGGTCGCCGTGCAGTCGGGCGGGGTGGGCATCGCGCTGCTCGGCGGGCTGACGCGGCTCGGCATCGGCGTATCGGAATTCGTCTCGCTCGGCGACAAGTACGACGTCAGCGGCAACGACCTGCTGCAGTGGTGGGAGGGCGACGGCCGGACCGACATGGCGCTGCTGCACCTGGAGTCCTTCGGCAACCCGCGGGCCTTCTCCCGCACCGCCCGCCGGGTGGCACGCGTCATGCCCGTCCTGACCGTCGACGCGGGCCGCTCCGCGGCCGGACGGCGTGCCGCGGCCTCGCACACGGCCGCCGCCGCGACACCGACGATGACCCGGCAGGCGCTGTTCGCCCAGGCAGGCATCATCGCGACACGCACGATCGGCGAACTCCTGGAGACCGCCGCGCTCCTGCACTCCCAACCTCTGCCGGCCGGCACCCGCGTCTCCGTGGTGTCCAACGCGGGCGGCGCCGGGGTGCTGGCGGCTGACGCCTGCCAGGAGGCGGGCCTGACGGTGCCGGTACTGCCGCACTCTCTGACCCGTGAACTGCTCGATCTGCTGCCCCCAGGGGCGAGCGCGGTCAATCCCGTGGACACGACCGCCGCGGTGAGTGAAAGCGCGCTGCGTGCCTGTGTGGACCGGCTCGCCGGCCACGCCGCTGTGGACGCCGTCCTGCTGGTCCTCGTCCCCACCGCCTTGGCGGCGGCGACCGGCGACGACCCGGTACGGGCCCTCACCCGCGCCGAGCCCGCCCAACGGTCGGGGACGGTCGCCGCGGTCCTGCTCGACCAGCCCGAGGGCGTACGCCTGCTGCACACCGCCGGCGGTCGGGTGGTGCCCGCCTACAGCGATCCGCGGGCCGCGGCGCAGGCACTGGCACACGCGGCAACGCGCGCCCGCCGACTGGCCCGGCCGCAGGGCACCGTCCCCGTCCTGAAGGGCACCGACCCGGCCGCCGCGCGGGCCCTGGTGGAGGCTTTCCTCGCCGAACGCCCCGACGGGGGCTGGCTCGACCCGCGCGCCTGCGGGGAGCTGCTCGATTGTTACGGGATCTTCCGCGTGCCGCAGGCCTGGGCGGAGCACGAGCAGGCGTCCGTGGACGCCGCGGCGCGGCTCGCCGGGCCCGGCGGACGGGTGGTACTGAAGGCCCACTGGCCGGGGCTGGTCCACAAGAGCGAGCACGGGGCGGTCCTGCTCGATCTCCAGGGCGAGGAGCAGGTCCGCGCCGGATACCGCGAGCTGACCGGACGTTTCGGCGAGGTGCTGACTGGCGTGCTGGTGCAGCCGATGGCGGCCCGGGGCACCGAGTTGTTCGCGGGCGTCGTACAGGACGAGGTGTTCGGGCCGCTGGTCCTGTTCGGCCTCGGTGGCACCGCCACCGAGGTCCTGGCCGACCACGCCGCGCGCCTGGCTCCGCTCACCGACCTCGACGTCCACGACCTGATCACCGCGCCGCGGTGCGCACCGCTGCTGTTCGGTCACCGCGGCGGCGCGGCGGTCGATTTGGAAGGGCTCGAGCAACTGCTGCTGCGGCTGTCGGCGATGGCGTCCGACCTGCCGCAGCTCGCCGAGGCCGACCTCAATCCCGTGGTCGCACGTCCGGACGGCGTGGAGGCCCTCGACATCCGCGTCCGCGTGCTGCCACGGCACGCCCACGACCCGTACCTGCGCCGGTTGCGGTAACGCGGCCTCGGCGAGGAGGAGACGACGATGAAGCACCGCCAGACCGGGCACGTGATGACGGCGGACGTCGTCAGCGTCCGTGAGGGAGTCCCGTTCAAGGACGTCGTCGCATTGTTCGCACGGCACCGGATCAGCGGTCTGCCCGTGGTCGACGACGATGACAAGGTCCTCGGGGTGGTCTCCGAGACCGACCTGATGCTGCGCCAGGCATCCCGGCAGGACGGCACGAGGCGGCGTCTGCCGGCGCTGTCCCCCACCGGCCGCCGGAACGCCGCCCGCGCCCGTGCTCGGACAGCGGCGCAGCTGATGTCCAGCCCGGCTGTCACCGTCAGCGCGGGCGAATCCATCGCCGTCGCCGGCCGCACCATGGCGGAACACCGCGTCAACCGGTTGCCGGTGGTCGACGACGAGGACCGTCTCGTCGGTATCGTCACCCGCGGCGACCTGCTGCAGGTGTTCCTCCGTCCGGACCCCGACATCCGCGCCGAGATCATCGACGATGTCGTCGTCCGCACGCTGTGGCTGGCCCCGCACGCGATGGGGGTGAGCGTCCACCACGGGGTGGTCACCCTTGAGGGCCGCCTGGAGCGTCGTAGTGAGATCTCGGTCGCCGAGGGGCTGACCCGCCGGATCGACGGCGTGGTCGCCGTGGTGAACCGGCTCACCTACCGGCTCGACGACACGCACCAGCGGCCCGTCGAGCCCGCGGCCGGCGACCGGCTGCACACCTTGTGAGGAGGACGCCATGTTCGTCTACGACCACATGAACGGCTGGGGCTGGGCTCTGATGTCGCTCGGCTGGCTGGTGCTGCTGGTCCTCGTCGGCCTGGCTGTGGCGGTGCTGCTACGGCGCACCGCCGACGGCGGTCCCGGCCGGGCTGCCGACCGGCGTGACCCGAGTCCGCGGGAGCTGCTTGCGGAGCGGTACGCCCGCGGCGAGATCGACGACGAGGAGTACCGGCGCAGGCTGCAGGTACTGGAACAGGCCACCGGGCACCGGCAGGGATCGCAGTGACCGAACAAGACCGGCGGGCGCGTTCTCGTGATGGGTCACGATGTGCCGCGTCCGGTCTGCCTCCCGCGAGGTGAAGCGGTTGAAGATGACCCCCGTCGCCCCCCAGCAGTTGCCGGTTGCCGCAAGCACACGCGGCGGCGCCCCTTCGGATGTGCCCGGTCTGCCTCCGGAACAGGTGTTCACAGCGCTGGGTAGCTCGGCGCGAGGTCTCACCTCCGCACGAGCCTCCACAGACCTGGCGCACTACGGCCCCAACGAGTTGCCGGCCTCGGCCGGGCGGGGCCTGTGGCGGCGGCTGCTGTCCCAGTTCACCGATCTGTTCGCGGTCGTGCTGCTGATCGCCTCCGGTATCACGTTCCTGGCCTACGGCCTGCAGGAGCCCCGGGACGAAGGGACGCTCCAGCTCGCGTTCGCGATCGCCGCGGTGGTTCTGCTCAACGCGGTGATCGGATTCACCCAGGAGTACTCGGCCGAGCGCACCGCCGAGTCCCTTCAGGCGATGGTGCCGCGCACCTGCACCGTGCTGCGCGACGGGGAGCGGGCCGTGCTGCCGGTACGGGAACTGGTACCCGGTGATCTGCTGGTCCTCGAGGCCGGTGACGCGGTGCCCGCCGACTGCCGGCTGGTCGAGGCACGAGCGGTCGCACTGAACAACGCCGCGCTCACCGGGGAGAGCGAACCCGCACGGCGGACGGCGGACGCGGTGCCGCCCGGCCCTCTGCTTCAAGCCCGCAACTGCCTGTTCATGGGCACGGACGTGGTGGCCGGGGCCGGAAAGGCCGTGGCCTTCGCGACCGGTTCGGCGACCGAGTTCGGCCGGATCTTCAAGATGACCGCACGGGCGCCGCGTCAGCGGACCCCGTTGCAGGTGCAGGTCGCGGTGATGGCACGCCGGGTCGCTTCGGCCGCCCTGGTGATCGGCGCGCTGCTGTTCGCGATCCGGATCCCGTCGGGGCAGCCGGTGGTGGCCTCGTTCGTCTTCGCGCTCGGGGTCATGGTCGCCCTGGTTCCCGAGGGACTCCCGGCGACGCTGTCGGTGTCGCTGGCCATCGGTGTGCGGCGGATGGCCCGGCGGCACGCGCTGGTCAAAAAGCTGCTGGCGGTGGAGGCACTCGGGTCGACGACGGTGATCTGCACCGACAAGACCGGCACGCTCACCCAGGCGGAGATGACCGTGACCCGGCTGTGGGCGCGGGGGGCCTGGCATGAGGTGTCCGGCGTCGGATACGAACCTGCCGGGGCAGTGGCCGATCCCGGCCCCGTACGCGAGCTGCTGCGGGTGGCGGCTTTGTGCTGCGACGCGCGGCTGCTGCCGCCGGATGCACGGGGCGGCTGGCGTGTCCTGGGCGACACCACGGAAGGCGCTCTGCTGGTGGCGGCCGCCAAGGCCGGGGTCGACATCGCTGGAGAAGAGCAGCGGGCACCGCGCGTCATGGAGTTCCCCTTCGACTCCGACCGCAAGCTGATGACCACCGTTCACGCCCTCGCGGACGGCGACAGCGTGGTCTGTGTGAAGGGGGCGTCGCAGGAACTGCTGGCGCGCTGTACCCACGTCGACAGCGAGGGCGGCCCAGAGCCGCTGACCACTGCGACCCGGAGCACGGTGATCGAGGCCAATGACGCGATGGCAGCTCAGGGCCTGCGTGTCCTGGGGGTGGCGCGGCGTGCGCTGCCGCCCGGGCAGGTGGCCGGATCGCAGGAGGAAACCGAGGCGCACCTGGTGTTCCTGGGCCTGGCGGGCATGCAGGACCCGCCACGGCCGGAGGTCACCGACGCCGTCGCTTCCTGCCGTCGGGCGGGGATCCGCATCGTGATGGTCACCGGAGACCACCCGCTCACCGCCGAGGCGGTCGCGCGGCGGGTGGGGATCGTCCGCGATCCGGCGCCCACGGTGGTGACGGGCACGGACCTGGACGCCATGGACACGGCGGCTCTGCGCGACCTGCTGGGGCGCCCCGCCGAGCTGCTGCTGTGCCGGGTCAGCCCCGAGCACAAGATGCGAGCCGTGGCGGCACTGCAGGAGCTCGGCCAGGTGGTGGCGGTGACCGGTGACGGCGCCAACGACGCCCCGGCGCTCAAGCACGCCGACATCGGGGTGGCCATGGGGGCCGGGGGCACCGACGTGGCACGTGAGGCCGCGGAGATGGTGCTGCTGGACGACTCCTTCGCGTCGATCGCCGCGGCGGTCCGGCTCGGCCGCTCGGTCTACCGCAACATCCGCAAGTTCTTGATCTACCTGTTCAGCCACAACATCGCCGAGCTGGTCCCGATCCTGGTCGCGACGTTCGTGGGCTTCCCGCTCGTTCCGATCACCGCCGTACAGATCCTGGCGATCGACCTGGGATCGGACGTGCTGCCCGCACTCGCTCTCGGCGCCGAGCCCCCGGAACCGGACGTGATGGATCGCCCGCCGCGTCCCCGGCGCGAACCGCTGTTCTCCGCGGCCGTGGTACGACGGTTCATGTTCCTCGGCAGCATCCAGGCAGTGGGCGTGTGCGCGGTCTTCTTCTGGCACATCGGCTCCGCCGGCATCCCCTACGCGGACTTCACAACCGACAACCCTGTCTACCGGGAGGCGATCACCATGGTCCAGGCGGGCATCGTGGTCAGCCAGTTCTTCAACGCCCAGGCGGTACGCACCGACCGCGAGAGCGTCTTCCGTATCGGCCTGTGGTCCAATCCCGCGCTGATCGCCGCAGGACTGCTCGGCGTCGCCATCATGGCGGCAATCTCTTATGTGCCGTTCCTGCAGGCCGTCTTCCACACCGCGCCGCTGGACGCCGCCGACTGGGCCGTGCTCGTGGCGTTCGGGGCGCTGCTGCTGGCCGCCGAGGAACTGCGCAAGTGGTGGCTGCGGCGGTTCAGGCCGCCTGCGGCGGCTCCGCTCGCGAAAGGAGCACGACGATGAGGGTGATCATCGTGGGCTGCGGCCGCGTCGGCTCCGCACTGGCGCTCCGGCTCACCGCAGAAGACCACGACACCTGGGTCATCGACCGCCGTGCACAGGCCCGGCAGGCCCTGCCCGACGGGTTCACCGGGCACTTCCTCGAGGGCAACGGCTACAACCGTGCGGTGCTGGACGCCGCCGGGATCGCGCACGCCGACGCCCTGGTGGCCGTCACCGACCGGGACAACGGCAACATCGTCACCGCCCGCGTGGCGAGACAGACCTACCGTGTGCCGGTCGTCCTGGCCCGGATCGACGACCCGCGCAGGGCGGAGATATACCGTGGCCTGGGCATCCGCACCATCAGCAGCGTCAGCTGGACCGTCCACCGGCTGCACCGGTTGCTGTTGCACCGGCACCTCGCGCCGGAACGGGGGTTCGGCAACGGCGAGACGCTGCTGATCCGCTCCAGCCTCCCCGACTACCTCACCGGCCGGCCCCTGTCGGCGTTCGAGGTCGACGGCGAGATCCGCGTCGCGGAGGTCACCCGCGGCGGGCACTCACTCGTTCCCTCACACCACACTCTGGCCGAGCGCGGGGATGTGGTCACCTTCACCGTGGCCGCCAGCGCCCTCGGCCGTCTGCGCGGTTTCCTCGACAAGGAGCTGGGGACGTGAGAGCCATCGTCGCCGGCGCCGGACGGCTCGGCGCCCAGGTAGCCCAGGTGCTGGCTGCCGCCCGGTACGACGTCACCGTCGTCGAACGCGACGAGGCACGCGCCGCCGAACTCGGCCGGCGGCTCGCCGTCCGGATGCTGACCGGTGACGCGAGCGATCCGGACCTGCTCGAGCACGCGGGCGCGCTCAACGCCGACCTTGTCATCGCCACCACCGGGGAGGACGAGGACAACCTCGTCGTCAGCCTCCTGGCCAAGCAGCACTTCGGCGTCCCGCGGGTGGCGGCCCGTGTCAACGACGAGGACAACGCCTGGCTGTTCGACGGCAAGTGGGGGGTGGACGCCGCGGTCCCCGCCGCCACACCGCTGATCTCGCTGATCGAGGAGGCGACGGGAGCCACCGACACGGTGGCCCTGCTGCGGCTGAGCAAGGCCGGGGTCAACGTCATCGAAACCACGATCAGCGCCGCGTCCCGCGTCGCGGGCCGTTCCCTGGCCGAGGTTCCCCTACCGGATGGCACGGTGATCGCCACCGTGGTCCGCGAGGGCCGGCCGAACGTGCCGACGCCGCAGATGGTGTTGCGGCCCGGCGACGAACTCCTCGTGGTCTCTCACACAGCGACCGAACAGGAGATCCACGCGGCCGTTCAGTGAGCTGCGGAAACCCCCGCTGGACCCGTCAGGCGGCGGAAAAACCCGGCGATTCGCGCGACGGCACGTCCGTCGGATTGGACAGACCATGGCTTTCGTCCGAGGCTCCATGAGACGGCTTCCACCCCCCGTCCTTGAGGGGGCGGCTCACCGGTCCTCGCCCTCCGGTCGTGGCGCGCGCGGCCTTCGGCGTGACCTCCGCAGCGGCGGAGGCAGCGGAGGGGGAAGGAAGGTCAGCCCGGTCGGCCCCGGAGCGTCACCCGGAACGCGGTGTGTCCCGGGCGGCTGGTGAGTTCGACGGTGCCGTGGTGGGCGGTGACGATCGCGTGGACGATGGCGAGTCCGAGGCCGGTGCTGCCGGTGCTGCGTGAACGGGCCTGGTCGGCACGGACGAAGCGGGTGAAGACCTCGGGCTGGAGTTCCACGGGGATCCCGGGGCCGTTGTCGCTGACGGTGAGGCGGGCGCCGTCGGCGTCCGGGGTGAGGGCGACCGTCACTTCCGTGCCCGCGGGAGTGTGGGTGCGGGCATTGGCGAGGAGGTTGCCGAGGGCCTGCTGGAGGCGGTGGCCGTCTCCGGGCACGAGGACGGGTTCTTCGGGAAGGTCCAGGAACCAGCGGTGGCCGGGTCCCGCGGCGCGGGCGTCGTCGACGGCGTCCAGGACGAGCCGGGTCAGATCGACCTCTTCGTGCTCGAGCGGGCGTCCCGCGTCGAGACGGGCCAGCAGCAGAAGGTCGTCGACGAGGTGCGTCATGCGCTGCGACTCGGACTGGATGCGTTCGAGGGCATGGCGGATGCCGGTGGGGACCGGGCCCCGGTGGCGAAGGGCGAGTTCGGCGTGGCCGCGGATGTTCGCAACGGGGGTGCGCAGTTCGTGGCTGGCGTCGGCGGCGAAGTGCCGGAGGCGTTCCTCGCCGGCCTGGCGCCGGACCAGGGCGTCCTCCACGTGCCCGAGCATGTGGTTGAGCGCGGCGGTGACCTGGCCGACCTCGGTGTGCGGGTCGGTGTCCGGCAGGGGCCGTGGCATGGCGACCTCGCCACTGGCCAAGGGGAGGCGTGCGACAGCGGACGCGTGCTCGGTGACCCGGTGCAGGGGGCGCAGGCTGACCCGGACCCAGAGGGTCCCGGCGATGCCCGTGGCGAGGAGCGCGGCGCCGAAGACGACCGCCTCCACGGCTTCGAGGCGGTGCAGCGTCGCTTCGACGGGGTGCAGGGGAAGTCCGGTGAGCAGGATGTCGCCATCGTCGCCGCGTACCGCCGTGACGCGGTAGGCGCCGAGCGAGGCGATGCGGATGCTGTGTCCCCTTCCGTCGGCCGGGATGTCTGCCAGGGCGCGCCGGTCGTCGGCGGAGAGCGCCAGGGGACGGTCGGCCGCGTCGTCGACCACGGCGGCATGGGTGACGTCGCCGCCCAGCAGTCGGGCGCCGAAGGTCGCGTCGGCCTGCCCCCGGGTGTCGGGGCGGTTGTCCGCGTCGGGCGTCCTCTCGTGTTCCAGGCTGGCCGCGAAGCGCCCGCCGGTCGCCGTGAGCTGCTCGTCCAGTCGTCCCAGCAGGAAGCCCTTGAGCGCGAGGACGGTGGTGACGCCCACGGCGGCGCACGCCACGGCCAGCAGGACCAGGAGCCCGGCGGTGAGCTGTCCCCGCAGGGTGCGGGGAGGAAGCCGTCTCATGGTGCCTCGGACTTGAGGACGTATCCGACGCCGCGGACCGTGTGGATCATCGGGGACCGTCCGGCGTCGATCTTCTTGCGCAGATAGCTGATGTAGAGCTCGACGACATGGGCCTGGCCGCCGAAGTCGTACGCCCAGACCCGGTCGAGGATCTGGCTCTTGGACAGCACCCGGCGCGGATTGCGCATGAGGAAGCGCAGTAGTTCGAACTCGGTGCGGGACAGTTCGATCAGGGTGCCGGCACGGCGGACCTCCCGGGCTTCCTCGTCCATCGTCAGGTCGCCGACGACCAGTCTGTTCGCGTCCGTCCCCGCGGTCATCCCGGCCCTGCGGAGCAGGCCGCGCAGCCGTGCGATGACCTCCTCAAGGCTGTAAGGCTTGGTCACGTAGTCGTCGCCGCCCGCCGTGATGCCGGCGACGCGGTCCTCGACCGCGTCGCGGGCCGTCAGGAACAGCACGCACACGTGGTCGGCGTCGCGCCGCAGTTCGCGCAGGACGTGCAGGCCGTCGGCGTCGGGCAGCATCCAGTCGAGGACGACCGCGTCCGGCCGGAAGTCCCGGGCGGTCGCGAGCGCCGACGCGCCGTCGGCGGCCGTCCGCACCTGGCAGCCCTCCGCGGTCAGGGCGGCGGAAAGGACGTCTGTCACGTCCGGTTCGTCGTCGACGACCAGGACGCGCACCGGCTTCCCGTCGGGGCGGTGCAGGCCGGGAGGTGCTGTGCGGGTCTCTTCCATGGTGAGTACAGCATCCCTCGCACTGGGGCCCGGCGGCTCCCGGGAACCTCTGCGTTTCCTCTGAGTTCCCGCTGTGGTGCCCTGATCAGAGGGAACACAGAGGTTCCGTGGCGAAGCTGGGGCGCCCGACGACGATCACGCTCCGAGGAGCCCCATGGTGACCACCTCCGCCCCCGCCGTCCCCACGGGTCGTGGCCTGCACCACCGACGGCCGCGCCGCAGTACCGTCCCGGTGCTCGCGCCACTCGCGATCTGGGCGGGCGCCGCGGGGGTCCTGGCTCTGTGGTGGAGCGACACGACCTCGGTGGTCGGGCCGGCGGGGTGGCTGACCGGTGCGGGCCGCATCACCGGCCTCCTGGCCGGTTACGCCTGCGCGGTCCTGCTCGTCCTGATGGCCCGCGTCCCCCTCGTCGACCACAGCGTGGGAACCGACCGGCTCGCCCGCTGGCACGCCTGGGGCGGACGCTGCACCGTCTCGCTGGCTCTCGCCCACACGCTGCTGATCATCTGGGGCTACTCCGTCGCCTCCCACACCTCCTTCACGAGGCAGACCACGACACTCGTCCTGGACTATCCCGATCTCCTCAAGGGCACCGCCGGGTTCGTGCTGTTCGTCGCCACGGGCGCGCTCTCCGCTCGTGCCGCCCGCCGGAGGATGAGCTACGAGACCTGGCACTACCTGCACTTCGCCACCTATCTGGCGGTCTTCCTCGCCTTCGGGCACCAGCTGTCCAACGGAGCGGACTTCGTCGGCAACCGTGCCGCCCAGGCCGCCTGGTACGCCCTCTACGCCGGCGCCGCCGCCCTGGTCGCCTGGTACCGCTTCGCCGTCCCGCTCCGGCGCGGACTGCGGCACAAGCTGAGGGTCGTCGCGGTCCACCCGGAGGCACCCGGGATCGTGTCGGTCCACCTCGGCGGTGAACACCTGGACGAGCTGGGCGGAGCACCGGGACAGTTCCTGCGCTGGCGCTTCCTCACCCGCGGCCTGTGGTGGACCGCCAACCCCTACTCGCTGTCCGCCCCGGCCCACCCCCGGCACCTGCGCATCACCGTGAAGGCGGCGGGCGGGCACAGCGCCGCCCTGGCCCGGCTGGCCCCGGGCACCCGCGTGTGGGCGGAGGGCCCGTACGGCGCGTTCACCGCGGACCGGCGCACCGCACCGAAAGTGCTGCTCCTCGCGGGCGGGGTCGGCATCACCCCGCTGCGGGCCCTGTTCGAGACCCTGCCCGGCCCGGTGACCCTGGTCTACCGGGCGCGCCGGCCGGAGGACCTCGCGCTGCGCGGCGAACTCGACGCCATAGCGCACAGGCGTGGCGCCACGGTGCACTACGTGGTGGACGACCCCGCCCGTTACCACTCGCCCCTGACGGCGCAGGCGCTGTCCGCCCTGGTTCCGGGGCTGGCCGGTCACGACGTCTACCTCTGCGGACCGCCCCCCATGACGGACGCCGCCGTACGGGCCCTGCGCGAGGCGGGCGTGCCCGCCCGCCGCATCCACCACGAGTCGTTCGCGTTCTGAGGAGAACCGCATGCGCCGCGCCGTACTCACCACCACCGGGACCAGTGCCCTGATCCTCGGGATGCTCTTCCTCAAACCCCACCAGCCCTCCGTCGTGGCGGGCGGTCCCGCCCCATCCACTGCCTCGCCCCAGCCTCAGCGGTCGGAGCCGGCGTCGGCCGGCGGCCACGGCGCCGCCACCGGCACCTTCACCGGAGCCCCCGTCGCCACCCCCTACGGAACGGTGCAGGTGGCCGCCACGCTCACAGGCGGGAAGATCACCGCCGTCCGCGTGCTCCAGGCGCCCGACGAGAACGGCAGGGACCGGCAGATCGCCTCCTACGCGCTGCCCCGGCTCACACAGGAGGCGCTCGGTGCCCAGAGCGCCCGCATCGACGCCGTGTCCGGGGCGAGCTACACCAGCCAGGGGTACGTCCAGTCCCTGCAGAGCGCACTGGACCAGGCCCGTGCGTGACCCCGCCGCCGGCCTGCACCACGTCGAACACGTCATGGGCACCGTGTTCTCCTTCGACGTCCGGGACCGGGCCACGTCCGCCATCCGCCGCGCCCTCGACCGTGCCGTCCGCCATCTGCACACCGTGGACGCCGTCTTCTCCACATACCGGCCCGACAGCGCCGTCAGCAGGCTCGGCCGCGGCGAGATCGGCCTCGCCGACTGCCCGCCCGAGGTGCACGAGGTGCTGGATCTGTGCGCCCGGGCGAGCCACGACAGCGACGGCTGGTTCAGCATCACGGCGGGCGGCGCCCTCGACCCCTCGGGCCTGGTCAAGGGCTGGGCCACCGAGAACGCCTCCCGGATGCTCCACGAGGCCGGCGCACGCCACACCTGCGTCAACGGAGGCGGCGACATCCGCCTCCGGGGTAATTCGGCCCCCGGCACACCATGGCGCATCGGCGTCGCCGACCCGCTGCGCCCAGGGGTTCCGGTCGCCGTCGTGACCGCGAGCGGCGACCTGGCCGTCGCCACCTCGGGCGCCGCCGAGCGCGGCGCCCACATCGTCGACCCGTACGGTGCGGGGCCTGCCACCGAGCTGCTCTCCGTCACAGTTGTCGGCCCGGGCCTGACGATGACCGACGCCTACGCCACGGCGGCCTTCGCACGCGGCAACGGATCACGTGCCTGGCTGGAGGCACTGGACGGATACGAGGCGTTCGCCGTACTGCCCGACGGCCGCACTTGGCACACGAGGGGATTCGCCGCCCACGTCCCGTGAGCCACAGCGCCCCCCGTGCCCCGCCTCTCGGTACGGTCCGGGCGCTCTTTCACTTCGACGGGAAAATCCGCGTCTGAAGGCGCATCGCCAGGTAACCGAGTGCGGACAGGCCGCATGCGATGCCGAGGTCCGCCGCGGAGAGCGGGTCCGTACCCAGCAGTGCACGCAGCGGGGGCAGGCCGTCGTTGACGCCGTCGCCGGTCATGGCGACCACCTGTCCGGTCTGCCGCCACCGTCGAGGTGCACTGGCCGCTGGTCCCCTTCCTGGTCCGAGTGGCCCGGGTGAACGTCGTACGCCCGGTGCTGCCCCCGGCCGGCCCCGAGGGGTGGTGTCAGCCCCGCCGAGTGGTCGGCGCGGCAGCCATGAGTTCGGTCGCGCCGTCGCCGGGCGGCTCCTTCAGTACCGTCCAGGCCACTGGCCCGAGCAGGTCGGCCAGGTGCTGGAAGACGTCGAGGAAGAGGTCGTCGACGGTGAGCACCCCCACCAGTCGGTGGCCCTCCAGCACTGGCAGGCGTCGCACGCCGCAGCGCCGGAACGTTCGGTAGGCGTCGGCGATGTCATCGGTGACGTCCACCGTGGTCACCGGCGCCGACATCAGCTCCGACACCGGCGTGTCGGGGTCGGCGCCCTGTGCCAGGCAGCGCACCACCAGATCGCGGTCGGTGATGATCCCGAGCAGCCGATCGGCCTCGGTAACCAGGACGGAGCCGACGGCGGCGTCCTCCATGCGCAGCGCGGCCTGCCGGGCGGGGGTACGGGCAGACAGGGTGATGGCCGGTACGTTCATGAACTCGGCAACCTTCACTGTGTGCTCCCGGAGCCGGTGGTGAGGTCGAGGGTGACCTCGGGCGGTGCTTCCAGGGTGTTGTGGACGGTGCAGTGCCGGGCCACGGCCAGTAGTCCGGCGGTGCGCCCGGGCGGCAGTGCGGGAACCGTCACTTGCAGGGCTACGGTGCCGATGCGGACGATGGGGCCTGGCGCCTTGGTGAAGCGGGCGCTGACGCGCAACTCCTCGCCGGGCAGGTGGTGCCGGTCCAGATAGCGGCCGGCGTAATGCGCGACGCAGGAGGCGAGGGAGGCCACGAACAGTTCCACCGGCGTGGGACCTTCGTCGGTCCCCTCCGCTGTGAGCGGCTGGTCGGTGTCGATCCGGTGCCCGCGCACGACGGTCGTGTAGTGGTCGCCCTGCACCCGGTGCACCTCCAGCGGACCGTCACCCTGTCCGGCCGGTTCGTCGCGCCGTGCTACTTCCTCCTCGACGACGCGGGCCTGCGCTGTCAGCAATCCGGCCAGGCCACGTGCCTCGGCGGGCGTCAGGCTCGCCCAGCTGCGCTGATCCCCGAAGCACTCGCGCCGAAGGTCCAGGACGATCCGCCCCGAGCCGACGGGCAGCCCAGCGGGGTCGAACCGGGACACGCTGATCTCACAGCCACCCCGCGTAAGGATCGAACCCGGGCCGGTCCAAAGCCGTTCATGCAGCATCGCAGCCTCCCTCAGCCGTGCCCTCCTTCGTCCACCAGACCGCCACAGGGCCGGTCGGCAGCAGAGGGCTTTGGGCCCATTCACAGGGCCGGGTGGCCCCATGGCAGCAGGTTCGGTGCATCCGAGACTGGTGCAGGAGGACGTATCGGTCCCGCGTCGAAGGAGGCGGCCATGAACGCCAGCCGGCACCCGGCGACGGTGAGCGACGTGATGACCAGGAAGGTCGTCGCGGTCACCCTGGAAACGTCGTTCAAGGACATCGTGCGGACTCTGGAGCAGTGGAAGGTCAGCGCCCTTCCCGTGGTGGCCAAGGGCACCCGGGTCGTCGGCGTGGTCTCCGAAGCTGATCTGCTCCGCAAGGAGGAACACCGCGAGGACGACGCCCCACCGGTCGGCGCGGTCCCGGACAAAGCAGCCGCGGTCACCGCCGAGCAACTGATGACGGCCCCGGTGGTCACCGTCCGAGAGGACGCGCCTGTGGCGCAGGCGGCTCGGACGATGGCCCTGCACCGCGTGAAGCGGCTGCCCGTGGTCGACGCAGACGGCGCGCTGCAGGGCGTGGTGAGCCGGGGCGACCTGCTCAAGGTGTTCCTCCGCACCGATGAGGACATCGCCCGCGACGTGCGCGGAATCGTCATGGTCGATCTCCTCCCCGAGGCGTGGCAGTCCGTGGGCATCGACGTGGTCGACGGGATCGTGACGGTGAGCGGACTGCTTGCCGACCGGTCCCTGGTACCCGTGGTGGCACGGATGGTGCATTCCGTCGAAGGGGTCGTGGACGTGCGCTTCGACCTCACCTCGAGCCGAGTGTGACATCACCTCAGGCATCGGCTCGACAGCGGGCCGGGGCGCTGTTTCGCGACGCGGCGTGCCCATCCCGTACTCCGACATCAACCTGACGGCCTGCGACCGGGGCCGCCCCGCGCGTCAGGAGAGGTGGGGCGACCTGGTCGGACCCCGCAACGGGCCCGACCGGCCCAAGCGGCAGCCGGGCGCCGGGCACCACCCTGGCAGCAGGACACGACTCCACCCGAAGGAGGGGAAGGCCATGAAGGCGTGGGTTTTCCAGGAGCCCGGGCAGGCCCACTGGCAGGAGGTGCCGGATCCGCAGGTCAGGGACTCTGGTGACGCGATCGTCCGCGTCGACGCCGTCACCATCTGCGGCACCGACCTGCACATCCTCAAGGGAGACGTGCCCGACGTGCGCCCCGGCACCGTGCTCGGTCACGAGGCGGTCGGCGAGGTCGTCGAAACCGGTACCAGCGTCACGACGGTGCGGCCCGGGGACCGGGTTCTGATCTCCTGCATCAGCGGGTGCGGCCGATGCCGCTTCTGCCGCGAGGGCGCCTACGGGCAGTGCCTCGGGGGCGGAGGCTGGGTGCTGGGGCACCTGATCGACGGAACGCAGGCCGAGTACGTGCGCGTGCCGTTCGCCGACGTCTCCCTCCACCCGCTTCCCGCCTCGGTGAACAGCCAGGACGCGGTGCTGCTCGCCGACATCTTCCCCACGGCCTACGAGGTGGGCGTCCTCAACGGCCGCGTCCGGCCCGGCGACTGCGTCGCCGTCGTCGGCACCGGTCCCATCGGACTGGCCGCGATCGCCACGGCCCGCCTGTACTCCCCCGACCGGATCATCGCAATCGACCTGGCGGAGGCCCGTCTGGACGCGGCCAAGCGCCTGGGGGCCGAGGCGGTCGCCAACGGCGCCGAAGAGCCCGAGCGGCTTGTCCACGACCTGACCGAGGGACTCGGTGCCGACGTGGTCATCGAGGCGGTAGGGGTCCCCGAGAGCTTCGAGCTGTGCACGCGCATCGTCCGACCGGGCGGCCACCTCGCCAACGTCGGCGTCCACGGCACGCCGGCCACCCTCCACCTGGAGGACCTGTGGAACAGGAACGTGACGATCACAACGGGGCTGGTGGACACCTACTCCACCCCTACCCTGCTGCGCATGATGGCGGCCGGACGCCTTCCGGCCGCGTCCCTGGTCACCCATTCCTTCGAACTCCACGACATGGCAGAGGCCTACGACGTCTTCGGCCGGGCGGCCGACACAGCAGCGCTCAAGGTCGTGCTCGGCGCGCCGCAGCACATGACGGTGGCGCTCACCGGCTGAGCACTGAGGAAGGGACGTGACCGGTCATGACGAAGCACCCCACAACAACCGTGGCCGGGGACATCGGCCGGCGCGTCGCGATGCGCCGTGAGGAACTGGGCCTGTCCCCAGAGGACGTGGCAGCCCACGCCGGCATCGACCCGGGCTACCTGCGGTACGTGGAACAGGACTGCACCGCCGCTCCCGGCGTCGCGACGCTGCGCGGGCTGGCCATGGCGCTGGACACCAGCGTGTCCGCGCTCAGCGGCGGCGAGGCCGATCTGCCGCCCGGCCGGGGGCAGGCCGCGGGCCGCGCGGAACTGGTCGAGCTGGGAAGCGAGGAGTGCTGGAAACTGCTGTCCACACACGGGGTCGGCAGGCTCGCCCTCTCCATGCCGGACGGATTGACCGTACTGCCGGTCAACTACTGCGTCGCGGACGGCGCGATCGCCTTCCGCACCTCTCCGGCCGCCACGCCCGCGGAAGCCACCGACGGCAAGTGCGCCTTCGAGGTCGACGAGGTGGACGACGCGCTCAGCCAGGGCTGGAGCGTCCTCGTCCGCGGCATGGCGCACACCGTCACCGATCCCACGGGCGTACGGCGGCTGAACGAGCAGGCGTACACCGGGCCGTGGGCCGGTGGGGAACGCGATCTGTGGGTGCGGATCACCCCGGCGAGCGTTACGGGCCGGCGCATCGTGGTCGGCTGACAGGGCACCGATGGGAGGCCGGACATGACCGACACCGGATTCAGCCCGCACGAAGGGTTCAGCGTGCCGCGCGATGAGGTCGTCGTGGGGGTCGACGGATCCGATCCCGCCGTGCGCGCCCTGGACCGGGCGGCCGACGAGGCACACCGGCGGGACACCGTCCTGCGGATCGTGCTCGGTCTGCCGTGGCCCGATCCTGGCGAGGTCGGGTTCGGACTGGACGCCGATCGCCAGCGCCCGCCGGGCGAAGCCGCCCGGGCGATCCTGGACCTGGCCGCCAGGCGCGTGGAGGACCGACACCCGGGCTTGACCGTCGCGCTGGAGCTGTCGGCCGAACCGGCCGCATCGGCGCTGGTGCGCCTGGGCCGGAACGCCGCCCTGACCGTCGTCGGCACCCGGGGCCGCGGAGGCTTCACCGGCCTGCTCCTCGGCTCCGTCAGCCTGCGGGTCGCCGCCCACACCGCCGGCCCGCTGATGGTCGTCCGCGGTGACGACGCGGCCGCCCGGCGTGGTCTGCTGCACGACAGAGTGCTGCTCGGCCTGGAGGACGAAAGCGACGCCGAAGCAGCCCTGTTCGCCTTCGAGGAGGCCGGCCGACGCGACGCACGACTGCGGGTATTGCACACCTGGACCCACCCGCAGATCTCCATGGGCGAGTGGCCCGTTTCCCACCGCCAGGACCTGGCATCCCAGGCCCGGCAGCACAAGGAACTCGCCCGGTTCGCCGTGTCCAAGCTGACTGAGCGGTTCCCGGATGTCGCCGTGCGCGTGGACACCGCCCCAGGACACGCGGCCGCGGCCCTGGTGGAGGCGAGCCGCGCGGCGGACGTCGTGGTGGTCGGGGCCCACCGGCGGGAAGCCCGTCCACTGGGGATGCGTCTGGGCCCGGTGACGCATGCCGTGCTGCATCACGCGCACTGCCCCGTCGTTCTGGTCCCGATCGGCTGAGCGCAGGATCGAGGCAGGGCCACGTCGGCATGGCAAGCGGGTACCGGGCGGGCCCCGCAACAGGCCGGTCGGCCCCTGCTGACGGCCGTCGTCAGAGCCCAGGCTGAAGGTGAAGGGCGCCGTACGGTCGCCCGCCGAATCGACCGCCGCCACGACGGGCGGGCTCCAGCAGGGAGGGTCACGATGAGCACCGCAACCACCATCGGCCTGTTGGAGGCGCTGCCGCCGCAGGCCCGCGAACGCCTGACGCAACTGGGCCGTGAGGTGTCCTTCCCGGCCGGAGCACGCATCTTCGAAGAGGGGCAACGAGCCGACCGGTTCTGGATCATCCACACGGGGTCGGTCTCCCTGGACCTGCACGTCCCCGGTCGGCAGGCCGCTGTGCTGGAGTCTCTCGGCCACGGCGATCTGCTCGGCTGGTCGTGGCTGTTTCCCCCGTACAGCTGGCATCTGGGCGCCCAGGCGCAGAGCCCGGTACGGGCGGTGGAGTACGACGCGACGATCGTGCGCGCGCTGTGTGAGGCGGATCCAGCCTTCGGTCGGGCCGTTTCCCGCCGGGTGGCGGAGATCGTCGCCCACCGTCTGCTGCAGACCCGCACCCGTCTGCTGGACCTCTACGGGCCTGCCGGCAGCGCGACCGCCCGCTGACGCGGAACACGTGCCGTAGAGGAGGACTTCATGCATGGCAGCCCGCACATCGTGGCCGATGTGATGACCGAGGCCGTCGTCGCTGTCGGCCGGGACGCCTCGTTCAAGGAGATCGTCACAACGATGGAGCAGTGGAAGGTCAGTGCTCTGCCCGTGCTGGAGGGCGAGGGCCGCGTCGTCGGGGTGGTGTCCGAAGCCGATCTGCTGCCCAAGGAGGAGTACCGCGACGGTGCCCCAGCCCGCTATGAGCAGATGCGGCGGCTGCCGGATCTGGGCAAGGCGGGGGCCACCACCGCCGACGAGCTGATGAGCGCGCCTGCCGTGTGCGTGCACGCCGACGCCACCCTGGCTCAGGCAGCCCGGGTCATGGCCTTTCGGCATGTGAAACGGCTGCCGGTCATCGACGGCGAGGGCATGCTGCGCGGGATCGTCAGCCGGGGTGACCTGCTGAAGGTCTTCCTGCGCCCGGACGAGGAGATCGCCGAAGAGGTGAGCCGCGAGATCGTCGCCTACCTTTTCCCGGGTGAGCCTTCGCCGGTGCGGGCACGCGTCGAGGAAGGCGTGGTCCACTTCTCCGGCGCGCCAGGTGATCCCTCGCTGGTTCCGGTGGCGTCCCGGTTCGCCCGCGCGGTGGAAGGCGTCGTCGACGCCGTGTGGGACTGAACCGCCGGGCGCCGGGCGTGCCCGCCGCGCGTGCTGTCAGGCCCTTCGGTGGCCCCAGGAGGGTTCGACCTCGGCCCACTCCCTGTCCCAGGCCTGCGCACGATGGCGGTCGATGCAGACCCGGACGGCCCAGCGGCCCGCCAGGGCCAGCCCGCTCGCGCCGAGGGCGGCGAAGACACCGAACACCTGGCCCTGTATCTGAGCCTGCACCGGGGTGAGCGGGGGTTCCCGAAGCCCGTCGTCGCTGTCCACCCAGACGCCTGTGGTGGAGCCGGCCCGGGTGTTCGGGGCCACGCGGGCGCTGCCGGTGTGCTCGGATCCATCGGGGGCGGTCCACCTCACAGGGGCATGCACCTTGCCGGTGGAGCCGGTGTAGTCGTTCTCCACCGCGTCTGCGGCGTTCCCGGTCACGACAGCCGTCACCTGGTGCAATCCCTGACTTTGGTGGAGCGCGTCGTGTTCCACCGCGACAGCGGTGATGGCACCGGCCGCCGGACCGCCGACGGCGATCAGCACAGCGGCCGCCACTCCCGTCCATGCCTCCGCGACATCCGTTCCGCGTCGCAGCGGATTGCGCCTCCAGCGCCAGAGCCTCACCGAGGTACCCATGGCCGCGCCCCCTTTCCCTGCAGCGACGGTCGCACGGGGCCGGGCTGCGGACCAGGGGCCGAAGAGACCGTCCGGGTGGGCCGGGCAGGCCGTTCTGGCCGGCCTGTGGGACCGGTCGGCCCTGGTGCGGGCGCCGTAAGGGGGGACACGATCAACCAGAGGGGGTGTCGTCCTGGAACGTTGTCCAGGGCCTCGCGAGAAGGACGTGAACAGCATGGCACCGAATCCGTTTCCGGCCGCCCCCGGTGACATGGGGCGGCGAGTGGCCAAACGGCGCGACGAGCTGGGCCTGACCCGTGAGGAAGTCGCGGCCCGGGCCGGCATGGCCACCAGTTATCTGCGGTTCATCGAGGAGCAGTCCACCGCCGCTCCCGGCCCCGGGACGCTGAACACTCTCGCGGCCGTGCTCGACACGACAGTCGTGGCGCTCAACGGAGGGCAGGCGGACCTTCCGCCCGGCCGCCTCGGCCGCGCCTCGCCCCACGCACAGCTGGTGGAGCTCTCCCCCGAAGAATGCTGGGCGCACCTGGACCGTCACGGGGTGGGCCGCATCGCGGTGACCACTGCCGGCCGCGAAGCCATCCTGCCGGTCAACTACAGCGTGGTCGACCGGTCCGTCGTCTTCAGGACAGCGCCTGGCTCGGGACCTGCCGAGGTCACAGGAACGGAGGTCGTGTTCGAGGTCGACCACGTGGACGAGGCACTCAGCCAGGGCTGGAGCGTCCTGGTCCGCGGCCGGGGCCACCGGGTCGAGGCCCCAGAGGTCGTGCAAGACCTCGCAGAGCAGGTGTACAGCGGCCCGTGGCCGGGGGACGACGACCGCAGCATGTGGGTGCGGATCGACGTGGACGGGATCAGTGGGCGGCGCATCGACGTACCCTGAGGTGCCCTCCGGCGCCGATGGGTCCGTTCGGCCCTGGCGTTCGCAGGGCTTGTGGGTGACCATCGCAGAGTCATGGGACAGCAGCACAGCACACATGGGCAGGGGGCCGGGATGACCGGTGCGGGACAGTTCTCACCCCAGACGCCGATCAGGGTGTTCCTGGTCGACGACCACGAGGTGGTGCGGCGGGGCGTGCACGATCTGCTCGACGCCGAGCCGGACATCGAGGTGGTAGGCGAGGCCGGCACGGTCGATCACGCGCTGGCCCGGGGGCCTGCCCTGCGGCCGCACGTGGCGATCCTGGACGTGCGTCTCCCGGACGGTGACGGCATCGGCGTCTGCCGTGAACTGCGCTCGCGGATGCCGGAACTGGCCTGTCTGATGCTGACCTCCTTCGACGACGACGACGCGCTGCTGGACGCGATCATGGCCGGGGCCGCCGGCTACGTCCTGAAGCAGATCAAGGGCTCCGATCTGGTCTCCGCGGTCCGCACGGTGGCCTCCGGCCAGTCGATGCTCGACCCGGCGACCACCGCCCGCCTGATGAACAGCCTGCGTCAGCAGGACGAGACGCCGGAACCGCAGGACGAGACGCTGGCCGCGCTCACGCCACGCGAGCGGGAGATCCTGGAGCTCGTCGGGGAGGGGCTGACGAACCGGCAGATCGGCAAGCGGCTGTTCCTGTCGGAGAAGACGGTCAAGAACCACATCTCCCGCATGCTGGCCAAGCTCGGCGTCGAGCGCCGCATCCAGGCCGCCGTGCTCGCCACCCAGCACCAGCCCTCCGGCGGGGAGGCCGGTTCCCGCTGAGACCGTGCCACGCCCCGGTGAACGACCGGCGGTGGGCGTTGCGCAGCAACGGCGGCCCTGGGGCACGGCCACATGCTCATCCGGCTCGGATACGGCCCACAAGGCCCAGTGAGCCCGCGGGTTCCGGCAGGCAACGTCCTGGAGAGGGTGTAGCCGTCTCGAGAAGGCAGCGGTGGCTATCGGCTCACGGGCACGCGCCATTCCAGGTGGGTGCCGCCGGAGGCCCGCGCTTGAGCGGTGAACGTCCCGCCGAGCTTCTCGGCCCGTTGGGCGAGGTTGGCGAGGCCGCTGCGGCGACCGCCTTCGGACAGTCCCACACCGTCGTCGGCCACGGTCAGGGTCAGGGTGCCGGATCCGACGATCAGAGCCGCCTCGGCCGAGCCGGCGTGCGCGTGCCGGGCAACGTTGGACAGCGCCTCACCCAGCACCGCGACGACCTCGTCGGCCACCGTGGCGGGAACGTCGGTGTCGATGAGGCCTTCCATACGCAGCGACGGGGTGAACCCCAGAGCGGGCACGGCCTCCTCGACCGCCTTGGCGGTGCGCACGCGCAAACCCTGCCGGGCCGGACCCGTGTCGTGAGCGCGCAGCCCGAAGATCGTCGACCGGATGATCTTGATGGTCTCGTCCAGGTCGTCCACCGCGCGCAGCAGGCGTTCGCTCGCCTGGGGATGGTCGACGAAACGGGCCGCGCTCTGCAGGGTCATGCCGGTGGCGAACAGTCGCTGGATGGCCAGGTCGTGCAGGTCCCGGGCGATGCGGTCGCGGTCCTCGAGCTGGGCCAGTTGCTCCTCGGCACGGCGCCGCTCGGCCAGTTCCATGGCGAGCGCTGCCGATCCGGCGAACGCCAGCAGCGGCGCGGTCTCGGCGTCGGTGAAAAGCGGTCCGCCCTCGGCACGGGCCAGCAGCAGCGCGCCGCGCACCCCCTGGGGGGTGCCCATCGGGACGGCCACCGCCGGACCGAGCCCGACGAACCGTTGTGGCGGGCCGGCCGTGATACGCGAATCGTGCGCGACATCGGGACTGGTGATCGGTTCGCTGACCTCCATCGCTGCCCCCGCGAACGATCCCTCACGAGGCAGAATGAGGCCACGGTGGACGTCAGCGTCGGTACCGGTGGCGATCGCCACTTCGACGTCCGTCGTCCCGTCGGCCGGGCGTGCCACAACGCCGAGGTCCGCGCCGGTGATGCCGCGGGCGTGCTCGACGATCAGCTCCAGGACGCGCGACTCCTCCATGCCCGACAGCAGGCTGGCGGTGATCTCGGAGTTCGCCTCCAGCCACCGTTGCCTGGACCGGGCCTCCTGGTACAGGCGGGCGTTGTCGATCGCCACCCCCGCCGCCACCGCCAGGGTGGACAGCACCGTCTCGTCCTCGCCGTCGAACTCCTTGCCGCCCCGCTTCTCCGTCAGGTAGAGATTGCCGAACACCTCGTCGCGGACCCGGATCGGCACGCCGAGGAACGAGCGCATCGGGGGGTGGTTGGCGGGAAAGCCGTACGAGGCCGGGTGCTGGGAGAGTTCCTTCAGGCGCAGCGGCTCGGGGTGCCGGATCAGCTCACCGAGGATGCCGTGCCCGGACGGCAGGGGACCGATCGCCTCGGCCTCCTCGTCCGAGACCCCCACGGTCAGGAATTGGGCGAGCTTCGCGTCGTCACCGATCACCCCGAGGGCTCCGTACTCGGCGTCCACGAGCACGACCGCCGCCTCCACGATCCGCCGCAGCACGTGCGGCAGGTCCAGTTCCCGGCCGACTGACAGCACCGCCTCCAGCAGGCTGTGCACACGGTCCCGTGTCCCCCGCACCGCGTCGATGCGCACGTGCAGCTCGTCCAGCAGCTCGTCGAGCCGCAACCGGGGCAGGCGCTCCGCGCCCTCGCTGCCTTCCATCCCCACGGATCCTCCATCCGGCACAGCAGCAGCTCTGACCAGTTTCAACATAGCGGCATCCGGACCGTCTCGAACGCTCCACCGCAGCCGTTCGGCCAGATACCGGCGGCCGCGCCGCCGATTGGCCTCGGCCCCATGCCGTGCCGCCGGCAGTGGGACCGAAGGTCAGCAGCCTGTTACCGGAGGGGCGTCGCGAGGGCATCCTCCCGCCGACACCGCGGTTCTCCGGGCGTCCCCTCGCACGCCCCGGAGTACCTCGACCGTGACCGACGGCTCATCGTCCGTGCGCCTGACGATGCACCGGCGAAGCCCGGCGATCATTCGAACGGCGGCCTGCACGACACGCCTGTACCGGGCTCGACGCTGACCTGTCGGATGCGCGACCGGTTCCGTCTGGGCACGTCCTCCACGCTCCCTGACGCGGCAACCGGCCGTCACAGCAGGGACGTTCGGCCCCGTACAAGCGGGCCTTCGGCCCAAGGCGAAGCGTCCCTGTCACGCAGGACAGTGAGCACGCAACGAACTCCGCCACGTTCACGCACTCCACGGATCGGAAGGGATCGTCACCATGGCCATCCAAGGACACCCCCAGCGGCACTCCGGCTTCCGCCTCTCGGCGTGGCGCAAGGCCGACACCGCCCCCACCTCCGGTGAGGCGACGGCCACGTCCGACACGGCCGCCGGCGCGTACGCCTTCGCCGGCCTGCGCATCCTGACCGGGTTCGTCTTCCTGTGGGCCTTCGTCGACAAGACCTTCGGCCTCGGCTACGCCACCGGCTCCGGCAGGGGCTGGGTCGACGGCGGCTCGCCGACCAAGGGCTTCCTCAGCGGCGTGGCCGCAGGGCCGATGCAGGCCACATTTCATGACTGGGCGGGCGCCGGGTGGGCGGACTGGCTGTTCATGCTCGGCCTGCTCGGCGTCGGCGCCGCGGTCATAAGCGGTGTGGCGCTGCGGATCTCCGCCGTGGCCGGCACCGCGATGATGGCCCTGATGTGGGTCGCCGAATGGCCTCCGGCCCGTCACCTGGCCGACGGATCGCCCAGCATGTCGACCAACCCGTTCGCCGACTACCACCTGATCTACGCGGTCGTGCTGGTCGCCCTGGCCGCCGTCTCCGCCGGCACCACCTGGGGTCTGGGCCGCCTCTGGGCCCGGCTGCCCCTGGTCCGCGACCACGCCTGGCTCCGCTGACGCCCACCGCGACGGCCGCCACCGGCCCGGGGACTTACGGTCCCCGGGCTCGCCCGCGGCGGCCGCAGGAGAAGCTGCATGACCGTGCGCGCATCGGCATCAGGGGCTACCGCAACCGACCGTTCGACCTCACCGAGTACGTCGCCGCCCGCCTGGAGGACCCGCCTGCCGTGATGGGCCGACCGGTCCCCTGCGGGGACCTGCGGCCCATACCGCCGGCCGGGCCACCGGGGAACGCTCAAAGCAGAGGCCCTCCACCGGCCTCCGGACTCCCGCAGGAGGTCATCGTCATGGTGCGCTGTGTCATCGCCGGTGTGGACGGCTCCCCCGAGAGTCTGGCGGCCGCCGACTGGGCGGCGAGGGAGGCCGGTCTGCGCGGTCTGCCCCTGCGGTTGCTGCACGCCTGGGAGTGGCAGGCGTATGCCAACGCCCCCCTGTCCGGGCCGGTGGCCATGCGTGCCTGGGCCGCTGGTGTGCCCCGGGATGCGGCTGTCGCCCTGCGTGAGCGGTACCCGCATCTGGAGATCACCTCCGAGGAGATCGCAGGGCAGCCCGTGGCGGTTCTCGCGGCCGCCGCCGGTGAGGCCGAGGTGATGGCGCTCGGCTCCCGTGGCCTGCACGGCATCACGGGCTTCCTGGTGGGCTCTGTGGCCTTGGCGGTCATCGCGACCGTACACCACCCGGTCGTCCTGGTCAGGGCCGGGAAAACGGCCGAGGACGAGCACCTGCCGGACGCCGACGGGCTGGCCTCGGCCACCACCGGGTACCGGGACGTCGTCCTCGGCCTCGACCTGGACCGGCCCCACGAGGACCTGCTCGCCTTCGCCTTCGACGCCGCCGCGGACCGGGTCGCCCGCCTGCGGGTCGTCCATGGCTGGACCCTGCCACCCAACGTGCACGGCTCCGGCGTGGTCCTGCCGGATCTGATCAAGGAGGCCACGTCAGAACGCGACAGGGCACTCACCAAAGCCCTGCGGCCGTGGCAACTGAAGTACCCCGAGGTGGACGTCCATGCCCACCAGGTCATCGGCCGTGCGGCGGACCACTTGGTGGAAGTCTCCGCCGACGCCTGCCTGGTCGTGGTGGGCCGCCGCATCCGCCGCTCGGCGGTCGGCAGCCACATCGGTCCGGTCACGCATGCGGTCCTGCATCACAGCGCCGCGCCCGTGGCCGTCGTCGCTCATCCCTGACCCGACGCGTTCACCAGCCCGTCCCCGCTCCGGGAGGCCCATCATGCCGACGCGTGCCGGCACACCGTACGTGTACGACTTCGCCGACGGCGACCGGACCATGGCCGACCTGCTGGGCGGCAAGGGCGCGGGGCTGGCCGAGATGACCCGGATCGGTCTGCCCGTGCCGCCCGGCTTCACGATCACCACCCAGGCCTGCCGGGAGTTCCTGGCCACCGGCGCCGCACCGCCCGCACTGGCCGCCGAGGTGGTCGCTCATCTGTCCGCGCTGGAACAACGCATGGGCCGCCGGCTCGGTGACCCCCACGACCCACTGCTGCTGGCGGTGCGCTCCGGCGCCCGGCATTCCATGCCGGGCATGATGGAGACCATCCTTGACATCGGGCTGAACGACACCAGCGTGCAAGGGCTGGCCAAGTCCACCGGCAGGGAACACTTCGCCTGGGATTCCTACCGGCGCCTGATCGAAATGTTCGGCACCACGGTGCTCGGCATCGACGGTGCCCGCTTCACCGCCGCTCACGCCGCACGCCCCGACCTCGCAGATCTCCCCTTGCTGGTCAGGGAGTTCCAGTCCATCGTGCGGGACGCCACCGGCGTGGACTTCCCCCAGGACCCCGCCGTGCAGCTGGACATGGCCGTCCGTGCGGTCTTCGCCTCCTGGAACGGTGACCGGGCCCGGTTGTACCGGCGCCGTGAGCACATCTGCGACAGCCTGGGCACCGCCGTGAACATCCAGGCCATGGTCTTCGGCAACCTGGGTCACGACTCCGGCACCGGGGTGGCCTTCACCCGCGATCCGGCCACCGGCCTGCCCGGCATATACGGCGACTACCTGCCCGACGCGCAGGGCGAGGACGTCGTCTCCGGCGCCCACAACGCCGTACCCCTGTCCGAGCTCGAGCGCCTGGACCCGCTGGCCTACACCCGGCTGCGTGATCTGCTTCGGATCCTGGAGGACCACTACCGTGACCTGTGCGACGTGGAGTTCACCATCGAGCGGGGGCGGCTGTGGATGCTGCAGACCAGGATCGGCAAGCGCACGGCACAGGCTGCGTTCCTGATCGCCGCCCAGCTCGCCGACGAGGGGCTGATCTCCTGGGACGAGGCGGTTCTGCGGGTGTCCGGACAGCAGCTGGCCCAGTTGCTCTTCCCACGCTTCGACTCCGAGGCCGCGGGTACTGCTCTGGCACGCGGGGTGCCGGCGTCACCCGGCGCGGCCGTCGGCGCAGCGGTCTTCGACTCTGCGGAAGCCGTCCGCCGGGCGGCCGCCGGCCAGACGGTGGTGCTGGTCCGCCGTGAGACCACACCGGACGATCTGCCAGGCATGATCGCCGCCCGGGCTGTGCTCACCAGCCGCGGCGGAAAGACCAGCCACGCCGCCGTCGTCGCCCGGGGCATGGGTCGCACTTGTGTCTGCGGAGCGGAGGAACTCACCGTCGACGCCGCCGCGCGGCGCTTCACCACCGCCACCGGAGACGTCATCAACGAGGGCACGGTCATCTCTGTCGACGGGTTCACCGGGACCGTGCACCGCGGCTCCCTGCCGCTGGTCCAGTCCACCGTCACGGACTACTTCGAGACCGGGCAGCGCACCCCTGGCCTGGTCGACGCCGTGGCCAAGATCATGGAACACGGCGACTCCGTGCGCCGGCTGGGTGTGCGCGCCAACGCCGACACTCCCCAGGACGCCGCCCGTGCACGCCGGTTCGGCGCTTCCGGCATCGGGCTGTGCCGCACCGAGCACATGTTCCTCGGTGACCGCCGCCCGCTGATCGAGGCCGTGATCCTCGCGCGGGACGACGACGAGCGCGCTCGGGCACTGAACTTGCTGCTACCGCTGCAGCGCGCCGACTTCATCGCGATCCTGGCCGCCATGGACGGGCTGCCGGTCATCATCCGGCTCATCGACCCGCCACTGCACGAGTTCCTCCCCGACCGCACCGAGTTGGCGGTCCGTGTCGCACGCACCGAGGCCGCGGGCCGCACTCCCGACCCGCACGACCTGGAGCTGCTGGCCGCCGTCGAACGCACCCACGAGCAGAACCCGATGCTGGGACTGCGCGGCGTCCGCCTGGGCCTGCTCGTCCCCGGCCTGGTCGCCATGCAGGTCCGCGCTGTCGCCGAAGCGGTCGCCGAACGCCGGCGCGCCGGCGGCGACCCACATGCGGAGATCATGGTCCCGCTCACCGTCACCAGCGGCGAACTGCTGGCCGTACGAGCCGAAACCGAACAGATCCTCCGCGAGGTTTCCGAGGCCACCGGCACCGACGTCCGCTGCCCCATCGGCACGATGATCGAGCTCCCCAGGGCGGCCTTGACGGCCGGGGCACTGGCACAGTTCGCGGACTTCTTTTCCTTCGGCACCAACGACCTCACCCAGACCACCTGGGGCCTGTCCCGCGACGACGCCGAAGCCTCCTTCCTGCCCGCCTACCTCGACCGCGGCCTCCTCACCGGATCCCCGTTCGAGTCCCTCGACCCCGACGGCGTCGGCCGCCTGGTACGCATCGCCGTCGACGAGGGACGCGCCACCCGCCCCCGGCTGACGACCGGCGTTTGCGGAGAACACGGCGGCGACCCGGCATCGGTGCACTTCTTCCATCAGGCGGGGCTCGACTACGTCTCCTGCTCCCCCTACCGCGTCCCCGTAGCCCGCCTCGAAGCCGGCCGCGCAGCCCTGACCACCGTCAGTTCGAAGGGGGCAGAGCTGAACGGAGCTGTCGGCGATTGCTGACGCCGAGCTTGGCGAAGACATTGCCGAGGTGCCATTCCACCGTGCGCGGGCTGATGAAGAGTTGGGCCGCGATCTCGGCGTTGGTGTGGCCGTCCTTGGCCAGCCCGGCAACCTGAACCTCTTGGCCGGTGAGTTCGGAATCGGCGTGGCCCGTTCGCTTGCGCACGGTCTCCCCGGTCGCCAGAAGCTCTCTGCGAGCGCGCTCGGAGAATGCTTCGGCTCCGAAGCGGCTGAACATCTCGTATGCCGTTCTCAGTTGGGCCCGGGCCTCCTGGCGGCGGCCCTGACGTCGCAGCCACTCGCCGTACAGCAGGCGGGCGCGGGCCAGGTGGACGGTGACCCGGCACCGTTCAAGCCGCTCTACTGCTTCCCGGTAGAGCGCGTCGGCCGTCACACCCTCGCTCAGCAGGGCGTGCGAGCAGGCTTCTGTACCCAGGGCCCAGTCGGTGCTGCTCGCGCGAGTGCGTTCGGTGAGCTTCTCCAGGGCCGATACAGCGGCCTGCAGTTGCCCACTGTGGGCGGCGGCCTCGATCTTCTCGACCAGTGCCCAGCCGAAGAAGCTCAGGTCCTCGTACTGGCACGCCCGCGTCGCGGCGGCCAGCGCATCGTCATAGCGGCCGAGACTGTTGTACAGGACGGCGGTCGCGTACTCGGCGAGACCGAGTACGCGACCTTCACCGCGAGCGCGTACCTCGTCGATGGTGGTGTTGATGAGGTCCCGTGCCTGCGACTCCCGGCCTTGCCAGGCGGCGAGCACCAGGGACGCGTACATCATGGGCACGCCACCGACCGCTTCCGAGATCGCCGTCGCCTCGTCGATGAGTGCCGCCGCGGCGTCGAATTCGCCGCCGAGCACGAGGGAGCACGCGTGGTAGGTCAGCGCCATGGGGAGGACGGCGAGCGCGCCGGCTGCCCGGGCGATGTCCACGGCGCCGGTGGCCAGTTCGTGCCACGCCTCATCGTCCCACAGCTCCGGTGCGAGAGGCTCTGGCGTCACGCGGAACACAAGCCAGAGCCAGCGTCGGTCCGCGTCCGTCGCCGCGGACCGCTGCCCCTCCCGGACGGCCTGCAGGGCGCGTCTGAGACCGTCGATGCCGGCGGTGGGGCCGTCGATGATCAGGCCGGCTATGCCGTCCAGGACGATGTCGACCATCCGCGGCGGCGACGACGGCGCTGGTCCGTCACGGGTCGCCTCCGCCACCTCCTGCTGCCCGGGCCCCTCGCTGAGCCGGCCGGCGAAGATCGCCGCGCCTATCGCCTCCAGCAGAGTGTCACGGGCGAGAACGGCGTCGCCCGGCGCCAGCCGGTGTGCGGCGTCGAGGAGAAGCCGAGGCGCGTCACCGCCGCGCATCCGCGCGAATGCGAGCCGGGCCCGCAGCCGCTCCAGCTGGGCGCGCTGAAGATCGTCGAGCGGGCCGGCCTCCGCGGCCGCCAGCATGGTGTGGGTGTGGTCGGCTCCGCCGGCGTCGATATCGGCCTGAGCGGCGGCCAGCGCACGGCTGACCCGGCGTGCGGGATCGGGCGTCAGCTCCGCCGCCCGCCGCAGGAAGGAGGCCGCCGCCGCCACTCCGCCCCGGCGGCGGGCCCGGTCGGCCGAGCGTTCCAGATCGACAGCGATGCTCTCGTCGGGCCTGGCCGCGGCGTGCGCTCCATGCCACGCCCTGCGATCAGGATCAAGGAGTGGGTCGGTGGCTTCCGCCAGCGCCCGGTGCGCCGCCCGGCGGGCCGGCGCGGACGCCCTCCGGTAGACCGCCGAGCGCACCAAGGGGTGGCGGAACCGCACTCGGCTGCCGAACTCGAGCAGGCCTGCCGCCTCGGCCGGGGCCGCGGCGCCCACCGCTATGTCCTGCAGACCGGCCGCGCGCCACAGCAGATCCAGGTCACCGGTCGGATCGGCGGCGGCGGTCAGCACAAGCCGCCGGCTGTCCTCGGGAAGCGACTGGATCCGCTGGTGGAAGGCGTCCTCGATGCAGCGCGGGACTGCTCGGCCGCCGGGGAGTCCGAAGCCTCCGGCCAGCTCGGCGGGCGTGAGCGCCTGCGGTACCTGCAGAAGGGCCATGGGGTTGCCACGGGCCTCGGCGACGATCCGATCCCGTACGAGCGGGTCGAGCGGCACACGGACAGCCGAAGCCAGCAGGGCACGCGCGTCGGGCTCGCTGAGTCCCGCAACGATCAGCTCGGGCAGGCCGGCCAGCTCCTGATCGTTGTCGGAGTCCCGCAGGGCGAAGACCAGGGCTACCGCTTCGGCCTTCAATCGCCTGGCGACGAAGGCCAGCAACTGCAGGGACCCCTCGTCGAGCCATTGGGCGTCGTCAATGAGACAGGCCAGAGGCTGCTCCTCGGTGGCGCAGGCCAACAGACCGAGCACGGCCAAGCCCACCAGAAAACGGTTGGGTGCCTCGCCCTCCTGCAGTCCGAACGCGACGGACAACGCGTCGCACTGCGGTGTGGGGAGCCGGTGAAGCCGACCGAGCAGGGGGGCGCAGAGCTGGTGAAGGCCCGCGTACGGAAGCTCCATCTCGGACTCGATGCCCGCGACGGAGATGATGCGGAACCCGTCGGCGCGGCCTGCCGCGTGGTCCAGCAACGCGGTCTTGCCGATCCCCGCCTGGCCGCGCACGACCAAAACCGCGCTGCTGCCCGCCTGCGCCGTGGCCACCACGCGTTCCAAGGCGGCCAGCTCACGGTCCCGGCCCTGCAATGCGACCTGCGAATCCATGGCGGACACATCCATGCGTCGAACTTCCTAAACTCACGTTCCGTATTCACCTATTTTATTCTCGATTGCCGATTCTGGCGGTTCCGCGAGCCCAGTTGCACCCCGGGTCCGGATACCGGCAGCGCAAGTCCTGGAACAGTTGCTCGACCGCGAGGTGAAGGCCGCGCTTCGACCACCCTCGCCGGCACTCGCAACTGCCTTGCATCGCACCGACGTCGACTTCTCCCCGAGGAAATCCGAGACCTTGAACATCCCACGATGCACGGCAGCGATCCCGGTTGCGCCAAGCGCGGTAATGCCAGGCCCGTGCTGCTCGCCAGCGGCGCATGCCAGGGCAACCTCCGGCGCGACCAAATATTCCACAGGGTGCTTCAGAGCAGGCCCGAACGTCCGCCATTTATGCTCCCTCGGCATACCTGTAGGCTAAAAACGACGTAGTTCGCCACGCAACACGGGTCGTGCCGCTGTGGTGATCATCAATTTGGCCGGCCGGGTGATATTCGTCGCTTGGGACGGGGTCACGGATGAGCAGCATCGCGGGACAGAACGCTGAGGGCAGCGCTCGCTCTGTGCACCCCCTGGCGAACGCCGAGACCCTGGACAAGTTGCTGGTTGCCGCCATCCGCGAGGCGGTGGTCGAGTTCGACGCGGTGGCCGGGATTGCTTATCTCCTGGAAGCCGACGGCAAGTGGCTGAGGGCGGCAGTGGTCGGTGGCACCCCTCCGGCCGTCTTCAATATGCCGGAGCGCATGCCACTGAACGGGCAGCGTGCTTCGGCTCTGGCGTGCCGGACCGGAAGGACGGCCGTCATCGGAGAACCTGGCGTTCGTCCGGACGACGTGGGTCCCGTCCGAGCACCGTACGCAGTGGTGGCCGTACCCCTGACCGACGCGGACCACCGGTACGGGGCGCTGGCTGTCAGCCGGATCCCTTGGAGGGACGGCGTTCTCGGCAAGGAGCAGCGCAAGAGGCTTCGGCAAATGGGCGCGAACTTGACGCGCGAGCTGGCGGCCCTGGTTGCGAGCGGAAGTTCCGTACTGCCTGGGAGGCAGCCGCTGATCTTCCCTGTGTTCAAGCCACGCGGCCCCCTGACCGAACCCGCGGCCCGATGGGGACTGCCCGAGGTTCCCGGCTCGGCCGGCCTGAGCTGGACCTACCAAGTCCTCAAGCTGGCTGACGAACTGAACTCGGTCGTGACCCCGAACGAGGTCGTAGAAGCCGCCCGGTCACGAATGATGTGCACTCTCGGTGCGCAGACTCTCATCGTGACGGCCGTCGCTGACGGCAGACTGTGGGTCGTCGGACACTCAGGTCCGGCTTCGAAAGTGGTCAGGCAGCTCCATGGATCCAGCGCTGTCAGGAACAGGGCTACTCCTGTGGCCGACGTTCTGCGCGGCTCCGACCCGTACTTCTTCCCGCAGCGTACCGACCTGCTCAGGGCTTACCCCGACGCTCAGGACGACGGCAATCAGGCGTGGGCACACCTGCCCATGCGGGCGAGCGGGCACCCGGTTGGTGTCTGCTCCCTCGGGTGGGCAGAGCACCGGCTTTTCGGTGCAGAAGCGCAGGCAGTGATGATGACGATGGCCGATTCGCTTGGTCAGGCATTGGAGCGGGCTCTTCTGAGCGAGGGCGAGCACGCTCTCGCCGAGAGCCTGCAAAGGCGGCTGTTGCCCCGCGTCCTGTCCGACCTGCCGCAGGTGGTCACCACCGCTCGTTACCTGCCCGCTCCCTCCGGAGGGAGCGGTGGGGACTGGTACGACGTGGTCGCCCTGCCGTCGGGAGGCATCGGGCTGGTGATCGGTGACGTTGAGGGCCACTCCATCGAAAGCTGCGTGGTCATGGGGCAGATGCGCAGCGCAGTACTCGCGTATGTCAGCGAGGGCCACAGACCGGAAGCGGTGCTGACACGCGCCAGCAACATGCTCAGTCATTTGGAAAGCGAGCTGCTGGCCACGTGTTGTGTCGTCTATCTGGATTCGGTAGACGGGACGGCCGAGGTGGCCCTGGCCGGTCACCCGGCGCCGCTGATCCGTGGCCCTGACGGCGGTATCGAAACGCTTGACACGCTCATCGGCGTGCCCCTGGGCGTGCCGTCACCCGTGCCTTATCAGCCTTTTGAGGCGACCCTCTCAGCAGGGACGGTGCTGTTCCTGTACACCGACGGCCTCAGCAAGACACACGGGCCTGACGTGGTCACCGATGCAGGCAGGATGCTCGCCTCTGCCAGCCAGAAGGCTGACCCCTGCTTGGAGGACCTCGCGGACCGTCTCACGTCCATGGTGCCCTCCCCTCCTGAGCGCAGAGATGACGTCGCCCTTCTCTTCGCCTACTGTGCCGGCACAGGCCCACAGCACCGTGCCAACCGGATGGAGATCCAAAGGCACGATCTGCGCGGCGTCAAAGACGCCCGTAAGTTCGTCAGAGACTGCCTGAGGAGTTGGAGGTTGGAGGCGGTGGCGGATGACATGGAACTCATGGCGTCGGAAATCGTGACGAACGCCTTGACCCACGCCGACAGTTACGTAGAGCTGCGGCTGCGTCTGCATCCGGACCGGGTGCGGCTCGAGGTCCGAGATACCGACGTGACGCCACCGCTTCCGTCCTCTCTCTCAGCTTGCGAGGAGGAGAATGCTCGAGCAGAACACGGCCGCGGCCTGATCATCGTGGACGCTCTCGGCGAGTGGGGAATTTCGCCCAGCGGCCGCGGCAAGGTGGTCTGGTGTGAAATCGCCGTTCCTCGCTGAATCCTCTGCTGGCAACGACTGGGAGGCGCCGGGATCATCAGGCGCCTCAGCAGACAGGACCCCCGTTAAAACTGTCATCGACACTCGAACCCGCTACAGCTGCACCGTAGCTCCTGGCAGCGTCGGCGACGCTCTCCTGCGACTGATCAGCCGGGCCCTGTCATCGCGCACGCGCTCTGGCTGTTCGAAGCCCGGGAATGCTGCCGCGGGCGAGGGTACAGCTCGATTCCGGGTGGCTATGACCCGAACTTCTTCCATTGCCCTTCGGATACCACCTCGACAGAGCCGTCGACGACCTTGATGGCCGTCTGTTCGTCGATGGCGTAGGCCGGAACGCCGATGTCGGCGGCCCACCGTTCCGCGTCGGCCAGGGTGTTCGTTGGGAAGGCCTCCAGGTGCGGGAAGATCGAGAAGTCGACGACTCCCAGGGCGCGGTCGTCCGGCGCGGACGGCCACTCGACGAAGTACGCCCCGATACGCGGCGTCATCACCATGCTTCCGGCACTCACTCCCACCCAGACCATGTCGGGCAGCGAAGGCAGCAGATCGGCCAGCCCGGACTCCCGCATCCAGTGACACAAGTACGTCGCGTCACCGCCGTCGACGAGGAGCACGTCGACCTCACGGAGCCAGGGAACCCATCGCTCCACGCCGATGGTGGGCAGGGCGGTGAGCTCGAGGACACCGAGCGACGCCCAGCCCAGGCCCGACAGGTGCTGCCACCGGGGCTCGGCGGCCACGAACCCCCGCACGGATTCCGGACCGCACATGGGGTGACCCCACTGTGCTGTAGGGACGCAGACAGCGCGGCACTCGGCGATCGGCTTGCCGAGAAGCCGCACGAGCGCCGAGTGGATGCTCGGGTTCGTGACGCCGCCCGACGTGAGCAAGAGCTTCAAGGTGCCTCCAAATTCGCGCGCGGAAGGTCGATGTGCTTGAAGACCCGGAACCGTACTGGAACTCATCGCAGTTCGAGCACCTCTTCAGAGGCCCTCAGGTCGCCGGGTGTGATTCTCCCCGATCTCTCCACCCGGTCCTGCCCCGTACAACACGTGCACCCGACGGACGCAGCCAAGATGCACATGTCACGGCGTCCGCTCATCGGCGTTTTCATGCGCCCGGATCAGCATCTACTCCGGCGTCAGGCCCGTGCGTGCCAGAAAGACTCACCCCCCGTGCTCCGGGCTCAGTCCGTTCGTCTCTTGACCGCTCGGTCGGCGACAACGCATGCGCGCCGCGGGAGAGAAAGTGGGGCACAACACAGCGTGCCGCGCATGGCCGCGAGCCGGGCCACGGCTTTGTTTCGTGCTCTCCCGTGGATGGACGCTTGCTGGCTGGTATCACCAGTGGGCCCGAAGGAGCCGCTGAAGGCGCGCGGGACCTCGCGACGCACATGGAAGCTGCGTTCTGCGCGACATGAGGCGAACCCGGCTTGGCCGCCGGCCGCTTGTCCGGTCCTGCGCTGATGGCTTCAGAAGCCGTCTGGCCCATAGACCCTCCTGGCGTGCGACGCGAAAGCGCGTGGTCCCAGCAGGGGCATGATGATGCGGGGCACCAGGGGGGCGGTGGACAGCATCAGGCTGACGACGGCAGGCTCTGCGAGGAAGGCCAGCATGCCGAAAATAATGGGCAGCTTCTTCTTGGGAAGTCCGTTGATCGCGTGATCGCCCAGTTCGTGCCACTCCGCCGCGGTCACGTACTGGTCGACGATGGGCAGCACCTCTGCCTCTTCGACGGCCAGGTGCTCCGTCAGCGTTTCGGCAAGCGCCCGAAGGGCCGTGGCGAGTTCATCACGATCTGATGCGCCGGCGTTCCTCCGCCACCGCGCCAGCGAGGATGAGCACTCGACGAGCAAGCCGTCGATCTGCTCGTGGTGCTTCTCCATGAGTTCCAGGGCGGGAAACAGGTCATGCGCAGCCCGTGCTGCGAGCTTCGGCCACAGCAGGACGTCCTCGCCCTTGTGGTGCAGGTGCAGGAACCCCTCGATCATCTGGATGTGGTCCGCTACAACGGCGGCGCGGGCTGTGTCCCCGGGCGTGACGGCGAGGACGAGGCTGGGCATCCTGCCGTAGACCCTGCGGAAGGCCTCATGGACGACGAGCATGTCGCGGATGTCGGCGCGGTCGAGCTGGTTGGTCACAGTTCTCCTTCGGTCGGTGAGCGGTGTCCGTCCGGTCCTGCCTTGGGTCGACGGGCGGGGGGAGGTGGCGGTGGTGTCTCCGTCTCAGGGCGCGGGCGGACCCGCAGCCGGCCGGTGAACGGCGAACCGGACGGGCGGACCGGCTCGGCCCCGGTTCCGCACCGCCCCTTAGCGACCGCTGTGCGGGTGTCGGGGGCGGGCCGTGGGTGATCAGAAGACGTAGGGGATGTCATGGATGACGTCCTGGTGGCGGATGCGCCACGCTCCGTCGGTCCGGCGGAAGGTGAAGCGGTAGTACCCGGACTCGATCGGTTTGATGCTGCCCTGGGCGCCGAAGGTGCCTGCGGGCCACCCGCCCTCGGGCTTCTTGGTTCCGACAACGTCGAAGGTGATGAACTGGGTCTCGATGCCGGCTTCGTCACCATCTATGGAGACCAGGTGGTCGTAGGTGGTGTGGTGGCTCCAGCCAAGGGGCGGGTGCGGTGCCATGGCCGTGGACATGGCCTCGGCGATCTGCGCTCCTCCGGAGAGGGTTCCCAGCAGTTCCATCCCGTCGGGGCCGCGGTAGTGGATCTCGACGACTGCGTCGGCCTCGTAGAGCTTTGCCAGCGCCTCGCCGTCGCGCCAGTCCGCTGCCCGGGTGTACCGGGAAACGATCTCCCTGAGCTCGCTCTCGGTGTTCATGGTGTTCTCCGGTTCCCTGTGTGTGGGTGTCTGGGTTTCCGCGGCGGATGGCCGCCGGGGTCCTTGCGTGCCGGGCCCTCGTGCAGGTGGCTGCCAGGGCACGCAATATGCATGCGTGAAAAGTACATATTCTCGGACGGAAGTGCAACTTTGACAGTTGCTAATATGGGTGGGTCGGGAACCACCCGGACCAAGCGGTGGAAGGAAGGAGTGTGGCCATGCTGGACGTGAGGTTCTCCAGTGCGCTGAAGGCCATGCTCCTGCTCGGTCATGCTGAGGAGGAGGGCAGCCCCGTCCTCAGCTCGACCCAGCTCGCCAGGAGTCTGGACACCAACCCGAGCCTGGTGCGCAAGCTGATGGTCCCGCTGGTACGGGACGGTCTCGTCGCGTCCATCAAGGGACGCAGCGGGGGGGTTCGCCTCGGCCGACCCGCGGACCGGATCACGCTGGAAGAGATCTACCGCTCGTCCATGGGCGACAAGCCGCTGTGGGCCCCCCGTCCGGAGGGGCCGAGGGAGTGCCTGGTCACCAACCACTCCGCCGAGTACTTCGTCAGGCTCACCGACGAGACCGAGGCCGCCGTCCTGGGTGCGCTGGCAGACCGCACCCTTGCCGACAGCCTCGACGAGCTGCGAGCCATCGACCGGGCTGAGGGTGCACCCGCTTCACGCACCCGTGACGGGCGACCTGTCTGACCGCGCGCCCCGACCGGGGACGGGCGCAGCGATCCCCCAAGATCGGCAAATCGGGCCGGCTCCCAGGGCCTCGAGCTCGAAGACGGCACGCACCGTGCCGCAGCAAGGTACGTATGGCGAATTCAGAAGTCAGCCGCCCGGTGAGGTCGGCCAGGATCGCCATCGCGTCATCGAAGGCATCGTCGCTGTACTCGGCGACCGCCTTGGTGGCGATGGCGCTCGTGACGGCCAGATCAGCCATCCGCCGAACACCGGGGTGCCGTCCTTTGCGGCCCGCACGACTCGCGCCACCTCGGCGTAGTCCCCAGGCACATCCGTGAGCAGGGCGTTGGTGAGCAGATCGGCCCGTTCGCGCAGCCTGAGGGAGCCGAGCCGCTGATCGGTTGGCTGCAGTGAGGTGAGTTCCGCACCCGGGAGCGCGGTGTGAATGGCGCGGGTCAGCGACTGTGCGGTGCAGCCGTTGATGCGTTCGTCGGCGTAGGGCATGATCGTCTTATCCCCAGGGTGGCGGCAGGGCAGGTCACTCGAGGTGCTGGAGCACGGTGGTGAATTGCCAGTCGACACTGCTGTGGTCGATCGTTTCGTGCACCGGCGAGTCGCCCATCTCGCCGGTGATTCCCGCGGCTCCGGAGCGGGCGTGCTTGATGCTGTCGTAGGAGACGATGTCCAAGATCGTGCCGTCGCCGCGCAGGACGATGCGGCGCCACTGGAAGCCCGGCTGGCGTTTCAGATACTCGTTGATGTCCGCGTTGGCCGCGACGAAGTCCTCCGGCGTGAGGCCGGGCGCGGGCCTGAGTGCGGTCACTTCCAGGATCTCGGTCATGATGGGATTGCCTTTTTCCGATGATGGCTGATCATGGCCGGCCGGGTATCCCGGCCGGCGTCCCCATCAGCGTGAAGGACGGATCGCCGGGCAGGAAGGCAGCGTCTTCCTGGGTGTGGCGCACCTAGGAAGCGGGCGAGGAACGGCAAGGCGACTGAGGATCAGGCCGGCCCGACTCCGGATGCCGGATAGACCACAGCCTCCTCGCTTCGGCTCCCCGGCTCGGGCATGCCGACGAGCAGCAGTTGCCCCGGGGCGCGACGCACACATTGGTGTGCGACGAACTACTCAGGGCGCCGCCTTAACGCCGGCCTCCTGCAACCCGGGGCGACGGAGAAGGGAGCGTGCGCCGGGTCGACCACCGGGACGGACGCTCCCTCACTGTCGAGGGCGTCGCCGACATGCGCGTCACCGTCGAGTTCCCACTGACTTCGGAGAGACGACGGCCGGCCAGACCGCCACTCCGGCTCTCCGGGCGGTCGTCAGCAACCTGGTGGCCGCACTGACAGCCAAAGACGCCACCAAACCCGCCATGCTGCTGGACCCGGACGCCGTCCTCGAGGAAGTGGGCCCTGCACACCAAGGTGAGCGGCCGAAATCGGCACGACGGTTTCCCCTTTCCGAATGGCCCAAGATCTTCTCCTAGAAGTGGCCTAGGCAAAGGAGCCGCATGTGGGCCTACAGTCGAGATGTGACCACCGCTGCCGGCCACGGGCTCCCCGCTCGCTTGGCCCGTGGTGGACTCGGCGCTGGAGCATTCGGTGAGCAAGCGGTCCGTTGCCTGACGGAGATGTTCACCTTCGGCCCCGCGTCCCAGCCTCCACACCGCACCCAGCGAGGATCTGCGCAATGCGAGCCATCACCGTCCGTGACCATGACACCTGGGTCGCGGGACTGTCCCTGGCGGACATGCCCTACCCCGACGCCGCCGACAACGACGTCATCGGTCAGGTGCACGCCGCGGGGTTCACCTCGGGAAAACTCGACCGGTCGGCGACCTGGGTGAACCGTGCGGGCCGCGACCGGATGCCGAGCGTGCCGGGTCGCGAACTGTCCGTCGGAGCGGTGCGGCCGCTGTCCGTCATCCCCTCGTCCGCAACCGGCGCACTCCCGGCAAAACGATCATCCGCGTCTCGGAATACCGAATAAGGAGACCCATCGTGATGGAAATACGAATCGCCGGTGGGCTGCTCGCCGTCGCCGCGCTGGTTACGGCCACGGCCTGCTCGACCTCCGACGAGCCCGCCACTGCCAAGGTGGCAGCGACGGTCACGGCATCGACACGCCCCTCAGAAACCTTCAAGCCGCTGCTTCAGCAGGCGCTTCCGAACGTGAAGGGCAAGACGTTCACCTCGGCGATCGTCGACTTGCCGCCCAACACCAGCGCGCTTCCGCACCGGCACGGCCAGGCGTTCGTCTACGCCTACGTCCTCGAAGGCACCATTCGCAGCCAGCTCGACAGCAAGCCCGTGAGCACCTACCACCAAGGCGAGAACTGGGTCGAGCAACCGGGCGCCCACCACGTCCTCACGCAGAACACCAGCCGGACCGAGCACGCCAAGCTTCTGGTCGTCTTCGTCTCCGACACCGGAGACAAGCTCAAGCTCGACGATCCGAAGTCGTAGCCGGAGGACACAGCGGGCGGCGACGCTCCGCACCGACTCTGCCTCCTGCCGGAACTCATACCACCACCCATCACTACGCGTCCCACGACTTACACCGCACACGCCACACGAAGGAATCGAACGAACCGTGACCAACACCCAGCGGGTCAACCTCGGCAAGCAGCACCCGGCCGCCTACAAGACTCTCATCGCCCTGTCGTCAGAGGTGGAAGAGGCTGCCGCCGCAGCGGGACTCGACCCGCTCCTGGTCGAGCTGTTGAGGATCCGAACGTCTCAGATCAACGGGTGCGCGTTCTGCCTGCGCATGCACACCGGCGACGCCCTCAAGAAGGGCGAGAACCCCGACCGGATCGCCGTGCTGCCCGCATGGGACGAGACCGGCTACTTCTCCGAGACCGACCGTGCCGCCCTCCGCCTGACCGAGGCGATCACCCTCGTGCCGGACGGACACGTCCGCGACGAGGACTACGACGCCGCAGCGGCCGTACTCACCGCAGACCAGATATCGGTCGTCGCCTGGCTGGCAACGGTGATGAACGCCTTCAACCGCGTCGCGATCACCAGCCGCTACCCCGTCGGCAGCTGATTCCGAAGGTGCTACCGCGGTCACGGTCGGGGGCGCGTCCCCGACCGTGACCGCCCTGGCGCCCGCCGTCGGCACCCTCATCACCATCGCGACTGGCCCCCGTCCTCCCGAGGGCGGGCGGCCGTCTCTTCGTCGCCGAACCCGACCGCGCACTCACGGGGCCCGCCGCTCCGGCGCACGCACGTACGCCCCCATGGGAGGGGCTCTGAGGAGTGCGCGCAACGTCCGCCCGTCGCTCTGCGACCAATCCAGGCCAAGACGGACGAGCACCCACCAGCTCACCGCCCCCAGGGCGTGTGCGGCCCCTGCCACGAGCGGAAGAGCAGCCGGAAAGGGGTCGCGGTCAGCAGGGCAAGCGACCCGCCAGGCGCCGCCCCGAAAAACCCCCACACCGGGACGATGACGTGGCCCCGCGCAGGTGACGAAGCCCGCCTACCTCGTACGCCACCGCGGCGGTCAAAGCGGCGACATCCGGATCACAGACCCCGCCCTCACCCTCACCCTCGAAGGGGACTGGGCCGTCTCCGCCGACAACGGCGGTCCCGTCATGGTGATCCCCGCCGAGCTCACCGCCAGCATCGAACGGCTCGATCCTGACGACGCACCTGACCAGCCGGACGCCGGCCCGCCGTCCTGAGGAGCCCGATGGTCCGACCACACCCTTGCCGCCGAGGACTGGGGCACCCACGGCCCCACCCTCACCCCGACACCGGAACCGTCAGCGCCTTCCCCGACGACGTTCCAGAGGTCGAGACCCTCTCCCACGACGCAGCAGCCGCCCTCTCCTTCAGATGGTCCCCGGCTGAGGTGGGCGGGGCCGGCCACCCCTGCCGCTACCGCGGGTAGAGCTGGAACGCCACCGCCGGACGGTCTCCGAAGCGCCGCGCCGCGATCTCCAGGCCGCGGCCGACGACTTCGCGCGCGTAGTCGGCCGGTTCCTGGTCGGTGAGCGCCCGGATGTACGCCTGGTGCTCGGCGAGGGAGGCGACGGCCCGCTCGACGTCGGTGTCGCCGACCTCCACCGCGTGCGTGGGGTACGGCGATCCCGCGACCGCCACCCAGCGCACGCCGCCCCACGGTTCCAGCCCCTCGTCTTGGGCGAGTTCGGGGAAGATCCACCGGTTGCCCGCGTCGCCCGCCGCGTCGAGGGCGGCCCGGCCGACGGCCCGGTGGTCAGGGGTGTTCCAGACCGTGCCGCCCCAGGTGTCGTGGTGGGACAGCGTGATCAGCAGCTCGGGGCGGTACCGGCGGATCGCGGCGGCGATCTCGCGGCGCAGAGCCGGACCCCCCTCGACGACGCCGTCGCGATGATCCAGGAACTCAACGGCCTTCACGCCGACCACCCCGGCACTGGCGCGCTGCTCGGCCTCCCGTATTCGTGCCGCGTCCTCCGGGTGCACGCCGTCGATGCCGGCCTCGCCGCGGGTCGCCAGGAGGTAGCTGATCTCGCGGCCGGCCTCCGTCCAGCGGCCGATGGCCGCGGCGGCACCGTACTCCAGGTCGTCGGGATGGGCGACGACGGCGAGCGCCCGCTGCCAGTCCTCGGGCATGGGGTCGAGGTGCTGCTCGGACACGGTACTGCCTCCCTGCGGCCTGAATGGGCGTTCGACGCCATGATCATGGCACGCCCTCCGTCGCCCCCTGCTGCGGCCCCCGGCCGTCGCTGCCCCGTGCCACCGCGTCGTGGCAGGCGCCTCGCCCGGAGGCTTTGCGCCGCAGTTGCCGCCGGGGTCCGTACGGCGTCGTACGGGCCCCGGCGGCCTTGATGCCGTCCGCCATGGTGTCGATCAGCGCGTACGCCTCCGACCCGAACTCCGTGCCCGCCTCGTCCGCGTTCGTCGTGGCCTACCGGGTCCGCGCGGGCTCGACGAGTGCCTGGCATCTGGTCCCAGTACGCGTTCGGCTCCGGCTTGGGGCAACCGCCGTCCTCGTCGAACGCCGTGACCGCACCCTGGAACGCCTCGGTGCTTTGCGCGCTCACCTCCGGCGGTTTCGCGGCCGGCGTACCTGCCGCAGCCGAAGCGACGAACGGGTCTGCAGAGGCTCGTGCTCGAAGGTGGCCTGAAGGACTCGCCCAGCGCGTTGTCCGCGCTGGGCACCGTCACCGCGGAGCGATCCGCTCATGGCTCCGGCCCTGGTCCGCCGGACCGTGCCTGGACCAGGCAGTCCTTGTCGTCAGTGAGTACGGTCACGAGCACTTGTCTCGCTGGCCATCGTTTACGGGCAGGAACCAGCCTTCTGCGCGATGATGTACGCCTGCGACGGATTCTCGATCTTGACGTAGACCGGCGTGCTGGAGTTCGACCGGTCGTAGGTCATGGTCCACCTCTTCGTCAGAAGCGGGAACTCGTTCAGGAACTCGACCTTGTAGCAGTAGCCCGCGTCGACACGGAAGGCGTCCCAGTCCTGACCGCTCGGAGTCCGCTCCGTCGGGTAGATCCATTTCGTGGAACTGAGGCTCACGCAGCCCGTGCTGGCGGTAGCCGTCGTCCCGGTCGAGCAGGTCCAGTTTTGGACGGCCAGGACTCCGAGGTGGCTGCCGTTGGTGAATTCGGAGCAGCCCGTGACAGTGCACGAGCCGCCCGCCTGGGCAGTCGACACCGAGCCGAGAAGCGCAAGGGAGGTGACCGCCAACGTGGTGGCGGTTCTCCGGACCAGCTCGACAGCCTTTTCCTTGATCAAAACGACTCCCAACTAACGCCCGTGGAGCGGTCGTTGGCATGATGCATGTGATCGTTCTCGAGGCACAAGGCTTTGCGCGCTTTTCGCCGACGGATGACCTGTTCAAGACTCTGGGCGGCGACCTCGAGTGCAACACAAGTGGAATCGGCGGCCCACCGCCGTGGCGTCCTGCACAGCGCCGACACCCGCGACGCGTCCCGCGACTCGGGGCCGACCCCGAGCCCAAGCAGTCCCGTGCTTCCCGGCGGCGCAGCGTGTCGCGGTCCCGTACGCTCGCCGAGCGGAGCGCGTTCACCGACGACCCGCGGGACGCGGCGATCGCGGTCTTCGAACGTCTCGGACCCAAGCGGGCCCGGGTACAAGGAGTCTCGGTCCGCGCCGGGACCCTGGTGGACGCAGCAGACGCACCGCAGCAGCTCAGCCTCGACCCCGGCCGGGAGGTCAGCCGACTCCTGGACCCGGTCGTCGACCGTCAATGCCCGCTTCGGGCCGGGCGCTGTCACCCGGGGGCACGCTCGCCCACCGCCGCCGAAGCGCCTGACCCCGGCCGGCCCCGCGTGCACGACGAGCTGCCACCGCATGACGGCCTGCGTCGCCTCCGCACCCGTACCGGTGGCTTCTGCGCCCCTCCGGGAGCGCAGGAGGGAGCCGGCCAATACTGCCTGACATTGCCCGACGGCCGCCGTGCACCGGAAAGGCGCGGCAGCCACATCCTCAGGCTGGTGCCGACGAGCCCACCTGCCGTCGCGATACCGAGCCGGCCTCGTCGACCCCTACCGCAAGCACCTGCGCGAACACCGGGCCGAGAACCCCGCCGTCCCCGTCAAGCACCCCGAATGTGAGACAGAACCGTTTGCCGTGCACACCCGCCGGGGGTCACTGCGGCCGCGAGTATCTGTCGCGAGCCGAGTGCGACCCCACGGTGGGTCTGCATCATCGACACCAGGACCGACAGCGCCACATACTGATCCTCGTTCAAGTCTGACCACGGGGTCTTCTGCGTCCATGCCCTCCAGGACAGCGACTCTGCCGCCACCACGAGGGGGAATCGCAGTGAACGCACCTACGCCGTCGGCCGTTTGGGCGACCGGCGAGACCGTCGACGGCCGGTACCGGGTGATCGGCGAGCTCGGCCGGGGCGGGATGGGCGTCGTGCACCGCGTACGGCATCTCGCCTGGGGCATCGACATGGCGGTGAAGAGTTCACGGCCCGAGCTGTTCCGGAGCTCCGGCGATCAGGAGCTGTTCGTCAGGGAGGCGGAGACGTGGGTGTCCCTCGGACTCCATCCGAACGTCTGCGCCTGCCATTACGTACGGGTGATCGACGGTGTCCCCCGCGTGTTCGCCGAGTACGTCGACGGCGGCAGCCTGGCCGACTGGATCCGCGACGGGCGGCTCTACGCCGGGGATGCGCGACAGGCCCTCGCCCATGTGCTCGACACGGCGGTCCAAGCGGCCCGTGGGCTCGAGCACGCCCATGGCAGAGATGTGGTGCACCAGGACGTGAAGCCGGCCAACGTGCTGCTCGACGGCACGGGGGCCGCGAAGATCACCGACTTCGGTCTCGCCCGGTCCAAGGCCACCACGGCCCTGACTGACCTCCAACTGGGCCCGGGTGTCAGCGTGCTGGTGCCATCCGGCGGCATGACGGTCGGCTACGCGTCGCCGGAGCAGCTCGCGGGGGAGCCGGTCGGGCGGCGCAGCGATGTGTACAGTTTTGCGGTCTCGGTCCTGGAGATGTTCACCGGCGGTGTGCACTGGGCGGCTGGTTCGGTAGCGGGTCTCGCACTGGAGGAATATCTGGCCGACCCCTCGAATCCGGTCGCGGCGCCGCCGGAAGTCGCCCACCTGCTCCGCCGCTGCCTGCGGCGGCACCCGGCCCACCGGCCGGCCTCGATGGCGGACATCGCGGACGTACTGACCGGGATATACGAGCAGGCGATCGGCTCGGCGTACCCGCGTCCCACGCCCCAGGCCGCCGATCTGCGCGCCGACGAGCTCAACAACCGTGGCCTGTCACTCCTCGACCTGGACCGGGCCGGCGACGCCGAGCAGGCCTTCGGCCAGGCGCTCGCGGTCGACCCGCACCACATCGGGGCCGTGTACAACGGTGGCCTGTTCAGGTGGCGTACGGGGGCGATCACCGATGAGGAACTCGTCTCCCGGCTGCAGGCGATCCCGCGCGGGTCCGGCGCGTCCTCCTGGCAGGTGCAGCTGTTCCTGGCCCGGGTTCACCTCGAACGCGGCGACCTGGCGGCGGCACGCGACCTGCTCCAGGCCCTCGCGCGCGAACGGCCCGACGACACCGACGTTCGGGCGGCGCTGCGGGTGGCGGCCTCAGGAACCGTGGCCGATGCCCGCCACACCGGCACCCGCGAGTTTCGCGAGCCATTCGCGGTGCCGTTCGCACCGGTGGAACTGCTGGCCCGGCACAAGGTGATGGGCTACCTGCCGGTCCGGTTCACTCCGGACGCACGCCTCGCGCTGAGCGGCCACTGGGACGGCGTGCTCCGTCTGTGGGACACGGCGACCCGCACACAGCGGTCGGCGGTCGAGGGCCACCGCACGCAGGTGCTCGGCGTCGACCTCACCCCTGACGGCTCGTACGCACTGTCCACGAGCCGCGACGGCACGGTGCAGTTCTGGGATCTCAGGGCGGGCAGGTGTACCCGCACCATCCGCTCCGCCGCGCGCGACACGGGGTGCCCGGTCAGGTTGAGTGCCGACGGGCGCGTCGGTGTGTGGCAGGGCGTGGACGGGCGCGTCCAGGTCTGGGAACCGCGAACCGGGACCTGCCGGCGGTCGCTCGGGGCGGCACTCAAGGACGGCGCCCTGGACGGCTCGCAGTACGAGGTGAGCGCCGACGGGCGCCATGTCCTCACCGCCGAGGAGGACGGGGCGCGGCTATGGAGCGTGGCCGATGGCCGGTACCGGGTGCTGGCCACCGGCTCGGCGACGCATGCGCTGTGCTTCAGTCCCGACGGGCGGATGGTAGCGGTGGCCGGCAAGGACCGGGTGATCCGGTTGTGGGATGTGGCGGAGGGTCGGCAGGTCCGCAAGTTGCGTACGTTGACGGGGCTGACCGCCGCAGCCGGTCACCTGGCCTTCGGCAACAGTGGGCGGCTGCTGATGTCCGGAACGGCCGGCGATCACACCGTTCAGATCTGGGAGCTGGGCAGCGGCCGGTGCCTGCGGACCTTCACCGCCCACGCGTACGGAATGCACCACGTCGGATTCCCGGACAGCCACGACCGTCTCGGCTGCTCTGTCGGCGGGCATCCCGAACTGCCCATGCATCGTTGGCGGTTGCCCGAGACCGAATACGCCGCCGAGCCGCACGTGATCCAGCCGCGCGAGTACGCAGAGGTCAACCGGCTCGGCGAACTGGCCGAGGAACTGCTCGCCGGCGCACGCCGAGCGATGTCGAACGGCCGACACAGGTCAGCCCTCGGCCTGCTGACCCGCGCGCGAGACGTACCGGGATACGAGCGCGCGCCCCAGGTCCTGGCCGCCTGGCACGATCTGGGCCGGTCGGCGCGCCACATACGGCTGCGCTCCGCCTGGTCGCGGCCACTGGACGCCGGCCACCTCTCCTTCGGCGCCATCACGGCTATCGGTGTCGCCGCGGGTGTCCGGCTCGCCGTCAGCGGGCAGAGCGACGGCACCGTACGGATCTGGGATCTGGACAGCGGCGCGTGCACGCTCGTCCTCGACGATCATCCGGGCAGGGTGGGCGGGGTGGCGCTGAGCGACGACGGCCAGTACGTCCTGTACGAGGGCACCAAGCCGCTCGCGATCATCCGGCGGCGACTGGCGGACGGCGAGTGCCGTCGGCTGACTCCGGACTGGGACATGAGGCGGACCATCAGATTCACCGGCGACGGAAGGTACGCCTGGCTCGGCGGCGGCGACGGTGTCCTTCGCCGATGGGACCTGGACGACGACCGCTGCGTGGCGACGATCAGCCGGAACGGCCCGGTCAACGCGATCTCCACGTCCGCGGACGGACGGCTCGCGGCGGTCGGGGACACCAACGGTGTGGTCCGGCTCCGGGATCTCGACACCGGAGCCTGCCTGCGGACCTGGACCGGCCCTCGGGAACCGATCCTGTCGGCGTGCCTGAGCGCCGACGGCCGACTGGCCATGTCCACACACCAGGTCATGTCCTCGGGCGCCGGGGACGAACCGATCCGGCTGTGGGAGGCCGGTGCCGAACGCTCCGTACGCCAGTTCGCGGGGCACGAGGGCTGGGTCTTCGCCGTGCGGTTCACACCCGACGCCCGGTTCGCCTTCTCAGCGGGCCGCGACATACGGATGTGGGAGGTCGCCACCGGCCGGTGCCTGCACGTGCTCGAAGGGCACCAACAATATGTCCGGCACCTCGAACTCACGCCCGACCTGCGCAACTTGGTCTCGGCGGGAGACGACGGCATCCGGCTCTGGGACCTCGACTGGGAGCTGGAGGCCGGCTGAGCGGAGTGGGACGCGTACTGTCCGACACAGCCGACAGGACGCTCACGTTCACCGTCTCATCCTTCGGAGGCGTTCGCCCTCCCCCACGACCCACGCCGCCCTTCAACCGGATACCAGTCGGCAAAGTGCTTATCTGTGAATAACTCGCCCAACCGGTCACGCACCCACACGGCCGCCGCGCCCCGCGGACACGGTGTCCAGGTGCGCTCCCGTTTCGCGGGCCGATTGCCGCGTTGCCCCGCCCCCGGGCGGCCCGCAGCACGATCTGCACCCGCAGGCGGTCCCGGTGCGGGGTCCTGTGGCCGTAGGCCGCTTTCTTCAGCCGGTGCCGTTCGGCGGCGGCCAGGACGATCGGGCGGGCGGGCGGGCGGGCGGTGGCAACGGGCAAGGCAGGCAGGCCGTTCAGCATAAGCGGATCAGGGCACCCGGAGCTTCCCGCATCCAGCCCGGCTGTTGGCCGCCCAGGTCCATCAGATGATGGACAAGCTGTCCGGCCCGCCGATCTGCCGGATCGCCTCCAGGGGATACGGGGTCTGTCTGCTCTTGAAACGGAACTCGCGGTAATAGTCAGTCATCACTGCGGCAATCGGGGCGTGGCGGGTGCGGATCGCCGCGATCTGCGACGGGATCCCCCTCGGACGTTCCCCTCGGGCGCAGGCGCGCACGAAGGCGGTGCGCTCGTCCCGCTCGTACCCGTACAGCGCAGCGACGAGCCACTGCACAAGGTGGGTGACGGTGTAGCAGCGGTCATAGGTCTGGTGTTCGGCGAAGAAGTCGAAGCTCTCGACGGCTACCTCCACAAGGGCACCACCTCTCTGAAATACCTGGGCCCGTCCCAATCGCTGTCCGGCGAGAGGCTGTCTCCGCGTCTCGACGCGGTGGAACTCACGGTTTGTGGGTTACCCAGAGGAGTTCCGCCGGCCAGCGGTGCGCCCAGTCGGGTGGGTCGGTCTCGTTGTAGCCGTTGGGTGTTCCGGCTTCGGGCCGCGGTTCGATGAGGTCGTCGATGACGAGACCCGCGTCGCGCAGAACCTTGACCCAGCCGCCGTAGGTGAGCTGATAGCTGGTCGCACCGTCGCCTTCGGCGATGGTGTTCAGCCCGAAGTAGTCCTGCTGCAGCGTCGTGGTCACGCGGCTGGCCGCCTCGTCGTAGCAGGCTTCGAACCATGGGCTGGCGACGTTGAACACCAGGCGCCCGCCTGGGCGCAAGACGCGTGCGGCCTGCGGGACAGCCAGGTGCGGGGGCGCCCAGCTGAGCCCACCGAAATCGCAGAACACCAGGTCGAAGCTGTCTGCGGCGAAGGGGAGTTGTTCGGCGGCGCCTTGCACGAGCCGGTAGCCGGCCGCTCCCATCGCGCTTGCCGCTGAGGCGAGTTGGGCTTCGGAAAGGTCGAGCCCGATCACGGTGGCGCCCTCGGCGGCGAGCGCCCTGGACCACTGGCCGGCGCCGCATCCGAGTTCGAGGACGCGCTTGCCAGTGACGTCGCCCAGGGCGTGCAGGTGCGCGTCGGGGATGGAGTACATGCCCCACAGCCGGGGTGCGGCGCCGATTTGCGCGTCGTGCTTGTGCTGGTAGGCGTTGCTGATCTGGTTCCAGAGCCGCCGATTGGCAGGGATGCTGTCCACGTGCCGACTCCAGCACTGCCTGCCGGGGCTGGTCAAGACGAGGTCCAGCCCTGGCCCGGCCCATGATTCCTCCCAGGCCGGGCAGTCGTTGCGGCCCACCGGTGGCGGTCGGCCGGACACCACGACCAGCCGCGTGTCGGCGTCGATGACGCCCTGGTGGTGGGTGGTGCAGGAGCAGTGGTTCTTCGACTGCTCTGCGACCTTGGCCAACTACCAAACGGGCTGAAGAGGATTCGGCCCGAAATGGTCGATCGCCCGGTCAGCGGCCGACCGCGACACCCCGAACAGCGGGGCGAGTTGCCGCGTGGTGGCCTGGGCCTCGTGTGCAACGAGCACCGGAACCTACCGCGGCCGGACGTCCGGCCTGCTCAGCGCTCGAAGGTGCCGTACATGGTCGCCCGCGCGATCGCGTGCGTGAACAGCTGGAAGTCCATCATGGCGGGGGCCGTCGTCTCGGACACGTCCAGGTTTTCCACGTCGACGGCGTGCACCACCAAGAAGTAGCGGTCCGGGCCGTTGCCCGGAGGTGTCGCCGGACCGAGGTACCTCCTGTAACCGGCGTCGTTGGGCAGCGTCACCGCGCCGCCCGGCAGCGCGCTTCCGTCTCCCGCCCCGGCCGGCAGGTCGGTCACGGAGACGGGGAGATTGGCAACGGCCCAGTGCCAGAAGCCCGAGGCGGTGGGCACGTCGGGGTCGAACATCGCGACCGTGAAACTGCGGGTCTCCCCGGGGAAGCCGGACCAGCTGAGCTGCGGTGAGACGTCCGATCCGCCCGCTCCCAGGATGCCGCTCACGTGCTCGCGCGCCAGTTGCTCCCCGTTCGCCAGGGACTGGGAGCTCAACGCGAACCCCGGGATCGGCGGCATGAAGTCGTAAGGCGCATACGGCTTGATCATGACGATCCCTCGCTTTCGCCGTCTTCGACGTGCCGTCCGCGCTCTCGCCGACCCAGACCGTCCTGGCGTTCGCTCACTCGCGCATGCCCGGATCCGTCAGCTCACGCCCGTATCCGCTGCGCTTCGCCCGCCGACGGGGATCTTCGGGTAGCCGGCCGTACATCTGCATGTCGGTCGTGTTGTCCGTCAGCGCCGTCGGCGGACGGAACCGGCCGGGGCGGTCCGGACGCTTGCCGCCCACCGACACCGTGACCCCTTGCTCACGGCATCATCCGCGTGAGCCTCCACGTCATGCGGGGCCGATTCGGTAGACCGGTAGGCCGATGTCGGGCGCCTCGTCCATCGGATACTCCACGACCAGCCGACTGTCACCGGGTCGGCGCCGAAGACAGATACGCCGGTACGGGCACGCTGCACACGGCACCGATACCGCCGCGCAACCACGTGTTCGACGTGGCACTCCCACCCACCAACCGTACGATCCCGCGGCGGAGTCAGCTACCGGGTGACCCGGCGAGCGGCTCAGCGGTGAGCCAGGGCGTGGTAGGAGGGGCACTTGGGACCCACGTGCCTTCTGTGGCGACCAATACATCCCGTGCGGTGCGGTCAGCGGACGACTTCGTGCACACGCGGCAGCGATCTCCCTCGCCCTCCCCCGACTCGGGATGCGCCGCGACGGTATGGGCAGGACCCTGAAGATGTTGGAAGCGGAGCGGCGGCCGTGCGGGCCGGCGAGGCATCCGTACCCTGTCACGCTGTACCGGCCCGCACGGCTGCTTGCCGGCGAAAGCGAGGCACCCCTATGCAGATGCAAGCAGCTCGGATGCACGGATACAAAGAGCCCCTGCGCATCGAAGAAGTCCCCATGCCCGACCCGGGCCCGGACGAGATCCTGCTGAAGGTCGCCGCGACCGGCATGTGTCGCAGCGACTACCAACTCCTCAACGGCTACTTCGAGGGCCCGTTCCCCGTGGACCTCCCCTACATCCCCGGCCACGAGGTCACCGGCCGGGTGGCCGGCCTGGGCAGCGCCGTACCGAAGTCGGTGGGGTACTCCGAGGGCGACATGGTCGTGGTCAACCCCAGCTGGGGCGACGGCACCTGCCGCCAGTGCCGGGAGGGCAACGAACAGCTGTGCAGCGGCAACGGCAGGTGGGTGGGCTTCGGACCTCCCGGAGGCTTCGCCGAGTACATGGCCGTGGAATGCCGCCACGCGATCCCCGTATCGGAGAACGCGGCAAAGGCACCTGAACTTCTCGCCCCGATGACCGACGCGGGCATGACCCCGTACCGCGGGATGCGCAAGCTCCGGGACACCGGCAAGCTCGGCCCCGGCCGCATCGTCGCCGTCACGGGCATCGGAGGGCTGGGCAGCTACGCCGTCCAGTACGCGAAGCTCCTCGGCGGCGGAGCGACCGTGGTGGCCCTCGCCCGCAAGGACGGCAAGCTGGACGTGGCGAAGGAGAACGGCGCCGACCACGGGATCAACGTCCGCGACAAGTCCACCGAAGCCATCCAGGACGAACTGGAACAGCTCACCGGCCGCAGGACGATCGACGCCATCCTCGACTGCGTCGGCAGCAACGCGTCCATCTCGATGGGGTTCGACCTGCTCGGCCCCGAGGGCGTGTTGGCGGCGGTCGGCCTCATGAGCCACCACGTCGAACACAGGCAGTTCCCCTTCGTGGGGACGGAGCTGACCTACATGGGCTCCTTCTGGGGCAACCACCTGGACCTGGTCGAGGTGCTCTCCCTCGCGGAAGCCGGACTCGTCAAGCACAACGTCACCAAAGTCAGGCTCGAGGACATCAACGACAACCTGGAGGCCCTCGGACGCGGCGACGTCGTCGGACGCCAGGTCATCGTCTTCGAGTGACGACCGCACGGTAGACGAGGCCGACGACAGGGCTTCCGTCGGCCGCAGAGATATGTGCTCGCCGCACGGGACGCCGCCAGGCGGCAGGCAGAGCGCGCCCTCGCCTGCGCACGCCCCGATCCAGGGCGTGGGGCGTGCGACCTGGCGACGTGCGAGCTTCCGGAGCGACGGCCACCCGGAAGCACGCCGACGGCCGCGAGTTCGTGCGCCTCCTGTTGTGGCATGCCCGCGCTGCCGGACGAACGGCGGCAGACCGTTCGAGGTGCGGGCGTCGGAAACTGACGTGAGCCCCTTCGCGAAGCAACTCCGCGAAGGGGCCGGGTCCGTGTCCGCCGTGGCGAGGGGCCGCACGGCCTGTTCACGGAATACGAGTCGTTCGAGCGGGGACGACAGCCCCAGGTGCAGGTGCAGGTGCGGGTGACAGCTCCGACGTGAGATCCAGCCGCTCGCCGCTGGTGCGCCGCCCGCGCCGGCTCCCGTCGGGAGGCCCTGCGCGGGCGGCGCCGCGCGGTGTCAGCGCGGCGTGATCACGTAGTCGCCGCCTGCCGTGGCCTCGAAGACGGCGAGGGTGCTCTCCGGACGTTCCACAGCGAACCGAGCAGGGGGGCCGGTGCGGTGCACCGCGACCGGGGCCGCGGTGCGCAGCCGGACGGTGCCGCCGTGCCCCGCCCTCAGGCGGGCACGGGACAGCACGCCGTCGCGCCAGGTGAGATCGACCGTGAGGCCCCCGCGGGCGAGCAGGCCGGTGACCCGGCCCTGCGGGAGCTCAGGCGGCAGTGCGGGCAGCAGATGGACCTCGTCGGCGTGGGACTGGAGCAGCCACTCGGTCACACCGGCGGTGGCGCCGAAGTTGCCGTCGATCTGGAACGGCGGGTGCAGGTCGAACAGGTTCGGCGCGGTGCGGTCGGGCGTGAGCAGGTCGGTGAGGAGCTTGTAGGAGCGGGCGCCGTCCTCCGCACGCGCCCAAAAGTTGATCTTCCAGGCGAGGGACCAGCCGGTGCCGGCGTCCCCGCGCATCTCCAGCGTCTTCAGGGCGGCCTGGAACAGCTCCGGTGTACCGCGCTTGGTGATCTGGTTGCTGGGGTGCAGGCCGTAGAGGTGGGAGACGTGGCGGTGCTGGCGCTCCGGGGCTCCCGCGTCCCAGTCCTGCTGCCACTCCTGCAGCTGTCCCAAGGCGCCGATCCTCATGGGCGGCAACTGGGCCTTTGCCGCCCGCGTCCGGTCGGCGTACGGGCTCGTCACGTCGAGGGCGTCGCAGGCCGCGAGGTAGCCGTCGAAGAGGTCCCGCAGGATCTGGTTGTCCATGGTCGGGCCCGCGCACACCGACACGCCGCCGTGGTGGGCGTTCTCGGGCGACACCGACGGGCAGGTGACCAGGTGTCCCGTGCCGGGGTCGGGAACGAGTGAGTCGAGGAAGAAGCGGACCGCTCCTTCGACCACGGGCAGGCGGCGGAGCAGGGCTTCGCGGTCACCGGTGAAGCGGTAGTGCTCCCATACGGAGGTCGCCAGCCAGGCGCCGCCGGTGGGCCACATCCCCCAGAACGCGCCGTCGACGGGCGCGGTCCCGCGCCAGGCGTCGGTGTTGTGGTGGGCCACCCAGCCGTCCGCGCCGTACTGCACCCGCGCGGTCCTCTGGCCGGCCTGTGCCAGGTCGTCGAGGAGCGCGAAGATCGGCTCCCAGCATTCCAGGAGGTTGGTGGTGGGCGCGGGCCAGTAGTTCATCTCCGTATTGATGTTGATCGTGTACTTGGCGTCCCAGGGCGGTGAGAGCTGGTCGTTCCAGATGCCCTGGAGGTTGGCGGGCTGGGTGCCCGGGCGGGAGGAGGCGATGAGCAGGTAGCGGCCGTACTGGTAGTGCAGGGTGACCAGTTGCGGGTCGTCCGTCTCGGTGAAGGCGGCGACCCGCCGGTCGGTCGGCGCGCCGGCCGCCTCCGTGGTGCCGAGGTCGAGCGTGACCCGGCGGAAGAGCGCACGGTGGTCGGACTCGTGCCGGGAGCGCAGCCGCCCGTACGGGGTGCCGGCGGCGGCGTTCAGCGGGCGCTCGGCGCGGGCACGGTGGTCGCCGGAGGCGTCCCGGTAGTCGTTGTAGCTGGTGCCGACGGACACCAGCAGGGTCACCGCGTCGGCCCCGGTCACCGCGAGCGTGCCGTTCTCGCTGCGTACGGTGCCGCCCTCGGCGTGGGCGCGGACCAGGGCGCGGAAGCGGACCTGGCCGGTGACGCCCTCGCGGGTCTGCCCGGTCCCTTCCAGCGCGGCGGTCATCGGGTCCGGGGACTCGGTCAGGGACTGCTGGGGGCTGTCGAAGGCCGCGGTGAAGGAGAGACCGCCGCGGGTGCCGGCGGTGAGCCGGACCACGATCACCTGGTCGGGGTGGCTGGCGAAGACCTCCCGGCGGTACGTGACTCCGCCGCGCGTGTACGTCGTGGTCGCGACCGCTGTCTCGAGGTCCAGATCGCGCCGGTAGCCGCTGACCTCGCCCGTGCCGGGGATCGTCAGCCGCAGGTTGCCCACGGTCTGGTACATCAGCTCGCCGACCGGGATGCCCATGAAGGAGGAGTTGATCAGGTTCTGGGCGGAGTTCCACTCCCCGGCGAAGACCCTGCGCCGGATCTCCGCGAGGTTGGCCAGGCCCTGGGGGTTGGCGGGTTCGTACGGGCCCCCGGCCCACAGCGTGTCCTCGTTGAGCTGGAGCTGTTCGGTCTCCACGCCACCGAACACCATGGCGCCGAGGCGGCCGTTGCCGAGCGGCAGCGCCTCCAGCCACTGCCCGGCGGGCTTGTCGTACCACAGAGTGAGGGGGGAGGGCTTGCCGGGGGGAGCGCCCGGCGCATCCGGGGCGGGCTGCGGGGCCGCGGTCGCCTCGGCGGCCGGGAGGCCGGCGGCGAGCGCGGTGGACGCGGCTGCGGAGGCGACGAGGAACTCTCTTCGTTCCATGGGTGTGCCAATCCATTCTGTCGCGGGTGTGGGCCGGTCATGGGAGGGCGCGTGCCCCCGGTGGTGCGAGCGCGGCTGTACGCGCGGGCGGCGGAGCCGCCGCCCGCGCTGGTCGTCCTCGGCCGGAGAACGGACCCCCCTTCCTCGGGAAGGCCTGTGGTCCCGGCTCGGTCGTCGTCCGGTCCGGCCGGACGAGGACACGGCCTAGTCCTGGACCTTGCCCCCGGTGATGCGGGACAGCGCCAGGGCGATGAGGATGATCGTGCCGTTGAGGGCGCCGATCCACTGTGCGGGGACGCCGCCGAGGGTGAGGACGTTCTGGATCATGAACAGGAGCAGGATGCCGGTGAAGGCGCCGAACATGGTGCCCTTGCCGCCGTTGAGGCTGATACCGCCGATGACCGCGGCGGCGAAGACGGTGAAGATGTAGCCGTTGCCCTGGGCGGAGGCCACCGAGGCCAGGCGCCCCGACAGGAGCAGGCCGCTGAGCGCGGCGAGGACGCTGGCGCCCACGATGACGGTCCACAGCACCCGGTCGGTGCGGATGCCCGCGGCCTTGGCCGCGTCGACGTTGCCGCCGATCGCGTACAGCGAGCGGCCGAAGCTGGTGAAGCCGAGCACCACGATCCCGACGGCGAAAAGGATCAGGCAGATCCACACCGAGGCGGGCATGCCGGCCCACTGGGCGGTGCCGAGGTAGAGCATCGACGGTGGCAGCTGGAAGAAGGTCTGGCCGCCGGAGATGCCGGTGAGGACGCCGCGCAGCACGATCAGCATGCCGAGCGTCACGATGAAGCCGTTGAGCCCGAACCGGATGATGAACAGGGCGTTGACCACACCGATCAGCAGGCCGACCGCCAGGGTGACGGGCACGGACCATCCGCCGGGCAGCAGACCGAGGCCGTGCGTGGCGCCCGCGGGGACGGTGAGCCAGGCCGCGACCCCGGGGGCGATCCCGACGGTGGACTCCAGGGAGAGGTCCATCTTCTTGACGATCAGCACCAGAGTCTGGGCGAGGACCAGGAGTGCGATCTCGGACATGGTCTGCAGAACGTTGATCAGGTTGTCGGCCTGCAGGAACACCGGGTTGACGAGCTGTCCTACGATCGCCATGACGATGATCGCGGGAACAAGCGCCAGGTCGCGCAGCCGCGCGAAGGCGATTCTGCGTTCCCCTCCTCCCCCGGTGGCCGGCGGCTCGCTCGCGGTGTCCGGCCGCCCGCCGTCCGGGCTCTTCGCGGAGGCCGCGGTCGCGCTCTCAGACATCGAGGTCCACTCCTTCCATCGCGGCCACGAGCTCGTGGTCGTGCCAGTCACCGGCCTTCTCGGCCACGACGCGCCCCTGGAACATCACCAGGACCCGGTCGCAGGTACGCAGGTCGTCGAGTTCGTCGGAGGCGATGAGCACCCCGGTGCCGGACTCGGCGATCTCCTCGACCTTGCCGAGGAGGAACTCCTTGGACCGCACGTCGACGCCGGCGGTCGGATTGATCAGCACCAGCAGTTTCGGGTCGTTGGCCATGGCCCGCGCCATGACGACCTTCTGCTGGTTGCCTCCGGAGAGCCCGGAGACGGGCAGCTGGGGCCCCGGTGTCTTGATCGCCAGCTTCTCGATCATGGAGCGTGCGTAGGCGTCGCGGCGGCGGCCGTCGATGAGCCCGCGTGGGCCCAGACGCTCGGGGATGGTCAGGGTCCCGTTGTCCGCGATGGACATCTCCGGCACGAGTCCTTGTTGGTGGCGGTCCTGCGGGACGAAACCCACCCCTGCCCGCAGGGCCGCCGGCACGCTGCCCGGCCGTGGGCGCACCCCCGCGATCCGCACCGTTCCCGTGTCGGCGGCCCGCAGTCCGACGACCGTCTCCGCGACCTCGGTACGGCCGCTGCCCGCCGCGCCGGCGAGACCGACGATCTCCCCGCCGCGGATCCGGAAGGACACGTCGTGGTAGGCGCCCTCGACGGCGGAGCCTTCCATCGCGAGCACCGTCGGGGACCCGGCGGCGACGGGGCGGCGGGATGGCCCGCCGCCCTTGGCTGCGCCCTCGCCCGTCATGGCGGCCACCAGTTCGGCACGGGGCAGTTCGGCCACGGGAGCGGTGAGGATGTGCCGGGCGTCGCGGAACACCGTCACCGTGTCGCAGATCTCGTAGACCTCCTGCAGGTGGTGGCTGATGAACAGGAAGGTGATTCCCTGCTGCTGGAGGTCCCGGATCCGGGCGAACAGCCGGTTGATGGCGGCTCCGTCCAGCTGTGCGGTCGGCTCGTCGAGGATGATGAAGCGTGCGCCGAACGACAGCGCCCGGGCGATCTCCACGAACTGCCTTTGCTCGATGTCGAGTTCCCCGGCGAGGGTGCGCACGTCCACGTCGACCGACCAGGTCCGCAGGACCTCCCGGGCCCTGTCGCGGACCGTCCGCCAGCTGATCAGGCCGCCCCGGCCGCGACCGTGCCGGTTCAGGAAGAGGTTCTCCGCGACCGTCAGCTGGGGGATGATGGTGGACTTCTGGTAGACACAGGCCACCCGCTGCCGCCACGCGTCCCGTTCGGCGAGCCGGGGAGCCGGCCGGCCACCGAAGGTCACCGATCCCTCGTCCGGTGCCTGGAGTCCGGTGAGGACGGAGACCAGGGTGGACTTGCCCGCCCCGTTGCGCCCCACGAGCGCGTGCGTCTCGCCGGGCCTGATCGTGATCCCGGCGTCGTGCAGTGCGACCGTGGGCCCGAATCGCTTCGTTATCCCCGTCGCCTGGGCGACGGGGGGAGCCGTAACCATGCTGTGCATCGCCCTTCCGGTCAGCCGAGGTTGTTGCCCCACAGGGAGGAGTCGTCGCTCTTGAGGCTGGGAACCCCGCCGTACGTGCCGCCGTCCGCGGTGACGAGCGGGGCGGAGAGCTGGTCCTCCAGCACGCCGTCGCGCACCTGGATGATCGTGCTGTCGTGGTCGGTCTTGCCGGGCTTGAACGTCTTCCCGTCGATCGCCGCCTTGAGGTAGTAGAGCGCGTACTTGGCGTAGAGGTCGGCGGGCTGGGAGACGGTGGCGTCGATCTTCCCCTCGCCGATGTTCTTGAGTTCCTCGGGGATCCCGTCGTTGGAGACGATGAACACGTGCTTCTTGTCCTCCGGACCCACCAGCAGGTTCTTCTGCTTCAGCACCTGGAGGGTGCCGGCGAGCGCGAAACTGGACTGCATGTACACACCCTTGATGTCGGGGTGCGCGGTCAGGTCGGTCTGGAGCTTCTGCGCGGCCAGCGCCCCGTCCCAGTTGGTCGCCTCACCGAAGACCTTGATGGCGGGGTAGTTCTTCTTCATGCACGCGTTGAAGGCCTCGGTGCGGTCGCGGCCGTTGATCGAGGCGAGGTCGCCCTGGAGCATGACGACCTTGCCCTTGCCGCCCAGCTTGGTGCCGAGGAACTGGCAGGCCTTCTCGCCGTAGGCACGGTTGTCGGCGCGGACCACCATGTAGACCTTGCCGGTGTCCGGCCGGGTGTCCACCGTGACGACCGGGATCTTCTTCGCCTCCATCTGCGCCAGCGTGGGCGCGATGGCCGCGGTGTCCTGGGGTGCCATCGCGACGCCCTTCACGCCCTGGCTGATGAAGGTCTGCGCGTTGGCGGTGAGCTTGGCGACGTCGTTCTGCGAGTTGGTGGTCTTCAGCTCCAGCCCGAGCTCCTTCGCGGACTCCGGCGTGTACTTGATGTACGAGTTCCAGAAGTCGGTGTCGGAGCGCGGGTAGTCGACCCCGATCACCGTCGAACCGCCGCTCGCGCCCGGCGCTGGTCCGGAGCCGCCGCAGGCGGTGAGTGCGAGGACGGTCAGGGCGCCGAAGCCGGCGAAGCATGCGTGCCGGGTGAATCTGAGCTTCATTGCTCGTTCTCCTTGCCGGTGGGTCGCGAGGACGTGTCGGATGCCGGGCGCCGGCGGGTGTGGGGGCGGTGCCGCGGCGCGGCGAGTCGGGGGAAACGGGCCGTGGTCAGGTACGCGGGCGGATCCGCAGGCCTTCCATGCCGCCGTCGACTGCGAGGGCGGTGCCGGTGGTGGAGCCCGACGACGGGCTCGCGAGGTGGGCGACGGCAGCGGCGACCTCGTCCGCGGTGACGAGGCGGCCCATGGGCTGACGTGCGCGGAGGGCCGCGCGTTCGGCTTCGGGGTCGGCCGCGCGGGCGAGCAGGCGGCCGATCCACGGTGTGTCGGCGGTGCCGGGGTTGACGCAGTTCACGCGGATGCCGGAGCGCACGAGGTCGGCGGCGGTCGCCCGGGTCAGGGCGAGCACGGCGCCCTTCGTGGCGGAGTACAGCGCCCTGTCGGGCAGCCCGGCGGTGGCGGCCACGGAACAGGTGTTGACGACGGCCGCGCTGCCGGAACGGCGCAGATGGGGCAGCGCCGCGCGGGTCACCCTGACCATGCCGAGGACGTTGACGTCGAAGACCCGGTGCCACTCCTCGTCGGTGTTGTCCTCGATCGTGCCCTGGGCGCCGATCCCGGCGTTGTTGACCAGGACGTCGATGCCGTCGAGCCGCCGCGCGGCCTCTTCGACGCCCGCCCGGACGCTCGCGTCGTCGGCGACGTCCGCGCTGATCCCGATGAGCGGTTCGGGAACCTCAGGCGTGAGGTCGAGGCAGGCGACGCGGGCCCCACGGACCGCCAGCAGACGGGCGGTGGCGAGGCCTATACCGGAGGCGCCGCCGGTCACCACGGCCTTCAGGCCCGCGAACTCGGGCGCGCTCATCTGCCGGTCTCCCCCCTCCACACGGGGCCGTCGGGGTAGCGGTGGTCCTCCCGCGACCGCCGGTGCAGTTCGGCGCTGATGCCGGGAGCCAGCGGCGCGAGGTAGCGGCCGTCGCGGATGCGCACCGGGTCGGTGAAGTGCTCGTGCAGGTGGTCGACGTACTCGATCACCCGGTCCTCGGTGGTGCCGGAGACGGCCACGTAGTCGAACATCGCCAGGTGCTGGACCATCTCGCACAGCCCGACCCCGCCGGCGTGCGGGCAGACCGGGACGCCGAACTTGGCGGCCAGCAGGAGGATGGCGACGTTCTCGGTGACTCCCGCGGTGCGGCTGGCGTCGAGCTGCAGCACGTCGAGCGCGCCCGCCTGGAGCAGTTGCTTGAACATCACCTGGTTGTGGGTGTGTTCGCCGGTGGCCACCTTGACCGGCGCCAGCGCCCTGCGGATGGCGGCGTGGCCGAGGATGTCGTCCGGCGAGGTCGGCTCCTCGATCCAGTACGGGTCGTAGCGCACGAGTGACGCCATCCAGTCGATGGCCTGCTGGACCCCCCACGCCTGGTTGGCGTCCACGGCGATCCTGACATCCGGGCCGACCGCTTCGCGCGCGAGCCGCATGCGGCGTTCGTCCGCCTCGCGATCGGCGCCGACCTTCAGCTTGATCTGGCCGAAGCCCTCGGCGACCGCCTCCTTGGACAGCCGCACCAGCTTCTCGTCGTCGTATCCGAGCCAGCCGGGGGTCGTGGTGTACGCCGGGTAGCCGTGCTCCAGCAGGCGCGCGGTGCGCTCGGCGCGGCCGGGCTCGGCGCGGCGCAGGATCTCCAGGGCCTCGTCACGGGTGAGGGCGTCCTGGAGGTAGCGGAAGTCGACCAGGTCGACCAGCTGCTCCGGGGAGAGTTCGGCCAGCAGCCGCCAGACCGGCTTTCCGGTGCGGCGCCCGTACAGGTCCCAGACCGCGTTGACGATGGCCGCGGCGGCCATGTGGATGGCCCCCTTCTCCGGACCGAGCCAGCGCAGCTGGCTGTCGCCGGTCAGGCGCCGCGAGAAGCCGCCCAGGTCGGCGAGCACCTCCTCCACCGGCAGTCCCACCACCAGCGGGGCCAAGGCCCGTACGGCGGCGACCTCCACGTCGTTGCCGCGGCCGACGGTGAAGGCGAGCCCGTACCCCTCGTCTCCGGCGCTGGTTCGGATGGTCACATAGGCGGCCGAGTAGTCGGGCTCGGGGTTCATGGCGTCGGAGCCGTCGAGTTCGCGCGAGGTCGGGAACCGTACGTCCACCGCCTCGACCGCGGTGATCAGGTCAGGCATGGCTTCCGGCACTTCCGGCTCGGAGGCTCCGGTGCTGTCCCGGCATCATCGCAACCACGCATCCTCATGTGTCAACGAGATGTCCGTACCGCCACAGCAGGGCTCGGACATTGGATGGATTTATAGGGTCGACCCGTCCCGGTGTCCATACCCTCGGAAGGCAAAGGTTTCAGGCACACCATCTGACCGGCCAATATCTGGTGCACTTGAATCTGGCCCCAACTGCAAGCCATCCCATCTCTTTTGCAGCGATGGGATGTATTGCTACGCTGCCGCCGCCCGGGCAACCATCAGGGAGCAGACGGATGTCATTGACCGACAAGGCGATCGACCGCATCAGGGACCTCATTCACTCCGGCGAGCTGCGACCGGGTGCCAAGCTCCCGCCCGAGCAGCAACTGGCCGCCGAACTCGGGCTGTCCCGCAACCTGATGCGGGAAGCGGTGAAGGCGCTGGTCGTCGCACGGGTGCTGGAGATCCGCCGGGGGGACGGCACATATGTGACCAGCCTCGAACCCGAGTTGCTGCTGAGCAGCATCGGGTCCGCGGTGGAACTGCTGCGCGGCGACACCCTGCTGGAGCTGACCGAGGTGCGCCGGCTGTTCGAACCGGTCGCCACCGGGCTCGCCGCCACACGCATCTCGGCCGAGGGGCTGGCGGAGGTCGAACGGCATCTGGACGCGATGCGGGCCGCCCGGGACGACGTGGAGCAGCTCAACCAGCACGACGCCGCCTTCCACCGTGCGGTCATCGCGGCCACCGGCAACGCCACCCTCGCCACCCTGCTGGAGGGGATCTCCGGCCGGACGCTGCGTGCCCGTGTCTGGCGCGGTCTGGTCGACGACGACGCCGCGGCACGCACGGTCGCCGAACACGAGGCGATCCACCGGGCGCTGGCCGCCGGGGACGCCCCCCTGGCCCAGGCGGCCGCCCTCCTGCACGTCAGCACCACCGAGCAGTGGCTGCGCGAGCACCTGGAACCGAACGGCGGCGTCCCGGGCGACGCCGCCGACCCGCGGCATTGACCTCACATCTCATCGCCACCCCGTGGCCGGCCCGAGGACCCGCCGTCCGCGGGCGGGCACGTGCCATCAGCGAGGAGCACCCCATGACCTTCCCGCGCGTCGGCCCGGCGGGCTTCGCACGTCCCCCCGCCCTCGACGCCGACGGCGTCGCCCACGACCTGACACAGCGCGCCGCCGGCATCGCCGGCGTCTTCCCGTCCGGCAACGGCCGCGACGTGGCCGAGGCGGACATCGACCGGCTCGGCCGTCGGCGGCACGTCCTCGGGCGGGGCTGATGATCCCCACCGAACGCCCCTGGTACGCGGAACGAGTTCCTCTGGGACGCTCCGGCGTGACCGTCAGCCGCATCGGGCTGGGCACCGCTCCGCTGGGCGGCCTGTACTCGGCTGTCGGCGGACGGCAGGCCGCCGGCACACTGGACGCCGCCTGGAGGGCCGGGATCCGGTACTTCGACACCGCCCCGCACTACGGTGCCGGGCTCGCCGAGCAACGGCTCGGCGCGTTCCTCACCGGAGCGGGCCGTCCGCGCGCGGAATGCACGGTGTCCACCAAGGTCGGCCGACTGCTCGTACCCGGCGCATCCGCACCGGGAGACGAGGCCTTCCACGGCGATCCCGGACTCGTCAGGGTCCGCGACTACAGTGCCGAAGGCGTCTACCGCTCACTCGCCGAGAGCCTGGAGCGCTGCGGCCTCGACGCCTTCGACGTCGTCCTCATCCACGACCCGGACGAGCACTGGGAGGAGGCCGTCACCGGCGCGTACCCGGCGCTGGCCCGGCTGCGCGACGAGGGAGCCGTACGGGCGATCGGCGCGGGCATGAACCAGACGGGGATACTCACCCGCTTCGTCACCGAGACCGACCTCGACTGCGTGCTCGTGGCAGGCCGCTACTCCCTGCTGGACCACAGCGCGGCCGACGAGTTGCTGCCCGCGTGCGCCGACCGCGGGGTGGGCGTCCTGGTCGGCGGTGTGTTCAACAGCGGCATCCTCGCGAACCTGGCCCCGGACGCCATGTACGACTACGCGCCGGCTCCCCAAGAGGTCCTGCACCACGCGCTCGCCCTCGGCGAACGATGCGCCGAGTACGGCGTCCCGCTGGCGGCGGCGGCGCTGCGGTTCCCGCTGCGGCACCCGGCCGTCACCGGTGTCGTCGTCGGGGCGCGCAGTGCGCAGGAGGTCACCGTGAACGTCGCGCACACCTCCGCGACGATCCCCGAAGAGCTGTGGGCGGAACTCGACGCCCTGGAACGGGACAGACGATGAGCAGGATCGACGCGCACCACCACATCTGGAGGCCGGCACCGGCGCCTCCCCCCTCCCCCGACCCATCCCCGCACAGCGGCCCCGGGCCGCGGCGTCGCGTGCACGCATGGCTCGACGCACCCGAAATGGCCCCGGTGCGGCGGGACTTCACCTTGGAGGACCTGGCACCTGCGGCCCTGGCGGCGGGCATCGACCGGACGATCCTGGTCCAGGTCCTGCCCGACGCCGACGAGACCACGGAGTTCCTGGCTCTGGCCTCGTCGGCGGGGACGGTCGCCGGCGTCGTCGGCTGGGCCGACCTCACCGCGGACGGCCTCCCCGGCACGCTGGACGCCCTGCGGGCGTCGCCCGGCGGCGACCTCCTGGTGGGCATCCGGCACCTGGTGCAGGCCGAGCGGGACCCGGGCTGGCTGACCCGGCCCGACGTGCACCGGGGGCTGCACACGGTCGCGGAGGCCGGCCTCGCCTACGACCTGCTCGTCCTTCCGCGGCAGCTGCCCGCGGCCGTCGCCGCAGTCAGGGAGCTGCCGGAACTCACCTTCGTCCTGGACCATCTGGCCAAGCCGCCCATCGCCGCGGGCGAACTGCGGCCCTGGGCCTCGTCGATCCGCGAACTGGCGGCGCTGCCCAACGTGTTCTGCAAGCTGTCCGGAATGGTCACCGAGGCCGACTGGCACGACTGGGACGTGGCCGCCCTGCGCCCCTTCGCGGACGTGGTCCTCGACGCATTCGGCCCGGAGCGGGTGATGTTCGGCTCGGACTGGCCGGTATGCCTGCTGGCCGCCTCGTACGAGGAGGTCGTCGGCGCCGCGGAGGAACTGACCGCCGGCCTGACCGGGACGGAGCGTTCCCACGTCTTCGGCACGACGGCGGAACGCGCCTATGGCCTGGGCGAGGGGCATCACCGAGGGCGCCCCGGCGAGGGAAGGGCCGCGGAGGGGGCGCGGTGAAGGTACGTCTCGCCTACGGGCGGTCAGGGCTGGACATCGAGGTGGATCCGCGGAGAACGACCGTCGTCGAGCCCGTCCACCACGCCGCGGCCGCGGACCAGCGGGCCGTCCTGCGCGCGGCCCTGCGCGACCCGGTCGCCGGGCCCCCACTGCGTGAGAGGGTGCGCCCTGGGCAGACGGTGGCCATCTCGGCATGCGACGGCACCCGGCCGCAGCCCCGGCACCTGATGATCCCGGCCGTCCTGGACGAACTCGACGGCGTCGTCCGCCGGGAGGACGTCGTGATCCTCGTGGCGACGGGCACCCACCGCGGCAACGACGAGTCCGAGCTGCGGGCGATGTTCGGCGACGACATCGTGGACACGGTGAGGATCGTCAACCACGACGCCCGCGACGCCGGGCAGCTGACATGGATGGGCAGGCACGGCAACGGCGTACCGGTGTGGCTCAACCGGGAATGGGTGGAGGCGGACGTCCGGATCACCACCGGCTTCGTCGAACCCCACTTCTTCGCCGGCTTCTCCGGCGGCCCGAAACTCGTCGCACCCGGGCTCGCCGCACTGGAGACCGTGCTCGTGCTGCACGACGCGGCCCGCATCGGCGATCCGCGCGCCACCTGGGGCATCACCCGTGGGAACCCGGTCCACGACGACGTGCGCGCCATCGCGCAGGCCACGGGGGTCACCTTCGCCCTGGACGTGGTGCTCAACCGGGACAAGGACGTCGTCGCCGCGTTCGGCGGCGATCTGCTGCCGATGCACGCCGCCGCCACGGCCACGGCCGCCCGGATGGCGATGCGCCCGGTGGAGGCGCCGTTCGACGTCGTCGTCACCACCAACTCCGGCCATCCGCTGGACCAGAACCTGTACCAGGCGGTCAAGGGCATGTCGGCGGCCTACCAGGTGGTCCGGCCCGGAGGGACGATCGTGTGCGCGGCCGAGTGCCGTGACGGCTTCCCCGACCACGGCGCCTACCGCCGGGTTCTGGCTTCCGCCCCGTCCCCCCAGGCGCTGTTCGCCGAGATCACCGCGCGGGCCGAGACGGTTCCCGACCAGTGGCAGGTGCAGATCCAGGCCCGCATCCAGTCGGGCAGCCGGGTCATCATGCACACCTCCTTCCTCAGCGACGCGGAGCTGGCGACCGCGCACCTGGAGCAGACCCACGACATCTCCGCCGCCGTCGCCGAGGCGCTGGCCGCCGCGGGCCCCGACGCCCGCCTGTGCGTCCTGCCGGAAGGTCCGCAGACCATCCCGTACGTGGAAGGGGCCCGGCCGTGAACGAGGTACTGGACCTGGGATACGCGCGACTCGACATCGGTCGCGAGGCACGGCAGGGACTGCCCGAGGTCGTGTACGGCCCCGGCAAGACCGTGGAGCAGATCGCCGGCATCGTCGGCGGCCTCCTGGAGCACAACTCCGGGCCCGTCCTCGCCACCCGCGTCGCCCCCGAAACGGCGGCGGCGGTCCTGGAGAGGGTGGACGCCGGCGCGTACGACGAGGAGGCCCGGCTGCTGCACTGGCGTCCGGCGGCCTCCGTGCGCTTCTCCGTCGTGGTGGCCGCCGCCGGGACGTCCGACCGTCCGGTGGCCGCCGAAGCCACCGCTGTGGCCTCGGCCGTCGGTCTGGACACAACGGTCGTGCACGACGTGGGAGTCGCCGGGCTCGACCGCGTCCTGCAGGTGCGCGGCCTGTTGCGGTCCGCCGACGCGGTGATCGTCGTGGCGGGCATGGAAGGCGCCCTGGCCAGTGTCGTGGGCGGACTGGTGTGCGCCCCCGTCGTGGCGGTACCGGTCTCCACCGGCTACGGCGCCTCGCTCGAGGGTGTGACCGCGCTGCTCGCCATGCACGCCTCCTGCGCGGCCGGGGTGACCGTGGTCAACATCGACTCCGGGTTCTCGGCGGCCATGGCGGTCCACCGCATCGCCCGGTCGCGCCCGGCGGCAGGTCGCGAGGACACCGGATGATCTGCTGGATCAACCCGTTCACCGGACTGGCCGGCGACATGCTGCTGGCCGCCCTGATCGACGCGGGAGCACCGCTCGACAGGATCCGGGCCGCCATCGCCGCCACCGGCCTGACCGGCTGGGGCCTGACGGCCGAACGCGTCACCGACCACGGACTGGCCGCCACGCGCGTACGCGTGGAGGTGACCGATCCCCGCACCGAGCGCCGCGCCGCGGAGATGGTCGAGCTTGCCTCCCGGGCCGCTCCACGTCCCGTCGCGGCCCTCGCCGTCGCCGCCCTCACCGCCGTCGCCGAGGCGGAGGGGCGACTGCACGACGCCGACCCTGCCGACGTCCATCTGCACGAACTCGGCGGCCACGACACCCTTGTCGACATCGTCGGCAGCGCCGCGGCCCTGCACGCCCTCGGCGTCAGCGACGTCGTCAGCTCGCCTCTGCCACTCGGCCGGGGCGAGGTGAACTCCGCGCACGGCGTCCTGCCCGTCCCCGCTCCGGCCACCCTCGCCCTGCTGGCCGGGGCGGCCGTCCGGGGCACCGACCTGCCGGGGGAAACGGTCACGCCCACCGGCGCCGCGCTGCTGCACGCCGTCGCCGCCCGCTACGGCCCGCCGCCGCCCATGACACTGGGCCCCACCGGCTACGGAGCGGGCACCCGCCGCCTGCCAGACCGGCCCAACGTCGTCTCCGTCACCCTGGGCTCCCCGGCGCCGGCCGCCCCGGACGCGGCGAACGAGGAGATCGTCGTCCTGGAGACCAATCTCGACGACGTCACCGGAGAGCTGCTCGGGCACGTCATCGCCCGCGCGCTGGACGCCGGTGCCCTCGACGCCTGGACGACCGCCGCGGTGATGAAGAAGGGCAGGCCCGCGCAGGTCCTCCACGTCCTCGCCACCCCGCACCACGAACGGCGGCTGCGCGACCTGGTGCTGGCCGAGACCGGCACGCTCGGCATCCGGCGCGTCGGTGCGACCCGCACCACGCTGCCGCGCGCCTTCGAGACCGTCGACGTCGACGGACACACCGTCCGGATCAAACACGGTCCGTACGCGGCCAAGCCCGAGCACGACGACCTGGCGGCCGCGGCCGGCGCGCTGGGTCTGCCCCTGCGCGCCGTCGCCGCGCGCGCACTGCGTCTGAGCCGGGGACCGGCAACGATGACGAGCCAGGAGGAGAACAGTGACGAGTGACGACGTCCTGGAGCGCCGGCTCCTGGACCGCGTGCGCGCGCTCGGCGGCCCCGTCGCCGTCGCCTACTCGGGCGGCGCCGATTCCGCCCTCGTCCTCGCCGCGGCCGCACGGGCTCTCGGGCCCGAGCGCGTCCTGGCCGTCACCGCCGTCTCGGAGAGTCTGGCCGACGGTGAGCTCTCCCGCGCGCGGCATCTCACCGACGACCTCGGCATCGTTCATCTGGCGCCGCGCACCGATGAGTTGTCCCAAGCCGGTTACCGGGCCAACGGGCCCGACCGCTGCTACTTCTGCAAGTCCGAGGTGCTGGACACCATCACCGCGCTCGCACACGAGCACGGCTTCGACCTGGTGGCCACCGGCACCAACGCCGACGACGCGGCCGATCCGCACCGTCCGGGCATCCGCGCGGGGCGGGAACGCGGCATCCGGACACCGCTCCTCGACGCCGCCCTGACGAAGGCGGACGTGCGCCGCCTCAGCCGGCACTGGTCGCTGCCCACCTGGGACAAACCCGCGACTCCCTGCCTTGCCAGCCGGGTTCGCCACGGCATCGAGGTCACCTCCTACCGCCTGGCACGCATCGACCGCGCGGAGAAGGCGGTACGGGCGCTGGCGGCCGGGGCCGGGGTGCGGGGAATGGGGGACCTTCGGGTCCGCGACCTCGGAGACCTGGCTCGCATCGAGGTGGATCCGGCCCTCGTGGTCCGGATCGCGGCACTGCCGGGCCTCGCCGAAGCCCTCACCGGGGCAGGCTTCGGAGGCGTGCCCCACCGCGTCGAGCCGTTTCGCTCGGGTCGACTCAACTTCGAGGCCTGATCGCGACGTCGGGCAGTAATCGATGGCCGGCAGGCGACCTGCCTGCCCCACCCCCGACCGCCCATGTCCACGGACCCCCGGGAGGCAATCCAGACGAACGGAAGCCAGAACCTGAGCTGCCGCCGGAAAACGCTGCGGCCAGTGGGAACCCGGCCGCCGACGGGGAACGGCAAGCCGCTCCTCACGTGGATACCAGTGATACCGTGGCTACCATGACGGCATCAGAGAAAACAGAGAAGAAGGCCATGAGCCTTCGCTTCCCTGACCCCGACCAGTACGCCGCCATCGCCGCGGCCGCGAAGGCAGCCGACATGAGCATGCAGGACTACGTGCTCTCCGCCGCCTACGAACGCGCCACCGCCGTCGAGCGGGTCTTCCTCGAGGCCGCCAAGCGGCACGGGGACTACACCCGGGATGCCTTCGCCGAGATCGGCGACAACGAGCCCGACACCGAGCGGCGCGCCGCCGCTCAGGCCGCGCGCCGCCGCCTGGACGAGCTGGACGGCGCCGGGGCCGGTCACGGGAACGCCGCGTGATCCACCGCATCGACGTACCGTTCCTGCTGCATGCCGCCGAACAGATCGATGGCGACCCGCAGGTGCACGAGCTGGGACCGCTGTACGCCGCGGTGGCCCGCGTGCAAGCCAGCGCCATGGAACGCGACGTGTACGGCTCCGTCTACCTCAAGGCGGCCGCGCTGCTGCACACCCTGGCCCGGCTGCCCTCCCTGGAGCACTCGAACCTGCAGTTCGCGTGGGTGAGCACCGCCGGATTCCTGACCCTGCAGGGCCACAGCCTGGACTACCAGCCCAAGGTCGCAGCCGCTCTCGTCCGCGACGTGGAGGCCGGCAAGGTCATCGTGGAGGAGATCGCCGTGACCCTTCGCGGCTGGACCGTCCGCTGAGCTCCGGCGAGAACCTTCGCCGCCACTACGATGTTCCGGCCCCGGTCCGGGACGGGTTCCCCACCGCACAGGGACGATGCGACAGGCACATTTCGACCGTGCACTCGTCGGCGGGCGCCCGGCCGGACATCGTCCCCTCACCGCAAACCGCAGACGGTGCGCCGGCCGCAGGAAGCACACGGCTTTCACCACTCGGCATCTCCGCGCAGGCAGGGGTGGCCCGTGCACCGGCGGGGGCGGGACGGTCTCGGGTATGCGTGGCGGAGGCCACAGCCGCCTGGCGGGGGAATTCCCGGCACCTGCCGGATGGCGTGGGACCGGTGACGTCGCGAGTCTGTTGCGCATGACCCACGCATCACCCGGCGCGGCCCAGGTTCCGGCATCGCTCGACAGGGTTTCGGAGGCCGGCTCCCGATTCCGCTCCGCGGCGGCGGGACGGCTGATCGGCGTCGACCTCGCGCGGGGTCTGGCCATCCTGGGAATGTTCGCCGCTCATGTGGGTCCCGACCCCTCCGTGGGCGGTCCGCTCGGCTGGGTGATGGAGCTGGCCCGGGGCCGGTCCTCCGCGCTGTTCGCCCTCCTCGCCGGGTTCTCCCTGATCCTGCTCACCGGCCGGCCGGAGCCGCGTGCCGGCCGGGCGGGCCGGCAAGCCGTGGGACGGGTGCTGATCCGGGCCGTCGTCCTCATCGTCCTCGGGTACCTGCTGACGGACCTGGGCACGTCCATCGACGTGATCCTGTCCTATTACGGTCTTGCCTTCGTCTTCGTCCTGCCCCTGCACCGGCTGCGGGCCCGCACGCTGACGCTGGTCGCGGCGGCCACCGCGCTCGTGCTGCCACAGATCCTGTACGTACTGCGGGTCGCCGTCGACAACGGCGGCTGGAGCGACGCGCTGATCGCGCACGATCCACTGGCCCGGCTGACCCGCTCGGACGGTTTTCTGGAGCTGCTGGTCACCGGCGACTACCCGGTGCTGACGTGGATGTCCTTCCTCATCGCCGGGATGGCCGTGGCCCGGCTCGACCTGCGGCGGCCCGGCGTGCGCGCGAAGGTCGCCGTGTGCGGGGCGGCACTGGCCGTGCTCGGCTACGGCGGCTCCTGGCTGGCCCTGCACCTGGCTCCGGGCGCGCGGGCCGCGATCAGTGCGGCCGCGGACGGCGCACCCGCCGCCTCGGCCTGGTGGTCGGACACGCTGTCCGGCGTCTACGGGGACCAGGTCGTCGACACACCCTCCTGGTTGCTGGTGGCCGCCCCGCACAGCCAGACGACGTTCTCGATCCTCGGCAACACGGGGATCGCACTCCTGGTGCTGGCCACGTGCCTGGCCGTGGTCGAGCGCTCGGCACGCGTGCGGTGGGCGGCCACGCCCTTGATCGCCGTCGGTTCGATCTCGCTGACCGCGTACGTCGGCCACATCATCGCCATCAAGGTCCTGGGCGTCGACGACATGCCCGACTCCGCCGCTCTGCCGGTCCTGCTCTGCTTCGCCGCGGCAGCGATGGTGCCGGCCCTCGCCTGGACCCGGATCTTCCGGCGAGGGCCACTGGAGGTCCTCATGCACGCGGCCACCGCCCCGGCCCGGCTGATCAGCTGAGCGACGGCGAGTGCTTCCGGCGTCCGGTGGCGGAACGCGGAGGATCGTGACCCCCGGCGGGAGCGCGAACGCCGCCCCGCTCTCGCCACCCGGGCACGGCTCCGCCGTGCGGGACGCGGACCGGATCGGGGTCGTGGGCCGGCTGATCCGGTCCGCGTCCGTGGTGGGCCGGGAGAGCTGCTACCAGCTGCTCTTGCAGGGCGGACAGCCGGGTGAGCGTCCCGGAAACCTCGGCGCCGCGGCCGCCCGGGTACGAAGTGGACCCCCTCCACACCGCCGTGGCCGCCGATCGCCGTCGTGGCAGTCCACGACCAGGCCGGACCGGTCAGGAAGGCCGGCATCGGCGAAGGGGGAAACACGGTCGCGCCTCCGGTGGGTACGGCCGGTCCGATCCGGTCCACAGACCGGGCAGACCGAGCAGACCGAGCAGACCGAGCAGACCGAGCAGACCGAGGACTGTCGTGGTGGCGGTTGGCGCAGCGTCACGAGCGTGCTGCAGAGCGTCACCCCTGTCAAGGCGCTATCCAACATTTCATTGAATTCATTTCACGGATGGCTGCGATCTTTTGACGGTTCGCCAAAAAGATTCTGCCGACTCCGTCCAAAGCTCTGGACAGCACTGGGGACCCTGGTTAGCGTTCCAGCCGATCCACACGATGTTGCGTCGATGTAACGCCAGTACGGCCTTGCAACCCACCCGCCCCGCACGCCGGGGCCATATGTGACGCGTCCGTACCGCCGACGAGAAGCCGACCTCCCACCCGCCGCGAGCGGCGGCTCCACCTCGTCACAGCTGTCCCGCACTCCGCAGCACCCCGCCCTGGCGGGGGTTCCCGGCCGCGGCATGTCGTCGCGGCCGTCAACGCAGCAGAAGGGAAGCCCCATGAAGATCCGTTCCTACCTCGTCGCAGTCTCGTTGGTGGCCTCGGGCGGGCTGGTCACGATCGCGGCGCCCGCGCAGGCGGCGCTCACGACGACCTGCGTGGGAGAAGGCGGGGCCGTCACCGTGAGCGGCGCCCTCGTGGTACCGGCCGGCGCGTCCTGCACGCTGACCGGTACGAAGGTCAAGGGCACGGTGACGATCGAGGCCGGCGCCGACCTCGTGGCGAAGGGCGTCACCTTCAGCAGCACCGTCGCCGTCGGGAACAACGCCTACCTGGACATCACCGACAGCAGCGTCAAGGGCGCGGTGACCCAGCAGGGAGCCTTCGGCGTCCACGTACAGAACACCGCGGCGAGCGGCGGCATTTCGGCCGTCGACGGCTTCCTGTACAGCGTCGACTCCACGGTCAAGGGAGATGTCAGAGCCTCCTCGGGCGAGCTGTACATCTCGGGCACCACCGTCTCCGGCGCCGTCACAGGCGACGCGAACCTCTACACCGACGTCTACGACACCACCGTCGGCAAGACGCTCAGCGTGAGCGCCAACACGCTCGGCGGTGTCCTGTGCGCAAGCGAGGTCGAGGGCGACACGGAGTACCGGAACAACTCCGACACCCTCCAGCTCGGCGGCGACGGCCCGCTCAGTTCCTGCGCGCAGGCCACCTACCTCCGCGGCGACCTCGCGGTCACCGACAACAACGCGAACGCGATCCTTGACAACACCATCGTCCGCGGCAAGCTCATCGCCGGCGACAACAGCCCCGCACTCCAGGTGGGCGAACTGGCCCGCGTCCGCGGCGGCATCACCGCGACCACCACCGCTCCCTCGGCGTCACTCGCCCGTGCGTCCAAGGCGGCCCCGCAGGACCGCGGCGCCGACCTCGCCGCGAAGGTGGCGGAGCGTACCGCGCAGGCGGAGGCCGCGGCGGCCGCCGCGGGCACGGGGCTGTGACCCCACTCCGTCCACGGGCGGAAAGCGCTCCGCACCACCGCACACCTCACACCCCACTCTGCTTCGCCGCATCCACCAAGGAGTGACCGTGGGCCACCTGAACAAATCCTTCGACCGCAGAGACTTCCTGCGGGCCACCGCCGGCGCCACCGTCGCGGTCGCCGCGGCCTCCGTCGTCGGCGCCGCGACGGCACCGGCCGCCTCCGCCGCGCCGAGCATCCTGTCCATCCCGAAGGACCGCATCTCCGTTCAGCTCTACAGCGTCCGTGACAAGGTCAGCTCGCTGGGCTTCCGGGTCGTCCTGGAGGAGCTGGCACGCATCGGCTACAAGGAGATCGAGTTCGCGGGCTACACCCAGAACACCTCGATCCTCGGCCGGCAGATCACGCTCCAGGAGATCCGCACGCTCCTCGACGACAACGGTCTGAAGGCGATCGGCAGCCACGTCGGCATCGGGGACCTGCGCTCCAACCTCCAGGCCCAGCTCGACGCGGCGCAGATCCTGGGCATGCCTCACGTCGGCACCGCCAACGCGCCGTCGAACTCCAACACGGTCGCGGGCTACCTCGCCGCGGCGGAAGAGTTCAACACCTGGGGGCAGGCGGCCGCCGCCCGCGGTCTGAAGCTCTACCAGCACAACCACGCCGGCGAGTTCGCCTTCGCCACCGACCAGCCGTCGGTCCGGCTGTACGACGTCTTCCTGCGCAACACCGACCCGCGCTACGTCTACCTGGAGATGGACGTGTACTGGGCCTACGTGGGCCAGCACCGCTGGCCGGGCTTCGACCCCGCGGCCTACGTGCGCAACCAGCCCTACCGCTACCCGCTGTTCCACATGAAGGACGGCGCCGCCAGCACGGGGGCGGACGGCTACTCCATCGTCGAGTTCGGCGCCGGCGTCCTGCCGTACCAGCAGTTCATCCGGGACATCGGCGCCCGCGGCAGCCACGTCGGCGTCTGGGAGCAGGACACCGCTCCCAACACCCAGCCCAACCCGCCGGGTTCGTTCGGCGCCGCGCAGCGCAGCTTCACCGCACTGCAGCAGCTGCTCGCCTGACCGCGGGCACCCCACCGGGCACAGCCCGCCATCGGCGTTCCGCTGCCACGGCCCGATCGGCGGGCCGGCCCGGCCGCGCACCTCCTGACCGGCACAGACCAAGGAGACGCAACACTGTGTACCGTACCCTGAGAGGCCTCATGGCCGGGGTGCTCCTGGCAACGCTGCCCATGCTGGGCGGTCTCGCCTTGGCACCGGCCGCGCAGGCGCGCCCGGACGACACGTCCGCCGCGCAGGCGAGCGCGGCCGCGGACCCCGCCGTGGACTGGTCGAACTACGAGAAGGCCACGCTCAGCAAGGACACCGGCGAGCCGATCGACCTCGCCGTGCTGCCCGATCTGCGCGTGCTGCACACCGCCCGCAACGGCGATCTGCGGATGACCGACCCCGGCACCGGAATCACCAGGGTCGTCAACCACATCGACGTCTACCAGAACTCAGAGATGGGTCTGCAGACCGTCACCCTCGACCCGGACTTCGCCACCAACCACTGGGTCTACCTCTACTACTCGCCGCCGCTGAGCACTCCCGCCGGCGCGGCCCCCGAGCGGCTGCCGTCCGGGCAGACCGACGCGTACTGGAAGCAGTGGGAGGGCTACGACGTCCTCACCCGCTTCAAGTGGACGGGCGACAAGCTCGATCTGTCGACCGCCCAGGAGATCATCCGCGTCACCACCAACCGCGGTCAGTGCTGCCACGTCGCCGGCGACGTCGACTTCGACGCGCAGGGCAACCTCTATCTGTCCACGGGCGGAAACACACCCGCGTCGGGCCCCAATGTCAACGGCTACACCCCGATCAACGACGCGGCCGGCTACAACCCCGGCCTCGACGAGCGCCGCGGCTCCGGCAACACCAACGACCTGCGCGGCAAGATCCTGCGCATCCACGTCCAGGAGGACGGGACGTACACCATCCCGCCGGGCAACCTGTTCCCCGTCGGCACGGAGAAGACCCGTCCCGAGATCTTCGTGATGGGCCTGCGCAACCCCTACCGGATGTCGGTGGACAAGGCCACGGGCGCCGTGATGTGGGGCGACTACGGCCCCGACGCCGGCAACGCCGACCCCAACCGCGGACCGATGGGCTACGTCGAGTGGGACACCACCACCACCGCCATGAACAGCGGCTGGCCGTTCTGCACCGGTGACAACACCCGTCCCTACCGGGACTTCGACTTCGCCACCCTCACCCCCGGCCCCGCCTTCGACTGCGCGGCGCCGGTCAACGACTCCCGCTGGAACACCGGCCTCACGCAGCTGCCCCCGTCGAGGGCGGCCACCTTGTGGTACGGCGACCGCGACAGCGACCAGCCCTGGCCGGAGCTGACCGCCTTCCGCGGTCCTGGCGGCCCCGGGGGCCAGGCCCCGATGGGCGGCCCGGTCTACCACTACGAGGCGTCCAACCCCGCTCCGGGCAAGTTCCCCGCCTACTGGGACGGCAAGGCCTTCTTCGGGGAGTTCTCCCAGGACTACGTCGCCGCCCTGACCCTGGCCGGCCCGGAAGGGCCGGTCACCAAGCTGGAGAACGTCCTTCCCAACAGCCAGCGTTCAGCGAACGGCATCCCGCCGTGGGATAACCCGATGGACCTGGAGTTCGGCCCCGACGGCGCGCTCTACGTCCTCGACTACGGCGACGGCTTCTTCCGGCAGAACCCCGACGCGGGCCTCTACCGGATCGACTACGCGGAGGGCAACAAGGCCCCCACCGCGGTGATCAGCGCCAGTCCCTCCTCGGGCCAGGCACCGCTGACCGTCTCCTTCAGCGCCACCGGTTCCACCGACCCGGATGGCTCCGCCCTCACCTACCAGTGGGACCTCGACGGCAACGGCACGTTCGAGACCTCCGGCCCCACGGCGACCCGCACCTATCCCGACAACGGGCAGCTCCAGGCGCGCCTGAAGGTCACCGACCCCGAGGGCAAGACCGGCCTGACCAGCAAGCAGATCACGGTGGGCAACACCGCTCCGACGGTGGCGTTCACCTCCCCGCCCAACGGTGGCTTCTTCACCTGGGGCGACGTGGTGCCGTACGCCACCCGGATCGACGATCCGGAGGACGGCACCAACGTCGACTGCACCAAGGCCGCCTGGACCCTCGGTCTCGGCCACAACCAGCACGGACACCCGGTGACCAGCGGGACCGGCTGCTCGGGTGCGATCACCACCCCGGCCGACGCCGGCCACGGTGACACGGAGAACGTCTTCGGCGTCCTCGGTCTCACCTACACCGACCGGGGCGCCGGCAGTGTGCCCCCGGCGACCAGCGACGCCCAGGTCGTCCTCAACCCCGCGGTGATGCAGGGCGAGCACTACGACTCGTCCCAGGGCGTCGTGATCACCGATGACGCCACCGCCTCCGGACAGCGCAAGCTGACCGCCTTCGACAACGGCGACTGGATCGGCTACGACCCGGTGTCCTTCGCCGGCATCACCGGCGTGCAGACTCGCGCCACCGGCGCCGGAACCCTGTCGCTGCGCTGGGGCACGCCCAGGTCCGACCCGTTCGCCACGATCACGGTCCCGGCCGGCGACGGCTGGCAGACCGTCAACACGGCGCTCAGTTCGGCTCCCACCGGCACCGGGCAGCTCTACATCACCTCCTCGGGCGACGTCGACGTGGACTCCTTCACCTTCCAGGGGTCCGGTATCGCCGACCGGACCCCGCCGACGGTCACGGCCGCCCTCAACCCGGCGCAGCCCGACGGCAGCAACAGCTGGTACACCGGCAACGTGTCGCTGACCGTCAGCGCCACCGACAACGGGACCGTCAAAAGCCGGGAGTACTCGCTCAACGGCGGAACGACCTGGCTGAGCGCGAACAGCACCGTCACCCTCTCCACGGAGGGGATGAGTTCCATCCGGTACCGGGCGACGGACACGGCCAACAACGTCTCCACGGTGGGCACCGTCGCCGTCCGGATCGACAAGACCGGACCCGCGGTGACGGTCACCGGTGTGACGGCCGACACCGCCTACGGGAACTCCCAGCGCCCGACGCCGGTGGTATCGGTCACGGACGCCGTCTCCGGGGGGCCGACCGCGACCGCGTTGCTGGACGGTACGGCGGTCACGCCGGGGCAGCCCCTGCTGCTGTGGCGGTTGCCGCTGGGCGGCCACGACCTGGTGGTCACAGGCCGTGACGCGGCGGGCAACACCACCACGCGCACGGTGCACTTCACCACCAGCACCTCCTTCGACGAGCTGGACACTCTGATCAGCCAGCTGCGTGCGGAGAACCGGCTGACCGAGCAGGGCCGGCAGCGGCTGACGGTCCGGCTCGCACAGGCCCGGGCGCACGCTGACGCGGGGCGCACCAACCAGGCGGCCGCGGTCCTGGACCAGGTCGCCCAACTGGCCGCGGACACCAAGCTGGTGACCGACGCGGCCGCACGGTCGGCGATCGCCCGCGATGCCCTCGCCGTGAAGGGAGGCCTGACCGGCTGACGCCAGGAGTGCTGCCCGGCGGTCGAAGGTGCCGGGCAGCACCCTGCCAGTGGCTCCAGGGCTCACCGGTGGCCGTCGCGGGACGGCGGCTGCCCCGCCCTGGAGTCCTTCCACATGCCCTCCGGTCCCGAGCTGAGATTCCCGTCGGGCGATTCCCGGCACCGATGCTTTTTTCGTTTCGGATTTAACTTTCGATGATCCGTGTGAAAGCCATTGACGCTTATCGAGTAACGCCCCTAACGTTTTGTCACACATTCGGCCGATACTCGGGAAGTGAGCCTGTGAGCATCCAGTACCGCGTGCTGAGCCTGTTGCGCGACCTCGGACCGCTGTCGCGCGCGCAGCTGTCCGACGAGCTGGAAGTGGCGAGGCCGAGGCTGCTGGCTGAACTCGAAGCCCTGATCGCGGCCGGGAGGGTACTCGAGGCAGGACGCGCCACCTCTCGCGGCGGCCGCCCTTCCACACTCGTCCAACTCGACCCCGAGATCCGGTTCGCGGCGGTGGACCTCGGGGCCAGTTCGATCGACATCGAGATCACCGACGGAGGGCTGAAACCGATCGCCTCCTATGCCGAGGCCGCCGACATCCGCAAGGGCCCGCGTGCGGTCCTGGACAGGGTCAACGAACTCCTGAACGAAATGGCGGACAAGTCCGGGTGCACGCGGTTCGACTCCATAGGCATCGGACTGCCGGGACCGGTCAGCTTCAAGGAAGGCATCTCGGTCTCCCCGCCGATCATGCCGGGCTGGGACCGCTTTCCCGTCCGGAACACCCTCACCGACGCGCACGGCTGCCCGGTCGTGGTGGACAACGACGTGAACGTGATGGCCCTCGGCGAGAGGTACGCCGGGGTCGCCAGGTCCGTCGACAACCTGCTCTTCGTCAAGATCGGCAGCGGCATAGGCTGCGGTGTCCAGGTCCACGGGCAGATCTACCGCGGGTCGGAGGGATCCGCGGGCGACATCGGCCACATCCAGGTCGCGGCGGAGGGACCGGCCTGCGCGTGCGGCAAGACCGGCTGCCTGGAGGCCTTCTTCGGCGGTGTGGCCCTGGCCCGGGACGCCACCGCCGCCGCCCGTTCGGGGCAGTCGCCGGCGCTGGCCGCACGCCTCGCCGCGGGGGGCAGCCTCACCGCGGTCGACGTGGCGGAGTGCGCGGCCGGCGGAGACGTCACGTGCGTCAACCTGATCCGGGACGGCGGCCACCGGGTGGGGCAGGTCCTCGCCACGCTGGTCAGCTTCATCAACCCGTCGATGATCGTGATCGGCGGCGGCGTCTCCGGGCTCGGCCATCTGCTGCTCGCCGAGATCCGCAGCGTCGTCTACAAGGGCTCGCTACCGCTCGCCACCGGAAACCTGCAGATCGTGCTGTCGGAACTCGGCCCGCGCGCCGGAGTGGCCGGCGCGGCGCTACTGGCCAGCGAACTCGATTTCAAGAGCCATCTCTGACGAAGAGGGCGTGTTCGCCGGCCACCCCGCCTGAAGGTGCCGCTGGGGGCGTGACGTGCCGATCCCCGGCGGCCATCTCCGCCTCTGCCTGACGGCATTGAGCGGGTCTACCTCAGCCAGGTGGCCATGGTGCTGCACCGACTCGGGGAGACGCCGCGTCGCTCGGCCCACATGTACGGAGCATGAAGCCTCGTCTGCCTGGGCTGCACGATCATCTGCTGGAGACGCCTCAAGAACTCATGAGGTCGCCGTGTCATGATCCCAAAGGTCGCGGGACAGCATCGTCGGGCAAGCCATCCACGATCATGGCGACCGTTGTTGCCGCACCGTCCACCTCCTGAACACGGCCGTCGGCGAAGGTCACCTCGAATCGGCCGTTGCCGAGCGGTCTGGTCCGCGGCAGGTCGTGACAGATGGGCGGCGCAGCCCGGCGGCTGAAGGTCAGCCAGAACATGGAGCGTCCGGGCGACAGGACCCGAAGTCGCGACTGCTCGAAGGCGGATTCGATGAGGTCCTGCCAATCAGCGTCCTGCCTGCGTGCGGCAGACTCGCGCATCTTCTGCCACCGAGCCGGCACGGCCTCACCTCGCTCATGGGCCTCGGCCAGCTCCCAGGTCCTCAGGAAGGCCCATTGCGAGGTCAGTTCGCGCACCCTGGCCCCCTGTACCCAGGTGCATAGTGCGCCGGCCACCTCGGCCAAGTCCTGCGTGCTGCCCGAGGCCATGAGGACTCCGTGGGCCCAGCAGTCAACCAAGAACTCGCGCTCGTCGCCGGCCAACAGAACAGTCGCCGAGCGGTCGTCGGCATCCATCTTCGCGGCGACGTAGCGCCAGCCCGGTGAGGACGTCAACTCGACCGGAAGCGCACGGCCCTCGCGATCGACCGCTGCCTGGAGAGCGCTCCGGAGCGAACCAGCCTCCACTACCTCGGGATAGATCATGGCGTACTTGTACAGGGGATGCGCGGCATCCGTCGACAGCACATGGCAGCAGCGCCGTGATCCTTATCGGTGTCGGTCCCCACCAGTCGTCCCACAGCCCCGCCGCAGTCGACACCACTGGCCACCAGGTGGCCCGGCGCCGGTCCGTCGTCAACGCCGGAACCTACGGTGAGCTGCATTGAGCGCCGCATCTCGGTCGAGGGCGCCGGCGGCCTGGGCCGCTCGCTCGTCGAGCAACTGGCCTTCGGAGGCGAGAACGTCGTCGACGTGCCCTCCGCTCTGTCGGCTCGAGCCCGACTGCCGGCCACCGGCGGAGGCCCAAGACCGACGTCAAGAGCCCTCGTCGCCCTCTTCCGGCCGCTACAGCCTCTTCCTCCGGCTCCGAACATGACTGCCCATGGTTTGGCTTGGCGTCCGTCCCGGCCCATGGGCTTGACCTTCACACGGTGTCAGGGTCTGCACTGGACGCGCTGGTGTGCTCCACCTACCGGATGCAACTTGAGGGCCACCGCGGGGTTGACGGGGCTGCCGCAACCCTCCATCGCTTCCCGACCGAAGAAGGCAGGGCAACAGTGACGCACTACATCGGCTCCGGCCCCTACTGCTACGCCAACTCCCTGTCCATGGTTCTCGGCGAGTCGTCCCCGTCTCCGGCAGTCATCGAGGTGCTGACCGGCTCACCGTTCGGCTTCGAGTTGCTCGGCGGCACTCTGCCACTGTTCGACCCCTGCGGCTGGGACCCGGATCACGGTCTGGACGCGGCCATCGGCCTGCTCGGCGCGCGCTGCACGCGTACCGCCGGCGGGACCGCGGAGGAGGCGGAAGAGCGGCTGCGCGAGGCCGTCGCCCGCGGTCCCGTGCTGGTCGGTCCCGTCGACATGGGGCTGTTGCTCCACCAGCCGGGAACGCCCACCGCCGACGGCGGCGACCACTTCGTGGTCGTGCTGGAGGTCGACGGCCGCATAGCGGTCTTCCACGACCCGCACGGTCATCCCTACGCGGCACTACCGGTCGCGGACCTCCTCGCCGCCTGGGAGGCGATGGCGGTCGGCTACAGCACTACCCCGTACGTGATGCGTGCCGGCTTCGTGCAGGAACGGAAGGTCTCGGCGAAGGAGGCGCTGCTCAGGTCGCTGCCTGAGGCGGAGCGTTGGCTGGCGGGCCGTCACGACCGGCCGGTGCCTCCGGGGACCCTCGCAGGCGCCGCCGGAGTGGAGGCGCTGGCCGCCCTTGTGGAACGAGGACCCGACGACGGCTTGCGTGGCTTCCTGGCGCACTTCGCGATCCGAGTCGGTGCGCGCCGTCTCTCCGATGCCGCGCGCTGCCTGGAGTCGCTGGGGCTCTCCGGCGCGGCGTCCGTAGCGGCCGGGCAGGCACGGCTGGTCGGCGGTCTTCAGCACCCGCTGGTCACGGGCGACGACCGGGTTGCCGCGGACGCACTGCGCCGGTTGGCGCCGACCTACGAGCGGCTGCGGACCGAGCTCTCGTCACGCACTGTGTGAAGCGTCTCCGGCGAAGTCGCCAGCGCGGCACGGTCACCGTGCACGTCGGTGCCCAGCGCTGCCATTCAAGCAGATGGGGCGGCAACACCGCCGCCGAGGCCGCTGTCCCCTGACCGGACGGGCCCGGCGCGCCTCAAGGTGCGCCGGGCCGCCCGGGGTCTACCACCAGGCGTCGTGTCCGCTGCCGCCGGCCTGGCCCGCGAAGCCCGCGGTTTCGACGGCTCCCGGCCGGGCGCGTCGACATCGGGTCAGGCGGCGGAACGATCGTCGCCGCCGTGTGGCACGGCGCGAACGGCGGCTCCTACCGCCCGATCAGGCGTCCGTGTCGGGGTTGAACCGCACCGGGAGCTACGACTCGGCGTCCAGGGGGACGTCGGGGGCGATGTGGGCGCCGAGGACTTCGCGGTAGAGGGCGACCTCGGCCAGCAGCGAACGGCGGACGCTGTCGGCGCGACGGAAGCCGTGTCCCTCGCCCTCGAAGAGCAGGAAGCGGTGCCACACTCCGCGTTCGGCCAGGTTGTCCACGATGCGCGTGGCCTGGTCCGGGCGGCAGATGAAGTCGTCCGCGCCCTGGAGCATCACCAGCGGCACGGTGATGCCGTCCGCGTTCGCGGCGGGTGAGACCTCGTCGAACCGGGCCTGGTCCTGCGGAAGCACACCGACCAGGGTGTCCACGTAGCGGGACTCGAAGTCGTGGGTCTGCTCCGCACGCCACCGCGCGGGTTCGCTGATCGGGTAGAGGACGGTCCCCGCGCAGAAGACGTCGGTGTGGGCCAGGCAGGCCAGGGTGGTCCAGCCGCCGGCCGAGCCGCCGCGCACGGCCGTGCGGGCGGGGTCGGCCAGGCCCTCATCGGCCAGTGCGCGGGCGACCGTGACGCAGTCGTCGACGTCCACCACTCCCCACTGCCCGCGCAGCCGGTCGCGGTAGGCCCTGCCGTAACCGGTGGAGCCGCCGTAGTCGACGTCCGCGACGGCGAAGCCCCGGCTGGTGAAGAAGGAGTACTCCAGGTCGGCGGTGACGCCGGTGGAACTCGTCGGGCCGCCGTGCACCTGCACCAGCAGCGGCGGCAGTTCGCCCTCGGCCGCGCTGACGGAGGGATGGGTGGGCCGGTGCAGCACGAAGTGGACGGGCCGGCCCTGCGCGTCGTACGCGGTGCGGCGTTCCGGCAGGGGCTGCCAGGGGGCCAGCGGATCCACGGACTCGGGCCTGGTGCGCCGTGCCGGACCGGAACCGGGTGCCACGGGCACCGAGAGCAGGGCCGAGCCGAGCGCCGGGGACGCGGCCCTGACCAGGATCCGTTCGCCGTCCGACCACAGGTCGCCCTGGAATCTGTCCCAGCCGTCGGCGAGGTCGGTCAGTTCGCCGTCCTCTGGCGACCAGCGGGCGAGCCGCTGCGTGCCGTTGCCGTGCGGAAGCACTACGCCGTGCGGTGTGACGGTGAACCAGCTCGCGCCGACCCGCCAGATGGGGCCGGCGCAGTCCTCCCGCAGGGGCAGGACGTTGGTGATCGCGATGGCTGTCGGCCGGTCGGTGGCCAGGTCGACGCGGTGCAGGTTCCACCAGCCGTCCGGGTCGGCCATGGCGTAGAGGGTGTCGGGGTTCGCCCACGCGGCCTGGGCGACGGAGACCTCGGTGCCGTCGTGGCTGCCGCCCAGGAGCCGGACGGGTTCTCCCGCGACGCCGTCATGCAGGTCGGCGACCATCAACTCGGAGCTGTCCCAGGGCATATGAGGGTGGTCCCAGCCGATCCAGGCGAGCCGTCGGCCGTCCGGTGAAAGGCGGTGTCCGCAGAGGAAGTGGTGCGAGCGGGCGACGACGCGCAGCACGCCTGGGTCGTCGGCGGCGGCGCCGGACAGCGGCACGGCGACGATCTCGCGGGTGGTGCGGACGGCCGGATCGGCGTCGTGGGCTCCGGTGGCGGCACGGGTGGTCTCGCGCACGCACCACACCTCGGTCCCGTCGGGCCCGGTCACGGGATCGGCCCAGCACGTCTCGCGGCCGGGCGGGTCGGCGGGGGTGAGCGGGACGGGCACGGGGAGCGCATCGTCCCCGGCGGTCCCGAGGCGGGGCACCTCCGCGCGGTACAGCCGCTGGTCCCGGTGGTCGGTGTAGACCAGCAGGTGGCTGCCGGAGGCCGGGGCCGCGGCGCGCACCCAGTACGGCTTGCCGCCGTAGCCGAGGGAGCGGTTGCGCACGGACACGCCGGGGGCGAGCACCGGGACGGGCTTCTCGTGGCCGGGGGCGTTGCGCAGCAGCCGTACGGTCGCGGTGGCCGGGTCGGAGGCGCACCACCAGTTCTCGTCGCCCGCTCCGCAGGGCCAGGCGGTGGATCCGGAGGCGTCGGCGACCGCTTCTGCGGTGATCGGGGACGGCCAGGTGCCGTAGGGCAGATGAGAGGTGGAGGGCATGGGGTGACTCCGAGTGCAGGGGTGGGGCGGCGGTGTGTGCGGTGGGGCGGCGCGGGCATGGGTCTGTGCGCGCACCGCCCCTGGGTGGATGCTTCCGGTGGCGTACCGGCTGGGGGCACGCGCATCTCCCCCACACGTCATGGGAGTCGGGCGTCACTCGATCCTGTCGGAGGACGGCCCGGCGGAGACGGGCGGACGGGCCCGGGGGCTCACCCGGCGGTGAGCCGCACCGGCTCGCCGTGGGCGTCGCGGCGACGCAGGTCGGCCGGGGTCTCCCGGCGGACCATGAGGCGGGCGCGGCCGTCCCGTACGGCGACGACGGCGGGCCTGGGCTGGGCGTTGTAGTTGCTCGCCATGGCGTGGTGGTAGGCGCCGGTGGCGGGGACGGCCAGCAGGTCTCCCGTGGTGACGCCCGAGGGCAGGGCGATGTCGGGCACGACCACGTCCCCGCTCTCGCAGTGGCGGCCGACGACCACGGCGTGCACCGGTTCGCCTTCGGCGGGGCGGTCGGCGGTCCACGCGGTGTAGCGGGCGAGGTAGAGGGAGGAGCGCAGGGCGTCGCTCATCCCGCCGTCGACGGAGACGAACCGGCGGCGCAGTCCGTCCTTGACGGCGCCGACGCGGTAGAGCGTGACCCCGGCCGTACCGATCATCGACCGGCCGGGTTCGACGGCGAGCCGTATGGGTGAGCCGGGCAGCACGCGCTCCAGGCCGGCTCGCAGGGCGGCGGTGAACGCCGCCGGATCCAGGCGGGGTTGGCCCGGCAGATAGGGAATGCCGGCGCCGCCGCCGAGGTCGATCTCCGCCACCGCGATGCCGTGCCGCTCGCCGAGCAGCGCGACGAAGGCGCCGACCCGTTCGGCGGCGAGGGTCAGCCCCTCGGTCGCGGTGATCTGCGAGCCGATGTGGGAATGGACTCCGGCGAGCCGCAGGGAGGGGCGCGCCGCGACGGCGAGCACGGCCTGCTCGGCGTGGCCGCCGCGCACCGGGAAACCGAACTTGACGTCGTCGCCGCCGGTGGCCATGTAGTCGTGGGTCTCGGCGGCGACGCCGGGGGCGATCCGGACGTAGACGTCCTGGACGCGGCGGGCCGCGGCGGCCGCGGCCGCCAGCCGGTCGATCTCCTCCAGGCAGTCGACGACGACCACGCCGACGCCGTGGGCGACGGCCGCCTCCAGTTCGGCGACGGACTTGTTGTTGCCGTGGAAGACGATCCGGGCGGCGTCGAAGCCGGTGTCCACGGCGAGTTGGAGTTCGCCGCCGCTGCACACGTCCAGGTGCAGCCCCTCGGAGTCGACCCAGCGGACCATCTCCGCGCACAGGAAGGCCTTGGAGGCGTAGTGCACCCGGTCCGCACCGGACTCGCGCCACAGCCGGGCGCGGTGGCGGAAGTCGGCCTCGTCCACCACGTACAGCGCCGTGCCGCAGGCGTCGGCCAGGTCGTCCAGGGCGACGCCTCCGACGTGCAGACGGCCTTCGACGGTCCGGGCGGTCAGCGGCCACACCTCGGGGGCCGACTCGGGTGAGGCGGCAGCGGCCAGTCCGTCGGGCAGCGGGGTCCCCGCACGCGGCGCGGGCAGGGAGGGAGCGGAGGACACGGGGCTACTCCTCGGTGAGGACGACGAGCATCAGCAGGTCGTCGCTCGGGTCGGTGAAGTGGTGTTCGTCGGTGGCGGCCAAGTGGCAGCTGTCGTTGGTGCGCAACAGGCGTCCGGTCCCCGCCACCGTCACCCGGCAGGAGCCGGCCAGGACGAGCACGAACTCCTCGCCGGGGTGGGCGGTGGGGCGGTCGTGGTCGCCGAGGTCGGCGTGGAGCAGCCGGGCGCCGACGCGGCTCGCGCCCGGTGCTGTCAGGTCCCAGATGCCGTGGTGACCGTCGACACCGGCGAGCAGCGGAGCGGGTGCGTACCGCGGCGGGAAGCCGGGGGCGGCGGTGCCCGGCCGGGCACCGCCGAGGAGTTCGGCGGCCGTGACGCCGAGGGCGTCGGCGATCTGGCAGAGGGTGCGGACCGTGGGATTGGCGGCGCCCGACTCCATCTGCGAGACGTAGGCCGGTGAGACACCGGCCCGTGCGGCCACCGCGCTGAGGGTGAGGCCGGCGGCCCGGCGCACACGGGCGACGGAGGCCGCGAGCACGTCCACGGTGTCGGCGCTGCCGGGGACCGTGGCGCGACCGGAAACGGTGGGGTCGACCGCGTCTGCCCCTGTGGCCGGTTCGGCGCGCTGTTGTCCGGGATCGTCCGGTGATGGCGGCGAAATCCGGTCCGGTGCAGGGGAATCGGCCGGGGAGTTTTCCACCCCTGTGACTCTTGACGAGGTCATGTGGCGACAGTAAGACTCACGCATCACTTAGATCAAGCAATCTGGCACCGTCGTTTAACTGTCAGCAGAGAGGCAGTTCGGCACCCGGACATCCGGGTGTGGACCGCCCCGAGTGGGAGAGGAGAGCAGTGACCCGTCCGCTGGCGCCGACGTCGACCCTCGAGCTGCTGCGTGCGGCGGCCGAGCTGTGCGGGCCCACCGCCCAGCGCCTGTTCGCGGTGCTGGCGGAGGACTACCCGGCCTCACTGGAGCGCCGCCCGGGGCAGTTGCTGCGCGCCGCTCGCGCGACCGCCGCGGACCTGGACGGGCTCCTGGCGGCGGCGGGAGTCGCCTCGACCGACGACCTGCGCATGCTGGCGGCCCGCGAGATCGGTCTGCGGCTGGCCGAGCCGGATCTGCGGTTCACCAGCCGTGAGCCGCAGTCCGAGCCGCGTGAGCGGTCGGCGCTTCGCCGGATGATCACCACGGAGGAGGACAACCTCCGCCGCACGCTGGCGGACCTCCAGGCCAACGGGGCCCTGGAGGTGGCGGCCGCGGCCCTGCTGCGGGCGCGGCGGAGATGGGTGCTGGGCGACCTGAAGTCGGCCGGTTACGCCTCTTTGCTGACCAGCGACCTCACCAGCAGCATGCGGGACGTGTTCCTGGTGCAGCCGGCCACGGGCGCCGCGGTCAACGCCATCAGCGACGCACACGCGGACGACGCCCTGGTCGTGTTCAGCTTCCGCAACTACAGCCGCCTGACGGTGGACGTGGCACGCGAGTTCCACGTGCTGGGCGCCTCGGTGATCGCGCTGACCGACAGCTACACCAGTCCGGTGTGCTCCTTCGCCTCGCACGTCCTCGCGGTGGACACGCGCAGTGAGTCGCCGCACCACTCCCCGACGGCGGTGGTGGCCGCGGCCCACGTCCTGGCGGCCCTGGCCGCCGCGGGCGCCAAGGGCGCCGCCCGTCGCAGCCGGCGTCGGACGGAGGTATTCCGTTCCCTGGGCAGCTACGGTCTCGGCCGTCCGGCCTCGGACGCGGCTCCGGACACCTTAGGGGACGCCGACGGCGCCACCGGCCTCCCGGCGACCGCCGCCGGCGCCCCCGGCACATACGCGCCGGACGCCGCCGACTCGCCCTCCTGCCCCGGCGACCGTCGCCCGCCCGCGCAGTGACCGTCCCCTCTGCCCGTGCTCGTCACCCGCCCCACCCGCTCCCCCACCTCCGCATGCCCGTCTCGCGGAGCCAACGGCGGCGCGAGGTTCGCCCTCAGCCTCTGCCGCCGGGAAGGCATCTGGTCCTCTCTGTATGAATGATCCCGCCAGCCATCAGGACAGCGCCGCCCTCTCCACCGCCGAGGACGCCGCCCTGACCGCGGAAGTCACCGAGCTGTGTGCCCGCTTGATCCGCTTCGACACCAGCAACTACGGCGCGGGCGACTCCCGCGGTGAGCGGGAGGCGGCCGAGTGGACCGCCGGACTGCTCTCCGACTCCGGTTACGAGCCCGTCGTGCTGGAGTCGGCGCCGCGCCGGGCCAGCACGGTGGTCCGCATCCCCGGCGAGGACCGCGCCGCACCCGCGCTGCTGGTCCACGGCCATCTGGACGTGGTCCCGGCCGAGCCCGCCGACTGGAGCTTCGACCCGTTCTGCGGGGAGATACGCGACGGGGCGATCCTGGGCCGGGGCGCGCTGGACATGAAGGACATGGACGCGATGATGCTGGCCGTCGCCCGCTCGTGGGCGCGCCGTGGCGTGCGTCCGCCGCGTGACGTCGTGATGGCCTTCGTCGCCGACGAGGAGGACACGGGCGAGCTGGGCGCGGGCTTCCTCGTCGACCGGCACCCGGGCCTCTTCGAGGGGGTGGCCACCGCGATCGGCGAGTCCGGCGGCTACTCGGTGCACCTGCCCGACGCCTCACGGCTCTATCCGGTCGCCGTCGGCGAGCGCGGCAGCGCCTGGATGGACCTGACCGCGCGCGGCGCGGCCGGCCACGGTTCCCGTCCCGGGTCTGACAACGCTGTCGCGACCCTGGCCGCGACCCTGGCCGCGCTCGCCGCGCACCGCTGGCCGGTCAGGACCGTGCCGGCCGTGGCCGCCCTGCTGGAGGGCCTCTCCACCCACCTGGGCATCACGGTCGACCCCGCGGACCCCGCGTCGCTGGCGCAGTTGGGCGAGGCGGCGAAGCTGGTCGGGGCCACGGTCGCCAACACGCTCAACCCCACCATGCTGAAGGCGGGTTACAAGCACAATGTGATCCCCAGCGAGGCGACGGCGGGTGTGGACGGCCGGATTCTGCCGGGCGCGGAGGAGGAGTTCTTCGCCACCGTTGACGCGCTGCTCGGCGAGAAGGTCTCCCGCTCCTTCCACAGCTTCGCCGCCCCGGTCTTCGCCGACCACACGTCCCGTGAGTTCGCGGCGATGGCGGCGGCGCTGCGCCGGGCCGATCCCGAGGCGCTGGTCCTTCCGTTCATCATGTCCGGCGGCACCGACGCCAAGGCGTTCGCCCGGCTCGGCATCGAGTGCTACGGCTTCGGTCCCGGCCTGACCCCGCCCGGCTTCGACGCCTGGCGGTACGTGCACGGGGTCGACGAGCAGGTCCTGGTGAGCAGTCTGGAGTTCGGCGTGCGGGTACTGGAGGACTTCCTGCGCAGCGACCCTCTCGCCGTGCGCACGGACGGGTGACCGGGTCCCGCACCGCCTGAACCACCTTGCCGCACCGTCGCCAGGTCCGCACCGGCCGCCCTCCGCCGGACTGCCCCGGGAGTACCCGCCCGCACCCGCACACCCCGCACCCGCACCCGCACGCACCGACAGATGCCATATACACCCGATCACCGCGCCCCCCACGGCCCGTACGTCACTCGTACCCCCTTCCCGTCCCCACGCGGCCCCGGCCGCCCGCACCTCCTGGAGAAGTTCACGATGACCACGTCCAGCCCCTCGCGCAGAAGCGGCCGCACCGCCGCCGCCGCGCTGGCCGCCTCCCTGCTGCTCGGCACCACCGCGGGCCTGCTCGCCGCGCCCGCCGCCTCGGCCGACGACGGCGGCAAGACGCTGCGGATGCCCATCACGGGCATCGGCATCGACTCGCTCAACCCGTTCCTCGCCTACTTCGCGGGCAGCCTCGACGTGTTCTCCGGCATCTATCCCACGCTGGACACGGTGGAGCAGGACGGCACCGTCAAGCCGTACCTCGCCGACTCCTGGACGACCTCCGGCGACAAGCTCACCTGGACCTTCAAGATCCACAAGGGTCTGAAGTGGAGCGACGGCAAGCCGATCACGGCCGAGGACGCCGCCTGGACCTTCAACCTGATCATGACGAACTCCACCGCGGCCACCGCCAACGGCTCGCTGGTCGGCAACTTCGCCTCGGTCACCGCGCCGGACGACACCACTTTGGTCGTCAGGACCAAGAAGCCGCAGGCCACCATGCTCTCGGTCAGCATCCCGGTGTCCGGCATCCCGATCGTGCCCAAGCACATATGGGAATCACACGTGAAGGATCTGAAGACCTACAAGAACGACAGCTACCCGATCGTCGGCTACGGACCGTGGACGCTGACGGACTACAAGCCCGAGCAGTACGTGAAGTTCGACGCGAACAAGGACTTCCTGCTCGGCGCGCCCAAGTACGACCACATGATCCAGCAGGCGTTCAAGAACACGGACGCCGCCGTCGCCGCGCTGCGATCCGGCCAGCTCGACTACGTCGGCGGTCTCAACCCCACCCAGTACAAGGCCCTCAAGGGCCAGTCCGGCATCAAGGCGTTCGAGGCTGTCGGCAACCGCTGGAACGGTATCGAGGTGAACGGCGGCGCCCGCACCCGTGACGGCAAGAAGATCGGCACCGGCCACCCGGCCCTCGGCGACGTCAAGGTACGAGAGGCGCTGGCCCTGGCCATCGACCGGGCGACGATCGTGAAGAAGGTCCGCGACGGCCTGGCACAGGTCGGCGCCAGCTACCTGCCGCCGTCGCTCCCGCAGTACGCCTGGCAGCCCTCCGAATCGGAGAAGTTCGGCTTCGACCCGGACAAGGCGAACTCGACCCTCGACGAGGCGGGCTACAAGAAGGGGTCCGACGGGATCCGGGTCGACCCGAAGTCCGGGCGCAAGCTCGAGTTCCGTCTCGGAATCCACTCCGACGACGACGGGGACGCCAAGGTCTCCACCTATCTCACGGGCTGGTTCAAGGAGATCGGGGTCAAGGCCGACATCCAGGCGATGAGCTCCTCCAAGCTCAACGCCGATCTGGCCAAGGGCGACTGGGACATCCTGATGGACTCCTGGTCCACCGGGCCGGACCCGACGTACCTGCTGGGCATCCAGACCTGCTCGGCGCTGCCCGACAGCAAGGGTGAGGGCGGCAGCACGGACTCGTTCTTCTGCGACAAGGACTACGACGACCTGTTCCTGCGTCAGCAGAGCGCCTTCGACGACGGGGAGCGCGCCGATCTGCTGAAGCAGATGCAGGCGATCCTCTACAAGGCCAACGAGAACATCATGATCTACAACGCCAGCGGCCTCGCCGCGTACCGCACCGACCGGGTGGACGGGATCGTGACGGGCAAGGCGGACTCCGCCGGCGCCTTCCCCGCGCAGTTCTCCTTCGCCCAGTACCTGAACGCGGCCCCGGTCAAGGCCTCGGCCTCCTCCTCCGGCGGCAACTCCGGCACGGTGATCGGCGTGTCCGCGGCCGTGGTCGTCGTCCTGGCCGCCGGCGGTGTGTTCCTGGCGCGCCGCCGCTCCTCCTCCGACGACCGCGAGTAGGCCGTGGCCGACACCATCGACGTCACCGGCGCCGTCGCGGCGGGGCCCGACGGCGCCCCGGGCGGCGGGCGCCGCAACGGCACCGGCTTCGCGCGCTACCTGGTCACGAAGCTGACGGCCGCGGCGGTCAGCTTCCTGGCCACGCTCGTCATCGGCTTCGTCCTGTTCAGCCTGATGCCGTCCGACCCCGTCCAGTCCATCACCCGCGGCCGTCCCACCAGCGACGCGCAGATGGCCCGGCTGCGGCACCAGCTGGGCCTCGACCAGTCGGTGCCGGAACGCTTCCTCCATTTCGTGACCGACACCCTGACCGGCCACCTCGGCACCTCCTGGGAGTTCCAGCAGCCGGTCAGCACCCTCATCGGCGACCGGCTCTGGCCGACGCTGCTGCTGATGGGCACCGCCACCGTGATCTCCGTCCTGCTCGGTCTCTGGCTGGGTGTCAGGTCCGGCTGGCGGCAGGGCAGCTGGCTGGACCGGATCGCCACCGGCGCCTCACTGACGCTGTGGTCGGTCCCCACCTTCTGGCTCGGCATGATCCTGCTGATCACCTTCAGCGTCGGCCTCGGCCCGTTCCCCGGCTTCCTGCCCGCGGGCGGCATGACCGACCCCGCGATCACCGGCGGCCTGGACCACGTCCTCGACGTGGCCGAGCACCTGATCCTGCCCTGCCTGACCATGGTCCTGGTGGTCTTCGCCCAGTACGTGGCCGTCATGCGCTCGTCGATCATCGACGAGCTGGGCAGCCCCTACCTGCTCACCGCCCGCGCCAAGGGACTGCGCGACGACGACGTACGGCGCAGGCACGCCGTGCCGAACGCCCTGCTCCCCTCGGTCACCATGATCTTCATGCACCTGGGCACCGTGCTCGGCGGTGCCATCACCGTGGAGACCGTCTACTCCTGGCCGGGCCTGGGTCAGCTCAGCTACCAGGCCCTCAAGGTCCCCGACCTGCCACTGCTGCAGGGCACGTTCATCGTGTTCAGCGCGTCGGTGATCCTCATGAACCTCCTCGCCGACGTGATCTACCGCTTCCTCGACCCCCGGGTGCGTGCCCAGTGACCGACCACGAACCCTTCACCAAGACCGACGCACCGGTCGCCGCAGCACCGCAGGCGGGCGCCGGCCCGGCCGTACCGGTCGCACCTGTCGCTGCGAAGCCACGCCGCAACGGATCCACCGGTTTCGTACGGTCCTTCGTGCGCATCCGGTCCGGGGTGGCGGGCCTCGGCATCCTGGTCGTGTTCGGCCTGCTCGCCCTGTGCGCACCGCTGTTCATCACCGGCGACGACCTCGACGTCATCAAGGTGGACGGACCCTCCCTGCACTCCCCCACCGACGGCTACCCCCTCGGCACCGATCAGGCGGGGCGCTCCATCCTGCTGCTGGTCATCTGGGGAGCCCGCTCCTCCCTGTCCATCGGTCTGATGGCCACCGTGCTGACGGTGGCGCTCGGCAGCGCCGTCGGCCTGGTCGCCGGGCACTACGGCGGCTGGATCGGCAAGGCGCTGATGCACCTCACCGACTGGTTCATCGCCCTGCCCAGCCTGCCCCTCGCGATCTCGCTGTCGGCGGTGATCGGGCAGGGAACCGCCTCCATCACCATCGCCATCGCGGTCACCAGTTGGTCGTCCACGGCCCGCCTGGTGCGGGCGCAGACCCTGGCCGTGGAGGCGAAGCCGTTCATCGAACGGGCCAGGGCGCTGGGAGCGGGCGGGCCGCAGGTGATGCTGCGGCACGTCCTGCCGAACGTCACCCCGCTGATCCTGGTGTCCTCCACGCTGACCGTGGCCGCGGCGATCCTGTCCGAGGCGACCCTGACCTTCCTCGGCCTCGGCGACCCGACCGGCATCTCCTGGGGCGCGATGCTGAACTCGGCGCTGAGCGGCGGCGCCGTCACCTCCGGCGCCTGGTGGTACCTGTATCCGCCGGGCGTCGCCATCCTGATCGTCGTCCTCGGCTTCACCCTGACCGGCCGCGCCGTGGAGACCATTCTCAACCCGAGGTCGGTGAAGACACGGTGAACGCGATGCTGGAGGTCAGGGACCTCAAGGTCACGTACCGCGGCGGCGGGCGCACGGTGCCCGCCGTGCGCGGGGTGGACCTCACGCTGGACGCCGGGCAGACGCTCGGCCTGGCCGGCGAGTCCGGCTCGGGCAAGTCCACCCTGGCGATGAGCCTGCTGCGGCTGCTGCCGGCCGCCGCCGAGGTCACCGGCCAGGTGCTGTACCAGGGCGAGGACCTGCTCACCGCCAAGTGGAGCCGGATGCGCGCGGTGCGCTGGGCGGAGGCCTCCGTGGTCTTCCAGGGCGCGATGACCGCCCTCAACCCGGTGCACACCATCGGCGACCAGGTGATCGAGCCGATCCTGCTGCACGGCCGGCGGGCCGGCGAGGAGGGTGGCCGGATCACCGAGAAGCAGGCCCGCGCCCGCGCGGCCGAGCTGCTGGAGTCGGTGGGCGTCCCGGCGCGGCGGATGCGCAGCTACCCGCACGAGTTCTCCGGCGGGCAGCGCCAGCGCGTCATGATCGCCATGGCGCTCGCCTGCCGCCCGAACCTGATCATCGCGGACGAGCCGACGACGGCGCTGGACGTGATGGTGCAGGCCCAGATCCTGGACCTGCTGACGGACCTGGTCCGCGAGGAGGGCATCGGCGTCATCATGATCAGCCACGACCTGTCCGTCCTCGGGCAGATGTGCGACCGGCTGGCGGTGATGTACGCCGGTGAGCTGGTCGAGTCCGGACCCTCACGCCTGCTCCTGGACGACCCGAGGCACCCCTACACCCGGGCGCTGTCCCGCGCCTTCCCGACCATCGGGGACCCCGCCTCGCGCATGGCACCGTCCGGGCTGCCCGGGGACCCGCCCGACCCGGCCGCGCTCGGCTCGGGCTGCCCCTTCGCCGCCCGCTGCCCCGACGTGCACGAGGTCTGCGACGGCGCCCCCGTCGCCCTGTGGCCGGCCGGCCCCGGACGGCAGTCGGCGTGCCTGCGGGTGCTGCCCGGATTCCCGAACGTCGCCACGGCCTCGGACGCGACCGGACCGTCCGCGGAAGGAGCCCGCTCATGACAGCCACCCCCATCGGCACGGTCACCGGACCCACCGCGGACACGGCGCCCGCGCTGGAGGTCCGTGATCTGCACATCACCTATCCACCACGAGCCGGCCGCGGCCCCGCCCGGGCGGTGGACGGCGTCGACCTCCAGCTGGGACGCGGCGAGATCCTCGCCCTGATCGGCGAGTCAGGCTGCGGCAAGTCCACCCTGGCACGGGCCCTGACCGGACTCGTCAGGCCCACGTCCGGCGAGGTGCTGTACGACGGCGTGCCGCTGCGCTACACCAGCGCCGCGCTCAAGGCGCACCGCCGCGAGGTCCAGTTCGTCCTCCAGGACCCCGGCGGCGCCCTGAACCCGCGCCAGAACGTGTTCGACGCGGTCGCCGAAGGGCCCCGGCTGCACCGGATGAAGGAGGGCCTCGAACAGCGCGTGCACTCCGCCCTGTCGAAGGCCGGTCTGCGCCCTCCGGAGCAGTTCCTCTCGCGCTTCCCGCACGAGATGTCCGGCGGTCAGCAGCAGCGCGTGGTGATCGCGGGCGCCCTGGCGCTGGAACCCTCGGTGATCGTCGCCGACGAACCGGTGGCCTCGCTGGACGCCTCCGTACGCGGCGAGATCCTCAAGCTCGTCCTCGACCTGCGCCGCGACCTCGGCCTCTCCTCCCTGGTGGTCAGTCACGACCTGGGCCTGGCCTGGAACATCGCCGACCGGGTGGCCGTGATGTACCTCGGCCGCATCGTCGAGGTGGGCACCGTGGAGGAGGTCCTGCTCGCGCCGAAGCACCCGTACACCAAGGCGCTGCTGTCGGTGGTGTCGGCGGAGGGCGCGCGCGGTGAGCGGCCCCAGCTCCTCCAGGGCGAGCCACCGGACCCGACCGCCGTACCCGGGGGCTGCCGGTTCCACCCGCGCTGCCCGGTGTGGGCCGGCCTCGACACGCCGGGTCGCGCGGAGGCCGGCTGCGACCGGCGGACGCTGCCGATCCTGCCCGCGCAGGCTCCGACCGGCGGTCAGGCCGCGTGCCATCTCGCGGGCGCGTCGTGAACTCGACCGCGACACCGAGGTCCGCCGCCCGCTCCCGGCAAGGTCCGCCGCTGGTCGTGCGCGATGTGGACGGCCCGCTGGAAATGGCGGACTGCGTCGCACTGTACGAGCAGGTCATGGGGCTGCGCCGCGACGACGGCAGTCTCAACCCGCGCCTGCTGACCGCCCTCCAGGACAACAGCGGCCTGGTGGTCGGCGCCTACCTCGGGGACGCGCTGGTGGGCTTCACCTACAGCTTCCTCGCCCGGGAGCAGAGCGCCGACGGGCAGGCCCCGCGCCTGTACCAGTACTCGCAGCTGGCCGTGGTGGCGCAGGAACGCCAGGGCCTGGGCATCGGGCGCCTGCTCAAGCTCGGCCAGCGCGACCGCTGCCTGGCCGAGGGGACGACGCTGATCCGCTGGGCGTACGACCCGATGCAGACCCGCAACGCCCACTTCAACCTGGACGTGCTCGGCGCGATGGTGGACGCCTTCAAGCCCGCGATGTACGGCACCTCGGGCTTCGGCGCCGCCACCGGCGAGTCCACCGACCGCTTCATCGTCTCCTGGCGGCTGGACACCCCGGCACGGCCGGAAGCGCCCGCTCCCCCGCCGCCCCCGGACGGGTGGAGCGTCGGCCGGGTGTACGACGACGGCGACGACCGGATCGTGGTGCTGCCCGACGACTGGCACCGGTTGCGCGCCGAAGCCGGGCCGGAGCACGCCGCCCGGCTGCGCGGCCGCCTGACCGACGCGTTCGCCCGGCTGCTCGCCGACCGCACGCTCGTGTCCTGCGTACGCCTGCCGGGCGGGCTCGCCGCTTATCGCTTCATCCCCCGTGCCGCCGCACACGGCACGGACCCTCGCCCCTGACCGGGGCCCCGCACGGTAGGACGACCGCACACATGACCGTCACCCTTGCCGAGATCGAGCTGGCGCTGGTCCGACTCGATCTCGTCCATTCCTTCGAGACCAGTTCGCACCGCAAGTCGTACCTGGAGCACATCGTGGTCCGCGCGACCGCCGAGGACGGCAGCGTCGGCTGGGGCGAGTGCGCTTCTCCGAGCGACCCGTACTACTGCGGCGAGTCCACGTGGAGCTGCTGGCAGGTGCTGGGCGAGTACTTCGCCCCGATGCTGCTCGGCAGCCCCTGGGACCACCCCGACGACGCCGCCCGGCTCACCGCCAGGGTGAGCGGCAACCACTTCGCCCGAGCCGGCCTCGACATGGCCTGCTGGGACCTGTACGGCCAGCGGCGGGGAGAACCGCTGGCGGACCTGCTCGGCGCCGGCGCCCGCAGCGTGCCCGCCGGGGTCAGCCTCGGCATCGAGCCGACGATCGACGCGCTGCTCGCCCAGGTATCCCGGCACGTGGCCGACGGCTACCGCCGCGTCAAGCTGAAGATCCGCCCCGGCTGGGACCTCGAGCCGGTCCGCGCCGTCCAGGACGCCTTCCCCGGCGTCGCCCTCCAGGTCGACGCCAACACCGCGTACCGGCCCGAGCAGGAGGCGGTACTGGCGGAGCTGGACGGCCGCGGGCTGCTCATGATCGAGCAGCCGTACGCAGCGACGGACCTGCTCTCCCACGCCCGGCTCGCCGCCCGCCTGGACACCCCGGTCTGCCTGGACGAGTCCATCACCACCCCGGACGTGCTGCGCACCGCGCTCCACCTGGGCGCGGCCGACGTCGTCAACATCAAGGTGTCCCGGCTCGGCGGGATCGGCCCGTCGAAGACCGTGCACGACCTGTGCCTGGACGCCGGGGTGCCGGTGTGGTGCGGCGGGATGCACGAGTTCGGCATCGGCAGGGCCGCCAACCTGGCGCTCGCCGGTCTGCCCGGCTTCACCCTGCCCTCGGACGTCTCCGGCTCGGACAAGTACTACCGGCGGGACATCGTGACGCCGGCGATCCGCGCCGTGGACGGCATGGTCCCCGTGCCCCGGTCCCGGCCCGGCATCGGCCTCGACGTGGACCTCGACCAACTGGGCCGGCACACCATGCGCACCTGGACCATCCGTCCCCGCGCCCGTCACACCACCTCTGAGGAGAAGGCAGCATGAAGGTCCTGATCTCCGCCGACATGGAGGGCGTCACCGGCGTCACCTTCCCCGACGACTGCGAGCCCGGTCACGCCCGCTGGGAGTACAACCGGCGGTTCCTCACCGCGGACGTCAACGCCGCAGTCGCCGGTTTCGCCGCCGCCGGCGCCACCGAGATCCTCGTCAACGAGGCCCACGCCGACCAGCGCAACCTGCTCCTCGACCGGCTCGACAAACGCGCCACGCTGCTGATCGGCACGCACAAGCCGCTCGGCATGATGGAGGGCATCGACCGCTCCCCGGACGCGGTGGCCTTCGTCGGCTACCACACCGGTGCCGGCCAGCCGGGCGTCCTCGCGCACACCTACCTGCCCAACACCATCACCGCCGTGCGGATCAACGGCGAGCCCGCCTCGGAGGGCCGCATGAACGCGCTGCTCGCCGACGAGTACGGCGTCCCGGTGGTCCTGGTCACCGGCGACGACCTGTGCTGCGAGGACGCCCGTGGCTGGGCACCGCACGCCGCCCACGCCGTGGTGAAGACCTGTGTGGACCGTTACTCCGCGATCTGCCTGCCGCCCGAGGTGAGCGGCCCCCGGATCACCGAGGCCGCCCGGGAAGGCCTCGCGTCCCTGCCCGCCGGCATCCGGCCGGCGGCCCCGCCCGCCGCGGGCTACACCTACGAGGTGTCCTTCGACGCCGCCCACCTGGCGCCGGCCGCGAGCTACATACCGGGCGTCGTCCAGACCGACCCGCTGACCGTGCGGTTCACCCTGCCGACGATGTACGAGGCGATCCGCTGCTTCCGCGCCCTGACCCGGGTGGTCACCTCTGCCGTGGAGAACTGCTATGGCTGACCCGCACGAACTCCTCGCCCTGGCCCGCACGATGGCCGACCCGGTCCTGGAACGCTGGCAGACCCTGGTCGCGTTGGAGACACCGTCCGGCGACGCCGGACGTGCCGCCGTGTTCGGCGAGCGGCTCGCCGCGGGTCTCGCCGCCACCGCCGACAGCGTCCGGCAGCCGCCGGGACCGGACGGCGCCCACCTGGTGGCGTACTGGAACGGCCGCGAGGCGAAGGACGACGAGGGGGACGGCCCGCAGGCGGGGCACACGCTGCTCGTGGCCCACAGCGACACCGTCTTCCCGGCCGGGACGATCTCCCGGCGCCCGTTCGCCCTCGCCGAGGACGGCGACACGGTCACCGGTCCCGGAGTCTTCGACATGAAGGGCTCCCTGGTGGCCGTCGAGCTGGCCATGGACCTGCTGTCCCGCACGGGCGCCTCGCCCAGGCGTCCGGTACGCCTGGTCGTGGTCAACGACGAGGAGATCGGCAGTCCCGACGGCAGCCGCCTCGTGGCCCGGCACGCCGAAGGCGCCCACGCCGTCCTCGGTCTGGAACCGCCACTGCCAGGCAGAGCGTTGAAGATCGGCCGGCGTGGCGTCGCCCGGGTGCGGCTGAGCGTGCGCGGGGTCAGCGCCCACGCGGGCCTCGACGCCGCCCTCGGCGTCTCGGCGATCGACGAACTCGTCGACCAGCTCACCGGGTTGCGGGCGACGGCCACCTCCCTCCCGGACGCCGCACTGAACGTCGGCACGATCACGGGCGGCACCCGCGCCAACGTGGTCGCCGACCACGCCGAGGCCGAGATCGGCCTGCGCTACACGACGCCCGAGACCGAACAGGCGCTGCTCCGGGCCCTGCTGGAACCGACCGCGGTGCGGGAGCGGGCCGCCCTGTCCGCCGAGCTGCTCTCCCACCGCCCGGCCTGGGCGATGGACCCCGCAAACCCCCTCGCGGCCGAACTGATCGCGCTCGCCGCCACACTGGGCATGGAACTGCCCATCGGCTCCTCCGGCGGTGCCGGCGACACCAACCTCACCGGCGCGCTCGGCATCCCGACGGTCGACGGCCTGGGCCCCGCGGGCGCCGGCGCCCACGGCGAGGACGAACACGCCTCGCTGTCCTCCCTGCTGGAAAGGGCCGCGCTGATCGCCGCGTTCCTCGACACCCACTGAACGCCGCACCGGCGTCCGGCGCAGCGTCCCTCGCGGGCACCGGCCGCCGGCCACTTCCGCACACCCACCCTTCTTCCAAGGAGCCGCATGCCCACCCTGCCCGTCGGGGGGCTCATCCGCCCCGCAGCGCCCAAGCCCGGTGACCGCGTCGCCGTCATCGCCGCCAGCGGGCCGCCCAACCAGGAGAACCTGAAGGTCGGCCTCGAGTCCCTGCGCGGACTCGGCCTCCAGCCGGAGGTGTTCGCCTCCGCCCAGGCGGACGGCGAGTACCTCGCCGGTGACGACGCGCTGCGCGCCCGCGACCTCACCGCGGCACTCACCGACCCGGCGTTCACGGCGGTCTTCTGCGCGGCCGGCGGCTACGGCGCCCAGCGCACCCTGGAGCTGGTCGACTGGGACGCCGTCGGCACGCCCACCCCACGTACCGTCATCGGCTTCTCCGACGTGACGGCGCTGCTGGAGGCGGTGGCGGTGAAGCTGGGCTGGACAGGACTGTTCGGGCCGATGCCCGCCATCCGCGGCTTCCATCCGGGCCGGGCCGACTTCGACGGGCTCGCCACGCTGCTCACCGACCCGGCATCCGTCAAGGAACTGCGCTTCCCCGACTCCCGCGCCCTGGTAGGCGGCACCGCCGAGGGCGTCACACTCGGGGGCACGGTCACCCTGCTCGCCTGCTCCCTGGGCACCGACACCTCACTGCCCGCGCGCGGCGGCATCGTCCTGCTGGAGGACGTGGACGAGGAGACGTTCCGGCTCGACCGGTTCCTCACCCAGCTGCGGCGCAGCGGGTACTTCGACGGCGCCGCCGGCATCGTCTGCGGCACCTTCACGGGCTGCGGCACACGCGAGCGCGTCGAGGAGCTGCTCCACGACCGCCTCGGCGACCTCGGCATCCCGGTCCTGGTCGGCGCCGACATCGGCCACGGCGTACCGCAGCAGACGTTCCCCATCGGCACCCCGGCCGCGCTCGACGCCGACGCGGGCGTCCTCACCTTCCTGCAGCCCGTGCTCGCTTGAGCCGTCGCGGGCGGACGACTCCCTTGTGTGGTCTGCCCGGAGTCCACGGCTGGAGGACCCCGGTGCCTGTGGCCTGCCCCTGGAGGGGCAGGCCACAGGCACCGGGTGACGGGTCAGGGCACCGGCGCGCTCAAGCGGACGGAGCGCCGAACGCCGCCACGATCAGGGCCAGTTCCGTGGAGTTCATGTCCTCGCCCTTCGCGTCCGTTGCTCCGACGTCGAGCACCATCGTGCGCGACAGGTCGCGGGTGGCGGCGATGGCGCTGGTGTAGCCGTACCGGCTGCCCGTCTTGCCCCAGACCTCGCGGCCGCCGAGTGTGATCACTGACAGCCCAGCACTGTAGGAGGCGGGGGCGCCGGAACCGTACTCGCGCACCGACGCCGCCGGCAGGGTGAACATCTCCTCCAGTTGCGGCCGGGGCACCACGCGGCCGGTGAACAGCGCCCGCAGGAACCGCTCCAGGTCGGCGGTGGTGGAGATGATGTCGCCCGCCGCCCAGCTCTCCGTCTGGCCCCATATCGTCACGTCGCGGAGCTCGGTCGTACCGTCGGCATGCGCGAAGCGCTGGTAGCCGTGGTTGTGGGGCCCCTCGATGCGCGGATCGGTGCCGGGGTAAGAGGTGTCCCGAAGCCGCAGCGGCCGCAGGACGCGGCGGCCGACCTCCTCGGCGTAGGGGCGTCCGGTGACCTTCTCGATGAGCAGACCGAGCACGGTGTAGTTGATGTTGAGGTAGTGCTGCTTCGTGCCGGGCGCGAACTCGGGTGCCTTCGCGGTCGCGTTCTCGACCATGCTCTCGGGCGGGTGCAGATCGAATCGGTGGGCGTAGGCCTCCTCGACGGTGCCGCCCGGCATGTCGGCCCCCGGGATGCCGCTCGTGTGGTCGAGCAACTGCCGCACCGTGACGTCCCCGTACGCCGCGGGGACCAGAGCCGGCAGGTAGCGGCGTGCGGGCGCGCCGAGGTCCACCTTTCGCTCGGCGGCGAGCTGCAGAACCACCGCTGCCGTGAAGACCTTCGTCACCGAGCCGGCCCGGAACCGGCCTCGGGGATCGGCCGGGCGTCCGGTGTCCAGGTCGTGCACGCCCGCGCTGCCGCGCCAGGTGCCGTCCGTTCCACCGACGCGTACGAGTGCGGCAGTGGTGTCGGAGTCGGGCAGGGAACCGAGCGCCGCGCACAACGCCGCTGTGTCGAGCCCGCCCGGGTCCGCGGCCGAGGTACACCTGGACGGCGACGGCGGCGCGGTTGATGCCACCGCCGCCTGTGTCACGGGGAAGGCCGCGGCACTCAGGGCGAGGAGGACGGCCAGGGCGGTACGGGTGCGGGCGTTCATCGGGTGATCTCCTGACGACGGGAAACGGCGCGTGCCGCCGTTGCCTGCCATCCTGTTGATCACAGCCCCCGAGGGGATCGCCCGGGCGAGCGGTCTTCTTGCGGGCCTCGACTCACCCCCGCGGGGGATCCGGCGACCCCTTCTCCCCCGGCCGAGGGATCGTCTGCGGGAGCCCCGCGGCGGCCGGTGCCCCCGCGGTCACGAGCCCGGTCTCGTAGGCGCAGATGACGGCCTGGATGCGGTCCCTGAGCCCCAGCTTGGCCAGCACGTTGCCGACATGGGTCTTCACGGTGTGCTCGCTGACCGTCAGCGCGGCCGCGATCTCGGCGTTGGACAGTCCCCGGGCCAGATGCAGCAGGGTCTCGCGCTCACGGGTGGTCAACGTGTCGAGCGCGGCCGAGGAAGGTGCCCACGCCGGCCGGGGCCGGCTCCTGAACTCCTCGACCAGCTTGCGCGCCACCGTGGGGGCGAGCAGGGAATCGCCCTCGGCGACCACGCGCACCGCGTGGACCAGGTCGTCGCGCCTGACGTCCTTGAGAAGGAAGCCGCTCGCCCCAGCGTGCAGCGCCTCGTACACGTACTCGTCGGAGTCGAAGGTGGTGAGCATGATCGTCCGGCAGTCGGTCGCCGTGCTGATGGCGCGGCACGCCTCGATGCCGTCCGTGCCCGGCATCCTGATGTCGAGGAGCGCCACGTCCGCGCCCTGGAGTCGCACGGCCTCCACGGCCTCGGCGCCGTCCGCCGCCTCCGCGACCACCTCGATGCCGGGCTGGGCGTCGAGGATCATGGCGAAGCCGCTGCGTACCAGCTCCTGGTCGTCGGCCACCACCACTCGAATGGTCACCCGTCCACCTCCGTGAAGACGTCGGCCAGCGGAAACCGCACTCTCACCCGGAACCCTGTGCCGTCCGGGCCCGGGCCCGTCTCGGCGGTCCCGCCGAGCGCCGCGGCGCGCTCGCGCAGCCCGATCAGGCCGTGCCCGGTGCTCCTGTCCGGCCGGCCCCCGGAGCCGACCGGGGCTCCCCTGCCGTTGTCGGTGACCGTGACCTCCACGGTCTCGGCACCCAACTCCACGCGCACGGTCGCGGATTCGGCCGACGCGTGTCTGACCACGTTGGTCAGCGACTCCTGCACGATCCGGTAGACGGTCGCCTCGGTGGCGGGCGGCAGCGATCGCGGAAGGCCGACGGTCACGTACTCGACGGCGAGGCCGCCCGAGGCCACCTGCTCCACGAGCAGCGGAAGATCGGCGAGAGCGGGCAGGGGTCTGCGGGACGCGGGCTCCGGCGCTCCCGTGTCCTGCCTGAGCACCCCCAGCATCCGGCGCAGCTGCGTCATCGCGTCCCGTCCCGTCTCGGAGATGGCCTCGAAGGCCGCCTCGGCCCGCTCCGGCGCCGTGCGGACCGCGACGGGGCCGGCCTCGGCCTGCACGACCATCAGGCTCACCGCGTGCGAGAGGATGTCGTGCATCTCCCGTGCGATCCGGGCCCGTTCGGCCGCCGCCGCCTGCTCCGCCTCGATGCGGTTCGCCCGTTCCAGCTGGGTCGCCCGGTCCTCCAGGGCCGCCGTGTAGGCCTTCCGGGTGTGCGTGAGACGGCCGAATCCGTACGCCGCGCCGAAGAGGAACAGCGAGAACAGCAGCTCCCTGGCCTCACCGGAGTTCAGCGCCACCGACGGAAAGATCAGCACCAGCGTTCCCGCCCCCACGGGGATCCGCCACCTTGCCGGGGTCAGCTCGGCGACCGTGTAGAGCGCCACCAACGCGTTGTACGGCAGGGGCTGCCCCGGCCCGTCGAGCGTGAACCGGTAGAGCACCTGAGCGGCGAGGACCGCGGCGAGGACGGTCACCGGCGCCCTGCGCCGCCACAGCAGCGGCAGCACCCCCAGCGTCGTGAGACCGTACGACGCCCAGGTGGCGGGCGGCAGTGACGGCGCACGCGGCACGACGAACGGGATCGTCTCGGCCGCCTGAACGAGCAGCATCAGCGCCGCGTCCACCACCCAGGGGTTGGCGAGCGGCAGTCGAAGGCGGGAGGCCGAGTGCCTCGAGCAGCGGGCTGCCATCACGGTGTACCGGCGGGCCGACCGGACCGCGCCGCCTCCCGGCCCTGTCGGGCCGGGTACACCGCGGTGATCCGGTCCCAGAACCCGCCGCGGCGCCCGTCGTCCCGGACACGCGCATGGTCCGCGGTGTCCGAACGAACGGCCTGCGGACCCCGCTTCCCACTCGCCGTGCGGCCGCTCGTCCCTGCCACTTCCGCTCCCCTGCGCCGTGAATGCCGGTGCTGACCTTGCCAGGCTCGGGCCCGGTACGTCGACCTGCCGCGAACGGTGACCGCGGGAAGCGGAATATCTCACGGCCCTCGAGCCCGCGAGGGGCCACGGCGCCGGCAGCCGTTCGCACCGCTGGGCGAGGACCTGGCGGTGCCCGCTCTACGGGGCGTCACGGACGGGCAGTTCCAAGGTCCGGGCAAGCCCCTGGATGCTCTCGTCCACGTGTTGCAGGTGACGCAGCACCCGCCGGGCCGTGTGGACGTCCACGGAACGCGCCCCGCCGGAACCGGCTCCGAGCCGGGCGGAGATCCCGCGGCCGCGCTCGAGCGGGGTGGGATGGCCGGTCTGGTACGAGGCGTCATCGAATTCCGGGCAGCAGTACGTACACAGGCGAGTAGGTCTCGGGCTACAGCCGGCATTGCGCTTTCCCTGACCGGAAGCGGAGCCGCGGTAGCATACGTGATCTTCGTCGTTGCTCATCCGTATGACGGCGTGCTGTGAGTCGTCGGGTGCAGAGAGCGCCGACGCCGTACCGACCGCTCGAGGACGCGCGGTCGCAAACGGGTTCTGGTACCGCCGCTTCAGGAGCGAGGCGGGACGATCAGCGGCCTGACCTGTGGATTCCCCACCTCGGACGTAGTGGGCGGCGTGTCCCCCTGCGCAACCGCGATTCTCCTTGACCTCCCGCATGTTCTGGCGGAGGCCCGCGCGCCAAGGCAGGATCGAGGGGACACCGGCCAGGAACCTTCGGCGAGGGCTTGTGACTGACGAAGACCCAACTGCGAACGTACCCCTTGGCGTTCGTGGATCTGCAGGCGTGATCCTGCTGATACTTGCGCTCGTTGCCGGTGCCGCGATCGTCCTTCTGATGCCCTACTTGCCGGCACTCGTGGAGTTGGTACTTGTGGGCGGGGAAGTGGAATAGCGCCTGCCCCGCTCCACGCGCGACCGTCCCGGCCACGCCGACCCGGGGTCTGACAGCCACGGAATTCTACGGGGTCGGCATCCCCCACAGCAGGACGCCCACGAAGATCAACGCTGGAATGGCGAGAGCCGCGACCATCCCGGCAAGGCACCCCCACATGGTCAGTCTGGCGCTCGTTCTCGCGTAGTCGTCGCTCTTGGGCACACCTCATTCAACCGTCACTCAGGTCTGCTGCACGATCGGAACCCCTCCACCACGCATCACGGCTCGGCATTGGCCATGTCCCGAGGCGCCGAGTCAGTCCTACTGGAAGTCGTGCGGCACCGCTCGAGCCCACGGAAATGGCGTTCTCAAGGGCCGAACCTTCCAAGTGCCCACGCTGTCGGCAGTGGCGACGTTCCCACCGCCGGCTGCGGGGAGGTGGGGTATGCCGTGTTGGTGTCCGGTGCCGGGGGCCAGACGGACTCGCGTCAATGGGCGGGCACCGGGTGCCTCTCCTCGCGGGTTTGCGAAAGCGGCCCCCCGACCACATGGTGCAGCGACACGCCGCCATCCCGAAGGCCTTCACCATGGCTGCGGATTCACCGGGCGGCATAAGCTGCGGGCGGTGCCCCCGTTCGATGCGTCACACGGATCGTCACCACGACCTGCGATGGCCCGGCCACGCAGCTCGCCGGCACCGGTGATGAGGAAGGTCAACCGATGAGCGCGCGTTTCGAGGAGATCGACTGGCGCCCGACGCCCATGGGCGAGATCAGTCTGCGCCGTCGGCGAGACCCGGAGACCGGCAACGACGTGTACGAGGTGAAGCTCGGTGACGAGTTCCTGATGTCCAGCCTCTTCACCGCAGGCGAGATCGCCCTCACCCGACTCGGCCTGGCCGAAGCACCGGGTACCGAACTGGACGTCGCAGTGGGCGGGCTCGGCCTCGGGTACACGGCAAAGGCGGCACTGGACGACCCACGGGTGCGCTCGCTCGTCGTGGTCGAGGCGCTTGCCGAGGTCATCGAATGGCATCAACGCGGCATGGTGCCGCTCGGCGCCCGATTGGCGTCGGACCCCCGCTGCCGGCTCGTCCAGGGTGACTTCTTCGCGATGGCCGGCGACCCGCACGGACTGGACCCCCGGACACCGGACCGTCTCTTCCAGGCCATCCTGCTCGACATCGACCACTCACCACGCCATGTTCTCCACCCACGCCACGCCGCGCTCTACCAACCCGCAGGACTACGCGCACTCGCCGAACACCTCCACCCGGGCGGCATCTTCGCCCTGTGGTCCAACGACGCGCCGGACGAGAACTTCACCGCCGTACTCACACAAGTCTTCGCGGAATCGGAAGCCCACGTCGTCGAATTCGACAACCCGCTCCAATCAGGCACAGCGGCCAACACCGTCTACGTGGCGAGAAAAGCAGCAGACGCACACCTCACCTGAGCAGGCCGCCGCCAAGGTCCCTTGCCCGCCTGCCCTGACCCCGGACACGACAGCGGTCCCCCACCCGGCGTAGGTACGGGAGCCGCTGCCCGTCGCAGCCGGACAGGCGACCGGCCCGGTCCGCTCCACCGCGGCGACCCGCACCGACTTGATGTCGGGCCAACCGGCGGCAACGGGGATCGGCAGGCACCCGACCACGCGCCCCCCAGTCTTCGATGCCGTTCAATTGAAGGACCGCAACGTTGCCGAACATTGCTTGAGCCGGTTGATGACTCGTTCGACGGCGTCGCATCCGAATGCCCCGGCCGCACCGGGCCGGGGCATATCGGCGGGTTCGGGGCTCACGGTCGCCCGCACGCCGGGGACATCAGGTCGAGAAGGGGAAACCCTGGCCGGACAACCCGAGCCAGTCTCCGTCCAGAACCTGTTCCTTCCATATGTCGAACGTCTTCTCGGGCACCTTGTACTTCTCGGCGACCTCGGCGCGGGTGGCACGGCCGGACGTCACGGTCAGGACGATCCGCGCCTTGTCCACCGCCGACAGCCTCTCTGCGGGTTCGGACGGCAGGTCAGCGAGCCGCAGACACGCGGCCCCACCCGGCTCGCCCGGCCGGCCCGGTTGCCCCGGCTCGCCGGGCCGGCCGCCCTGGCCGCCTTCCCCGCCGCGGGCGCAGCCCGCCAGAAGACCGGTGACGGAGTCGCTTCCGCGAGCACCGTCCCCGCCTGGGCTGCCGTCGTGGCGGGTCTGTGCGGGCGATGCTTCTGAGGACGAGCCCTGGAACGAGCAGGCACCGCCACCGGCGACCGCGGCCGCCATCACCACCAGGGCCAAAGGACGCTTCCATACACGATGTGACTGCATCGGCTTCTCCACATCCGTCGGAGAGGGACTTCGGGTCCCGTCCCGGCCCCAGGGGCCAGGCCGGGACGGGACTGAGGGTGCGGGGCCCGCACCTCACGGAGGGTGCGGGCCGTCCGCAACGGGTCGCCAGGGGATCGCAAGGGGTGCTCAGAAGATGCTGATCCCGCCGGCGCCACCGACACCGCCGGAGCCACCGGGGCCGAAGACGCTGCCGCCACCGCCGCCGGCCTTTCCGCCGTTCCCGCCGTCGCCGAAGACACTGTTCCCGCCGGAGCCTCCGTTGCCGCCGCCACCTCCCGCGCCGAAGACGCTGCCCCCACCGGAGCCCGCGCCGCCGCCGTTACCGGCGTTGCCGAAGATGCTGCCCCCGCCGGAACCACCGTTGCCGCCCCTGCCTCCGTTCCCGAAGACGCTTTCGCCGCCGCCACCCCCGCCACCGCCGCCCCCGCCGGGGCCGAAGACGCTGCCCCCACCGGCACCACCGGTCCCACCCGCCCCACCGTTGCCGAAGACGCTGCCCCCGCCGGAACCACCGGAGCCACCGGACCCGCCGGGACCGAACACGCTGCTGCCCCCCGCGCCGCCCTCGCCGCCCTTTCCGCCGTCGGTCACCACAGCTGCCGCGGCGGTGGTGCTCCTGCTCACCTCCACCGTCGCCGCCGAGGCCGGCAGTGCGATGGCTCCGGAGATCAAACCAGCCGAAGCGAAGAGCACCACCGCTCGAAGCCCACGCCGCGGGGAACGAACCTGACCAGAACTCTGAGTGCTGTGAAACATGACGGAACTCCTCAGAAAAGAGAATTCAATGGGATTGCCGGAGAAATATCCGGACCGACAACGGGAAATTTGGTCGTTGATTCCTGCTGCCGGGGCCTGCCTCGTATTTCCTGTCCGGCGAGGCCCGTATCTCCATTAGGCCCGGCCACAGTGCCGGGGTCACGTTCCGACAACACGGGACTTGACGTGGGCGAAAAGAGCGTTCAGACTCCGCGCGGTCGCGCGGCGGCGTCGTACCGCCCCGTCATCACGGCGCGGGCTGCGGCAGACAGCCGGCCGCGGGGGGCGCACGGCTGGGACAGCCAGAGCGCGGTCGTTGTCGGCGGGACGAACCCGATCGAGCGGGGCGTCACCGAAAGGCGCGGAAAACCGCGGGCCGGCCGGGCGTCGTGCCTGCGGACCGGCTCCAGAACGGCATCACGGACACCGCCTGACGCAACACCCCACCGGCTTCTCCTCTTCACGGGGGAGGCCGACGGCGGCGAGGGCAGTGCGGGGCAGCGACGCGCGCCGTGTGGGCCGCGTACTCCCGGGTTGTTTGCGGCAGATCTGCACGCGCTGACCGGCTCGCCGGGCGTTCGTGGTGCCATGGAGGCGGATACCCTCGCCGAACTGCGGGAACGGCATGAACCCGGCCCGGGCGTTCCCCTACAGCCGCACAACGGCCGGAAAGCCGGCCGCCGAACAGTGGCGCCAGGAAGCACGCCGGATCAGGCGAGCGAGCCAGGGCCGGTCCCGCAGCGGCGTGGCGACGACGGACGCGGAAGACGGCACTGGTGAGGGGCCCCACCGCGCTGCGGTCGGGCCCCTCGTGGTCCTCCTGCTCATCGTCCCGACAGAGGGTGTCTGCCGGCCGCGCCACCGTTCACCGTGTCGCACCGACGCCGTACGCCGATCGCGTCACGACGCGCCCGAGCAGTCGGTGGAGCCTGTGTGGGCAGGGCGGCCGCCCGGGGGCAGGCGCCCCCGAAGATCGAGAGCGGGACGGTACCCGGTCCCGGTAGGGCATCCGTCCTCCCGTCCTGGGGCCCAGGCCCGGGCCGGGAGGCACCCGGCGGCACGGTTGTGCCGTCAGCCGCTGCTCGCGGTGCTGATGCCGACGATGTGGTCGTACCGCTCCAGCAGCACGAAGAGCTTGATCTTCTGCGTCGTTCCCCCGCTGCCGAAGGTCAGCGTGACGATGACCTCGTGGCCGTTGCCCACAGCGCCGTTGTCGGTCACGGTCCAGCGCGCCGGGACGTTCTGGGCGCGCAGGACGCCGTCCACCCCGTTCTCCTCCTCCCAGGCCGCCAGGCGCCGGGCGAAGTCGGGCGTCAGGTAGTGATTGCGAAGAACCGTGGCCAGGGTGCCGTCCGGGTCCTCGTAGTCGCCCTTCGCGTCGATGTACGCGCCGTAGAAGTCCGCGACCCGGGTCATCGCCTGGCCGGGGGTGCCGCTGACCGACCGCGGTGCGACGGCGGACACCTTGGCGGGGGCAGGGGCGGACGCCTGTGCCGACGACGTGAGCCCCAGCGGGAGGGCCACGGCGGCGACGACACCTGCGATCAAAGCGGTGCGGCGGACGTGCTTGCGGGTGGTCGTGTTGCTCTTCATCAGTGTGCTTCCCCGATTCGATGGGTTCGGACGTGCGTCGCTGTTCGCGGGGCAGCTCCCTCGACCCACCTGGTGCAGGGGCGGCTCCGGCGACACCACGAGCGTCGGCGCCGGCGCGGTCCGGGCACAACGCACGGAGCCCCATCCGCAACGGTGGAACCGTCCCAGGCCTGTTGACCTCTCCTTATAGGGAGTGCCTGGGATGCCGTCCTGGGACACGAGACAGGGGGAAGCGGTGCCGTCCCAGGACGAGGTGGAGGAATTCGCGGCGCTGCTGCGGCATCTGAAGGCCCGCACCGACCGCAGTTACGCGGCACTCGCGCGCCGCCTGAACATGAACGCCTCGACGCTGCACCGGTACTGCGCGGGGGACGCCGTGCCGCTCGGCTTCGCACCCGTGGAACGGTTCGCCGCGATGTGTCAGGCCAGTGCCGCCGAACGGATCGAGCTGCACCGGCGGTGGGTCCTGGCGGTGGCGGCACGGCAACGGTCCCGCACGGCGACCGAGTCCGTCACGGAGGACGCCGTGAGCCGCCCGGCCGACGGCGAAAGCCCCTCGGCGCCCGGGGCGGACCAGCCCGCTACCGCTGCGGCCGCCGACTCCGTCTCCACGACGGCCGCCGACCCGGCGCCCGCAGAAGCGTCGGGCCCCCCGCACGACCGCCGGCAGACCACCGCAGAGCGCCTTGCCGACCCGTCTCACGAGCACGACCCTGCGCCGCGCCCCGCCTCGCGGCCGCCCCGGCGCAGGCGCCGCACGGCGGTCACCGCAGCTGTCGTGACCGCGCTGATCGCCACCCTGGGCACCCTGGCCGCCCTGCCGTCCGGGCTCTCCTGGACCACCGGTGACAACCAGGCGTCCGATACGACGACCACGAAGAGCGCGGGCGCAGGACACGGCCACACGGCACCGTCCCCACCCGTCACCCCCACGCGCAGCCGACCGCGCGGCACGCCCTCGCCTAAGACACCCGCCGCGGGCAACCCATCGCCGGGCCCGTCCATGAACTCCTCCGCCACGGCCGTCCCCGCCGCCCCGCCTCTCACCTGGACCGCGAACTCCCAGCTCTGGGAACTCGGTTGCCTGCACGACTACGTCATCGACAAGACACCCCAGCAGGTGCCGCCGCCCCCGGTCCCGCAAGACGCCGCCCCATGGGCGCGTACGCAAGGAGCGGTGCACGGCGGCCACACAATCGTGGGCATCTCGGTGCAGGGGCGCACCGACGCAGCCGTCGTCCTGGAAGCCCTGCGGGTCCGCGTCGTGGGGCGGGCCGCACCGGTGAAGGGCACCGTCTACTCCACAGGCCAGGGCTGCGGCAGCGACATCAGCCCCCGCTCGTTCACCGTGAACCTGGACATGGACCGACCGATCGCCCGTCCGTCCCCGGGCAGTGAGCACGCGACGAGCACCCCTGCGCTGCGCATGCCCTACCGGGTGTCCTCAAAGGACCCCGAAGTACTGCTGGTCGATGCCCGAACGGCCCACTGCGACTGCCGCTGGTACCTGGAACTCGACTGGTCCTCACAGGGCCACACCGGCACCGAGCGCATCGACGACCACGGCCTGGCATTCCGCACCAGCAGCATCGAGGGCCTGCCGCGCTACTGGTACGCACGTGACGGCTGGACCCCCCTCACAAGCTGAGCAGAACCGACCACGCACCGAGCCGCCTGCCCCGAATCAGAGCCAGGACGGAAGGCTTGGACACACGGCTCGGCGCCGGGGTTCCCGCGTGCCGTCCAGATCCGGATGACCACTCCGCACCCCGAACACCGGACGCCGAACGCCGGACGCAGAGCCCACCCGGTGAACCCGCCCCGGCAGCATGCAGCGCGGCGCGTCCTGGCGGGCCGGGGCGTCGTGGGGGAAAGCCGCGTCGAAGGCGTCGGCCCGGTCGGCGACGAAGGCCGGAAGACTTCGGCTCGTAAGATTCATTCGCGCCCCGTGCCCTGTCCGGCCTCCGTGGGGCGGCGGTAGGCGCCGTACCACCAGATCCGAGCGAGTTCGCGGGCGAAGGCCGCGTCACGACTGCCGTCGTCGACCTGGATGTGGTGCGCGATCGCCTGGGCGCCGCCCCAGACGATGATCCGGCTCGCGGAGACGGCGTCGAGGTCCGCCGTCGTCGCGCCGGCGGCCTGCTCGGACAGCACCGTGCGCAGCGTCGTCTCCTCGAAGCCTTCGAGATTGGCGGTGTAGAAGTCGCCCACCGCGGAGTCGTACGCCGCCGCCTCCCGGACGGCGGTGATCACGCCATGATGGGCGCGGTGGATCCTGATGACGTCCTCGAAGAACCGGGCGAAGCGGTCGGCCCCGTCCTCGCCGGCGGCTGGGTCCCACTGTCGTGCCAGTGCCAGCAGCGACTCTCGCAGGCCGTCGGTGAGCCGCACCAGAACATCGGACTTGCTCTGGAAGTGCGCGTAGAACGTGGCCCGCGACACGCCCGCCTCCTCCAGGAGCTTCTGGACGCTGATGTCGGAGAAGGCCGTACCGGAATCGAGAAGCCGCTCCAGGGTGGACGTCACCTGAGTCCGGGTCGCGGCCGAACGCGCGGCGTAGCTGTCGGCCTGGCGTCGGGTCACGGGTCTCATCAGGCGTCCTCCAGGGTGTGTCGTGCCTCGGATCGACCCGGCTCGGCGAAGGAGGTCCGTGATGGGGTGGCTGTGATCCTCCGGAGCGGCCGCCCCACCTTTCCCGAGGTGGGAGCGGCCACGTGCCGATGGGGGACCTGCCGACGGATCGCGCGGGCGTCGGGTCGGCCCCCCATTGTGCACGGCGGTCTCCGGGTCAGCGCACCACAGGGAGGGCGTAGTCCCACAGCCGGTCCGCGGCGGCCGGGTCCACCGACCACTTCGCGACACCCGCCATCACGTCGGGACCACCATCGACGACCGGTGATTCCTGATTGTCCTCGAAGTACCGCCCTGTCACGTCGTCGAGGAGCGGTGAGGCGGCCAGCAGCACCGTGGTGGCGGCTCCCTGGGCCGGGGTCTTGAAGTAGTCGGGGGTGAGCAGGTTGCCGTCCGCGTCCATGGCACCGATGGCTTGCATCGTCGCCTTGTCCATGTGGCGGGCCAGGTTGGTGTGGATCCACCCCGGCGCGCAGGCGTTGGCGGTGATTCCGTGCTCGGCCCACCGACGGCTGATTCCGACGGCGAGCAGCACGTCCGCGGTCTTCGACTGCGCGTAGGCGGCGAACGCGTCGTAGGGGTGCCGCTCGAACTGGGGGTCGTCGAAGTCGAACCCCGCCCGCAGCTGGGCGCCCGAGCTGAGCACGACCACGCGCGGCTTCTCGGCCGCCTGCAGAGCGGTGTGCAGACCGACCGCCATGGCGAAGTGGCCGAGGTAGTTGGTGGCGAGCTGCATCTCCCAGCCCTGTGCGTTGACCTTGTGCGTCGGGAGCATCATCACGCCGGCGTTGGCGACGAGGCCGTCGAGCGGCCCACTCCAGCCGTCGCAGAAGGCACGGACGGAGGCCAGGTCGGCGAGATCGAGTGCGACGGCCCGCGTGCCCGGCAGCTCCTTGACCAGCGGCTCGGCGTCAGCGGGGTTCCGGGTGGCGATCGTGACCTGCGCTCCCGCCCCGGCGAGCGCGCGCACCGTCTCGACACCGAGGCCGGACGCCCCTCCGGTCACGATCATCCGGCGCCCGCTGAGATCGACTCCATCGAGTACCTCAGCGGCGGTGGCCCGCATCCCGAACGGGGTGGTTATCAGCGTCATGGATGTGCCCTGCCTTCAAAAAGAACTGGTTCCTGGCCCGGCCGGTGACGTCTCTCACCGCCTCGGCCAAGGCATCACAGAAGAAACCATACACCGTGTTCAGACTTTGATTCTGAGTACGGCGTGCTGGCCTGCGACTCGGCCCCGCCACGACGCGGCGGGGCCTGGGGAAGAACCTGAGCAGGGACATCGGTGGGACGCGCAAGCTGGTACGTCGCTTCACGGACCCCAGTGTGGCCACCGACATCGGCCGGCTCGCCGACATGCTCCGGGACGACGTCCGCTGCTCGATGCCGCCCACGCCAGGCCTGTCCCTGGACGCAAGGCGGTGCTGACCGGCTGGTCGGAACGATGCGCGGCGTGCGGCGGTGCCAACGCCGGGCGCGCAGTAGCGGCAGAACTCCGGGAACTTCGACCCCTCGGTTTGCGGATGCGGGCCACCCTCGGGACTCACCTCGCGGCGTGAATGCAACCGCTCGACTGCGGCAGGTCGAGCTCGGGCACGACCAGTCGCCGTTGTCCGCGAGCCTCGCACGCACTGTTGAGCGGTGGCTCCATCCTCGCTCCCGTGATGGCCACTCGGCGACCAACACGCGTGCGCAGCACGAGCGACATCCCGTCTGTCCAGTCGCCGGCACGCCAGTGGCCGGTGACCTGGGTCTGACCGTCCGGCCGACGGTGCATCGCGACCACCATGAAGTGGAACCAGTCGCCATTGCCCCGACCCGCCCGCTGGTACAGCTCTCCGCACTGAGCGCACGCAACGGTCGGCCGGGACGAAGATGCGTCACCAGCAGTCACGAGGCCCCAGCCCTTCCTATGGGCGGCAAGGACTCATTCACGGAGGGCATTCCGCAGTTGCCGCTGCCTCGAGTCATCTGGTTTGCGTCGCGATGCTCCTGCGGGGGAAACCCCACTGCACGCGCCGAAGCAGCGCAGGTACGCGGCGTACCCCACGCGCCTCGCCACCAGGAGACGGAGCCGGCAGCTACGACACCTCGATGCCGTGCTCCTGCACCAGGGCTTCCAGGCCGCCGGGGTATCCCTTGCCTCCGATGACGAAGTCCCAGTCGCCGCTGGCGCGGCGGCGGAAGGAGCCGAGGACCAGGGCTGTTTCACCGCGGCGGCCGTCGGATACCTCGAGGCGGCCCAATTCCTCGCCATCGGAGCTCAGGAGCCGAACAAAGGCGTCGGTGAACCCCGACAGGTCTGCCTCAGGATTCATGACGGGGTCGATCGCCGCCGCAAGGACGAGCCGGTCCGCCTGCTCGGGCAGCGCGTCGAATGCCACGCGCAGGGCGGCCTTGTCCGGGACGAGGGCGGTCACCGACCGCACACTTCCGTCCGGGGTCTGAGGGTTGTTGAAGAACACGAAATGGTCGTCGCTCAACACCCGGGATCCCTGGCACACCAGGGCGCACACGTCCAAGGCGACACTTCCCGACCACGACATGCCCAGCACGTTGTCGTCGCGCGATGAGCCGGCGGTCTCCGTCGGCGCCGGCCGTTGCGGCGGGGCGCTCGGAGCGGCGCCGCCGAGCCTGCCGCTCAGTCCGTGGCGGTGCAGGAGGTCCACCAGTTCGGTGCCCGCGATCAGTTCCAGCGGTTTTCCGTTCGCGAAAGTGTGCGAGCCCGGCCCGAACTTGGAGGTGGTGACGAGCACGCCCTTGTTGGCGCCAGCGTCCTGCACGGTGCCGTACAGGTCACGCACGGCGCTTGGCGGCACCGTGTTGCGGTAGCGCTTGACCTGGACGACGACCTTCCCGCCGCGGATCGGGGCGGGATCCTCGGCCTGCACGTCGACACCGCCGTCGTTGGAACGCTGAGTCGTCACCGCGTCCATGCCCATGGCGCGGAACAGGTCCGCCACCAGCGACTCGAAGGCGATCGGATCCATCTCGTAGAGATCCGGCTCCTCCTGCCCACCGTGGCTGACCATGCCCGTCCCGCCGACGTCGCCCGGCAGCCGGTACGGCCGTATCGCGGTGCGCTGGTCAGGGCGGGGTGACAACTGCCCGCGCAGCCCGTCGGCCAGGCAGTCCACAGCGCTGACCTGCTCCAGGTTCAGCGGAGCAAACGACGTACGCGCGGCCATCACCGTCGCCACGAAGATTTCCGCGCGCCGGCCGGTCGCGGGATCGTGGTCGTCGACGAAGCCGTTGAGTGCGACCGATTCCAGAACCGCGAACTCGTCAGCGGCGAACAGGTCCCGCAGCGCCAGCAGGACGCATTGGGCGAGGACATCGCGGTACAGCTCCCGGCGCTGCGCCACAGGGCGGGCGGTCTCCTTGTCCTGGTCCGCGCCGGGCATGTACCGCACCAGCTTCGCCTCGGGGACGATGTCGTACTTCGGCAGCTCCCAGTTCACCACCAGCTGCCGCGCGGGCGCGTCGTACGCGGCAGTCAGCCGGCGCGGCAGGCCCTCCGGCCAGCCGGCCGAGGCATACAAGGCGGCCGAGAAGTATTCCACCACCGCCTCGGGGTCCCCGTCGCGAACGGCGCCGGCCAGCTGCGTGATGCCGGCGTTGTGGCCGCGGATCTCCGCCAGCCGAACGGCCGCCCACTCGTCGTACTGCTGCCGATAGGCCGCCAACTGCTGCTGACGCTGCGCTTCGGCAGCCTGGGCCGCATGCCAGTCACGCTCAAAGCGGTCCCGGGCCTCCTGCTGGGCCTGAGCCCGCCGGTTCGCCGTCCAACCACCGGGCGCCGCCTGGTACTGATTCGGGTCGGGCATCGCCACGGGATGGGCCAGCCGGCCGGGCGTGAACGGCTCGAGCTCCTCGGAACACGCCAGAGCATCCAGCCGGAACGCCGGCGCACGGCACCCGGCCGCCAGCAAGGTCCGCAGCTCCTCGACACGGGCCTCCAGCTCACGCGTGCGCCGCTGCGCATCGGCCTCCCGGTGCTGCCGATACGCCGCCTGCTGCTCACGTCGGCTCCGAGCCAGATCACGCTCGTATGCACGCTGTTGCCGCTCCGCACTCCTTTGCTGCTGCACCCGGGCCCGCTGTTGGGCCTCCACCTGCCGCTGCTGCTGACGCTGCGCCTCAGCCCACATCCCGATCAACCCACCGGAGCGACGACTCATCGCGAAACAGGCCCTCCCCTGGGACACCATTGTCCCACCCCACCCCCACGCCGGTCCCCCGACCAGCAACAACCAGACAACTCTAATCCGTAACCACCCGGTCACCCACCCCACAGCACAACATCCGAGCACCAGCACCAAGCGCGCAACACGATCAGCCTCACGACACTCAGCACGTACCGGACCCGGTGGACGGCACCCGCTTGCTCGCGATTCACGGGGTGATCGACCGGATCGTCGGGCGACGCACCACGGCCTTCCGGCTGAGCACGCTCGGACTCTCCGGTCGGACGGTCCATGGCAGAACGGCAGAAGCGCGGACAACGGACAGGCAAATCCCTGACACGGCCCGTCCGTTCGTTGGTCTATAGGGTCGCCCGCATGGCTGAGCCCTCCTTTCTGACCGCCGTGCGCGAGTCGTACGACACGGTCGCCGCTGATTACGTCGAACGTGTCCCGCCCCCAGCCGCGATGGACCCGCTGTCACGCGCGATGCTGGCCGGGTTCGCCGAACTCGTGCGGACGGCCGGTCCGGGGCCGGTCGCAGACCTGGGATGCGGCCCCGGCCGCGTGACGGCGCACCTGGCCGGGCTGGGGGTCTCGGCCTTCGGCGTCGATCTCTCGCCGAAGATGGTCGGGCTGGCCCGGCGCGCCTATCCCGACCTGCGGTTCACCGAGGGCTCGATGACCGTCCTGGAGATGACGGACGACGCGCTCGGCGGCATCCTGGCCTGGTACTCCACCCACCACACGCCCCCGCAGTGGCTGCCGGTGGTGTTCGCCGAGTTCAGCCGCACGCTCGCGCCCGGCGGCTACCTGCTCTGGGGAGACTATGTCGGCGATGAACGGCTGCAGCCGGCCCAGGGCTACGGCCGTCCGGTGTCCTACGAGTCGTATCTCCTGCCACTGGACCGTGTGGTCGGCCTTCTGGAGCAGGCCGGACTGGTGGTCATCGCAAGGCTGGAGCAGGAGCCCGGGGGACGGGGGAACAGACCGCGCGCCTGCCTGCTGGCCCGCAAACCCGAGAAGTCCTGACAGGGTTCGTTTCTGCGGCGAGCCCGCTCGCGTCCGAGCGCCGTCACGGCGCGGCGGTAAGGCCGCCGGGTTGAGAAGACGGGCTTCGTTCGGAAGCAACGCCCGCACCAGGTCCCGGCACGCGCACGCGCACGCGCGCCGGACCCGACGCCGACAGGAGGCGGCACCTCACAGAGGCAACGCCCCGGGGCCCGCCGCAGCCCCGACTTCGGAGTGCAGGGCGTCGCGAGATGCGTGAACGGGATGGACCGGCGTGTGGCTGCTGCGGTCATGCAGCGGAGCGGTGGGTGTGCGGTCGATCTGCAGGTTGAGGAATTCGGGGCGGCTGTAGTGTCCCCGGGCGTCCATCAGGCGCTTGCGCCGGTCGATCAGCGTCAGGTCCAGGTCCGCGATGACCTCTCCCTCACCTGAGGTGAGCGGCTCGCCGATGATGCCGCCTTCGGGGTCGACGATGGCGGTGAAGAACCCTTGGGAGAAGACCCCGGCCGGGGCACCGGTGTCCGCGTCGAGCTGCGCCTGCTGGTCGGCGTCGAGCCAGGCGGTGGCGTTGACCACGAAGGCAGCCGCCTCCAGGGCGTGCTGACGGATGGCGACCTCCATCTGCCCGGCGAACAGCGGGCCGCCGAAAGCGCCGGGGAACATCGAGGCGTGGATCTGCTCGCCGTCGGCGATCAGGGCGTAGCGGGCGAGGGGCTGGTAGTGCTCCCAGCAGGCGAGCTGGCCGACACGGCCGACCGCACTGTCCACGGCACGCAGCCCCGAGCCGTCGCCCTGGCCCCAGAGCATGCGCTCGTGGTACGTCGGCGTGATCTTGCGGCGCCGCTGGAGCAGCGTGCCGTCGGCGTCGAACAGCAGTTGTGTGTTGTAGAGGGAGCCCCCATCGCGCTCGTTGACGCCGATCGAGACCACCATGCCGGCCTCACGGGCTGCCGCGCCGATCGCATCGGTGTCGGCGGACGGCACGGTCACCGCCTCCTCCATCAATCGCAGGTGCTCCTTGGCCATGAGGTACGGCGGCTGCACGAAGGAGAAGTACGGGTAGTACGGGACCACGGTCTCCGGAAAAACGGCGAAGCGGACACCCCTCTGCCCCAGCTCCCGGATCTTGTCCACGACCTTCCCGATCGTGCCTGCTCGGCTGTAGAGGACGGGGCTGATCTGAACGGCTGCTGCCTTCACCAGGGTCATGATGCGGTTCCTTCTCGAGATGCGGGGTCGGCGCTCCGGGCGCCGTGGTGTCCGTGGACGGAGCTCAGCAGGCGGAGGGACCGACTGCTTCCGGCCCGGGAAACCCCGGCCCGGGCCGGCCCCCGGGGGGCCGAGCTGCACTGACGGCTCTGTCCAGGTGGCCTCTGCGGCCAGTCTCAATAGGAGCATATGCTCCTATTCGCGTACAGGCAATGGCCGGCTCCCCTACGGTGAGGATGTGGGAACGGGCTACCCGCGAGCACACGGCCGGCTTCCCGGGAATCCGCTGCACGATTGCGCCGTGCGTGGCGCGACGCGACCCGTCCCGCACTCCGCGCGACATCGCGGCCGAGGGTCCACGCCCGCTACCGCCTGCGACGCTGCCGCACGATCGAGGGGCAGCCCGCCGAAGACGACCCCCACCCCCGCGCTCCACGCCGGACTCCATCTGCCCGGCGAACCCGCAGGTCAGACGAGAAAGTCATGCCGGGGCAGAAGTACACCCCGGCCGGACTTCGCAGAGACCGCTACGCCGAAGCCCACACGAAGGTCATTTGTCGTACTGGTCGGTGTACTGCGGCCCGTCCGACTCGGCCTTGCATCCCTCACTGCCGTTCGGCTGGCCATGAGAGAGCACGAGAGCGTAGGACTGTGGAACGAAGTCGCAGCCCTTGCCGGACCACTGGGACGCGAGGAACGTCCAGCCGACGGCAGCAGCGGCGAGCGTGTATTTGGCCTTCACGTTCATACCAATGATCACGCCTCGGTCACACCAGGCCATCACGACCTGGCTTGGGATTTATGCGTAATTATGACCGGATTATGATCAAATGCGCGACCCGACCTTTCGATGCGCGTGCCGCACGGCAACCGCCCCCAGGCCTGGCCGAGGCCGCGGTGTCCGCGTCCACGGCGGCGCGCCGCATGGCGCAGGGCCACCTCCGAGGACGTCTGCGTGCCGTGCCCGCCGTCGTGGCCGTAGGTCGCCGGAGGGTGTCCTGAGCTCCATGAGATACGCGTTAGGATCACCCGGCAGTGGGGCCGGGCCGCGCCGCACGCAAGCGGGCAGGCGCCCTTCCACATGAGGTGACTCGATGACGTCAGTGCTGGTCTACGCGATGTACGCACTGGTCGCGGCGTTGTGGGTCTATGCCCTGGTCGACTGCATCAGGACCCCAGCGGCACACATTCGGGTGCTGCCCAAGATCGGCTGGCTGCTCGCCATGCTCCTGCTCCCCGTTCTGGGCGCCATCGCCTGGCGGAACGTGGGCAAGCGATCCGCTCCGGTCGAGGGCCGGCCGTCCACGGCCTGAGCTCGGCTCGGACGGTCGAGGAGCGCAGGTCGGAGACGACGGCCGTCTCGAAGTGCGCCAGCTGGTCCGGCTCATGGGTGACCCGGCTGGGAAGTCCGGCGGAGTGCCGCCAGGCGATGCTGCGTTCATGGCCGCGTAGGCTGGATGGGTCACCGGCCAGGGCGGCCTGCAGCGGGTTCCACAATGTCGCCGATCCCGCACACCGCGAGGCCGGTCATGCCGTGGAGGAGGGGCGGCTCCCTTCCCGCTGGGCAGCCCGTTAGCCTGACAGCGTGTGACGCTCGGGCGTCCCGCGCCTGCCCATCAAGCGCACCCGTTCGGGAGGGGCCTCGTGCCCAAAGCTACGGCGATCGTCAACGCGAGGGTCTTTGACGGCATCCGGCTGCGGGACTGGACGTCAGTCCGGTTCGCCGCCGGCACCATCACCGACTGCGCCACCGGTCCGACCGCCCACCACGGCGACGAGGTGATCGACGCGCATGGCGGCACCATCCTGCCGGGGCTGATCGACTCGCACATCCACCTGGTGCCCGGAGCTCTCGCGCAGGGGCTCACCTTCGGTGTGACCACCGCACTGGACATGTTCAGCCAGGCCGACGTCATGACCGCGGCCAAGCGACAGGCCGACGCTCGCCCGGACGTGGCCGACGTGCGTTCGGCGGGAATCGGTGCCACCGCGCCTGGCGGGCATCCCTCGGCGATGTACACCCCGTTCCCGACCCTGACCGGCCCGGAGCAGGCCGAGCGGTTCGTCGCGGACCGGGTGGCCGAAGGCTCCGACTTCGTGAAGGTCTTCGGCCCCTCGGGCCCAGCGGGTCCATGGGCGACGCCGTCTCTGAACCCGGCCACGATCACCGCGCTGACCGAGGCAGCGCATCGTCGCGGACTTGTGGTCGTCGCGCATGTCAACTCCCTGGCCGGGGTGCGTGAGGTCGTGTCCGCGGGCGTCGACGTCGTCGCACATGTGCCCGTGGACGGCGAACTGGACAGGACCCTGGCCGGGCGGATCGCCGAGGCCGGAATCGCGGTCGGCCCGACGCTGGCAACCGCCGAGAACGTCCTGGGCGAACCGGGCGGCGCCGCCGTGGCCGCGGACCCGCGACTCGCCGGAATGCTCGATGAGGCACAGGTGCGGAGGCTGACCTCCGGCGCGTCAGCGCAGCACGGGCGGAAGACGCCGCCCTATTCCCGTGCCGAGGAGAACGTCGGCCGCCTGGTGGACGCGGGCGTCACGATCCTGGCCGGAACCGATGCCCCGAACCCGGGAACCGTGTTCGGGGCGAGTCTGCACCGGGAACTGGAACTGCTCGGCCGCTGCGGCATGACGCCCGCTCAGGCACTGAGCGCCGCGACCGCCGCTCCGGCACGCGTGTTCGACCTCGCCGACCGCGGGCACGTCGCACCGGGTCAGCGCGCGGACCTCGTACTCGTGTCCGGCGACCCACTGACCGACGTCACCGCGACCCGGGCCATCGAACGGATCTGGCGGGCAGGCGTCCCCTGTGACCGACGTGCGTTCGTCGCCGACGCCGCCGAGACGCGGGAACTCGAGGCCTTCGACGCCCGGGTCGCCAAGGTCGTGGCGGCCGTCCGCGAGCGCCGCTACGGCTTCGGCCAGGCCAAGCCCCACTAGTTGATCAATTTCAGGCGATGCCTGTGGCAGGGTGCGGGGTGAGCGGCGGCCGAAGCCACCGCGAGACGGGCAGGCGGTGGGCTGCCGGGCCCCGGTGGTCGAGGTGGCGGCGGGCGGTCAGGCGTCAGGGTCGACTTCGGGGTGCGTGAAACGCACAGGTTTGCCCAGCGACCGGGCGTAGGCGATCTCGGCTCGGGTGCTGTCTCCGATGTAGTCGCCGACCACGAGGACCTCATCAGCGAGCCGGATCTTCGCCCGGTGCAGATCGTCGAGTCGGACCTTCAGCGCCTCGGCCTCGACAGGATCGGACCACAGTTCGTGCGGCGACTTCATGTCACAGCCCGGTTTGACGACGATCTTCCCGGCCGCGGTCTCCCGGAGATCGGCCTCGTTCATCTCGGCCATGAAGCGGGTGGAGCCGCAGATCACGACGATACGCGGGAGGCTCAACAGCTTCTTGGCGTCGGCGAGCTTCTCCTCGGGGGTGAGCAAGTGCGGGTATGACAACGGTTCCTCCTGGTGGCGTGGTCCATGGGGTGCCTGCGGAGACGAGAACAAGGGTGTCCAAGATCGTTTTGTGACGAACGACGTGGAAACCCTCTCGACAGCACACCATGCGACGAGCATCCCGACCTGGCCGGCCTGCGTCACGCCCCGCCTGGGCGATGCCGAACGGTCGCCCTCGCCGTGATGCAGGCCATTGTCGGCCACACCTCCGAGGCCGAACGGCTTCGCCATGCCCGTGCCCACCTTCCCCAGCAGCCCGGATGCGACACAGGGCTGCGCAAGGCCGCCGGTCAGATGCGAGACGGCAACCGGAACCTGGCCACCACCGTGGACTCCACGCCGGTGGAATGCGGCCGAAGCCGCCCGCCTCCGAAAGCGATTGCCCCGTCAGCGGCCGACTGGGCATCCTGCTTCGATGCGCTTCTCGATCAACATCCCCAACTTCGGTGATTTCGCCGACCCACGCAACGTCGCGACCGTGGCCGTTGCCGCCGAACAGGCCGGCTGGGACGGGCTCTTCGTCTGGGACCACGTACTGCACCGCAGGCATCAGGGGCGTCCCTTCGGCGACCCCTGGATGCTGCTGACCGCCGCCGCGCTGGCGACCTCCCGGATCCGACTGGGCGCTCTGCTGACGCCGGTTCCCCGTTACCGTCCCCAGCAGCTGGCCCGCCAGGTGGCCACCCTGGATCACCTCAGTGGCGGCCGCGTGATCTTCGCCGCGGGCCTGGGCGGTCCGGTCGAGGACGAATACGGCAGCTTCGGCGACACCGCCGAGCCGCGCCTTCTCGCCGAACGTCTCGACGAGGGGCTGGAGGTGCTGAGGCATTTCTGGACCGGGGAGCCGGTGAACCACCGAGGCCGGCACTACGAGGTCCGGGACGTGACGCTGCTGCCCGCCACCGTGCAACAGCCCGGCCCGCCGGTGTGGATCGGCGGTTTCTGGCCGCGCCGGGCACCCATGCGGCGGGCAGCGCGGTGGGACGGTGCGGTACCGCTGTTCGAGACGGCCCGGCATGGACATGTGCCGGATGTGGCGGAGGTACAGGAACTGGTCGGTTACGTACGCACACAACGCGCCACCGAGGCCGAACGCCCCTTCGAGATCGTGCTCGGCGGTGCCACGTCCCCGGACGCGGCGAAGGCCCGGGACGTGATCGGGCCGCTGTACGACGCAGGCGTCACCTGGTGGGACGAGCGACAGGTCCAGAGCGATCCGGACCTGGACCGGCTTCTTCCGGTGCTGCGCCGCGTCGAAGCGGGGCCGCCGGTGATCTAGCACCGCCTTCACCGGCCTCAACCGGGCCCTCCTCCGCCGCCGTCTTCGACAGATCCGCTACACCAACGGCCCCGTCGACGGCTGCCCCGCCGATTCGGGAGCGCGGGCCAGAGAGCGTCCAGAGCCTGCGACGACGCCATCCTGGTCCGCGCCACTCGAGCCGTAGGACGTAGTCGACGGAGAGACCGGAAGTCTCAGCCCAAGGAGGACCGCAGGACCGACTACCTGCCCGCAGGCATGGCGACGCTCAGCCCCGCCCAGAACCGCCTCGCGGACCCTGCCGCATGGAACATGCCTCCTCGCGGACCTCGGCATTCGACCGCGGACCATCAGCTTCGCCGAATGGCTCTGTCGCCACCTCATCGGCGAAGACATGACGGGCCCCAACAGGGCCTTCCATCCCGGTCTCGAGCGGATGCCACATCTGCCGATGCCGGCGGGCGAACACGCAGGCCCTGGCACGGCCCCGACCGGCCTGCGAAAAACCAACCGGGCCGACGGCGGCCCGCCCCTCAGCAACGTGAGGCTCCATGCCGACAGGTTGATCTGGCCGACGTCCCGTCGACCCGCGCAGACCTGCGCCCGGGTCGGACAGGAGCGCGAGTCGTTCGAGGGCGGCTGCGATCTCGCCTGTCCACGACCGGACCGGCAGCGCGGCAGAGCATGCAATGAGCTGCCGGACCTGACCTCAGGAACGGAGCCGCTCTGGACGAGCATCGGTTTCCCGACACGCAATCACGGACAGGCACCCTTATACACTTTGCACGTGACCATGCCAGACATCTCGGCCGTCGACTCGGCGTCCAACTCCAGTGCGCCTCGAGTGCACATCCAGGTTGCACTGGCCCACGCGAAACGCGACGAGTTGCTGCGGCAGCGGTGGCGGAATCTGAACGACGCTCGCCCATGGCATGCACACTCGCTGCGAGTTCCCAGACAGTACACGACAGGCCATTACCGGTGCTGGTTGGATTCCTCCACGATCGGGGACATCGCGGTAAGCGAACAATACGGCGACGCGGTGGAAGGCATCATAGGCATGAAGCGAGCCACGGAGCGACGTACAGTGGTTCACATCATGCAAAGCGGCGGGCTGAGTCTCACCGAGGCAGGTCGTACCGTTCAGGTCACACCGGGCACGCTGTGCGTCCGGGACGCACAGGTGCCGAGGGAGTTCTCGTACCGGCCCGGCACACGCGCGCGGGTTCTGCTGCTGCCCTCCGAAACACTGGCCGACACAGGACTCGATCGGTTGCCGACGCTCACGCTCATCTCCCAGAACGCACCCGAAGCGCGACTGCTACTGGGACAACTTCATCTGATCCGCGAAACGCGGAATGATTTGAGTCCGGCAGGCGTCCGCGCCGCTCAGCGGTCTGTGCTGCAATTGCTTGCCGGGGCACTGATGGCCCGTGGGGTCTCCGCCGATTCCACCTTCCGCCCTTCGCTTCGCACAGCTGCCCGCAACTGCGTGGAAGCCCGCCTCCTGGACCCCCAGTTGTCTCCCGCCGAGGTAGCAAAAACGCTGTCGGTTTCCGTCCGCACACTGCACCGAGCGTTTGCAGAAGTCGATGAATCCCTGATGGCCTATGTACGGCGGCGCCGTCTGGAGCGGGCACGCGAAGAACTCATCGCCCTTGACGGGAGATACACCGTGTCCGCCCTGGCCGCTCGATGGCACTTCGCCGATGTGAGTCACTTCAGCCGGGCCTTCAAGCGGCAGTTCGGCGAAACACCGAGTTCGCTCGCGCACTGACGCCGGAGCGCAGTCAAGTCCCGCTCCCGGCCCCTTGCACACGCCCTGTCTACCGGGCGTTCCAGGTCCCCGGCTGGACAGAGATGCGGTGGACCGATCTGCTGTGGGGGCGCCAAGTACGCTGCGGGAACGTCCTCCGGAAAAGCCGGAGAACCAAGCGAGTCCTGCGACTCTCAGTGGCTCGCCGCCGCGTCCTGCCGAAGCAGTCTTCGGCAGGACGCGGCGTGGTGTGCGTTCCATCCCATGCCGAGTCAGTGGGCTGGGCTGGGCTGGGCTGGGCTGGGCTAGTGAGCCGACACCGGGGTGGTGACGTTGCTGAAATGGTTGGCACTGGCAGCGTTGGGCGCCGTGACGGGGCCGTGTGTCCAGACGCCGAGGACGTTGTTCGCGATCGTGTTTCCGGTGATCTGAATGGACATCGGGTCCACCGTGCTCAACAGGATGCCGGTGGTCTGCAGATCGTCGGTGGTGCCCGTGTCGGTGTCGCCGACGGCGTTGTTCGTGCCGATCTGGTTGTCGTTGACGATGTTGTTGCCCAGGTCCAGACCGGACGCACTGCCGTGCACGGCCACAGCCGCCCAACCGTTGCCGGTCATCACGTTGCTCTGCACGGTGTTGCCGTAGACCGCGCCGCCGGCCACGGCCGAGGCGAGGGTGACGCCACCTCCGCCCGCATCGAGCCCGTTGTCGAAGACGTTGTTACCGGTGATGGTGTTGCCGAAGACGCCTCCGGCACTGGGGGCGCGCACGCCGCCGGGAGCCGCCGCGCCGTTGCGGGAGACCAGGGTGAAGCCGGATCCCGAGGCGTTGCCGTGAACGGAGTTCCCGCTGAAGGTGCTGCCCGACGCGGGACCGGTCTCGTCGCTGATGACGATGCCGGAGCCGTTGCCGCTGACGGTGCTGGCCAGCACCGTCGCGTTGGAGCTGCCGAGCAGGTGGATGCCTCCGCCGCAGTCACCGGGCCTGCCCGACGTCCGCCGGCACGAGAAGTAGGAGTTGGCGACGGCGTCCGCGCCCGTACCGGTGTTGTTGCCCGAGACGATGACGTTCGCGATGGTCGCGTTCTTCACACTGTTGACGAGGATCCCCTCGCCGACGGCGTTCTTCACCGTGAACCCGGTCACCGTGACGTCGGGCGCGCTGATCTCGATGCCGTTGATCAGGCCGGTGGCGTCGATGGTGACGTTCGAACGGGCTTCGAGGGCCAGCGGCTTGGTGACCGCGACGTTCTCGTGGAACGTGCCGTTGCAGACGACGACCCGACCGCCGCCGGCCACTGCCTTGACAGCCGCGTTGATCGAGCTGTACGCGGGAGTGCTGCAACTGGTGTCCGCCGCGGAGGCGACGGCGGTGGGCGAGACGTAGACCGTCTGCGGGAGGGTCTGCGGCAGGGAGAACGCGTAGAGCTTGTTGTTGTCGCCCTTGGTCGGGAAGAACGGGCCCATGTTCTGCGTGTGGTAGCCGGAGCCCCAGTAGACCGAGCCGTCCACGATCGACGCACCGCCGAGGACCGCGCCCCCGCTGGGGAAACCCCACTTGACGGCGCCGGTCGCGGCGTCCAGGGCGTACATGTTGTTGCCGGTCGGGTTCGTGGCCCCGCCGTAGACGACGCCGTTCGCGCTGGACACGAAGGACATGGGGGACGCCGAGTCGGGCGTCGCCGTCTCCCACAGGATGTTCCCGGTGGCCGGGTCGAGGGCGGCCCAGAACCCGCCTGTGGTGGTGGACTTCTGCCCGGTCGCTGACGTGAGGGTGATGGGCAGGTGGTTGGTGTTGGTGTTGGCGACGTAGATGCGCTTGCCGTCCACGGCCGAGCCCCACTGGAGGCCGCCGAGGTTGCCGCCGGGACCGACCGCCGTGGCCCAGACGATCTTCCCCGTGAGCGGGTCGAGCGTCCAGTAGACGCCGCTCTTCTGGCCAATGCCGAGCAGGTCGGTGGACTTGCCGTTGACCGTGGTGGTGAAGAGGTTGGGCGCGGAGCCGAAATCGAAGTCGTCACCGAACCGCTGGCCGACGGTCCAGGTGTCGGCGGTCAGGGTCTTGGTGGCCCAGGCGATCTCGCCGGTGTGCAGGTCGAAGGCGACGATGGAGTCCTGGTAGTTGTCGTCGGCCCCGGGATCGCAGCCGGTCTCGTCGGGGGAGGTGCAGACGCCGGGCGGTACGGTGTAGTTGTTGCCCGTGCCGACGTACACCAGTCCGGTCTTCGCGTCGACCACCGGGTTGCTGCCCCAAACGGCGCCGCCGGTGTAGCCCTCGGGGACCACGTACGTCTTCCACAGCTTCCTGCCGGTGACGGCGTCCAGGGCGACGACGCTGCCGCGGAACGTGTACGGCGGCGCGTACTTCTCGGCCTTGGACGACACGCCGACATAGACGACACCGTCGGCGATGACGGGCGACGACGTCACGACGGCGGCTGGATCCGCGTCGATCTGGGTCTTCCAGAGCCGGCTGCCGCTCAGGGCGTCGATCCCGAAGAGGTACGCGCCGTCCGTGCTGTTGCTGCGCTGTTCGCCCGATCCCGTGACTATCGTGCCGTTCCAGTACGCCGGGCTGAGCCGCGAGATGTCGCCCGCGATCCCGGTGTAGTCGCTGATCTGGTGACTCCAGATCTTCTGACCGGTCGTCGCCTGCACCTTGTAGAGGTTGCCTGCCCAGTCCGGCGCGTACACGTAGCCGCCCACCACGGTCGGCGTCGCCGAGACGCTGTCTCCTGTGGTGAAGGTCCACTTGGTCTTCAGATCGGCCACGTTGCCGGTGCCGATGGTGCGCTCGGCGGCCGCGTTGTGCGTGTCGCCGAGGTCGCCGCCCGCGTACGGCCAGTCAGCCGCGGCGGCCCTCGGTGCGACCGGGGTCGCGGCGGTCGCAGACGGTGCGGCCGCCACGGCGGTGGCGGGCAGGGCCGCTGCGAGTGCGGCCATCGCCAGCCCGGCCAAGTGGGCTCGCACCCGCCCTCGCCTTGCGGGGGCGGGTATCCGGGGTATGGACATGAAGAGGAGTCTCCCGTTGCTTGCTGATCTTGCGATCGAGAGCTTAGAGACACGCTGCCGAGCCAACCGGACACCTTCAGGGCACCGGATACGGCCTTCGTGCACAAGCAAGGGATGAGCCCGGCCCGTTTTCTTGAATGCTCCGGGAGGTTCTCGGGACGGTTCGCACGTGTGGGGCGGGGGGCTCCGCCTCGTAGCGCAAGGCTTTCCCGCACCAGTAGACGCAGAGAGTATCCGCGACGGAGTCCTGCACGATTTCATCAACGCCGCGAAGTCCCGAAGCTTCGTGGACGGGATTTACGGGATCGCCCTGAACCGGATGCAAGGGCGTCGCAACGTGTCTGGCGAAAGCGCAGGTCCGTCACCCAGAAGGCCGTGCCGAGACGTGCCTGAAGCGGCTACTCAGGCCGGGCAGATCAGCACCGTCCCCATGCGATCACGGCACGATTACCAAGACGTTTTCACGTGCCCATCAGTCTGCCCCCGGGTGAACATCACGCCCGGCTACGAGTCGGCGAATCAGCGTACGAGTTCATGGAATGTGCGTATGCGCGGAAGAGGCGAGGCTCATGAGTCGCAGGTCGCGAGGCAGTACGCGGCCGAGGCACCCATCGGCATCCACGCTCATCCCGGGGGCGCCGGGCAAGTGTGGCACGGAAGTTCATGTGCCTGGCACTCACCTTCCAGGTACCTCAGCAGGAGTTCGCCGTCTGTACCGTCGCGCTGGGGCTGATGCTTGCCGCGCGCCGTTCGCTCCCGCCGTCGGCAGGGGGTGCGTTTCCCGCCGGCCGACGTCGGCGGTTCAACCGGATCAACGGCTTCCAGTGGCTCCTGATCGTCGCCATCGCCGTGGTGTGCGCTCGCGCCGGGATGCCGGTGCTCGTTCCCCCGCTGGTGGCGATCGTCGTCGGGCTCCACTTCCTCCCTCTCGCAGTGGTGTTCGAGCAGCCCCGGCTGCGGGTGCCGGCGGCGCTGCTGATCGCGGCCGGGGTATCGGGCCTGGCCCGTATGGCTCGCGAAGGGCCCGGACGGGACCGTTCGCTTCGTGGTGGGCCTGATCGCCGCGCTCTCCCTGTGGGGTATGGCGATCTGGACGGTCACCGGTGCGGCATCCGATGCCGCGCGTGCCGTGAGGGAGTGAGGGTGCCCCGGCACGTGGTGGTCGTCCTGCCTGGGGGTGTGCCCCACGAGGAGCGCCCGCGAGGTCAGCGCAGGCGCCGGATACGGATGGGGCCGCGCGCCTTGGCCGGGTCGACGGGGCGGCCCGACTGAGTGATCTCCACCTCTCGCGCCGTGGCCAGCCGCCCGGCCGCGCGCCGGGCCGGTTCCATCAGCGCGCGCCAGCCGTCGTCATCCCCTTCGTAGACCGCCCGGGCGGCGTCGGAAGGGCAGATCGTAGAGGTCGGGGCACGACGGTCCAGCAGTTCCAGAATGGCTCGCTCCAGCCGCTGGTCCGTCTGCCTTTCGGGCTGCGGCACTCATCCAGTCTCCCAAAACCATGAGCCAGGTGCGTGGGCAACGCGCCCTCGCGCCCCGGGTCCGGGCGGGGGCGCCCGCACCTCCGGGATTTTCGATACGCCGACGATATGTGGCGACTCATACCCTCGGAACATGCACGTGTCGATCATCGAGGACGAGCCCGCACGGGCGACCGTGGCCAAGGGCCCGCGGCTCGATCCGTTCCGCCGTGGCCTCCTCCGCGACGGCCACCACGTCCCGTCGGCCGGGAAGCGGTACGTCGCTCTCGAAGGAGAAGCCGCGGACCCGTTCGCCCCTGCCGTACGCATCGTGGTCCCGGCTGTGCGCGAACGGCCCGGTGACCGCGTGCCGTGGCGAGACGCGGCCGGCGGCCGGCCACGAGGGAGGAGAGCGTGAACAGGCAGCCCGGGCTCAGCGTCCGTTTCAAGCTCACCCTCAGCTACGCCGGTTTCCTCATGTTCGCCGGCCTCCTGCTGCTCGCGGCGGTATGGGTGTTCCTCCTGCGCTACGTCCCCGATCGCGCGATGCTCATCAACCCCGATGACAGGCTCAACAACGGTGTCTTTCCCGTCCGGTCCGTGCTCCTGGACGTCTTCGTTCCGAGGGCGGCCGCGGTCCTGGCGTTCCTGCTGGCGTTCGGGCTCGTGGGCGGGTGGATTCTCGCCGGCCGCATGCTCGCCCCTCTCACCCGCATCACGGACGCCACCAGCACCGCCGCGAAAGGATCCCTCTCCCACCGGATCCGGCTGCCCGGCCGCAACGACGAGTTCCGTGAACTCGCCGACGCCTTCGACACGATGCTCGCCCGTCTGGAGGCGCACGTGGCCGAGCAGCGGAGGTTCGCGGCCAACGCCTCGCACGAACTGCGCACCCCGCTGGCGATCTCGCAGGCGCTTCTCGATGTGGCCCGCAGCGATCCGGCGCAGGACCTCGGCGAGATCATCGGCCGCCTGCACGCCGTGAACACCCGCGCGATCGACCTCACCGAAGCGCTGCTCATGCTCAGCCGCGCCGACCAGAGGTCCTTCACCCGGGAACCCGTCGACCTCTCCCTGCTCGCGGAGGAGGCCGTCGAGACCCTGCTCCCGCTCGCCGAGCAGCGCGGTGTCACCATCGAGACCTCCGGTGAGATCGCTCCGGCCTTCGGCTCACAGGCGCTCCTGCTGCAGTTGACGACGAACCTCGTCCACAACGCGATCGTTCACAACCTGCCCGACCGGGGGGCGGTGTGGCTGGAGACCACCGCCGGCCCCGAGACCGTGGTGCTCACGATCGAGAACCGCGGCCAGAAACTCTCCCCGCAGTTGGTCTCGACGCTCACCGAGCCCTTCCGGCGCGGCACCGAACGCATTCGCACCGACCATGCGGGGGTCGGACTCGGGCTGGCCATCGTCCGGAGGATCACCGAGGTGCACGACGGTGCCCTCACCATCACCCCGCGCCCTGAGGGCGGACTCCGTATCGATGTCCGGCTGCCCGCACCGCCGGCGCTTTCCCCGAAGGACAACTGACAGGTGACTGACGCTGTGCGAGAAGTTCCGGACACGCGGAAGCAGGACGACGTCCAGGGGCGCGCCGAGATCGTGGACACGGGCCGGGACGGGCAAGGCGGCGCCGCCCGCGGGGGCACCGGCTCGGGTGGCCGTCGGGCGCGTGTCCGCCGGGCGCTCCGCGGCCTGCGCGGGCCGGAACCGTGGAGACGTGGTCCGGTGCTCACGGCGCTGGCACTGCTGCTCGGCCTGCTCATGCTGCTGCACGCGGAGATCACGGACAGGGGCGGTCTCGGCAGCCTGGTGGAGACGTTCCTGCCCTGGTTCGGCCTGATCATCGCGATGCTCCTTGCCGTGGCCTTGTGGCGCCGCTCCGCCGCGGCGGTGGTCGCCCTGCTGCTGCCGGTCGTGGCCTGGCTGAACCTCTTCGGCGGGATGCTTCTCGACAAGTCCCAGCCGGGCGGCGACCTCACCGTGGTCAGCCACAACGTCAACGCCGAGAACCCCGACCCGGTCGGTACCGCCCGCGAGCTGGCCGCTTCCGGGGCGGACCTGCTCGCGCTCGAGGAGATGACCCCGCAGACCACGGTCGTGTACGAGCAGGCGCTGGCGAAGGCGTACCCCTTCCACACGGTGCAGGGCACGGTCGGGCTGTGGAGCAAGCTGCCGCTGTCGCACTCCTGGTCCGTCGACGTCCTGCGCGGCAACGTCGGGCCGCTGGCGAAGACCCGTAAGGCCGAGGACCTTCCCGTGGACCCGCCCCGGGCGCTGCGCGCCACGGTGGCGACGGAGCGGGGGCCGCTGGCCGTCTACGTGGCGCATCTGGGGTCGGTGCGGCTGATGCCCAGAGGGGGCTTCTGGACGGACTCGCGTGATGCCGGCGCGGTCGCCCTGGCCAAGGCCGTCGTCGCCGAGCGGAACGAGCGGGTGGTGGTGCTCGGCGACATGAACGGCACCGTCGACGACCGCGTCTTCCGCGGCCTCACCTCGCGGTTGCGGTCGGCCCAGGAAGCGGCCGGGAACGGCTTCGGCTTCAGTTGGCCGGCGTCCGTCCCGATGGCGCGGATCGATCAGATCCTGGTCAGGGGTGTGCAGCCGAGGAGCTCGTGGGTCCTGCCGGCCACCGGCAGCGACCATCTGCCGGTGGCGGCAGGCATCAGCTGGTGACTCCCCGGCCGCGTGGATGGGCGGGTCGCCTCAGTGGTGGGAGCCCGGCTCGCTCTCGTGGTGAGCACGGTGACGGGAATCGCCGGGACGGCGCTGGCCGCCGCGCGCGGCACCACGACCGCTGCCCTGGCCACCGCCGCGGTCGGCACCGTCCTCACGTCGATCGCGGGGTGGCTCCTGACACGGGCGCGATCCCGCCGCCGTGAGCTGCTGCGGCTGCGCGGCGTGCTCCGCGGGGACGGCGCGTGACGGAGCGCGTCCCGGTCGTGGGCGGGGGCTTCACGCGACGTGTAGCGGGGAGGCGGGGAATCGGGGCGGCGCGCAGGTTGGGGGCCGACGGCCGCCGAACGTACGAGCCGGCCCACTCGGCCGCGGGTGCCGGATCGTCCCCGCACGGCCTGTCGGGAGCGGGGGCGGTCACCGAGGCCGGCGACCGACGGCGGCAAGTGTTAGACGTCAGGCATAATCTTAGATGTCGGGTGTCGATACACCGGCCGTCGGCGCTACGGAAGGTGAAGGATGAGTCGCGTCTCGCAAGCAGAAGCAAAAGCCAACCGAGAGCGAGTGGTGGCCGCGGCATCTCAGCTGTTCCGCGAGAACGGTGTGGCCAAGGTCGGCATCGCGGACGTGATGAAGACGATCGGACTCACCCAGGGCGGCTTCTACAAACAGTTCGCGTCCAAAGCCGCGCTCGTCGACGAAGCAGCCGCGAAGGCTTTCGCCGACAACCTCGAGGAACTCAAGGCCCTGGACCAGGAAGCCGGGGAGCATCAGGCGGCCTGGCGGTCGCTGCTCGACTCCTACCTCTCCGTCGAGCACCGCGACGACCCCGGCCACGGCTGCCCCGCAGCCGGCTTCGCGGGCGACGTCGCGCGTGAACCGGAGCACAGGGAGACCTACGCCAAGGGCATCGGGGAGGTCGCGCAGTGGATCGCGCCCGGGGACGCCGGACTTGCGGCCTACGCCACCATCGTCGGCGCCATGCTCCTTGCCCGTGCTACCGCGGGCACGCCGCTGTCGGAGCAGATCCTTCGGGCCGCACATGAAGCGGTGGCGACGGCCGCCGACAGCCGGCAGGCGGCGACCGACTGACGGACCGCACGGTGGGGCGTGTTCATGTGCGCCCCCGTGTCGCCGCCGCAGTCCGCTGATACGGCATCGCCACTGGTCGTGAAATGACCTGCCCTCCCCCCTCGTTGATCGCGCCCCCGCCGCCTGTTCGGCGTCGCGACCAGCGCGGAGGGCCACCGGCCTGAGGCGCGCAGGAACAGGGACCGCGGGCCGGGGGCGGATGCCCCGGCCCGCGGCGGTGAGCGTGCCCGTCCCCGCGGTCAGCGGGCGTAGCGTCCGGCGGGTTGCGTGAGGGACAGGCCCGGGACGAGTTCCTGGCGGGCGTTCTCGTACGCCTCCCAGTCGGCGTAGTCCGGCAGCGAGGGAATCGTGACCAGCTCGCCGGCGTCGAGGCCGGCGAGCGCGGCGGCGAAGGCGGGGACGGGAACGCCGTCGCGGGTGGCGCGGGACACGACAAGGCGCCAGGGCAGGTGCGCGGTGCCCAGGCCGTGGCCCGGGCGCAGTCGACGTACTGCCCGAGCGTTCCGGTCGCCGGGACGTGCTCGATGTCGGCCTTCTGCGCCGCCAGTCCGGGGTTGACCTGCAATCCTGCCGCCGGACCGACCACCCGATCGTGACGCGCAACCCTCGCACCGTCGGGCGCCTTCCCCTTTACAGCGGGGCGATACGACCGGGCCCCATAGATCATGAGTGACATCTATCACGTGGACGCCGCGCACCGAGGGCCGTCATGATGGACTCGCACGTCGCGCGCGACACACATCCTGCTCTGACGAGGTTCCAATGACCCTGCCGCCACCCCGTAGCTGACCGCGGGCGCCTGGTTGACGTTTGCCGGTACGTACGTCATCCGCGGAGCGAACAAGGCCCTCCCGCCCTGCGCCCGGGCACTGAACTCCTTCGCGCCGACAAGACCCCGCCCCCTTCCCCGTGAGCAGGAGATCCCTTCTCGTGACCTGGTCCATCACGGACATGCCCGCAGTGTTTCGCTCCGAGGCCGGGGCGTTCCTCGACGCACGTCCCGATCTGCACACCATGCTGCTGTCCGGGCTCGACACGATCGAGCGTCTGCACTCCGCGGGCGACACACCGCCCACGGTGCTGGGCTGGTGGCGCGAGCCGGCCGAAGCCGCGACGTCGGCCGCGTTCGTGTGGATGCCACCTCACCTGCTGACCGCGAGCCGCCTTTCACCGGAGGCGGCCGCGGACCTGGCCGCACTTCTGTCCGCCCAGCCGCACCCGTTCACACAGCTCCTGGCCGACGACGCGTCGGTCCGCGTCTTCTCGACCGCCTGGCAGACGACCACCGGTTTCGCCCCGACGAACGGACCACACCTCCGCCTCCACCGCCTCCGGCAACTGGAGCGCCCTGATGTCGCACCCCCTGGGGCGCCTCGGGCGGCAACCGACGGTGACCGGGCTCTTCTCCACGACTGGTGCACCCGCTTCGTCGCGGAAGCCGGCTCGCTGGGGGCCGACCTCGGGGCATTCATCGACGAGCGGATCGCCCGGGCGGGCTGGCGCTTGTGGACCGTCGAGGGCGAACCGGTGGCCATGGCCGCCATGACGGCGGTGGTGGCCGGCATGGCGCGCCTCACCCCCGTCTACACTCTGCCCGAACACCGCGGCATGGGCTACGGCTCCGCCGTCACGGCAGCGGTCTCGCAGGCGGCTATGGACGCCGGGGCGGAACACGTACTCCTCTTCACCGATCTCGCCAACCCGACGAGCAACAGCGTCTACCGGCGTATCGGATACCACCCCGTATCGGATTACCGAATCGTGGTGACAGGCGCCCCAGGGTGAAGACGACCGCACGAAACACAGAATCCCTCGCGGACCGACCACGTCCGAGGCCCAGCCAGAAATGACACGCATGACGAACGCAGCAAGTGGAGCCGACGTACCGCTCACGGAGGGCGCACTCCCGGAAGAGCACACCTCTGGAGACCTTGGGCACGCCGGGACTCTGGCCCGCGTGACCGCCAACTTCCGGCAGTACCTGACCGGTTGGGGCCCAGCGGAACACGGGGACAGTGACCTCGAACACTTCCGCAGCGGCCTGGCCGCACCGCAGTTCAACGGGGTGGTCCGCGTCCGCTCCCTGGATGCGGCCGAGCAGCTCACGGCCACCGCGCGAGAGCGGCTCGCGGGAGTGCCCTGGTGGTGGTGGGTCGGCCCGGACAGCCCCGTGGACACGTCGGCGGCCCTCGCCGCACACGGAGCGAGGGAACTCACCACGATCCCCGTGATGGTCAGGCCGCTCGACCAGGAAATGGACCCGACGGAACCACCGGCCGGCCTGCGGATCGAAGCGGTGACCGATCGCGGCCACCTGCCGGAGCTGGTGCGCACCTACAGCGCGTCCATGGGGGTGGCACCCGGCCTCGAGTCCGACATCGTGCGGGTCGAGTCACAGCGTCGGGACAACGCGGACATCGTCCGACTGGCGGCGGTCCTCGACGGCCGCGTGGTCGGCACGACCGTGGTGATCGCGGCCCACGACGTGGCCGGGATCTTCATCGTCCACGTCGCGGACACGCACCGCCGACGCGGCATCGGCAAGGCGCTGACCGCGGCGGCGCTCCGCGTGGGACAGGACCGCGGTATGCGGCTGGCGGCACTCGCCGCCAGCCCGGCCGGCGAACCCCTGTACCGGAGCTTCGGTTTCGTCGAGGTCTCGCAGTACCGCCTCTTCGCCTTCCCCGCCTAGCCCGACCCTTGCGGCTGTGCGACCGGCCGTGGTTCGCGGCCCTTCATGCCCGCCGTGCCCGCCGCTTCGCCCGCGCACCACACGACCACACCCTCGCGTCGAGGCACGCGGCACTACCGGGTCAGCAGCGCGAGCGCCTCCTTCGCGTTGTGGTCGGCGATGCCCCGCATCAGTGCGCGGTGCGGGAAGTCGCCGTCCAGGATGCGCAAGGGGCCAGCCACCAGGGACAGACGCATCGCGAGCATGAACAGATCGAGCCGAGCGGGATCGAGCCCGGGGCGCGACAGGGCCGGGTAACGCTCACCGAAGCGGAGCTGCAAGAAGACGTGCTCCCACTCGACATCGAAGAACATCAGGCCCTCGATGTCGATGAGGACGGGGTGTCCCTGGGCATCGACCAGGACGTGGTCGGGCCCGAGTTCGCCATGGATCAGCCTGTGTTCCGTGCGCGGGGTGACCCGTGCGGCCAGCTCCCGCAGGCGGTCACGCAATGGGGCCGCGGCCGATCCGATCCGGGGGTCGCGTTCGGCCGCCTCCGCGAGATCCTCGAGGGCACGCTCGAACACGACCTGTTCGCAAGAATCGCCGCTCGCCTTGTCGCCCCGCTCCAGCACGTCCACCCTGCCGAAGCGGCGACCGCGCTGCCGGTGCATCACGCCGAGCATGGCCGCCAGTTCGCTCAGGGCATCCGATGCGCGTGCGGGATCCGTCCTCAGGAGTGCTTCCAGCGTGGGTCCCGCAACGTCCTCGACCACTGCGACGTCGGCAGGATGGCGGCGCCGGCTGTCGTCGGCCAGGACCAGTGCCGGAACCCGGACCCCGATGCGGTCCAGCGTCCGCTGAGCGGCCAGGAAGGGAACCAGTCCGGAGGCGGGAGCGAGCGGGTGGCCCGCGTCGACGCCCTCCGCGGACGGCCAGAAGTTCTCGCCATCGGCCCAGCTGTAGACGATCACACTCGCCGCACGTGAACCGCGCACATGAACCCGGTAGACCCCCTTCTTGCTCCCGCCACGCAACCGGTCCACCCCGACGACGTCTACTCCCGATCCCAGTGCCTCCCGCACGATCCCCGACAGCACTGCGATGTCCGTGAACTGGCGCATCCGCCGAGCCTATCCGCGGGCCGGCCCGCGGCGAACCCGGTGCCGTCCCACGGCCGGGGAGGGCCGAGCACGCGAGCCAGGCGGCCGTGAAGGGAGCACAGGGGCCGGGAAGGTGTCCGGACGACCAGTCGGTTGCCGGCGTGAGGACCACCCGGCGAAGTGTCCCGCACCCGCGCCGCGCCCCCCTCGCCTCCCGATCACACCGGGCAACCTCGTACAGCCGACGGAAGCCGAGCGCCCTCTTGTACCGGTCCCGGCACCGCGCCGATGCGGCCGTTCGTATACAGGGAGGCGGCCGGCACGGGGACGCCGTCGCGGCAACCGCGGCGGTGGACGACACCGGCCGGTACGTGGTTCGTCACGGTGAGACGTCGCGGGTCAGGGCCGTGGCCCTCCGCCGCAAAGGCTTCCGCCGGCACAGACACCGCGGGTCGCCTCATATGCCTTATCTGACGTCACCTCATGGATGGTCCGATTGGTGACGGTTGGATACGCGACGCGGTCCGTCGCGGTGTACGTCACCGGCGCCGTCCCCGCGACCCGGCCCCACCAGTAACTCTTAATTTAGGAATTATTATTGACGCACGCTCGTAACCCCTGCAGGATCCTGGAAACGAGATCGCAGGCGCGCGGGCATGGACGGATCCGAGGACACCACCGCACCCCCGACGAGGGAGCGGCACCTCAGGGTCATGACCGGGACGGGTCGGCACGCCTGATCGATCGGACAGCGAAGGATCCGATGTGAAACGACATCTCACCGCCCTCCTCGCCCTCGTGGCAGGCTTGCTGGCGCTGCCGGCACCCGCCTACGCGAGCCCGGCGGCCACCACCGCCACGGCAGAGACGCCGGCAACCGGGCAGGTGCTGAGCCCGACGCCGTACATGGGCTGGAACACCTACTACGCGTTCGGTGGCGATCCCACCGAGGCCGAGATCAAGTCGACAGCCGACTTCCTGGTGACCAGCGGCCTGCGCGACGCCGGCTACCAGTACGTCTGGATCGACGGCAACTGGGCGGCGCCGACCCCGCGCAGCGCTGCCGGCGACCTGACGCCCAACCCCGCCCAGTTCCCGAACGGGCTGTCGCCGCTGGTCGACTACATCCACTCCAAGGGCCTGAAGGCCGGCATCTACACCGACGCCGGCCCCTACATCCCGGGCAAGTGCGGGCTGGGCAGCCACGGCTACTACCAGCGTGACGCGGACCAGTTCGCGGCCTGGAAGTTCGACGCGGTCAAGGTGGACTACCTCTGCGGGATCGCCGCGGACCTCGACCCCGAGACCGTCTACACCGAGTTCGCGCAGGCGCTGCGGAACAACGCCGCCAAGCGCCCCATGATCTTCAACCTCTGCAACCCGGTGACCTCCCCGGACTGGGGCGACTACCCGGAGGAGCAGCAGTCGACGTACTCCTGGAGCTACGCGCCGAAGATCGCGCAGTCCTGGCGGACGTACACCGACGTGGGCTTCGTCGACGAGATCAAGTTCAAGGACGTGCTGCGCAACTACGACGCGAACGCGCGGCATCCCGAGGCCGCGGGTCCCGGGCACTTCAACGACCCGGACTACCTCGGTCCCGAGCACGGGATGTCCGACGAGGAGTTCCGCACCCAGATGACGCTGTGGTCGGTGGCGGCCGCCCCGCTGATCATCGGCAGCGACGTCACCAAGCTGGGCAAGACCTCGCTCGGCACTCTCTCCGACCCCGATGTGCTCGCGATCAACCAGGACCCCGCCGTCGTCCAGGCCGTCCGCGTCGGCCCCGCCGGTACGACGGAGACCTGGGTGAAGCGGCTGGCCAACGGTGACCGTGCCGTCGTGCTGCTGAACCGGGGCGAGAGCCCTGCGACCCTGACCACGAAGGCGTCGTCGGTCGGCCTCACCGGGGACCGGTTCACCCTGAAGAACGCCTGGACCAACCAGGTCACCGAGAGCGCCGGCACCATCAGTGCCGCCGTCCCGGCCCACGGCGCGGCTCTGATCCGGGTCGGCCGGGCCACCGGCAAGCCCGGTGTTCCGCACGTCGTCGCCGGTCTGCCGCAGCTGACGCAGGTCGGCGGCGACACGGTGCCGGCCGGAACCGCCCCGCTGGTCGCCGGCGGCGACCAGGCCCGGGTCGAGGTCACCGTCCGCAACGACGGTGCGCAGCCGGTCTTCACCCCGCGGGTCGACCTGGCGGTGCCCGCCGGCTGGACGGCCAGTCCCATCGGCAACGCGCCGAAGCTGCTGGACTCCAACCGCTCCGCGACCTTCGCCTTCACGGTGACCCTGCCGGCAGGCGCCGCGCCCGGCAACGTCACGCTGACCGCCACCACCTCGTACGAGGTGACCGGCAAGAAGCGGCTGCGGCAGGAGACGTCCACGGCGATAGTCGTCGCACCGGCGGCACCTGACGGCGACGTCGCGCTCTCGCACCACCAGTGGATCAGCGCCACCAGCGGCTGGATGAGCCCGACGGTCGACCTGAGCGTCGGCGGCTGGTCGCCGATCAGCATGCTCGGCCAGGTCCACCCGACCGGCATCGGGGTCGCCTCGCCGTCCACGATCCGCTACTACCTCGGGGACCGGTGCACCCGGCTGACCGCGACCGTGGGCATCGACGACGCGGTACGCAACGTCGGCCCGGAGGGCGGCACGTCCACCTTCCAGGTCATCGGTGACGGCAAGGTGCTGTTCGACAGCGGTGTGCTGACCCGTGACGACACCCGTCAGGCCGACGTCGACCTGACCGGCGTCCGGGTCCTCGACCTCGTGGTCGGCGACGCCGGCGACGGCGGCTACAACGACCGCGCCAACTGGGCGGGCCTCGACGCCACCTGCTGACCCGGACCGGCCGCACCCAGAGACACCACACCCGGGTGCGGCCGATCCGCCAAGCCTTTCGACACGCCTCTCGACACGCCGTGACGCGCTTACGCGTCACGGCGTGTCGCGTTGCCGGCCCGCGACGGGGAGCGCACCACTTCCGCGCCCAACAGCCCACGGCTTCGGCGTCGTGCTCGTCGGTCCGCGGAAGGAGCTGGTCCGCGATCCGGCGTGCCACGCACCGCAGTGCCCCACGCGGCCTCCTGCCATGGCCCGCCGGCTCCGAGATGTCGTCGGCGCGGCCGTTCGCCGACCACGCCGGCCGGTCGGCGACGTGCTGCTACTGTGCGGACGCCCTGCCCCCGGCCGACCACCGAGCCTGGAGAGCACCCGCAGATGGCCCACACCTCGGGATCCTTCCCCTCCGCCGCCGCCTACGCCGACGGCGTGGTGGGCGGCACCGCGCGACTCATGAGAAGGAGCATCACCAGCCTTGCCGCAACCGGACCGGATGCCGGAGAAGACATGACTCGCGGGCGATGACTTCGCCCGCAAGGAGGAGTCTCCCTCACGAATGCCCCTGCCGGAGGCCCCGCTTGGTACCGCCCGTGATGCAGCGCACGACCCGTGACAGGAGACACTTCCCCATGACCGATCCGGAGCTGACAGCAGACCAGGACCACGGGACCGGGGTCTGGCCTTTGATCCGCGCCGAGCGAGCGGCCCTGGCGGCCGACCTCGCAGATCTGAGCGACGAGCGCTGGACAACGCCATCGCTCTGCAGCGGATTGACGGTGCGTGAGGTACTGGCGCACCTCACCGCGTCAGCGAGCCTCAATGCCGTGCGCTGGATGGCCGGAGTGATCCGCTGCAGGTTCGACTTCGACAAACAGGTCGCCATGCGACTTGCCGAGCACCTGGGCACCACACCCGGCGAAACCCTCGAACGGTTCCGCCGCATCATCCCCAGCACCACCAAGCCCCCCTTGCCCGCCATCGCCATGCTCGGCGAGACAATCGTCCATGCCGAGGACATCCGGCGCCCGCTGGGCATCCGTCACGACTACCCCATCGAGGCCGTGACCCGGGTCGCCGAGTACTACCGGGGCTCCGACCTCGTGGTCCTCGCCAAGGGACGCATCGACGGACTGGAACTCGTGGCCGACGACGGCCCCTTCACCACCGGCACCGGGCCCCTCGTCTCCGGCCCCACCCTGGCCTTGATCATGGCAACGACCGGACGGGCTTCCTACTGCGACGACCTCGAAGGAGACGGCGTGGAACTCCTCCACGGCCGCTGCCAGGCCGCGTGACTCCGCGTCCCGGGTCGTGGTGTCGGGTCCGGCCCCACCCCGGCGAGCGACGGCACACCCGAGGCCCAGGGCCAAACCGCTGGACACGCCGCGGAGGGCTTCGACACCATCCGCACTGTGACAGATGAACCCACCCGCCGGTCCCCAGCCATCGCCGGCCTGCGGTCGGTGAGATTCGTCGATCTGACCGGCACGGCCATGAGCGCCCTGCTGGACGACGACCTCGCCCGTGCCAGTACCGAAGCCGGAGTCGGGCTCACGGACTACTTCCTCACTGATCAGGCGAAATGGGTCTGGCGGTATCGGGTAGACCAGTTGGCCTCGGACCCCCGTAGCGCAGGGTGGCTCACCCGAGCCGTGGTGGCCGAGCCCGAAGGCGTCGTCGTGGGGTACGCCGGGTTCCACGGGCCGCCCGATGAGGCGGGCATGGTGGAGATCGGCTATTCGGTGGCACCCGGCCACCGTCGTCAGGGGTACGCCAGGACGATGTTGACCGAATTGTTGCGTCGCGCCGCCGCCGAATCCGGAGTCAGGACGGCCAGGGTGACGATCAGCCCCCAGAACACCGCATCTCTGGCCACCGTTTCGGGATTCGGCTTCGTCGAGGTCGGAGAGCAGTGGGACGAGGTGGACGGCCTCGAACTCATTCTTGAAGTCCCGGTCTGAGTGAGCCGAGCCCGGATGGCGGATCTTCGCCCCACGGGGCCTCACGTGCCGACCCGTTCAAGGTTTCCGGTCACGCGGCTCCGCGCAGGTTGACGGAGCGGAGATCCGTGGTGCGCGCAGGGCGAAGTCCGCCTGCTCACGCCACGCGGTGCCGTCGAAGACCAGCAACTGCACCGAACTCACGCGTGCCGTGACCGGCGGCCGACCCGCCAGATCGGCCTCAACGGCGTCCAACACACCCGGCTCCTGGTCGTGCGCCACCGTCAGATGCGGAACGACCTCGGCGAACCGGCCTCCGTACGGCGGTGCCTCGGGCCACCGGTCGGCGACGGCCAGAGTGAGCGCCCGCAACTGCCCGTCCGGCTCCGGGGCGAGGTAGAGGACGCCCGGAAAGCGTCCGCACCTGCGGAAACGAACATCGAAAGCACTGTGGGAGCAGAAGAGTTCGCTCATGACGCCCAGGACCCGATCATCGACTTGGTCCTGGCTCAGAAACGGGTAGAGCACCGACACGTGCGCCGGGACCCCGGCCCTCGCCGAGGCGTCGAACAGCTCACGCCAGCTGCCCACGACGGGCTCGGCCTCGGGCACCTTGACGATCAGCGCTGTCTCGCCTGCCTGATACCGACCCACGCCGTCCGCCGCCATGGCGACATGATGCCGGCCGGTGAGATCAGGAACTCCACGAACGCCTGCGGAGCTGCGCGAGAGGTGCGGATCGCCGCCGCTGATCGCCCAGGCGGGATGTCCCCACTTGATCGCCTCGCTCGCCTCCGGAGCCCCTTCGAAAGCCGGCGCCCGTACCTGCTCGAGCGCCTCCCGGCTCTTCCCGGTGGTCCTTTCGATGTACGCGTCGACGGTCTGCGGCCTGTCCATGGCGCCAGTCTGGCACCTCCCGCCGCCTCGCAGCCGTGCTCAGCGCGGGCCCGCACGGAGAATCGGGCCGGGCGGGTAAACTCGCGGGGAAGTGCGATCCCGCAGGCATCGGTACCCGGCGTCGGCACGCACGACGCAGCTGGACCCCACGCGGTATCGACGGGACCACCCGCTGTCGGTCACCGTTTTGTCTTCGGCTCGTTCTGGCGACTCCCCGGCCGCGCATTCCGCCGGGAATTCCCTCGATGCGTGCCCCGTCGAGGAAGGTTCGCCCATGAACCGTTCGCCCCGGAACGACCACCGCTCCGGCCCGGCCGGCCGTTCGCGCCCGCAGGCCCCCGGCCGCTCCGGCGGCAAGGAACGGCCCGCCGGCCCGCAGGCAGAATTCTCGGCACCCGTGACGGTGACCCCGGCGCTGCCGCCGATGACGGCGTTCACCGAGCTCAAGCTGCCGCCAGCGCTGCTGAAGACCCTGACCGATCTCGGCGTGCACGAACCGTTCCCCATCCAGGCCGCCACCCTGCCGGACGCGCTGGCCGGCCGGGACGTGCTCGGCCGGGGGCGTACCGGCTCGGGCAAGACCCTGGCCTTCGGCCTGCCGCTGCTGGCCCGCACGGCCGGACAGCGCGCCGAGCCCAAGCGGCCCCGCGCACTGGTCCTGGTGCCGACCCGTGAGCTGGCCCAGCAGGTCACGGACGCGCTCACCCCCTACGCCCGGGCGCTGGACCTCCGGCTGGCCACCGTGGTCGGCGGCCTGTCGATCGGCCGGCAGGTCGGGGCGATCCGCGCGGGGGCCGAGATCGTCGTCGCGACGCCCGGGCGACTGAGCGACCTCGTCACGCGCCGTGACTGCCACCTGGACCACGTGCGCATCACGGTCCTGGACGAGGCGGACCAGATGGCCGACATGGGGTTCATGCCGCAGGTCACCGAGCTGCTGGACCAGGTGCGGGCCGGTGGCCAGCGGATGCTGTTCTCGGCCACGCTCGACAACAACATCGACCTCCTGGTCCGCCGCTACCTGACCGACCCGGTGGTCCACTCGGTCGACCCCTCGGCCGCGACCGTCGTCGCCATGGAGCACCACGTGCTGTACGTGCACGCCGCCGACAAGTACGCCGCCGCCACCGAGATCGCCGCCCGCGACGGCCGGGTGATCATGTTCCTGGACACCAAGCACGCGGTCGACCAGTTCACCAGGCACCTCGAGGGTTCCGGGATCCCGGCGGCGGCCCTGCACAGCGGGAAGTCCCAGCCGCAGCGCACACGGGCGCTGGCCCGCTTCAAGACCGGCGAGGTGACGACGCTGGTGGCCACCAACGTCGCCGCCCGGGGCATCCACATCGACGACCTGGACCTCGTGGTCAACGTCGACCCGCCCGGCGACTCCAAGGACTACCTCCACCGCGGTGGCCGGACCGCGCGGGCCGGCCGGTCGGGCCGGGTGGTGACCCTGGTGACCACTCACCAACGCCGCGACGTGACCCGGCTCCTGTCCGACGCGGGCATCCGGCCGACGATCACCCAGGTGCGTTCCGGCGAGGCGGCGCTGAGCCGGATCACCGGGGCCAAGGCCCCGTCCGGCGTCCCCGTCGCGGGCGCACCGGCCGCGAGCACGCCGGCCCGTGGTGGAGCCCCGTTCCGCGGCCTGGGCACGAGGCCCGGCCGGGAGTCGCGCAAGGCGGCCGAGGCCCGCCAGATGGCGGCGGCCCGCGAGGCCGCCCGCATCCGCCGGGGCAAGTGACCCCGCGCAGGCCGCGCCACTCCACCCGTCGCCCTGGCCCGGGCATTGCACAACGCGCCGGTGAGCGGCCCGCCGTCGGGTTCACCGGTCCGTAACGAAGACACGGTCGGCGGACCGGCACCCACTCGTCAGGGTGCCTTCGGATGTGGCGCGTCCGTCCGCCCGTCATGGGCCTCACCGGCGGACCCGCTCTGTGCGAGGGCGGTCAGGAGCCGCAGTTTCTCGTCGCTGTCGCTGTCCTTGTCCGGGTAGTAGACGACCAGGATGACGTCGTCGACGGGGAGTTTGTCGCGGTGGAGGCGGAGTTCACCGACGACGGGGTGGTTCACCGTGGCCGTGCCCCCGTCCAGACGGCGCACGTCGTGGCGGGCCCACAGGGTGCGGAACGGCTGACTGCTCAGCGCGAGCTCTCCGACGAGCTCGACGAACCGGGGGTTGTCCGTGTCGTCCCCGATCGTGGTGCGCAGGGCGGCGACGAAATCGGCGGCCGCCTTCGTCCAGTCGCGCTGGAAGGCCTGCTCCTCGGGGTCGAGGAACAGGGAGCGAAGCCGGTTCTCGCCCGGCCGCAGGCGGGGGGAGAGCGCGAGCGCCATCGCATTGGAGGCCAGGACGTCGAACGCGCGCCCTTCGACGAACGCGGGGATCTGAAGGTGGGCGAGCAGTTCGTGCACGCGTGCCGGTACGTGCTCGGGCCGCTTGCGGCGCGGCGCCCTGGGGCGTGCCGCGGTCAGGCCGAGCAGATACGTCCGCTCGATGTCGTCGAGCTGCAGGACGCGCGCGAGTGATTCGAGGACCTGGGGCGAGGGGTTCGTGTCACGACCCCGTTCCAGGCGCAGGTAGTAGTCGGGGCTGATTCCGGCCAGCAGGGCCACTTCCTCACGGCGCAGGCCGGGCACGCGGCGATTGCCACCGGGCGGGAGCCCTGCCTGCGCCGGGGAGACCAGCTCACGCCGGGCACGCAGGTAGCTTCCGAGCCGGTTGCCGGATTCCTCGTCCCTCATACCGCCACCGTAATGCGGTCCGCGGAGGTCAGAGGGGGCCCTGCCAGGACCAGGGAAAACCGGGGCCCTGCCACCCCCCGCGCATTCCGTCGAGACTTCGGTACCACTGCTTCGAAAAAGACAGCGGCCATCGCTGTCCGCGCCGCGGACCTGAGTTCCGCCGGCGCCCTGGACCGAAGGGAAGATCTTGTGGATCTCTCCAACCGCACCGTGCTCGTCGTCGGCGGAACCTCGGGTATCGGCCGAGAGCTGGCCCGCCGCTTCGCCGCGGCGGGCAGCACCGTGGCCGTCGGCGGCCGCAGCCCGCAGGCGCTGTCGGAACTCGCCGACGAGGGCTTCGGCACATTCCCCGTCGACGTCACCGACAGTTCCTCCGTCGCGTCTTTCCGTGACGTCGTGCTCGCCCGGTACCCGGGACTGGACACCGTGGTGACCATGTCCGGCGTCATGATCACGGAGGACCTGCGCGACCCCGCACACTTCGAGGTGGCCCAGAGGACGATCGACACCAACCTGGTCGGCACGATCAGGGTCGTCGACGCCTTCACCCCCCACCTGATCCGGCGGGGAGCCGGCACGTTCATCACCGTCACCTCGGGCATCGCCTTCCTGCCGTTCCCGCCCATGCCCAGTTACGCCGCCTCGAAGGCCGCGGTGCACGCCTACTCCGAGGCACTGCGGGCGCAGCTCGACGGCACCGGTGTCGGCGTCGTCGAGCTCGTCCCCCCGGCCGTCGCCACGGCGGGCCAGGAGAAGGTGAACCCGCACGCGCTGCCGCTCGACGGTTTCGCCACCGAGGTCATGCACCTGCTCTCACAGGACCCCACCCCGCGCGAGCTCCTCGTGAAGGGCGTCCTCATGCACCGCTGGGCCGAGCGGGACGGAACCTACGACGACCTCGTCGCACGGCGCTCCCAGGCCCTGACCATGCTCCCCGGCCGCGAAGGCTGACACCCCCACCGGGCCCGGGCAGGGGGTGCGGGGCCCCGGCCGTACGGGTGACGCGCCGTACCGCCTCCGTGAACGGCGTGCCACGTCGCCCGAACGCGTCCGCGCTCGCCGCTTAGGGTGCCGCCAGGAGGTGGCGGATGCGAGTGGGACTGCACGCGCTCGGCATCGGTGACGGTGCCCGTCCGCAGGTCATCGCGGCGGTGGCCACGGCGGCGGAGACGAACGGCTTCGCCAGGCTCTGGTGCGGCGAGCACGTGGTGCTGGTGGACGCGCCCGCTTCCCGCTACCCCTACTCCGCGGACGGCCGGATCGCGGTGCCCGCGGACGCGGACTGGCTGGACCCCCTGCTCGCCCTGAGCTACGCCGCGGCCGTCACCAGCCGGATCGAGCTCGCCACCGGTGTGCTCCTGCTGCCCGAGCACAACCCGGTCGTGGTCGCCAAGCAGGCCGCCACCCTCGACGTGCTCTCAGCCGGACGCTTCACCCTGGGGGTGGGTGCCGGCTGGTCCGCCGAGGAGTTCGCGGCGCTCGGAGTCCCCTTCGCCGGGCGCGGGCGGCGCACCGAGGAGTACCTCGCCGCGATGCGCGCCCTGTGGACCGGTGATCCCGCCTCCTTCGCCGGGGAGTTCACCCGCTTCGACGCGATCCGGGTCAACCCCAAGCCGCTGCGCGGCGGCCGGCTCCCGGTCGTGATCGGCGGCAACAGCGACACCGCCCTGCGGCGCGCGGCCGGGCTCGCCGACGGCTGGTACGGCTTCAACGTCCCCGTCGTCGACGTCCCCTCCCGTGTGGCCGTCCTCGCCGACGAATGCGCCCGCCACGGCCGTACCCCGGACGACCTCACGGTCGCCGTCGCCCTGAGCGACGGCACACCCGAGCACCTGCCCGCGCTCACCGCGGCAGGCGTCTCCGAAGTCGTCGTCGTCGCCGCACCCCCGCGCTCGCCCGACGCGGCGGCCGCCTGGGTCGCGGAACTCGCCCGGACGTGGATCGCACCCGGCCACTGAGCGGTTCAGGCGGCCGGCACCACCCGCCCGCTGAGGGGTCTCCTCGCGGGAGGACCCATTCGCCGCCGACACGGCGCCCCTCACCGGCGCGGCTGTCACGCGCCGGTGAGGGGCGGTTGCCCGTGGGCGGCGTCCACGGGCACGGGGATCGCCGTGCGAAGGGTCAGACCCGGTCGGCCACGATGAGCAGGTACTGGAAGCTGCCGTTGCGGTAGGCGGTCAGGAACGTGTCCTCGATGCCGGTGACCAGATGGTCCGCCTTCTTGCGCAGCTCCCAGTAGGGGATCGCGGCCTCGGTCAGGTCCTCGACGTGGACCGGTACCAGACGGTGGCGCGCCATCGCCCGGAAGTACGCCGAGCGTGGGTGGATGTCGCAGATGTAGTGCGCGTTGATCAGGGACACCTCACGTGAGGCCTGGCCGTAGGTGTCGTTGTAGCAGCCGGTGACGGTCACGTACCGACCTCCGCGCCGCAGCAGACGGGCGTGCTCGGCGAACAGCAGGTCCAGCTCGACGTACATCGTGGACTCGTTGTTCCAGGACGCCGCGTATCCGCCGGTCTCGAACCCCGTGTCGAGCATGTTGCGGTGGTGGTAGCGGACCTTGTGGCCGATGCCGCGGGCACGGGCCTGCTCGTTGGCGAAGTCGGCCTGCTTCGTGGAGAGGGTGACCCCGTCGGCGTGGCAGCCGTAGCGCAGATGCGCGACGACGCTGCCGCCGCCCCGTCCGCAGCCGGCGTCGAAGACGCGTTCGTCCGCGGACAGGTCGCCCAGGTGGGAGGCGAGGAGTTCGGCCTGGGCGTGCTCCAGGCGGTGCAGTTCAGCGGTGAGGCGCTTGCGCCGGATGCCGGGATCGGGTTCGTCGAGGACCGAGGTGTCGGCCTCCCCGATGCCGTAGTGGTGGTGGTACAGGTCGTCGATCTTTCCGAGTTCGAGGTTGACCGGGTTCTCCTCGGCGTTCCAGTAGTCCGCGATCCGGGTCTGGTAGGTCGACTGGGCCGGGACCGGAAGAACCGCGGGCCGGGCGGCAGGGGCGTTGGTCAAGTGGTGCTCCTCGTGGTGCGGGTGCCGTGTGCCAGTGGGTCACAGGCGGTGGTTACCAGTAGTCGGGCAGGTGGTAACGGTGGCTGTTGGTGGCGTGCCACTCGTGGTTGCCGGACACCCAGGCGGCGAGCCCCCGGGCGTAGCGCTCCACGACGGGCGAGGTCGCCGAGAGCAGGGCCGACTCCTCTTCGAAGGCCGCCATGATCGTGTTGTGGATCTCGACCGAGCGCAGGTAGGCGGCCTTCAGCCCGCACCGCTCGTTGGCGGCGACGACCTGCGGGAGGTTGAGGTGTGACGGATCGCTGGCCAGTTCCTTGGTGAAGGAGTACAGGTCGTTGACGATCGTCGTGGCGTTGCAGGCGAGGGCCGTGATCCGCTGGATCTCGGGGCGGGCGTAGGCCGGCTCGGGCAGTTCGTAGCCGTCGACGGCGTCCACGATGGACAGGCAGGGGCGGAAGTTGTTGAACTGCCGCATCACCAGGTACTCCCAGACCTGGGGCACGTACCGGGTCTCCGCCCAGGCGGCCTCGGCCAGGTAGCCCAGGTGCAGCCGGGCGACGTCGTGGACGAACCGGTCGGTCTGGCTGGGTGTCGCCAGCGCGGCGAAGTCCCGCAGCGCGAGGTGGTAGGAGCGCAGCGGGCCGTCCGCCCGGACGCCCTGCCGCCACTCCTCCTCCAGTTCGGGCGTGCCGTGGTACGGGTCGAGTGCCGACTGGGCGATGACCAGTCGTCCGCCCAGGCCCTTGCGCGCTCCCCCGCGGCCCTCGTCCTCCTCGCAGTAGCAGGAGTCGACGATGTTCTCGGCGAGCAGCAGCTTGCCGGCGGCGGTGAGGCGGTCCAGGTCGGCGGCGCCCGGGTGCTGGAGCACGACGGCGCGACCGAACTGGAAGCCGGCGAAGTCGCCCTGCCAGGCCGAGGGGAACAGGTCGTTCGCGCGGGCCCAGGTCTCCACCCGCAGGTCGACCTGCCGCACCTTCTCCGGGTCGGCGGGCACCGCGGGCCGGTACAGCAGCCCGGGGATCGCGCCGGTGCGCCGCGCTCTCGCGCCGCGCACCGGGCTGGGAGGTCCGGGCAGGGTGAAGGTGGTGGGGTGTGTGGTCACGGGGCGCTCCAGGCCGTCATTCGGGGAGCCGGCCGACCTGGACGTTCTCCAGGATCCCTGCCGCGTCGGGCACGAGGACGGCCAGCGAGTAGTAGGCGGTGACGAGGTAGCTGATGATCGCGGCGGAGTCGATGCCCATGAACCGGACGTTCAGGCCCGGCTGGTGCTCCTCGGGGATCCCGGTCTGGTAGAGGCCGACGACGCCCTGGTCGGCCTCGCCGGTGCGCAGCGCGATGATGCTGGTGGTCTGGTCGTCGCGGATCGGGATCTTGCCGCAGGGCAGGATCGGGACCCCCCGCCACGCCGGCACCTCGTGGCCGTCGACGGTCGCGGTGCCGGGCATCAGACCGCGCCGGTTGCACTGCCGGAAGAAGGCCGCGATCGCCTTGGGATGCGCGAGGAAGACCTTCGTCTTGCGGCGCATCGACAGCAGTTCGTCCATGTCGTCCGGCACCGGCGGGCCGGAGAAGGTGCTGACCCGCTGGCCGTGGTCGACGTTGTGCAGCAGGCCGAACTCACGGTTGTTGACGAGCTCCCACTCCTGGCGTTCGCGGATCTCCTCGACGGTCAGGCGCAGTTGCTGCTCGGTCTGGTCCATCGGGTCGTTGTAGAGGTCGGCGACCCGGCTGTGGAGCCGCAGCACGGTCTGGGTGAGGGACAACTGGTACTCGCGCGGCGCGAGCTCGTAGTCCACGAACCCGCCGGTGAGCGTCGGCTCGCCCACGTGGCCGGCCTGCACCGGCACATCGGCCTCGCCCTTGCGGTTCATCGGCCGGTGCTGCCGGTCCACCCAGGACCGCAGGTGCGTGCCGAGGGAGGGCGCCCGTTCGGTGAGGTCCTCGACGGCGGCCCAGGGCATGGAGAGGACCACCCCGGCCGTCTCGGCCCGCACCGAGGCCGACCACAGCGGATCGGACTGCCCCACGGCCTCGTCGCCCAGCTGGTCGCCGTCCGTGACGACCCCGATGATCCCCTCGTCGCCGTACTTGCCGCGGGTGTAGCGGGTGAACCGGCCGTGGACGACCAGGTACACCTCCGTCACGGGCTGGCCGGCCTCGAAGAGCACCTGGCCCGCGCGTACCTCCTGGGGCCGGAAGTGGCCGGCGATCTCACGCAGGACGTCCGTGTCGTCGTAGCCGCGCAGGACCGGCAGCTCGGTGAGCGACTGCGGGATGACGCGGATGTCGTCGCTCCCGTTGTGCTCGAAGTGCACGCGGCCGCGGTTCGTGCGCAGTTGCAGGCGCCGGTTGACCCGGTACGTGCCGCCCTTGACGTCCACCCACGGCAGGGCCTTCAGCAGCCATCGCGAGGTGATGGCCTGCATCTGCGGCTGCGACTTGGTGGTCGTGGCGAGCTGGCGCGCCGCGCGGGTGCTCAGGCTGGTGAGCTGCTCGGCCGTGGGATCACGGGCGGGCTCTTCGACGGCGGAACCGGTGGCGCTGTCCAGTGTGGACACATCCCCTCCAGCAGGGCTGGTGAACGAACGGAGGCGACCGCGGCGGCCGGTGACGACGTGACCGCGGTGACCCTGTGATCCACTCAAGCAGCCCGGATCCGGCGCGAGGTACGGCGTGAACGGGGCGGATCAGCGCTCCAGGGGTGGCAAACCTGCTGTTGGGGGCAGGAGTGGCCGAGAGAGTGCTCCTGCGCCACCGGACCGCTTCCGTGAGCCGTGTGACGTGTCCCCCGGCAGGGATTGGCGGGCGGGAACGCCGTCACCGGGACGCCGCCACGCGCCGCTCCGGCTCCCCGACGGCACTCCGGCGGCCGTCTCGGCGCCGCCTGGCGGGCCAGGCCGGTACCGGTGGCCGCCTGCGCGCCTGCCCGCCGCGGGGCCTCGGCCGCCCATGGCGCACGCCTCGTCACCCGTCCGGCGGGGGGCGTGCGAGCGCCGAACGCGTACGCCTGCCGGACCCGCGAATCCACGGTGCCCGCGGTCCCGGGCCGGCGGCGGCGTCCCGGACGACTCGCGACGCTACTCGCACACCCCTCGGGCGTGTCGTCGAATGCCCGCCTGCCCCGCGGCGCATTCGACGACACGCCCTGGGATGGCCCGGCCGCGCCGCCCACTCACCGCATGCGCGGCGCGGCCCGGGGAGGACGCCGATGACCGACCACACGGGCACACCCGCCACGGGCCGGGCACCGGCCGACCCGGCGCGGCTGCAGCTGGAGTTTCCGGCACCGTGACCGGCTGATGGACCCCACCGCGCCCGGCGCGCAGGTCTGGCAGGTGGACATCACTGCCGACGGTGAGCCTGCAGACCACCAGTGGCCTGTGGTGGAAGGCCGTCGACCTGCGCGAGCGCCTGACGGACGAGGGACCCTTCACCGCCGAAGTGGCACGGCAGATACTCCGACCGGACGGGGCGTTCACCGACGACTTCGACGACCTGATCCAGAGAGCCGGCTACCTGCTCGTCCTCTACCGATGCGAGATGAAACCACCGTGGGACGACCCTCTCACGGTGGCCGGGGTGGTCACCTCCGTCATCGACCGGCTCACCGACACCTTCTTCGCCGTGGTCCTTCCCCGCGCCGGCGCGCCCGGCAGCGTCGGCGCGCACCTGCTGGAACCGGCGGGGAGGATGCTGGCCGCCGTCGAGGGCCGCCGGCCGCGCCCTGGCGCATCGCACGTCCCGGTTCAGCGGCCACTGACGGGCGCCGCCTGAACGGTGGTGACGGGTGATCACGCCGGGCGGGCGGCGGGAGTCACCCCAGTCCCAGCCGGGGTATCTCCCGCCCCGGGGAGCGGTCCATCACCATCAGCAGGCCGGCGTCGCGCGTCCTGGCGTAGGCGGCCTCGTCGATGACGTCCACCTGGAACCAGACCGCCTTGGCGCCGATCGCCACGGCCTGGTCGGCGACATCTCCGGCGAGCGCGGAGTTCACGAACACATCGACCACGTCCACCGCGAAGGGGATCTCCGCCAGGGACGCGTAGCCCTGCTCACCGTGTACCGTCTCCGCCTTCGGGTGCACGGGCACCACCCTCTTGCCGAGCCGCTGCAGCTTCTCGGCCACGCGATAGGCGGCCCGATCCGGGTTGTCGGACAGACCCACCACGGCCCACGTGTCACCGGCCTCGGTGAGTATCCGCCTGATCGTCACGTCGTCGCCGTAAGTCGTCATACCCGGAACCCCCGTTCGCGGGTGGGCACCGCACCGCCCACCGCCGACCGCATCACCATGGAAGGGGCCGGGCCCCTGAGCTTCGTCTGCAGCATGGAGCAACTCTAGGCGGCTAGAATACTGTATGCAATACGTCCGTCGCGGCGATCGGATCGGTGCTGACCCCCATCTCACCACCCAGCGCGGCCACATGAACGCGCCGGCCGGCAAGCCGATCCCGTCGAGGACTACGTCACGGCCCTGACCGCCGCGCTGCACGGCCCGGCCCTGATCAAGGCCAGGATGATCGAAGAGATACGCGGCGGCCTCGCGGACACGGTGGCCGCGTACACCAGCGCGGGAACCGCGCACCCGCGCGCCGCCCGCCTGGCGGTCGACGAGTTCGGGACCGTCGACGAGATCGCGCCGGGCTGCCAACGTGAACTGACCGTCGCCCAGGCCCGGCACACCGCCCGGGCTGTCGCCCTCACGGCTCCCTTCCTGGTCGCCTGCTGGTATCCGGCCCGTACGACCCGTCAGGATCAGCCGGTGTGCGGGGATCCGGAGTCTCGGTGACGCAGGCCGAGGCGTCGGTCCACGGTCCGCCGCAGGTGCTGTCGCGGAGCATTGCGAACAGGTCGTCGGCCCGGCGGCCGGGTGGTGTTCGGCGTGCGTGCCCGTTCCCGAAGCCTTCGGCGGCTGCTCGTCCGGCGCCGTTTCCGCTGGTGAGATCTCGCTCACGATGGCGCGTCCCGACCGGTGGGAATTTGCTTGACGCGTCAAGTAATGTTCTCATGGGATCCGGGATCGAATCAATCCGGGAGCACCGTTCGCACGGGTGACCATCGGGCGCGCGGGCCATCGCGCCGCGCTTGCCTTCACTTCTTCTTCAGGACTAGGAACCATCGTGTACACAGCCGCTGTCATCCTCAGCGTTCTGCTCGCCCTCGTCTTCCTCGCCGCCGGCGCACCCAAGGTGCGGCTCAAGGGGCCCGTGCCCGAGGGCCTCATCCACAAGGGGCTCGGCTCCGGGCTGGTCCGGTGCGTGGGCATCGCAGAGGTTGCCGCGGCCGTCGGGCTGGGCGTCGGCATCTGGTGGCAGCCGCTGGGCATCGCGGCTGCCGCAGGCACGGTGGTGGTGCTCATCGGCGCGATCGGCTTCCACGTGAAGAAGGGCGAGTACGCCGACAGCGCGACCCGCAACGCCGCGGTGACCCCCATCGTGCTGCTCCCCGTGGCCGTGGCCACCGCCCTGACGCTGGCCGCGTCCCTGTAGCAGGTCGACCCGGCAGCCCGCATAGAACGCCGGAGGGTCCTCGGTTCCGTGTACCGGGATGAGGCGGCCGCCGTCAGCCCTTGCGGGCCATGACCAGCCGGGCGTACGGGGCGCCGTCCGGGCGGCGGCCGAAGTCGGGCAGTACCGCGGTCCGCACCGTGAAGCCCGCCGCGGTCAGTTCGGCGCGCACGGCGCGCAGCGGGAAGGTGCGGTAGTACATGATGAACGGCGGGCGCCAGACCGCGTTCCGTACGCGCATGGCCGCGTCGAACCCGGCGGGCACCCAGTACCTCCGGGAGGAGATGCGGGGCGGCGCGAACACCGGGAAGGCGAAGAGCCCGCCGGGCCGCAGGGCGCGGTGCACCCCGGCGAACAGGGCCGGCCGGTCGGTGGCCAGGAAGTGGCCGAAGGCGCCGAAGCTGACGGCCAGGTCGAACTCGGCGGCGAAGGGCGGTCTCCGCGCGTCCGCGCGTATCCATTCCCCGTCCGGGTGGGCACGGCGCGCCTCGGCGAGCATGCCGGCGCTGAAGTCCACTCCCGCGACCCGGCCCCGGCACAGCGGGTGCAGGACCCGCAGGCCGGCCCCCGTGCCGCAGCACACGTCCAGCCCGTCACCGAAGGGACCGAGCGGGCGCAGGGCGGTGGCGGTCGCGTCGAGGATCCGGTCCGGCGTGCGGAACGGCGTGTGGTCGAACCTCGGCGCGAGCAGGTCGTATCCGCGCTCGACGGAGGAGAAGGCCTGCACGGCCAGCTCGCGCAGCGAGGGCCCTTCGGGTGAGAACATCCCCTCAGGGTAGAGCCGTTGGCCACGAAGACCGGCGGCTGTCGGCGAAGCGGTCCGGGACCTCCGCGGGACCGGTGAGCCAAACCGTTCCGTAGAAACAATTCCTGACGTCGAATTCGAGCGCCCTCTGGACGCCGGTCAGGACGACGAGTTTGCCGCGTCCGCCTGAACCGGGCGGCCGCGAACGACTTCACCACGAATCGGCGGCGTCGGCCTCGTCGCGGGCGGGGGGCTCGGCTCCCGACGGTGCGCGACGGTCCTCGGTACCGAGGGTCAACGCCCTTGGTGGCGCCGGTCCCTCATTGACTGCTGTGCGCGGCGCGGCCCCGCCCCCTTCACCGAGTCCTCGTGGCGTTGGCGCCGCGCGAACAGTGCGTTCCGGGAGGCTCAATATCTGCGCTCGCGAAGTGAGAAATCGGCGCGACACGCGATGAGGTATCTCACGGGATCGCCGGTGCACGGTTATCAACCGTGCACAGACGATCGCACCGTGCTACTCTCAAAAAAGTTGCAGTTGTGGTTCCCGAAAAGTGCCCTCACCGGCCCGCGCCCATGAGAGCAGTCCTTTATACCGGTCATCTGCTGGCGGGGTAATCATTGCGGCGACGCGGGTTCCGTACCGTACGGGCTCCGGGCACTGCCCCAAAGGAGATTCAGCACATGGCTACTGGCACCGTGAAGTGGTTCAACGCGGAAAAGGGCTTCGGCTTCATCGAGCAGGACGGTGGCGGCGCGGACGTGTTCGCCCACTACTCGAACATCGCCGCCCAGGGCTTCCGTGAACTCCTCGAAGGCCAGAAGGTGAGCTTCGACATCGCACAGGGCCAGAAGGGCCCGACGGCCGAGAACATCGTTCCCGCCTGACGCTGAAACAGGCACACCGCAGCTGGGGCCCGCACCTTGGGTGCGGGCCCCAGCTTGCAGCGCGTCGGTACACACTCTGCCCTGCTCACGCCGTGACGATTTCACCGCGGGCAGGCTCTTGAGGGCGCCGCGATCCCCCATCGGCAGCAGATGTCCGCTCAAGGCTCCGGATGAAAATCCGTCAGAGCCTCTCGACGCCCAAAGCCTCGGTCTTGGGGACGTGGACCGGACCGCCCGACCCGTTCAGCGCTCTCAGCCCGCGGGCATCGCCCGCCGGCCATATTTACTTGGCCCATTCTTGCGATTCCCTGTACTGCGCAGCGCAGCAGAGTCCCTAGAATGCGGCCGCTTTGAGGAAGGTTCTGAATGAGCCGCACACGCATGAAAGACGGTTTCACCGCCACCCGCGGCGGAAATTCCGGCGCAGGAAAGAACGGCGTCCGCACGAGGACCAGCGACCCAAGCCGCTCCGGCGGCCATCGCCACCGCCCCGCCGCACCGCAGGGGGAGTTCGCCCTGCCGGAGACACTGACTCCGGCACTGCCCGCCGCTGGGGCGTTCGCCGACCTCGACATGCCCCGGCCACTACTGGTGACCCTCACCGCGGAGGGCGTGACCGTGCCGTTCCCGATCCAGGCGGCGACGCTGCCCAACTCCCTGGCGGGCCGCGATGTGCTGGGCCGCGGGCGAACCGGGTCCGGCAAGACCCTCGCCTTCGGCCTCGCGCTGCTGGCTCGTACCGCCGGACGGCGCGCCGAGCCCCGGCAACCGCTGGCCCTGGTGCTGGTGCCCACCCGCGAGTTGGCCCAGCAGGTCACCGACGCTCTCGCCCCCTACGCGCGTTCGATGAAACTCCGACTGGCCACCGCGGTCGGCGGGATGCCGATCGGTCGTCAGGCCGGCGCGCTCCGCGACGGCGCGGAGGTGCTCGTCGCGACGCCGGGCCGGCTGAGGGACCTCGTCGAGCGCGGTCACTGCCGGCTCGGCCAGGTCGCCGTCACCGTCCTGGACGAGGCCGACCAGATGGCCGACATGGGCTTTATGCCCCAGGTAACGGCGCTGCTGGACCAGGTTCGCCCCGAAGGACAGCGAATGCTGTTCTCGGCCACCTTGGACCGCAACGTCGACCTGCTGGTCCGCCGCTACCTGCACGACCCGGTGGTCCACTCCCTGGACCACTCCGCCGGCGCGGTCAGTACGTCGGAGCACCACGTGCTGCACGTGCACGCCGCCGACAAGCTGCAGACGACGACCGAGATCGCTGCCCGGGAGGGCCAGGTGATCATGTTCCTGGACACCAAGCACGCCGTCGACCGACTCACCGAGCACCTGCTCGACAGCGGCGTCCGCGCCGCCGCCCTGCACGGCGGCAAATCGCAGCCGCAGCGCACCCGAACCCTGGCCCGGTTCAAGTCCGGGCACGTCACGGTTCTGGTCGCGACCAACGTCGCCGCGCGCGGGATCCACGTCGACAACCTCGACCTGGTCGTCAACGTGGACCCGCCCGGCGACCACAAGGACTACCTGCACAGGGGCGGCCGCACGGCCCGCGCCGGCCGGTCCGGCATCGTGGTCACGCTGGTCACCCCCGACCAGCGCCGCGACGTGGCCCGTCTCATGCAGCATGCCGGAATCCGCCCGCAAACCACCCAGGTCCACCCTTCCGGGGCGGACCTGATCCGCATCACCGGCGCGCAGACTCCGTCGGGTATCCCGGTGGTCATCACCGCGCCCGTGGCCGAGCACAAGGACAACGGCCCCGCCTCCCGCGGACGACGCAACCGCGTCAGCGCTCAGGAGCGCCGCACCATCCGGGAGGCACGCCGCACAGATCAGTGGCGGTCCGTCGGCGACGCCGCGGCGTAGGACCGTCCCGGTCATGACGCCCACCACTACTCCAGGAGGCACCTCTTGACGCTGGCGCATTACTTGCCACGCCCTTCGGATTCCGCTCACGGGACCGTGGCCGAAGCCATGGACGCGCCCGGACCGCAGGTCTGGGACGACATGACCGTCGAGGTGGCCCTGTCGGTCATGGCCAGTGCACGTACCGGACATCTGATCGTCTGTGACGAGGACGGCCGGTGCACGAGTTTGGTCACCCTCGCCCAGCTCACCGCCTTCCGTGACGGCTGCACCTATACCGATCAGGTCCGCCTGCGGGAAGTCGCCCATGACGGGGGGCCGTTCGCCTCACCGATGACCAAGATGGCCGAGGCGCAGCACATCATGTGCCACCGCCGGCTCACGGCCGTGCCCGTCCTCGACGAGCACGGCTGCGCTGTGGGTGTACTCACCCGCTCACGTTGACCCGTCGCCCGCCGGTCCCACTGCTTTCCACTCCCCCTGTGAGGCACCATGCGCTGCGTCATCGCCCGTTTCGCGTTCGACCTGTCCAAGAGTGGGGTGGTGGCGTCGATGAAGGGCGTCAGACCCGAGCCGGTCACCGGTGAGTCCGTGATCATCGGCCGCCGTCGCTACTCCGTCATGCAAGTGGGCGAGGTCGTCACCCGGCAGGACCGACGTGACTTCACCTCCGGCGAGGTACTCCGGGCGATGGCCCGCCTCGGCTTCACCTGCCGCGACCTGCCTGCCGCGGCACCGGCGCGCGGGCTCACGCCGCTCCAGGAGGCCTCGGCTCTGCTCGGCGTCCCAACCGCCGGGTAGCCAGGGCGAAGGCCGGCCGGCGCGGCACGAGGGCTCGGCCGGCGCATGCCCGCCGGGGCCCCACCGTGCGGGAGGTCGGAAAGGCGTCGGCAGAGTCGGCGCATCCTGCGATCGGGCGGGACATCGGCTGGGCTCAGCGGCCCTCATCTCGTCGAACGGGACGAGCGCGGCATTCGTCCGGGGGCCGCGCCGCCGCGTCGGCAAAGCCAGCGGACTCGGTGTGAGACGGGTCGGCTCGGCCTGCGGGCCGGCCGGCATGTCCGTGGCTACCGCTGGTGCATGCCGCACGGGACGCTCAAGTCTGTCGAGTACCGCGTGCCGGCCGGGCCGAACGCCGCGAGACCCCCGGGGGACATCCCCCCGGGGGTCTCGCGGCAAAACCGCTACCTGCCGGACGGTCAGGCGGGCGTGAGTCCCGGGTTGCCGGCCTCGGTGACGAAGGAACCGGCCGTGGTGATCGGGGCGTCCGGCGTGGTCACCGCGGACACCGTCTTGAAGTCGGCGCGCGCCTCGTCCTTGCCGAGGGTCACCACGGCGTAGCCGCGGCGGCCGTTGTAGAACTTCAGGTGCGGGTTGGCCTGCATGTAGGTGGCCCAGTTGGACGGCTTGTCGGAACCGTCCTTGCCGCTGGAGATCGAGCTGGTGACGATCTCCGTGCCGAGGGTCTTCGACGCCGGGTCGTCGAAGTCCTTCTTGATGTCGAAGCCGTAGTGGACGTGGACGTCACCGGTGAGGACGACGAGGTTGTCCCGGCCCGCGGACTCCCAGCCGTCCAGGAGGCGCTGCCGGGAGGCCGGGTAGCCGTCCCAGGAGTCCATGGAGACCTTGAAGTCGGGCGTCGAGCGGTCCTTGCGCTGCGCGAAGGTGACCTGCTGGGGAACGACGTTCCAGGTCGCCTTCGAGGAACGCCAGCCGTCGACCAGCCAGCGCTCCTGGGTGGCGCCCGTCATCGTGCGAGCCGGATCCTGCGACTCCGGGCCCGGAACCTGCCAGCCGTCACCGTACGCCTGGTCCGAGCGGTACTGGCGGGTGTCGAGGATGTCGAACTGGGCGAGCCGCCCGAACTGCAGGCGCCGGTAGAGCTGGGCCTCGGGGCCCAGCGGGAGCTGCCGGCGGCGCAGCGGCTGGTTCTCCCAGTACGCGCGGTAGGCCGCGGCCCGCCGCAGCAGGAACTCCTCCGGGGGAACGTCGTTCTCGGGGGTGTCGTCCGCGTAGTTGTTCTCCGTCTCGTGGTCGTCCCAGGTCACCACGAAGGGGTGCGCCGCGTGGGCGGCCATCAGGTCGGGGTCGGACTTGTAGAGGGCGTACCGGAGCCGGTAGTCCTCCAGCGTGAGCGTCTCGCGGTTGAAGTGCGAGGGCAGCACGCGGTCGGTGTAGGCGCGGGCGCCACCGGTCGCGGTCACGGCGTACTCGTAGAGGTAGTCGCCGAGGTGGAAGACCGCGTCGAGGTCCTCGTCGGCCAGGTGGCGGTAGGCGGTGAAGTACCCGTCGTGGTAGGCCTGGCAGGACACCGCCGCGAGACGCAGCTCGGTCAGGCGGGCGCCCTTCGACGGGGCGGTGCGGGTACGGCCCACGGGGCTGACCCACTGGCCTACGCGGAAGCGGTAGTACAGGACGCGGTCGGCGTCCAGGCCGCCCACCTCGACGTGGACGGCGTGGTTGTACTCCGGGTGCGCGTCGACCGTTCCGCGCTCGACGACACGGGTGAAGCGCTCGTCGTGGGCGAGTTCCCAGCGCACCTTGAAACGCTTCTGGGGCAGGCCGCTGCCGCTCTCGTACGGACGGGGGGCCAGCCGGGTCCACAGCAGCACCGAATCGGGCAGCGGGTCGCCCGACGCCACGCCCAGCGTGAAGGGGTTCTCGGTGATCTTCACGGCGCCGGCCTCGGCCGCGGCGGCGGTGCCCCCCAGCGGGATGTTCACGGCGAAGGCCAGCGTGGCCGCCGCCCCGGTGACGGTCAGAAAACGGCGCCGGTCCATGTGGCGCACGGCGTCGCGAAGTTCGGCGGAGTGCCCGGACGGGGAAGGTGATGCGGAAGGCTGCATGAGCGTGCATTGCAGTGGCCCGGGGCGGCGTACAGCCACCGAAAGGTTGGCGCGTACATGTATGGAGGGTGACCGTTGGCCCCGTCACCGGCACGAAGCCCGTCCTTCACGAAACCCGCACGAACGCGCCATGTATCAGGGCCGGTTCGTTCCACGTCCCGCAGCCTTCAGCGGCTGCTCCGAGCGGCCGAGGGCTCCTGGCGGCAACGCCTGGGGCCCGGGACGTCGTCCCGGGCCCCAGGCGTTGCCCGCTAACGCTGCCGGTCGCGGGGGGTCAGTGCCGGCCGTGGCCGCCGTCGCTACGAGGGCGCTGGAGCGTGAACTTCTCGAAGACCGACAGCTCACCCGTGGGCGTGATGATGTTGTAGTAGGTGACGTGGATGCGGGTCATGTCACCGGGGTGCCGGCCCGGGTCGACGGAGAACTCGGCGAAGCCGTACGGATGCTCGGCGTCACGGACGCCGATCCAGACCGCCGTCTCCTTCTCCTTGACCGAGTTGTACTTGCCGACGTGCTCCATCTGGACGTACGCCGAGTGGTGCCCGTGGCCGTCGGCGTCGTCGGTGGTGAAGCTGTTGTTGGTGATGCCGGACACGCCGCCACCGCCGAGGACCATGTGCGTCGTGCCGTGCGCGCTGTCGATCACGTCGAGTGCGGTCTGACTGGGGTTGGGTGTGAGGGTGACGCTGCCGGGGACGACGCCGCGCACCGCCAGCGAGCGCTCGTAGTCGTGCTCGTGGCCACACACCACCAGGTCGACGCCGTACTCGTCGAACAGCGGGCCGTACGCCGCGCGCAGCGCGACGTCGGCGCCGTTCGCGCCGGTCGCGGAGCTGATCATCACCTGGTGCATGCAGACGACGATCCAGTCGATGTCCTTCGAGGCCCGTGCCGACTTGAGCTCCTTCTTCAGCCACGCGAGCTGCCGGCCGCCGGAGTAGCCGTTGATGTAGACGTCGCCGCCCTCCTGCAGGGCGATGTCGTCGTTCTGCAGGGCGATCACCTTCACCGAGCCGACCGTGAAGGAGTACCAGAGATTGTCCAGTTCGGGCTGGGTCTCGGTCGAGGGCAGCTCGAAGTAGGTCTGGTACGCGTCGAGACCGAGCTTGCCGTTGCCCAGCTCGATCTCGTGGTTGCCCGCGCACGGCATCCACGGACGGAAGCGCGCCGAGCGGCTGTTGTTGGTGAGGAAGTCGCGCCAGACGCGGATGCGGTCGGGCCCGGTGTTGGCATAGCAGAGGTCACCGTTGAGGAGGTGGAACAGCGGGCCGACCTTCTCGACGCCGGTGACGATGTCGGCGGCGGCGGGCGTGGCGTTGGGCTCGAAGTCCCGGCCCGAGGCGTCGGCCGGGTTCGCACCGGTCTTCCACGTCACACTGGGCGCACCCTGGTCGCCGAAGCTGGTGAAGGTGAACGGGGCCCGGCCGGACGGCGCCGTGTGGAAGGTGCCGGCGTCGGGGGTGGCGCCGTCGTGCTGGGCCGCGTACAGGTAGTCGGTGTCGGCCTTGAGCTTGCTGAGCAACGCGTGATGGACCCAGACGGTCCGCCCGGAGGTGCCGTCCACGTACGTCTTCGTCGTCGCGTGCGCGGTGGAGCCGAAGCCGCCGCTCAGCGTGCCGTAGACGACCCGCGGGTTCCTGACGGCCGCGTCGGTGACCCACGAGACGACCATCTGGCTGCGTGGGTCGGCGCCGAAGGTCAGGTGCAGGCCCTGGACGGGCGTGGTGGCCGAGCCGGTGGTGAGACCGGTGACCTCCGACGTCGCCGGGACCGCCTCGGCGGTTCCGGCGCCGAGGACAAGCGGCCCGGCGGCGGCGCCGGACACTGTCGCGCCGAACAGGCCGAGCGCGTTGCGACGAGAGATTCTGGTGTGCTTGGGTTCTTCCGACATTCCGGGGGCCTTTCGCGTCGTCGGGTGCAGTCGCACACCGACGGGACAGCGGCGCTCCGAACCTGACAGCGGGCTGCGGCAGGTCATCAGCGGTGCGCGCACTCACGGACGCTAGGAAGCACGGTCGACCGGAGCGGTGGGACAGGTATGAACGGCAGATGGCGGTCACCGCAACGGACGGTCGTGCACGGCGCCCTGGCTCTGTCTCGGCTCATGCCGTGGAGCGAGGCGCTGCCGCCGGACGAGGTGGACGACCGGGAGGTCACGATCGCCTGGCTGCCCGCTGACGACCGCACGGAAGAGGCCGTCGCCCGCCTCCGTCGGTGTCCCGGCCGCCGGGCGGCAACCGACCTGGTGCGCCTGCTCGTCCGGCAGGGCCGCCGCGCGGAGGCCGTGGCCGTCGTCCCCGACATGAGCACGCAGCGTGCGGAGAAGCGGCGCCGTCTCGGGAAGCGGGAGGAGGCCGAGTAGGCCCCCCGGGACGCCGGGACGCCGGGGGGCACGGGCACGGCCGGCCCCTCGGGGGGACCGGCCGTGCCCGTGCCGCGGGTCACGCCGCAGGGGTGCGCCGACGGCCCGTTCCCGGGGCCGTCGGCGCCGTTCCCGGCGCTTCCCCTTCTCGTGCTACTTGCGCTTCAGGGTGAAGTCGGCGGTGACCGTCGCTCCCTTCGTCAGTTTCACCGTCGTGACGGTCGGCTGGTAGCCGTCCTTGGCGACGATGACGGTGAGCGGGTTGTTGCGGACGTCGAGCCACAGGGCGTACGTCCCGTCGGCGGACGTGGTGAGCGTGTAGCTCGCGGCCCAGCTGTCGATCTGCACGGTCGCCCCGGCCAGCGGCGCGCTGCCGCCGGTGGCCTTGTTGCCCAGGACGACGCCGGTGATCTTGCCCCAGGTCTTGGGCGGGTTGACGTGCAGGCTCACCGGGATGGGCGCCGTGGAGTACGGCGTGTCGGTGCCCACGCTCAGGCTCGCGGTGAGGTCGCCGGGCTGGGTCACCGAGGCGGCCTTGGCGTCCAGCGTGACGGAGACGGTCGCGCTGGCGCCGGGCTGCAGCGTGAGCTCCTGGACGCTCTCGCTCAGCCAGTCGACGTCGCCCGCGCCGCCCTGGTCGTAGCCGGGCAGCACCTCGACCTTGGTGATCGGCCTGCCGGGGGCGTTGCCGCCGCCGACCTTGTAGAAGCCGGCCGCACCGCCGCCGCGGTAGGTGGCGACGTTGGCGTTGGGGAGGGTGCCCCAGGTGCCGGACTTCGGGTCGAAGGCCTGGCCGCGGTTGGTGAGGGCGTTGTTGCCGACGCCGCCGACCATCAGCAGACGGCCGTTGGCCGCGGCGTAGGAGGTACCCCACTGCGGGGCCGGGACGTCCGCGAGCTGCGACCAGCTGTCGGTGCCCGGGTCGTAGGCGTAGGAGTGGACGACGTCGTTCTCGCTCGCGCCGAGACCGCCGGCGCAGTAGATCTGGCCGTCGATGGCGCCGCAGGCCTCCCACGAGATGGGCTCGGGGTAGGCGGCGATCTGGGACCAGCTGTCGGTGCCCGCGTCGTAGACGCCGGCGTCGGTCGTGCCGCAGAAGTCGGCGCCGCAGCCGCCGATCATGTACAGCTTGCCGTCCAGGACGGCCGTGCCGGAGCCGGCGTACGGCTTGGGCGCGGACGCACCGGTGGTCCAGCTGTCCGACTGCGGGTCGTAGACCTCCAGCTTCGCGTCCGGGGAGCCCGACGCGCCCCAGCCGCCGACGGCGTAGAGCTTGCCGTCGATGACCCCGTGCGCGGGGCTCTCACGGGTGTCCGACGCGCTCGCAAGCTTCGTCCAGCTGCCGGCGACCGGGTCGAGGACGTACAGGTCCTTGACGTCGGCCGATCCGTTGTAGCCGAAGGCCGAGTAGACCTTGCCGTCCAGCGTGTCGACGGCGTTGTCCATGAGGGCGCCCGGCAGGTCCGGGGCCGTCTGCCAGGTGTCGTCGGCCGGGGCCGCCGCGGTCGGGCCCGCCTTGGCGGACGCCTTGTGGGCCTTGCTGGACAGCGGGTTGAAGTCACCCTTCACGGTCTGCAGGGCGGCACCCTCGGCCTGTTGGGTGAACCCTCCGGACTGTTCGCCGAGTTTGACCGTGGCGGCGGCGCCGCCGGTGTTCTTGACGGTCAGGTTCTGCGTCTTGGAGCCGCCCCAGGCGACGGTCGCGGAGACCGAGGCCGGGGTGATGGTGACCTTGCCGGCCTTGAGCTTGAAGTTCGCCTGGACGGCGCTGTCGGCCCCGACCTTGACGTTCTTGCTCAGGGAGGTGTACTTCGCCTTGGCCGCGGTGAAGGGGTGGCTGCCGAAGGCCGTCGAGACGAACGAGTAGAAGCCGTCGGAGAGGTTCGGGTCCTCCGGGGTGGCCGTCGTGATGGTCTTCTCGGTCGGCTTGTCCTGGCTGGTGACGGTGGCACCCACGACGCCCGTACCGGTGTTGGCGTCGGTCACGGTGCCCACGACCAGGCCGGCGGGGATCGCGGTCAGCTGCCGGTCGCCGACGAAGACGTCGTCGACGGCCCACCACCAGCCGAAGCTCCCGGCGAAGTGGAAGCGCAGCTGAACCTCGGGCTTGCCGGCGAAGTCGGCCAGCGACGCCTCGATGCGGTCGCCGGTGACGTCCGCGCCGGGCGACCAGACCCTGGTCCAGTGCTCGCCGCCGTCCGAGGTCGCCTCGAGGGCAGCGGACTGCCCGCCGTACTGCTTGTACTCGGTACTGAACGCCACCTCGGGGTCGTTCTTGCCGGTGAAGTCGTAGACCGGGCTGAGCAGCGAGCTGTCCTGGACGGCGCCGCCGCCGAAGTGGTCGCTGTCGATGACGGCGAACGCGCCGTCACCGCCGGTGTGGTTGCCCCGGTCGCCGGGGTCGTCGAACTGCCAGCCGCCCGTGGTGTCCTCGGCGTTGACCACCTTCCAGCCGGTGGGCGGGACGTCGGTGGCGTCGAACGGCTCGGTCGTGCCGGTCACGTCGACGCGGTATCCGGGCGTGTTCGCCGTCCAGGAGTCCGCCGGGACCGCGATGCCCACGGTCTGCGCGGAGTCCCCGACGGTGATCTTCTTGCTGACGGCCTTGTATCCGGGCGTGGCCGACGCGACGTGCAGGGTGTAGGAGTGCCCCTCGGGCAGGTCCATGCTGTACGAGCCGGTCGCGGGGTCGGTCCACACCACGCCGGGGACGCCGTCCGCGGTGATCTTGGCGTAGAGCGGCCAGCCGTGACCGGAGCCGTCGGTGACCTTGCCGGCGATCGTCTGGCTGGGCACCGCGGTGAGGGTGAAGTTCTCCGTGACCGTGGCGTCGTCGTCCACCACGACCCCGTCGGCGGAGTCGCCCGCGTAGCCGAAGGCCTCGACGGAGACGTCGTAGGTTCCGGTGGGCAGGGTCAGGGAGTACGCGCCGGAGGCGTCGGTGTGGGTGACACCCGTGCCCGCCGTCACCGTGGCACCGCTGACGGCCTTGCCGGTGGCGCCGTCGGTCACCGTTCCGGAGATCACGCCGTGCGCACCGGTGCGGAACGCGGCCAGACCGGCCGGCGTGCCGAGACCGGTCGGGCCGTCGAAGCCCTCGGCGCCGTTGCACAGGTACGACGGGGAGCAACTGCCGTTGCTGCCGGTGGTGATGTCGTTGATGCCGCTTCCGGCCGCGTAGGGGTACGCGTTCGGGTACGAGCCGGCTGCGGGGGTGCCGGCGGCGGCGTACACGGAGGCGATGATGGGCGCCGAGACGCTGGTGCCGCCGTAGACCGCCCAGCCGCCGTGGCCGTAGGTCTGGTAGACCGCCACGTCCTCGGCGACGGCCGAGACGTCGGCCAGTGCCCGGTTGTCACAGCCGGTGTCGTGCTGGAAGGCGGGCTTGGGCTCGTACAGCGAGCAGCCGGAACCCGCCAGGCTCCACGCCGACTCGGTCCATCCGCGCGTGGTGGACGGGGCGCGGGTCAGCGTGGTGCCGCCGACCGCGGTCACGTACTGCGAGGCCGCCGGGTAGCTGACGCCGTAGCCGTAGTCGCCGGTGGACGCGGTGATCGCGACCCCGGGGTGGTTGTAGTGGGCGTCCAGCTCCGTGGTCTCCGACGGGTCCTCGCCGTTCCCGCCGCGGTAGTCGGTGCCGTAGGAGTTCGACACGTACTTCGCGCCCATCGCGACCGCCTGGTCGACGGCGGCGGACAGGCTCTCGAAGCTGTTGTCGTCGGCCTCGACCAGCAGGATGTGCGCGTTGGGCGCGGACGCCGAGACCATGTCGAGGTCGAGCGAGATCTCGCCGGCCCAGCCGGGGTCCGGCGCGGGGTAGTCGGTGCCGCCGCGCTGGTCGACCTTGCGGAAGCATCCGTTGTCCGTGGTGCAGGCGGGCAGCCCGAACTGCGCCCGGTAGACGGCGAGGTCCGCTTCGGCGGTGGGGTCGTCGAAGGCGTCGACGATGGCGACGGTCTGTCCGGCGCCGCCGTCGGCCGGCAGGCCGTAGGCGCTCTGCAGGTCGCCCGCACCGTAGCCGGACGGTGTGTCGGCGGCGGGCATCAGGCCCTTGACCGGCTGCACGTCGGTGCGGCGCAGGGCGAAGCAGCTGAAGTGGCCGGGCTTGGCCGTGTCGCAGGTGGGTTCGAAGGAGCGGCGGACGCCGGTGCCCGAGGCGGCGGAGTTCGCGCCCGCGGCTCCCGAGGCTAAGGCCGGTGCCTGTACGCCGAGCACCGCCATGGCAGCGGCGCCGAGGACTGCCAGGCCTCTGGTCACCGTCCGGCGAAACGGGTGGGGGGTTCCTGCTGGTCTGCGCAACGTGACTCCCATGCGTGCTTGCAGGGATCGTGAGCCGTGCACGGCTCCTGGCGACGGCGGACGTCGGAGCGTTCGCCGGAGCCCATTAGCGTGTTCGGTTCTGTTCATGTCAATAAGGAGCCTGAGGCGACGAATGTGACGCAAGGTCATGACACGAGTGCGGAATGTGCGCGCCGCGTTGCGACTTTAGATGTTTTGGGCGAAACGCATGGTGCTTTCGTGTTCGCTGAGTGAACGCCACGCATTCGCTGTTCGAAACTGTTCACTGGGCGTATCGGGGGCGTGTATACGACACGCGACGCAAAGCCGCCAGCGCCCATCGGGCACCCGATCCGGCTCCCGTACGGCCATCCGCGCTGGTCAGCTCTCCCCTCCGGGGACAACTCGGCCGCGCCTGGGACCCGCTGGGCCGCAGAATACCTTTGCCGGCCCTTGACCTGCCCGTCTCCCCGCCCGATCGGGCCACAGGCTCCGTCGACGCCCGGCCAGCCGGGCCGGGCTTTCATGATCGTCCGCCATGGCGCCCGGCGGGCGCCGTGCGGGGACGTGACGGCTCCCGATGCCGGGGCACCCGCGGCCGATGCGCCGCGCTGGGCACCTACGAGAGCAGCCGGACAGAGGCGGCGCCGGCTGACCTGGCCTGCGCGCGGATGCCGCCCCCTCCCCCACTCGCAGGCGGTCCACAGTCACGACGCCGTCGCCGGCTGCTTGTCCGCCACCACCCCCCTTGTGGCTGCCCGTCCACGCGGACGCGGTGACTGTGCTGGTGGGGCCGGGCGCGTGGTTCATCGATCGCGTCCGGGTGCGGGGCGAGGCCGCCGCCCGGCCGAACCCGTCTCGGCAGGGCTGAGCGACCCGTGCGCAGCGCCGGCCGCCAGGCCCCCGCACTGCGGCGGCCATCCGCCGCACGGAACTGCTCATCGGCGCCTCCTCCCCCGCTCCCTCGGTCAGCGGGCCCGAGCCGCACACGCGCCTGATATCGGGAGACCTCCGACGCCTTCGACACCGGCACGCCGGCCCGGGTGCGTGACGTCGCAGAGCGCCCGCACCGACGTTCAGTGCCGGACGCTGCCGCGAAGGCTCCACCGAGGACCAGGGATCAGTCGGTCTCCAGCTCGATGATCTTGAACTGGAATCCGGTCGGGGTGACGGCCGTGCGCCGCCATCCGGATGCGGCGAAGAGCGTGTCGAATTCGGGGAGATCGCGCTCCTGCCCGGGCAGCATCGCCAGCATGTGCATGTCCGCGAGCGGTTCGAAGCCGGGCGCTCCTATCTCCCCGATCACGTTCTCCACGACGACGACCCGCGCGCCCGGGAGTGCGGCGGCACGGCAGTTCCGGAGGATCCTGACGCAATCGGCGTCGTTCCAGTCGTGCAGGACCATCTTGAGGAGGTACAGGTCAGCCGGCGGGACGGACTCGAAGAAGTCCCCGGTGACCGCTGTGAACCGGTCGGTCAGCCCCTGCTTCCCGGCCGAGGCCTGCGCCGCGGCAGCGGCATGGGGCAGGTCCAGGCTCTGCCCGCGCAGCGTCGGGTTCGCCAGCAGGAGTCCTTGCACCAGCGCCCCCGTACCCCCGCCGACGTCGACCGCGACCGTGCTGCGGGTGGTGTCGAGCGCCTGGGCGAGGTCGCGGTTGAGCTGTTCCGACATGCCCGACATGGCGACCGAGAAGAGTTCCGCCTCGGCGGGGTTGTCACCGAGGTAGGTGAAGAAGTCCGTGCCCAGCGCGCTTTCGATCTGGGTGCCGCCCTTTCGGACAGCCTCCGGGAACCGCTCCCAGGCACGCCAGTGAGAGGGCCCCGCCCACGTGAGGGCCACCTCCCGCAGGGTGTTCGGTGCCCCGGTGCGGAGCAGCCGGCTGAGCGGGGTGTCGGAGAACCGGCGTTCACCCTGGTACTCCACCAGGCCCAGCGAGGCGCAGGCGCGCAGGAGCCGGTACGTGGTGGCGGGGTCGCTGGACTCCCGTTCGGCTATCTCCTCCGCGCCGAGGGGCCCATCGGCCAGGTGGTCGGGGATGGAGAGGTCGACTGCGGCCCGAACGATCTGCGTCACCCAGTATCCGCTGAGCATCTGCAGCAGAACGCCGGCGCTTGCGGCTTCGGAGGGTGGGTTCTGGCGATTCTCGGTCATCGGAAAGCACACCAATCAGAACTGGTTCAACGGTCAACCAACTGTAGCCCGGGGTGAGACGCCGAACGTGTGCCCCCTACACCAAAAGCGCGCAATCGCAGAACATTCGGCACAGCTTCGGCGGAACGTTCACCGCGATTCACGATCCGGGTCCCGGCACGAGCCGAGGGCCCCGCGCGTCGTGACGGGAACGTGCGAACCATGCCCGCGCACGGCCCCGCCCGACTCCTCGGGCGACCCGCCACGACACGCGCGCAGTCCGCAGCCGGGCCACTGTCCTCGTGGCGGCCATCCACGGGCGGCCGTGATCAGCGCGCGTCGCTACAGCTCGTAGTCCCGGGCCAGCTCTTCCCAGCGAACGCCGCGCAGAGCAAGGTCAGCGTCCTCGCCCCGACGGCACGTCCCGGCCGGGCTGGAACCAGGCGACGGTGAGGACGGAACGGTGCAGCACCGGGTCGGCCTGAGGAGCGACCGCTGTCGAGTGGAAGACGCCTGTGCAAGCCACGGAAGGCAGCACCTCAACAGGACCGAAGGCGCCGGCGGTCTGGTCCGGGTACTCACGCGAGGGCGGAACGAGATGGAACGGCGTGGAAGGAAAATCGCGTTCGCCCTGCCGCTTGAGGCCTCTGACCTTCATGTCGTTGATGCGCTTGCACGGGTAGCCCTCCAGCATCCCCCCGTAGGTCGACGACATCCGCAGCTCGGAGAGCTCGATGGAACGACCGGACGAGAGGAGTACGTGGCTCAGGGACATGCCGACAGCCTATGCGCACGCTTCACTTCCGATACACGCCCTGGCTCCCGCCGCGGGTTCTGCGTACCGGGTTCGACAGCGAGCATGCCGTCCCCCATGAGGGCCTGCCGCCCGGCCTGGCGTGGCCGACCGAGCGGCCGGGCCGGGCCAGGCCGAGCCGGGCGCTTCACCGATCGTTGCGCGCGCCCCGAACCGCCCGCCGTACGGCAGGATTTCGGACCGCTTCCATGCAGGTGGGGGCGCCCCGCGCCGACGTGTTGTCAGACCTCCGCACTACACTCACCGCGCGTGGCTCCTCCTGCCCGGCGTGCTGTCTCTGCACGTACCGGCATGGGGAGCCGGACACCTCGGGATCCGTCCGGGGCGGCGCAGTCAACACGCCCACCGCTTGGCCATGTGACGCCCTGTCACCGGCAGGTCGTGCAGTGGGCGGTGGCCACGTCGCATGCCGCGGGTCGCCGAACCGTCCGTGGTTACACGAAGAAGGGAAAGAACGTGAACACCGAGAAGGTTGCAGCCCGACGTCTCACGGCCGAGGAGGTTTCGGAGCTGGGCCTCCAGGACGAGATCTTCGTCCCCGCGGAGATGGAGGAGCTTCGGCTCGACTGCTTCGTACCGGCGACTCTCACCAAGTCGGGCAAGAATTTCGAGGGCGGGTCCTTCACCGCGAGGACCGTCTTCGGCGACGAGGTCCACGTCCTGCCGGACAACGCCGAGGAGCGCGGTATATGGGTCGCCGACAAGGCGGGTGAGGAGATCGAGGTCCTGCAGAAGGCCGGCGTCCTCCTCAACCTCGCCCTCTTCGTGCCCGACGGGAACGCGGAGTCCCTGGCGTCGCTCTACGCCGCCGCCCGGGAGGCGTTCGGCGCGGGGATCGTCCAGCGCTGGAACGAGGAAGTCGTCGCGGTGCCGGACGTCAAGGTCGACCTGTTCGAAGAGCCGGCCCGCGGGCGGAAGGGCACGGGCGGCCAGAACCGCGACCGCCGCGCCCTGGACATCTACCCCACCCGCGTGCGGTTCATGGAGGCCAGCGCCGGCTGGAAGTTCGTCCTCGAGCCGCACCAGGAGCACGTCGACGACACGCCGACGATCTGAGCCGACGGGCCCCAGGCCTCCCATCGGCACGACGCCCCCTCCGGACCGGAGGGGGCGTCCTCGTGCTCGGCCGGGCCCGGCCCGGCTCGGCTCGGCTGTCGGCACCGTCAGGCGATGCCGCCGTTCAGGGTGAGGTCGATGGCGTTGGCCATCGGGCTCTCCAGCAGGAACAGGCAGCCGTCGACGATGTCCGCCATGGTCGCGAGCCGACCGGTGAGCGTCATCTTCAGTGCTCCGTCCTGCAGTTGTTCGTTGTCCACGACGAAGGGGCTGTCCACGATCGCCCACGGGTGCAGCGAGTTGACCCGCACCGGTGCCAGTTCGACGCTCAGCGTGCGCACCAGGCCCTGCACGGCGGCGTTGACCGCCGTCAGCGTCGTCGAACCCGGGTACGGGAAGTCCTTGGCCATGCCGCCGAACAGCAGCACCGAGGCGTCCGCGGACATCCGGGGATACAGCGTGGTGACCACGGCCGTGTAGCCGACGATCTTCGTCGTGGCCAGGGTCGTGGCCGCGGCCACGTCATAGGCGCGGGCGGTGTTCCTGTCGCGGACCATGCCGACCAGCGCCAACCGGTCCACCTGGGGCACCGGTTCGAGAGCGGCGGCGATGTCCGCCGGACGGCTCAGGTCGAGTGCCAGGCCCGTGACCGTACCGCTCGTGGCGGCGCCCGGACGAACCTCGAGAGGTCACTGTAGCCCGGCCGGTCACGCGCGCTGTGGCACCGCCCGGGAGCCGGGCGATTCAACCCGAGGACAGCCGAAGCGTCAGTCAGTGGGCGGGTCAGACCCCCGAGCGGTGCCAGGTCCCAATCTCCATGTCAGTGAGGGATGTCATCCTCGGCTCCATGGATCACCCTGCGCGGATCACCGCGTTCACAGGTCTTGTCGGACCGCCGCCCGGCCCGGCGCCCGCCGTCGACTGGACGGCGGTCGAGGGCTGGCTTGGCACCCCGCTGCCCGGTGACTACAAGGCGCTCGTGTCGGCGTACGGTGCGGCCGAGATAGGCGGCCCGGGTGCGGCGATCCGGCTGCACCCCCCGTGCGTCAGCACCGACGGCCGCTTCGAGTACGCAGCATGGATCGTCGAGACGCACCGGCACTCGGCGATCCGGCCCGGCATGTTCACCGCGCATCGGCGCCCCTTCCTGCCCGAGGAGGGCGGCCTGCTCGCCTTCGCCACGACGAGGAGCGGCGACCACCTCTTCTGGAACACGGGCGCGTCGGACGACCCCGACGAGTGGCCGGTCACCCTCATGACCACGAATGTGGCAGTCGGGGTGAGTGAGCCCTGGGTGGACTATGAAGTCCCGTTCCTGGAGCTGCTGTTCACGCTGCTGCGCACCGGCGTGCCGCACCCGGGCGAGCCCGGCGGGCTGCTGGGCCCGTTGTCCTCACAGATACGGGTCTGGCCGCCGCTGGCCGGGGCCGCACCCTGGTCGCCCCCGCCTGCGGGCACCGCCGTGGATGCGCGGCAGCGCGCGGCGCTCACCGAGGGTTCGGGCCTCGACGCCGTCATGGCGCTGGTTCCACCGCCCCTGGAGCCGTATCTGGGCGAGGGCACATGGGAGCAGGTCTTCGAGCGGCTCGGCACCCGGCTGCCGCCGGACTTCATGGCGCTCGCGGAGCGGTACGGGGCGGGCAACTGGAGCTGGTGGCTGGACATGAGCGCCCCACTGTCCCTTGACCGGCCACGGGAGCAGGGGCTCGCGGCCACCGTCGAAGGCATGCTTGACGGATACCGCCAACTGCGCGCCGCCCATCCCCAGTACTACCCGATGCCCGCGTGGCCCGAGCCCGGCGGCTTCCTGCCGTTCGCGTCGACGATCGACGGGGACCAGATCGGCTGGTGCGCGGACGGCCCGCCCGAGACATGGCGCGTAGCCGTCAACCCACGCCACTGGGATCAAGGACCGCCCCTGCCAGGCGACTTCACGGCGACCCTGCTCACGTGGTTGCGCGGCGGACCCGCCGGATCCGGCTTCCCCGGTCTGACCGGCCGGGACCTGCATCCGCTGGACGTCATGTTCTTCGAACCGTATGGGCCGGGCGCGCCGTGGTGAAGGCTCCAAGACCACGGGCTGGGGCCTCAGCATCGTTGCGGACTTTGATCAAACTTCTGGCCGCTCGTTGATCTACAGGAGTCCCTTTGCCGCCCAACCCCCTTGCCCCGCAGGCCGCAAACGCAACGCAACGGTGTCGATCTTGGCGTGTTTCCACCACGTCCGGCGGGGCGCGGGGATCCAGGGCGAGACCGGCCCGAACGCTGCTCTACGGGCTGCGGAGCGCCACGGCCAGGACGGCCGGGTCCCTCCTCCCCGGCAGGGGAACGAAGCCGTGCCGGGCGAGGTCGGCGGCCATCCGGGCCCTGGTGGCGGGCCACATCCAGAACGTCTCGGTGTGCTCGCGCAGCACCCGTCGCGGGTCGCGCACCCAGTAGTCGAAGCGGGTTCGGATGCGGTTCCCCTCGGCCGACATCACCAGCCGCCCGCCGTAGAGATGCCCTCCTACGCGCTGTTCGGGGTAGACCTTCACGACGTCCCGGGAGGGGAGCCGGGACGGGGGCAGTTGCAGGATCAGGGATCCGCCGGGCACGAGGGCCCTGGCCACGGAGGGCCACAGTTCGCGGCGGGCCGCGGGCGGCACGGCGGCGACCGTGTTGTGGCACACGGCGACGTCCGCGACCGACCGCAGCCCCGCCTGCCGGAGTGTGCTCGGGTGCACGGTGACCCTTCCGCGCAGTTCTGCGGGCAGCATGGCGAGCCGCGTCATCAGGGGTGCGCGCATGGCGCGGGCGGGCTCGACGGCGTGCACGCGCACGCCCGACTCGGCGAGGCTCATCAGCGTCACCCGTCCGGTGCCGGCGCCGATGTCCAGGACGCCCAGGCGGGCGTCGGCGACGTCACGGCCGTACAGGCGGCGGACCCGCTGCTCGTCCTGCCGGGCCTGGAGGAGGTCGTAGAACTCGGCGCTCACCGTGTAGTCGTCGTCCTCGGTCGACGGGGCCGGCGCGGCGTCCACGGGCGGCGCGGGGAACCTCTCGAGAACCACGGTGTGCTCGTCCTCCTTCACGGTTCGTTCCTTGATGCGGTTCGGGGGTCAGTCGGCGGCGCGGCGGTGGGCGAGCCGCGGCACCGGCGGGGGCTCCATGAGCCAGCCGTGCACCCGGACATGCAGGTGGTGGGGGGCCGTCGCGGTCTGCCGGAGCGTGCCGAAGGCCAGGGCCGCGCCGATGGCGAGCAGGCCCGCGCACAGGGGCATCGCCTGGCTGTACGACGCGTCGAAGGCGGTGGCCGAGCGGTAGGCGTCCGGGCCCATCCCGGCGAGCAGCGGCAGCGCCGCCACGGCGACCAGCCCGGAGGCCCGGGCCGCGGTGTTGTTGATGCCGCTGGCCAGCCCCGCGTTCGCGGCCCGGACCGACGACAGCAGTGTCACGGTCAGCGGTGCGACCAGGACGACCATGCCGGCGCCCATGACCAGCAGGGCGGGGAGGACGTCCCGCAGGTAGGAGGCGCCGGGGCCGACCCGCAGCATCATCAGCATGGCCGCGCCGCAGACCAACGGGCCCACGGTCAGCGGGACGCGCGGCCCCAGCCGCTTGGCGAGCTCTCCGGAGGAGGACGAGAACGCCAGCATCAGCACCGTGTTCGGCAGCATGGCGGCACCGGCCGCCAGCGCCGAGTACCCGACGACGATCTGCAGTTGCAGGGCGGTCAGGAAGAAGAAGCCGCCCGTTCCCGCGTAGACGCACACGGTGATGAGGTTGACCGAGGTGAACTGCCGGGAGGAGAAGACGGACAGGGGCATCATCGGGTCGGCGCTGCGCCGTTCCACGAGGACGAAGGCGGCGCCGGCCAGGACGCTGCCGACGGCGGCGGCGACGGCCGCGGGCCCGGCGTCACGGGCCTCGGTCAGCGCGTACGTGGCCAGGGCGAGGGTGAGCGCGCCCAGGGCCGCGCCCGGAACGTCGAAACCGTGGTGCCGGCGCACCGGGGCACCGGCAGCGGCGGCCGGCCGAGGGTCCTCGCCCGCGGACTCCGGGACGTGGCGCAGCGCGACCGGCACGCACAGGACGGCCAGCGGCACGGACAGCAGGAACGTCCAGCGCCAGCCGGGACCGTCCACCAGCCAACCGCCCAGGAAAGGGCCGAGAGCCGCGCCGACGCCGCCGAAGCCCGACCACAGGCCGACCGCGCGGGGCCGGTCGTCGGGGTGGAAGGAGGCCTCGATGATCGCCAGCGACCCCGGGGTGAGGAGGGCCCCGCCGACGCCTTGCAGGGCGCGGGCGGCGATCAGCGTGCCGGTGCCGGGGGCCAGTCCGCACAGCAGGGAGGCGACCGCGAACCACACGACGCCCAGGACGAAGATCCGGCGCCGTCCGAAGCGGTCCCCGAGGGAGCCGCCGAGCAGGATCAGCCCGGCCAGGGTGAGCATGTAGGCGTTCACCGTCCACTGCAGGGCCGCGAGGTCGGCGTCGAAGTCGGCCCCGATGTGGGGCAGTGCGACGTTGGTGACCGTCGAGCCGAGCTGGACCACGCCGGTGCCGAGCACGGTGGCGAGCAGGATCCACCGGCCCCGGGCGCTGGACGTGCGGATGGCGGGCTGAGCGTCCGCGGGCTGCTGCCGGGAGGACGGGGCGGGGGCGGTGCGTGCCGTGGCGTGTCCTCGCGTCGGCCGTGGACGTGGACGCGGGCGGTCCGTCATCGGGGTCCTCCGGGTTCCGGTGCGCGGGGCGGGCGAGGGGGCGGTGGGCGCGCGGGCCGGCTCGGGCGGCGCGGCGCGGTAGGTATGACAGCGGGGTGCCCCGAGGTGTGACACCGCCCCGGCCGCCCCCTCGTCCGGCGGGACGGCGGAACGACATCCCGGGACCGGAACCGCGGCCGCCCCCTCGTCCGGCGGGACGCGTCTCGGCGGACGATCCGCGCCGTCGGCCGTGGACTGCCCCATCATCGGGGGCGAGCGCGCTGAGGCCGCCGCGGGGCGTACGGCATGCGGCTCAGGAGCTGGTGGACGTGACCGCCGCGGCAACGGCCGGGGGGGGCGCGGGCCCACGTCTCGGGTCGCGGGGAATCCGGGACGGCCCGACGGCGTACTCGGGCCGTGCGGGATCACCGGGGCCGTCGGCGTAGGGGCCGAGGCCTCCCCTCACCGAGAGCCGCGCCTCCGGCGCGGGTCGCAGGCCCGCCCCGGTGGCCGGCGCCGGCGCCTGCTGCATGCCTAACCGGGGCGGCGTGGGGAAGACGCGCGCGACGGCCCGGTCCGCGCCGCGGCGGTGCACTCACCAGGGCGGGCGCAGCCGGGCCTGTTCGACCGCCTCACCGCTTCGTCGGGCGCGCCCCGGCCTGACTCGCCGTCACCCGCCGGTGCGGCCCCAGCGGGCGGCGCCCTCCCCGGTGTCCGGCAGTTTGCCGTTCGCGGCCTTGGCGGCGGCGATGCCGCGGGCGAGCTGGAAGGCGGCGACCGGGTCGGCCTTGTCGGTCCACGGTTCCGCGCCGCACCACGGGCCGATGAGCCGGAACTGCTCGAGCGCGGCCTCGTGGTCGCCGTTCTCGCCCAGATAGTGCGCGAGAAGGTGACGCAGGCGGGGCAGTTCCCGGGCGTCCCCGCGCGCCTGGGCGAGCGACCGGTCGACCTCCGTCAGGACGTCCTTGACCCGGGCCGTGGTCACGGGCGCCACGACGCCGTGGCGTTCGGTGAGTTCGGACAGGGCGTGCAGGTAGATGCCCGCGAGGGGACTGCCCTCCGGGGCGTTGCGCACGGCACGCTCGGCGAAGTCCATCATCTGATCGTCGGTGCCGCACCACTTGGCGCACCAATACTGCAGGGCCTGCCAGTGGCCCGAGTAGTGGTGCGGGGCGCGCTCGGCCAGTCCCTCCCACAGCGTGTGGAACCGCATGCCGCGGTAGTTCAGGGCGCGCGCGGTGGTGATCATGACGACCCACGGGCCGGGGTCGCGGGGTGCGAGCCCGGCGGCGTGCTGCGCGGCCTCCATGGCGGCGGGCAGCATCCGCTTGAAGCGGCGCATGCGCTCGGCGGGGACCTGGTTCGCGTACCCGGGTCCCCGGATCTCCCAGGCCCGGTGCACGAGCAGTTGCGCGTGGAGCGTGGCGGCGTCCCCGTTGTCCGGGTCGTTGCGGCGCCACTCGCCCAGCCAGTCGTCGTCCTGCCCGGCGATCTCCTGCAGCAGTTCCAGCCGGTGCCAGCGCTCGTCCCACTCCTCGCCCGCGCGGTCCACGTATGAGGCAGCCGTGCGCCAGTCGCCTTCCCAGGCGGCGTCCGCGACCGCCTGCATCTCCTCGATCCGGTGAGCGGGCAGGGGCGGCCCGGCCCGTCGGGGGTCGAGCATCGCGACGGGCACCATCCCGTACTCGGTGGGATCGAACCGGGTGCGGACCCATCGCTTGAGGCGGGCCTTGTGCACGGGGGCGAGGAGGTTCATCACACCGGAGATCATCCGGACGGCGGTCGCCCGGGGCAACCCGTCAACCTCCCCCTCCCGGGCGTCAGGCGTCCGCGTCCCCGGTGGGCTCACCGCTGTCTGCCCGGAAGCGGTGGAGCCGGGCAGGCGGATGCTCGATCGGCAGGTCGGGGCGCCAGGTGGTCACGTCGAGGAGCAGACCGAGCAACTCGACGTCCTCATCGCGTGCGAGGCAGCCGGTCTCCTCCCTCGGCGTCGCCGTGATGACCGTCGAGGCAAGCCCTCTGCGCCGGCTCGCCGGCCCGGTCGGCGTCCCCGATCGTCCGCTGCAAGCCCTGCGCCTGCCCCTGCGAGCCATTCGACACCGCGCCGCACGCCACCGTCGATGGTCCTGCTCTCCAGGGCGGGTGCGCACCGCTCCGGCTGCCCCGGAGCGCCGCCAGTCAACATGGCGATACATCCGACGTACTTGAGGCGTACCGCCCGGAACTCCCCTCCCCCGATGACGAAATCGCGAACCAAAAGGGCATAAGTTCAGCATGGACCACAGCAAAGGTCGGGTTAATCTGGCCGCAGCCGTTGACGTGGACGAAACAAGTTGATTATTTATGAATACTTTTTGTGGGCTCCTGCAACCCCGGAAGGGAAGCCTTGCCGTGTCCGCTTCTTCCCGTCGTGACTTCCTCCGCATCGCCGGTGCCACCGGCGGAGGCCTCGCCCTGTCGGGCGGTCTCCCCCCGTTCGCCGCGCACGCCGCTCCCGCCCGCCCGTCCAGCGTGGACATCGTCCCCGAGGGCAAGGCGACGTCGATCTGGTACCGCACGCCCGCCGACGAGGCGCGCATCATCCAGGAGGCCCTGCCGGTCGGCAACGGCCGGCTCGGCGCACTCGCCGGCTGTGATCCGGCGGACGACTTCCTCTACCTGACCGACGGCTCGTTCTGGACCGGCGGCCGCAACGACACCCTCACCGACGACGGCCAACTCCCCTACGGCCCCGATGACTTCGGCAGCTTCGGGCTCCTGGCCAAACTGCGCGTCGCACTGCCCGGCCACACCGCCGAGTCCGTGACCGCCTACCGCCGCCAACTGGACCTGAGCAACGGCGTGGTCTCCGCGGCCTACCGGCACGAGGGCAACACGTACCACCGCGAGGTGTACGCGAGCCACCCGGACGACGTGGTCGTCGTCCGGCTCACCGGAGGCCCGCACACCGGCACCGTCTCGCTGGCCGGCACCCACGGCGAGACCACGACGGGCGGGGGCGGGCAGCTCTCCTTCGCCGGGAAGCTCAAGAACGGCCTGCGCTACGCCGCCGCGGTCACCGCGGTCAGCGCCACGGGCCGGGTCAGCGTGCACGGCGACAAGCTGTCCTTCGCCGGGTGCCGTGAGCTGCTGATCGTGGTGTGCGGCGGCACCGACTACTCCCCCGACGCGGCGAAGGACTTCCGCGAGCCGGGCACCGATCCCCTCGCCGTGGCGCGCGCCAAGATCGCCGCCGCGGCGAAGGTGCCGGGGAACGAGTTGCTCAAGACCCACGTCTCGGACTACCACCGGCTCTACAACCGGTTCACCATCGACCTGGGCCAGTCCACGGCGCTGCAGCGGTCGCTGGACTCCTGGTCGCGCATAGCCGTGCGGTACACCGACGACTCCACGCCGGACCCGGAACTGGAGGCCGCCTACGTCCAGTACGGCCGCTATCTGACGATCACCGGCTCCCGCGACTGGCTGCCGATGAACCTGCAGGGCATCTGGGTGCACAACAACACCCCGGACTGGTACGCCGACTACCACACCGACATCAACGTCCAGATGAACTACTGGCTGGCCGACCCGGCGGGCCTCGGCGAGAACTCCCTCGCCCTCGCCCGCTACTGCGTGTCCCAGCTGCCCGTCTGGACCGACGTCACCAAGCGGCTCTACAACAGCGACCGCAACCGCTTCCGCAACAGTTCGGGGAAGATCGCCGGCTGGGCGGTCGCGTTCTCCACCAACATCCACGGCGGCAGCGGCTGGGCCTGGCACCCCTCCGGCAACGCCTGGCTGTGCAACTCGCTGTGGCGGCACTACGAGTACAGCCAGGACCGCGAGTACCTGGAACTGATCTACCCGGTCCTCAAGGGCGCGGCGGAGTTCTGGCAGGCGCGGCTGATCACCACCACCGTCAAGGACGAGGACGGGACCTCGCGCGAGGTCCTGATCGACGACACCTCCTGGTCGCCGGAGCACGGTCCTGACGGCAAGGGCAACACCTACGGCCAGGAGCTGGCGTGGGAGCTGTTCGAGGAGTTCACGACCGCCTCCCGCGTGCTCGGTCGGGACACCGAGCTGGCCGCCGAGCTGCACGCGATGCAGGCCGAGCTCTACCTGCCGCGGGTCAGCCCGAAGACCGGCTGGCTCGAGGAGTGGATGACGCCCGACAACCTCGGCGAGGTCACGCACCGGCACCTGTCCCCGCTGATCGGCTTCTACCCGGGCGACCGGATCGCCGCCGACACCGGTTCACCCGAGCTGCTCGAAGGGGTCCGCGCGCTGCTGACCGCCCGCGGCATGGACAGTTACGGCTGGGCGTGCGCGTGGCGGTCGCTGTGCTGGTCCCGGCTGAAGGACGCGGAGAAGGCCTACCAGCTGTACCTGACGGTCCTGCGGCCGTCCATCACCAACAGCAACGGCACCTCGGCCAACTGGTTCGACATGTACAGCCAGGGCAGTTACACGATCTTCCAGATCGACGCGAACCTGGGCGGTGCCGCCGCCGCGCTGGAGATGATCCTCTACTCGCGGCCGGGCGTCATCGAGCTCCTGCCCGCGCTCCCGGCCGCCTGGGCGGCCAGGGGTTCCGTGACCGGCGTCGGCGCCCGCGGCGGCTTCGAGGTGGACCTGGCCTGGCGCGACGGGAAGGTGACCGAGGCGACCGTCCGCAGCACCGGCGGGACCACGACCGAACTGCGCGCCGGCGGCGTCCGCAAGCGGCTCACCCTCAAGCCCGGCAGGTCCGTGACGGTGCGGATCTCCTAGTCCCGCCGCCGTCCGGTGTGCCGCACGCCTCCTCGCGGGTGCGCCGCACCGGACGGCCGTCGCACGTCCACAGCGGCCGCGGGAGCGGCGCCGGTGCGACGTCGTCCGCCACGCGCGGCGGCTGACCGGGGTACGACAGCTCCACGCCCTGCTGGGCGGGTTCCATCTGACCGGCCCCGCCTTCGAACCCGTCATCCCTCCCACGGTCCGCGCGCTCCGGGACTTCGCGCGCGGCTGGTCGCCCCCGGGCACTGCACCGGCCGGCGGGCGCAGCACGCCCTCGCCGCGGCGATGCCCGACGCGTGGGCCGCCGGCAGCAGCGGCACCACGCGTCGCCTCGTCCCGGCCTGGCCCGCGGCCGGACGATGGCGACGGTGCACGGCACAGGACCGCCCGCGTGTCACACAATCGCGGCCGCGCCGGTCGACCACTGCGTAACGGTGCGCACCCCGGACCGTGGACCTCTGCGCCGCACGGCTCGGCCGCGCACCGCAGGCGGGACCCGGGGCCACCCCACCTCGACGAAGGGTGACCAACGATGCCCGCTTCGCCCGCCGACCTCCCCGTGCCCGAGCACGGCCTGCTCCTGACGCACTTCCTGACCGTCCGGGACGTGGCGGTCTCACGCCGCTTCTACGCCGACGTCTTCGGCGGCGAGGTCGTGATGGAGGAGAACCCCGCGATCGTGAAGGTCGCCAACAGCTGGCTCATCATGAACCCCGGCGGCGGCCCCACCCCCGACAAGCCGGACGTGACCCTGGAGGTGCCGCAGGTGACCGACCGTGTGTCCGGCTTCCTGAACGTGCGCGTCGCCGACATCGCCGCCTTCCACGCGCACGCCGTCGCCAAGGGCGCCCGCTTCCTGACCGAGCCTTTGGACCGCGGGTCCGAACTGCGCTGCTACCTGCGCGACCCCGACGGCTACCTCATCGAGGTGGGTCAGGCCACCGGCCTGCTCCGCGGGATCCTGGCCGATCCGCCCGCCGCCTCCTGACCGGCCGCGTCCTCCACGCGCCTCACGGCAGCGCGGCCTGCGAGGCGGCGTGGGGGACGGTGCCGTCCGGGGCGTGGGGGGCCGCCGGGAGGCGCCTTACCTGGGGAACGCACAGCAGGGCGATGGCGGCGGCGACCCCGATGACCGTCATCGCATAGAGGGTGGGCCGTACGCCGAGGGCCTCGGAGACCGGGCCGGCGAGTGTCAGGCCGAGCGGCATGAGACCCGACGACAGCAGGTAGTCGTAGGAACTCACACGGGACAGGGCGGCCTCCGGCACATGCGTCTGCAGCGCGGTCTCCCAAAGGACGAAGAAGAGCGAGACGGCGACGCCGGTGACCCCTTCGAGGATCGCGATCAGGGCGACCGGGCCGCCGCCGCCGATGATGACCGCCTGGCAGGAGGCCACCGCCAGCGCGGCGGCGGCCAGGGCCATGGGGCGCGCGATCGTGAGGCGGTAGGCGCAGACGTCCCCGACGACGGAGCCGACGCCGAAGGCGGCGACCACCACCGACCAGCTCGCCGCGCCGCCCCACTCTCGTTCGGCCAGGACCGGTCCCAGCACGAACACCGACGGCAGCACGACGACGTGGTAGACCGCGATGGCCGCCATGCCGGACCACACCCAGGTACGGCTGCGCACCTGCGCCCAGCCGGCGCGCAGTTCCCCGAGGAACGTCGTCGCGGTGGCGGTCGGGCCCGTGCCGGGTTCCGTCCCGCGGGGGCTCAGGCGGGCCAGGAACGCGGCACTGACCGCGAAGGTGAGGGCGTCCAGAGCCAGTGCGCCGCCGGGGCCCGCCAAGGCGATCAGACCACCGGCCAGAGCGGGACCGAGCACGAGTCCGGACGACTGCACGAACCCCCGCAGGGCGTTCGCCTCGCGCAGCCGGTCGGGCGCGACGACCAGCGGCAGCAGGCCCGTCGAGGCGGGCATGAAGAACGCGTCCGCCGTACCGAACACGGCCATCAGCAGGACGAAGGCGGGGACCCCGGCGACGCCGGTCAGCAACGCCACGGCGAGGAGCCCCTGGGAGGCGAACCGCACCAGGTCGGACAGGAGCATGATGCGGTGCCGCCGGAAGCGGTCCGCCCACACACCGCCCACCAGGGTGAAGAGCAGCGTGGGCAGCAGCCCGGCGGCGGCCACCAGGCCGACGTCGGACGCGGACCCGCCCGCCGAGAGCACGGCGAAGGGCACCGCCACGAACGACACCCGGTCGCCCAGCACCGACAAGGACTGCCCGATGAACAGGCGGGCGAACTGCGGCTCGTCACGCAGCACGCCGGGAATCAGGGATTTCACGACTGACCGATCAGGGGCAGGGGGACACAACGGGCAGCGCCCGATCGTAAGGAACACCGGCTCGCCGGTCACCTGGTTTTCCCGGGGCGGCGGGGCGTGGCCCGCGAACCCCCGGGCGGCGTGTGGCGCCCTTGTGACATGGCCCAGTTGTGCCAGGCGGGATCGCTGACAGGGCACGCCGGCACACCGGATGATTCCGAACGGCTGCTGAACCGCAGTTGTACGAGGGTCCTCGGGCGCACCTGTGCGGGCTTCACCCGCGCGGGGCCCCGGCCTTACGTTCCCGGACCGCCGACGGCGGCGGGGTGTCACGACGACGGTCCATGCCACCCGCTCACGAACGCTCTGCCCGCGTGCCGGGATGACAGAAGGGGTGCAGACACCGATGAGACGGATCCGCCTTTGGGCGGCGATAGCGATGTCAGCGACAGTGGCGACGGGTGCTGTCGCGCCCGCCTCCGCCCAGGCCCCCTCGGGGTCCGCCGCACGGACGCCGGCGCCGCAGGACCGTACGACCACCGTGCGGTTGATCACCGGCGACCGGGTCACCGTCAGCGATGCGGCGAACGGCAAAAAGACGGCCTCGGTGCAGCGCGCCCCGGGTCGCGAGAAGGTGTTCTTCCAGATCGCCGAGAAGGATGGCGCCCTGACGGTGCTGCCCTCGGACGCGGCGGTGCTGGTCCGCGCCGGGCGGCTGGACGCGGACCTGTTCGACGTGACGGCCCTGGTCGCCCAGGGATACGACGAGGCGCACACCGACGCCCTGCCCATGATCGTGTCCACGCCGGGGAGTTCCGAGCGTGCGGCGGCCAAGAAGACCGACGCGCTCGCGAAGTTCCACGAGAACTCCGCCGAGCCGCGGCACCTGGCGAGCATCGACGCCCAGGCGCTGCGCGTGGGCGCCGAGGATCTGGCCGCGTTCTGGAGGCAACTCGCGCCCCAGGCGGGCGCGTCGGTGGCGAGCGCCGCCGCGGCGACCCCGAAGGTCTGGCTGGACCACAAGGTGCGCCCCACCCTGGACCGCAGCACCGCGCAGATCAACGCGCCCGCCGCGTGGGCGGCCGGTTTCCACGGTGAGGGCGTCAAGGTCGCCGTCCTGGACACCGGCGCCGACCAGACGCATCCGGACCTGGCGGGCCGGGTGAGCGAGGCGAAGGACTTCTCCGACAGCGGCTCGACCCTGGACCGCTTCGGCCACGGCACGCATGTCGCCGCCACCGCCGGCGGCAGCGGAGCGGCCTCGGGCGGCCTGCGCAAGGGTGTCGCGCCGAGCGCCGACCTGCTGATCGGCAAGGTGCTCGGGGACAACGGTTCCGGCAGCGAGTCGCAGGTCATCGCGGGCATGGAGTGGGCCGCGGCCGAGGGCGCCAGGGTCGTCAACATGAGCCTTGGCGCCGACATGCAGACCGACGGCACCGATCCCATGAGCCAGGCGGTCAACGAGATCTCCCGCAGCAGCGGCGCGCTGTTCGTCGTCGCCGCCGGCAACACCGGCGAGCTGGGCGAGATGACGGTGGGGTCGCCGGGCGCGGCCGACGCCGCCCTCACCGTGGGCGCCGTCGACCGGGACGACTCTCTGGCCTCCTTCTCCAGCCGCGGCCCGCGCCCCGGCGACAAGGCGGCCAAGCCGGACATCACCGCTCCGGGTGTCGGGATCGTCGCCGCGCGCGCCGCGGGCACGACCATGGGTACCCCGGTCGACGACAACTACGTCTCGGCGAGCGGTACCTCCATGGCCACCCCGCACGTGGCCGGCGCGGCGGCGCTGCTGGCCGGACAGCACCCCGATTGGACGGGCGAGCAGCTCAAGGACGCGCTGGTCAGCACGTCCCACACGGTGTCAGGGCAGGTGCCGACCGAGCAGGGCGGCGGCCGTGTGGACGTCAAGGCGGCGTTCACCGCCCCCGTGACGGCCACCGGGACGATCGTCCTGGGCCCGTTCGAGCGGGAGGGATCCCCCGTACAGCGGGCCGGCGTGGTCCGCTACACCAACCACTCCGGCGAGGAAGTGCCGCTGAGCCTGAGCGCCGCGCTGACGGCCAAGGGCGGCAAGGCGCTCCCCGCGCAGGCGCTGACGCTGGGCGCTGACACGGTCCGTGTCGCCCCGGGCGCGACCGTCGAGGTGCCGGTCGCCGTCGACCCGGCGAAGGCGGGCCGCGGCTCCTACTACGGCTACGTCACCGCCACGTCCGCGGACGGGACGTCGGTCCACACCACCCTGAGCCTGTGGGTGCGCGCCCCGATGCACAAGCTCACCACCGAGTCCTTCGGGCCCGACGGGCAGCCCACGATGTGGTCCCTGCTGAACGTCTACGGCGGGGACGCCGAGGTCCGGTTCACCGACCTGGGAGTCGCCGAGGTCGAGGAGGGCACCTACCTCGTCGGCGGCACGCTGGCCGAGGACACGAGCGACGGCGTCCGCCTGATCCAGGTCGTCGAGCCCGAGGTGAAGGTCACCAAGGACACGACCGTCACCCTGGACGCGCGCAAGGCCAAGCTGGTGCGGGTGCAGACGCCCAAGCCGGCCGAGCGGCGCAACAACGTGACATACCAGATGTACCGGAAGATCGACGGGGTGCCGCTGACGCTGGGCATCTACTACGAGGACGGCGGCGGGTTCGTGGACCTGTACGCGAATCCCACGTCGAAGGTCACCGAGGGCGACTTCGAGTTCAACGCCCGCTTCGAGATGACCGCTCCCGAGCTCAGGACCGAGGTCCGCGGCGCCGACTTCGACCTGCGGCCGTTCTACGCCAAGCACTCCACGCCGTTCGACCCCCGGGGCGAGCAGCTGGTCGCCGTGGACGCGGGGACGCGGGACAAGCCCGACCTGCGGCCCGCCACCGTGCGCGGCAAGCTCGCCGTGATCCGCGACGAGTACGCGCTGGACGGGTACGACCTGGCGGAGACGGCCGCCAAGGCCGGCGCCAAGGGCGTCGTGATCGTCCTGCCCGAGGGCCTCATCGCCTGGACCCGCTGGAAGCCGATGGACACCCGCTCGGCGCTGCCCGTCGTCAGGATGACCGCGGGCGACGGCGCCAGGCTGCTGCAGTACATGAAGCAGCGCAAGCCCGTCGTCGACATCTCCGGGACGGTCGCGAGCCCGTACCTGTACGACGTCGCGACGCAGTGGCGGCAGATCCCGCAGGACCTCACCTACACCGTCTCGGACCGCAACACCGCGCAGGTGAAGGCGTCCTACGCGAGCAACGGCGACCTGCACTGGACCAGCGAGCAGCGCTTCAGCTGGCGCCCCTACACCGACGTCGCGTGGGAGACCTCGCGCTGGGTGCCGACGGGAACGCCCCGTACCGAGTACGTCACCTCCGGCGACACGCAGTGGATGCACGACGTCGACTTCATGGCCGGTCCCGAGCAGTTCTACGCCGGGGCGCTGCAGTCGGGTCTGCGCGACACCCCGCGCACCTTCAAGGCGGGCGAGAAGGCCACCGAGGAGTGGTACAGGGCCGTGGTGCGGCCGTCCATCCCGCGCGGCTGGGACCGGCCCGCCGTCCGCGAGGGTGACGTCCTCAGCCTGGCGATCCCGGAGTACACCGACGCGGTCGCCGGCCACTGGGGCCGCAGGCAGGTCGCCTCCTTCGGGGGTGGCGTCGGCGCAAGGAGCGGGGCGCCCGGGACGACGGACGATCCGTCCTACATCGACGGCGACACCGTGGCGGCGGTCCTCTACCGCGACGGCAGGAAGGTGACCGAGGCCGCGGACGCCTGGCGGGACTTCTCCGTCCCCGCCGGAGCGGCCGAGTACCGTCTGGACCTGACGACCGAACGCGACACCGAGTTCTGGCAGACCGGCACGAGGACCTCCACGTCCTGGACCTTCCGCTCCGGCACCGCGGCGAAGAAGACGCTGCTTCCGCTCCTCCAGGTCGACTACGGCGTGCCCGCCGACCTGGGGAACACCGTCGGCGGCGGCAAGCGGCACGAGATCGGCCTGACGGTCCGGAACCAAGACGGCCTCGCCGCCCCCACCGGGGTCAGGCTCGAGGTCGAGGCCTCCTTCGACGACGGCAGGACCTGGAAGGGCCAGGTCCGCGTCAAGGACCGCGGCCGCGACCGGTTCACCGCCACCATCGAACGGCCGGGCGACCGGCGGGACGGCGGATACGTGACCCTGCGCGTCACCGCCGTCGACAAGGCGGGCAACTCGGTCCGGCAGACCGTGGAACGCGCCTACCGGTTCGGCTCGTAGGCACATCCGTCCGACCGGCGGAGCGGGTGCCGGGGCTCGGCCCCCGGCACCCGCTCCGTCATCACCCGCCCGTGGTCACCCGGCGCCGCGCGTGCCGAATGCACGTGGACACGCCGACCGGCAGGGGAACGTCCGGTGCCGCCCGGTGAACGGTCGACGAAGATCGGTGACCCAGGGTTATGTCACGCGGTGGAGGCGATCTAGCCTCCGGGCATGTCTGACGTTTCCCGCCGTAAGGTCCTCGGCGCCCTCGCCGGTGGAACCGCGCTTTCCTTGCTGCCCCCCTCCCTGCACCAGGCGATGGCCGCACCCATGCCGCGCGGCGGCATGCGGGCCATCGAGCACGTGATCATCCTGATGCAGGAGAACCGTTCCTTCGACAACTACTTCGGAACGCTCAAGGGCGTGCGCGGATTCGGCGACCGCACTCCGCTGCGGCTGCCCACCGGAGGAACCGTCTTCGAGCAGCCCCGGCCCGGCGGCGGCGAGGTCCTGCCCTTCTCGGCCCGGCGGGCGGCGCTCGACGCGGGCCGCCCCGAGAGCGACATCCAGTACCTCGGATCGCTCGCGCACGGGTTCTCCGACGCCAACCAGGCCCGGGGCGACGGCTGGTGGAACGACTGGGTCGCCGCCAAGAGCCAGAGCACCATGGCCTACTACGACCGGCACGACATCCCGCTGCAGTACGAACTGGCCGACCGCTTCACCATCTGCGACTCCTACTTCTGCTCCGTCCACGGCTCGACCAACCCCAACCGGAACTACCTGTGGACCGGTACGACCGGTTACGAGCCCGACGGCGTCAACCGGGCCGTCACCAACGCCGCGTACGACTACGGCCACGCCGGCTACGACTGGACGACGTACCCCGAGCGCCTGGAGGCCGCCGGCGTCTCCTGGCAGATCTACCAGGAGTGGGACAACTTCACCGACAACGCGGTGGAGTACTTCCGGCCCTGGAAGGAGATCGGGCGGAAGATCCTCGCCAGGGTCGGCGGCGGATACGCCACCACCGAGCAGTTCTACGACAGCCTGTGGGACAGGACCGCGGATCAGCGCCAGGCCGCGCTGGCGGAGTTCCAGCGGGGTGTCGACGCGCTGACCGAGGCCGAGCGGCGGCTGTTCATGCGCGGCGCGTACCGCTCCGAGCCGGACACCCTCGTCGGGCGGCTCGCCTCGGACATCGCAAAGGGCACGCTGCCGCAGGTCAGCTGGATCGTTCCGACGGCGGCCCTGTCCGAGCACCCGGGCAGCTCCACCCCTGTCGGCAGCGCCAACCTCGTTTACGACCTCCTCGACGCGATCGCCCGCGACCCCAAGACCTGGTCCAGGACGGCGCTGTTCATCAACTTCGACGAGAACGACGGCTACTTCGACCACGTGCCCGCGCCGGTCGCGCCGAAGCCGGCCTCGGGCAACGGCGACGACTGGTTCAAGGGCAGCCCCGTCGGTCCCGGCCCGCGCGTGCCCATGACGGTCGTGTCGCCCTGGACGGTGGGCGGTTTCGTCAGCTCGGAGGCCTTCGACCACACCTCGGTCATCCGGTTCCTGGAGAAGTGGACGGGCGTCCACGAGCCCAACATCAGCCCCTGGCGTCGCAGCGTCTTCGGTGACCTGACCTCCGCCTTCGACTTCGACCGCGCGCAGCGGCAGCCCGAGGTCGAGCAGCCCGCCGCGGTTCCGGCACCGATAGGCCGGTGGAACCCCGTACCCCCGAAGGACCAGTCGCTCCCGGAGCAGGAGTCCGGCACCCGACGCACCCGCCGCTCCCCGTACCGGCTGTCCCTGCGTGCGCAGGTCACCCGCTCCGCCGTGGAGCTGCGGCTCGGCAACGAGGGCGGCACCGGCGCGACGTTCACCGCCTACCCCGGCGACGGCTCCGCCCCACGGGCCTGGACCGTGTCCGCGGGCAGGAGCGCCGACGAGACGGTGGGGTACGGCGCCGACGGCTACGAACTGCAGGTCCACGGCCCCGGTTGGTCGGTGTGGGAGCTGCGCGGCGCCGGTGCGGGCGGCGAGGCGTACCTCGTCGAGCACCCCGCGCCCGGCCAGGTGACGGTGGTGTGCTCCAACCCCTCCCCCACCACCCGGACGTTCCTGGTCGGCGAGTCGGCCCACTCCGGGGGCCACGGCGACCGTGTGGAGACCGTCACCCTGGGGCCCGGCAGGTCCCACTCCGTGCGTCTGCGCCTCCCGGACCACGGCTGGTACGACGTGGTCGTCGTCGACCGGGACGACCCGTCCTTCCTGCGGCGTATGACGGGCCGTCTGGCCGACGGCAGGCCCGGCGTCACCGATCCGGAGACCGGCACGGCCCCCGCCCTCGCCGCGGCCATCGGCCTTCCGGCGCCGCCGCCGAACCTGGACACGCCGTTCGCCCAGGGCAACCCGACCGATGTCGTGGTCACCGTGCGGAATCAGGGCCGGCACCGGCTCGACGACCTGTCCGTCGCCCTTCTCGCCCCGTCCGGCTGGACGGTCCGGCGGGGCGGCGGGGCACCGACCGCGCTCCAGGCCGGTGACTCGGCCGACGTGCGCTTCACGGTCACGCCCGCCGGGAACGCCACCACCGGCCGGCTGGACGTCGCCGCGCACGCCGACGGCGACGGGCTGCTCCGGATCGCCGACGCCCGCGTCAGGACCGGGGTCGCCCCGGCCATGAGCCTCGCGCTCACCGGTCCGGCGAGCTCCCCCGGAACGGACGGCACGGTGCTCTCGCCGGGCAGGCCCCTCACCGTGACGGCCACCGTCACCAACGCCGGCGGCACGCCCCTCACCGGTGTCGCGGCCACGCTGGCGCTCCCCGAGGGCTGGACCGCGACCGCGAAGGGCAGCACGCCCACATCGGTGCCCGCCCGCTCGTCGGCCTCGCTGGCCTGGGACGTCGTCGCGCCCGCCGCCGCGGCTCGCGCCTCCGGCACTCTCAGGGCGACCGTCGCCGCGCAGCTGAACGGCGCCTCCACGCAGGCGTCGGCGTCCCTTTCCGCCAGGACCGGTCCCGTCATGACCGGCCATCTGCTCGCGGAGGACTTCGAGTCCCTCGCCCCCGCGCTCGCCCCGGCGGCCGATCTGAGCCGGCCCGGACTGCTGGGCTGGACCCGGACCGCCCCCGAAGGCTGGACGGTCACCAACGCCCCGGCCATGCCGCAGGGCACGCGGGAACTGCAGGGCTGGAGCTTCCTGTCCAAGCAGTTCTGGTTCCCCGCCGGGCAGGACCGCCCCGCCTTCGGCCGGGCCCTCGGCGTGGTGGCCGTGGCCGACCCCGACGACTGGGACGACACCGGCAGCCCCTCCGGCCGGGGCCGCTTCGACTCGACCCTCAGCACCCCGGCGGTGGCCATCCCCTCGGGCACGTCCACCCTCCACCTGGGCTTCGACTCCCACTACCGGCAGGAGAGCCCGCAGGAGGCCGAGGTCACCGTCACCTTCGACACCGGCGCCCCGGTCCGGCTGCTCCACTACAGCAGCGCGACGTCCGGGAACACCAACCTGGGCGAGGACCAGCAGAACCGGCTCGTCCGGCTCTCCTGCCCGGTCCCCGAGGGGGCGACCTCGGCGAAGGTCGGCTTCCGGATCTTCAACGCGGGCAACAACTGGTTCTGGGCGATCGACAACGTCCGTCTGGGCACCTCCTCGATCGCCGACGCCTGACCGAGCAGACCGGCCTTGGCGGGGCGGCGGGCAGCGACCCGCCGCCCCGCACCGCGCCCTCGGGGTATCAGCGGTGCCGAACGGCGGCGCGCCCCCTGCGCTCCGGGGGCACCCGCGCGCCGCGACGTCACTCGGACGGCCGCCGCGATCGCGATCGACTGATCGGCCTCGCGAGCGTGACCGCGGGGTTCCCGCCGTGGCGAGGGCGCCCCCGTGGACACGAGCGACCCGGGCGGAACGGCCCGCACCGGCACCGGCCGCTTCCTCGAAGCCGGCGCGCACACCCCGGACCGGGCGGACCACGTGTCCGGCCACGGTCGGTGCCGGCCCGGTCCCTCGGTTCCTCCCCGCGAGCAGGCCGCACAGGGCAGCCCCACAGGCTCCGCACGCTCGCCCGGCGCACGACGGCCACTTGCACACGGCTGAGGCGCGGGCCCGCCGCCCCGGCTTTCAGTCCGCCTGTTCGGCTGTTGCGGGGCTCGTGTCGCCGCGCTGGTAGATGTCGGGAATGCCGTCCCCGTCCGCGTCGACGTCCTCTTCCGCGCACAGCCGCCGGTACAGCCGGTTCCGCCGGTGCAGGAGCAGCGAGGCGACGCAGGCCGATGCCAGGGAGGCGACGAGGACGGCCGCTTTGACATGTTCCCCTTGGGCCGGGGGGAAGGCGAGTTCGCCGATCAGCAGGGCGACGGTGAAGCCGATTCCGCCCAGGGTGGCGAGGCTGAACACATCGGCCCAGGCCAGGTCCGGGTTGAGGCGGGCACGGGTGAAGCGGGCCGCGAGGTAGGTACCCGCGAAGATGCCGATGATCTTGCCGATGAACAGGGCCACGACCACACCCAGCGGCTCCGGGCGGGTGAACACCTCGCCCAGTGCGCCTGCGGAGACCGCGACGCCCGCGGCGAACAGCGCGAACAGCGGGACCGCGATCCCCGCGGACAGCGGGTGAAGCAGGAACCCGGTGCGCTCGGCAGGCGAGGCTATCTCGTCGTCGTCCCGTGTGGTGCGCAGGATCAAGCCCATGGCGACGCCCGCGACGGTGGCGTGCACGCCGCCGTTGTACATCAGCGCCCAGATCACCAGCCCCAGCGGCACGTACCACCACCAGCCGGTGACCCGCAGCCGCTGGAGCCCGTAGAAGACCACCAGCGCGGCCACCGCCCCCAGCAGAGCCCACAGGTTCAGGTCGGAGGTGAAGAAGACCGCGATCACCAGGATCGCGCCCAGGTCGTCCACCACCGCGAGGGTCAGGAGAAAGGCCCGCAGGGCCGCGGGCAGGTGGGTGGAAATGACCGCCAGCACGGCGAGTGCGAAGGCGATGTCGGTGGCCATCGGCACGGCCCAGCCCTGCAGGCTCCCGCCGCCGAGCGCGGCGACCGTCACATACAGCCCGGCGGGCACGATCATCCCGGACACGGCCGCGACGACCGGCAGCGCGGCGGTCGCCGGCGTGCGGAGTTCCCCGACGACGAGTTCACGCTTCAGCTCGATCCCGGCGACCAGGAAGAAGACCGTCAGCAACCCGTCCGAGGCCCAGTGCCCGACCGACAGGTCCAGCCCGAGAGCGGGAACGCCGAAGTGAAAGTCGCGTACCGCCCCGTATGCTCCGCTCCACGGGCTGTTCGCCCACACGAGCGCCACCACCGCGGCACCCAGCAGGACCAGCCCACCGACCGTTTCCGTCCGCAGGGCCCGGGCAACCGCCCGCCGCTCCGGCCATGGGAGCACACCGAGGAACAGAGGAGGGCGGGAAGGGGGGGTAGGGGCCACAGGGGGCGAACCTCCGGGGTGTCGACGACGGAGCGCACACGGCTCCACAACGCCGACCAGACTTCCCGGCACACCGGGCGCCTTTTCTTGACGCCTTACTGACACCCTAGCGACCGATCGTCACCGCCCCCAAGTGCTCCTGGCCGGGTCGCCGGGAGCCGTGTTCCGCGGCCGCCGTCGGGTGCGCAGAGGTCACTCGCCTGCCCCGATCACAGGTCCTTTCGGTCGGTGATTCCCGGTCCTTGGTGGCGGCGGAACGATCTGCGGCCGAGCTCGGGATATGTGTGGGTGGCTGGATCACGGCCGCTGCCCTGCTCGGCGCGCGCCCTGGCTGCGGAGGGTCGGTTCATGAGCGGACGCGGACAGCCATCGTCGGCCGGACGCCCGGAGGGTCCGGAGGAGTCCCGGCCTGCCCCACGGCGCCACCGCAGGAGGATCGTTCCGGCCCTTTCCGTCCGCGCGGGCGCGGTCGGGCGGCGGATCCGTTCGGCGCTTGCGCGTCCCGGTCCTGTACGGCCCGATTTCTGGCGCAGTCCCATCCGGGGGCCGTGGCTGACCTCGGTCTTCGGGCTCGTACTGCTGTTCGGCATCCCGGTGATGTTCGTGACCGGCGTGCTCTCCTACGCCGCGTACAACCCGGACCTGGGGCCGATCAACGACCAGACTCCCGACAAGGGCCTGCTGGGGTTCTATCTCTTCGACTGGCCGACCCGTCCTCAGTGGCTGTACCGGCTGACCCAGGGCGTCCATGTGACGCTGGGCGTCGTCCTCGTGCCGGTGGTGCTGGCCAAACTGTGGTCGGTCATCCCGAAACTGTTCACGTGGCCGCCGCTGCGGTCGGTCGCGCACGCCCTCGAGCGCCTGTCGCTGCTCCTGCTGGTGGGCGGGGTGATCTTCGAGTTCGTGACCGGCATCTTCAATGTGCAGCTCTTCTACGTCTTCCCCGGCTCCTTCTACACCCTGCACTTCTACGGCGCCTGGGTGTTCATCGCCGCGTTCGTCGTCCACGTGAGCCTCAAACTGCGCCGGATGACGCGCGCGCTGCTCAGTCGCGATCCGTTCCGGGAACTGCGCACCGGGGTCTCCGAAACCCGGCCGGAGCCCCCCGACCCGGACGGCCTGGTGCCGGTCGCGCCCTCCGCTCCCACCATGAGTCGTCGCGGCGCCGTGGGGATGGTCGGCGCCGGATCACTCCTGCTGCTGGTGGTCACCGCGGGGCAGAGCATCGGTGGCCGACTGCGGGACACCGCCCTGCTCGCGCCGCACAACCGTGATCCGGGCAGCGGTCCGAACGGCTTCCAGATCAACAAGACCGCCGCGTCCGTCGGCGTCACCCCCGAACTCGTCGGCCCGGCCTGGCGGCTCGAGCTGCACGGCAGCGGACGGCCCCTGGCCTTCACCCGCGAGCAGTTGCTCGCCATGCCGCGGTACGCCGCGGCGCTGCCGATCGCGTGCGTGGAGGGCTGGTCGACCACGGATCAGCACTGGGAGGGCCTCCGGCTCGCCGATCTCGCGGCCCTGAGCGGAGTACGCACCGCCGCGAGCGTGCTGGTCGAGTCCGTCCAGCCGCCCGGCCCCTACAGCTCCGTGATGCTTCGCGGAAACCAGATCCACGACCCGCGGGCCCTGCTCGCCCTGCTGGTCAACGGAGTGGACCTGTCCATGGACCACGGCTTCCCGGCGCGTGTCATCGTGCCGGCCAACCCCGGGGTCAACAACACCAAGTGGGTGCACCGACTCACCTTCCGGACGTGATCATGTCCCGTTTCCCGCGCTGGTACGGCGCCAACCCCCTCCACCTGCTCGTCCTGATCTGCTCACTTGCCGTCACCGGCTACGCCTGCGTCAGGCTGTTCGCACAGCGGCCCGTCGAAGTGGCGATCTGGCTGGTGGGGGCGGCGGTCCTGCACGACCTCATCCTGCTGCCGCTCTACTCGCTCGCCGACCTCTCGGCCCGCTCGGTGCTCCGGCACCGGGCCCGGCACATGCCGACACCGGCGTGGATCAACTACCTGCGGGTGCCCTCCTTCCTGTCCGGAGTGCTGCTCCTGGTCTGGTTCCCCCTGATCTTCCGGCTTCCCGGCCCCTACCGAGGCGCCACCGGGCTCACCGACGCCATCTACATCGGCCGGTGGCTCGCCGTCACCGCCATCCTGTTCGGCGTGTCCGCCTTGCTCTTCGCCCTCAAGCTGGGCCGGATCCACCGGCAGGGGCCGGACGACGAGGCACAGCCTCCGAGGGCGCCGCGGCAGCCGAGCAGTACCGGCTGATGCACCTGGCGGCGACTCTGACGCAGGCGAGAGGCACGCAGGACGTCGTCGATCCGGTCGCCGACCGACTGGTGCCCGCCTGCGGATCCCGGGGGCTCGCCCTGATGACGAGGTCCGGGCGGGGTGAGGCGCGACGTCCGACCTGGGCCCGGCTGAGCGAGGTGGCGGCCGGGGGCGGTGCTGGAGCCGTTGCCGATTCGATCGCCACGGCCGCGCTTCCCCGATTCCCTCGACGACCGGCAGCACCATGTGGCTGCCCGCCCGTGGCCATGGCGTCCGTGTGACGCCACGGCGCCTCGGCGGCGGCCTGGTGAAGGCTGGGACGTCCCTGTTCCGTAAGGGGCTCGGGTGTTCCGCGGCGGCGTGGCGGCGGCTGGGATGGACGCATGAGATCACGTTTGCTCCCCCCGCGGTTCAACGGCAGGCTGCACGACGCCCGAACGGCGACGTCGATCGGGCGATGGCTCGGGATCGCCTTCATGGTGTGTTTCGCCACCGGTCTGATCAGCCATGTGCTGCAGCATCCGCCCGCATGGCTGTCCCCTGATCTGCCGAGCCGTCCGGTGTGGGGTTACCGGCTGACGCAGGGCCTGCACGTCGCATCGGGTGTCGCGGCGGTCCCGCTGCTGCTGGCGAAGTTGTGGACGGTGTACCCGCGGCTGTTCTCCTGGCCCGCGGTCCGATCGGTACGGCACGCCCTGGAGCGGTCGTCGGTGGCCGTGCTCGTGGCGGCGGCGGTCTTCGAGGTGGCCACCGGTCTGCTGAACACCGCGCAGTGGTACCCGTGGCCGTTCTCCTTCGTACCGGTGCACTACGCCGTGGCCTGGCTGGCGGCCGGATCGGTCCTGCTGCACCTCGCGGTCAAGGCCCCGGAGATCCGCGCGCACTGGGGCCGGCGGTCGCCGGGAACCCTGGCCCTGCCCGAGGAGGACGGGCCCGACCGGCGCTCGCTGCTGGCCGCGGTGGCGGCGGCGGCCGGTGCGGTCACGGTGACCACCGTGGGCCAGTCCCTCACCCCGCTGAAGGACCTCACCCTGCTGGCGCCCCGCCACCCGGACCACGGCCCGAGCGGCCTGCCCGTCAACCGCACCGCCGCCGCGGCCGGCGTCGGGCTGATCACGGCCGACCGCTTCCGCCTGACGGTCACCGGACCGCGGCCCCGCACGCTGACACTCGACGAGCTGAGGAACCTCCCCCAGTACGAGGCGCGGCTGCCGATCGCCTGCGTGGAGGGCTGGAGCAAGTCGGCGCGCTGGGCGGGTGTACGGGTGGCGGACCTCCTGGACCTCGTGGGGGCCCCGCCGCACGCCGGGGTACGGGCGGTCTCCCTGGAGACGCACGGCGGCTACCGGGTCTCCGAGATGGGGCGGGAGTACGCGCGCGACCCGCTGACCCTGCTCGCCCTGCGCCTGAACGGCGAGGAACTCACGCCGGACCACGGCTACCCGGTGCGTCTGATCGCGCCGAACCGGCCGGGTGTACTGCAGACCAAGTGGGTCGGCAGGCTGGAGGTGACGGCGTGAGGGTGAGCGTGACGCGACTCCTCACGGGCGCGGTCGGTCTGGTGCTCGCGGGCGTGGGCGGCTGCCTCCTGGTGGAGGTGCCGGATGTGACGGGTGTCCTGATCTGGCTCGGCGGGGCGGTGCTGCTGCACGACGTGTTGATCGCGCCTTTGGTTCTGCTCATCGGGTCGGCACTGGTCCGCGGGTGCGTGCGGGGCGCTGTCCGCGGGGCGTTGCTGGTCGGCGGCGCCTTGACGACGGTCGCCCTGCCGGTGCTGCTGCGCCCCGGGAAGCCGGCCAACCCTTCGGTCCTGCCCCTGGACTATCCGCGCAACTGGCTGGTCACGCTGCTTGCGGTGGCGGTGGTCGCGGCCCTCGTACCGGTCTTGCGGAGTGCTCTTCGCAGCCGCCGGCGGTCGCGTGCGGCGGGAAGGCTTACGAACCGCTGACGTGTCGGCGTCGTACGGTCGCCGGGCGGGCCGGCGGCCGTACGGTCGAGGCATGTTGATCCTGCTCACCGGAGGCGCGGGCTTCATCGGCTCGCACATCGCCGACGCACTCACCGGCGCCGGGCACGAGGTGCGCGTCCTCGACGCACTGCTGCCCGCCGCGCACCGCACTCCCCCGCCCGTCCCCGCGGGGGTGGACTGGCGGCAGGCGGACGTCCGGGACGCCGCCGCGGTGTCCCGGGCGCTGCGGGGCGTGGACGCGGTCTGCCATCAGGCGGCGATGGTCGGCCTCGGCAAGGACTTCGGCGACGCGCCCGCCTATGTCGGCTGCAACGACCTGGGCACGGCGGTGCTGCTGTCAGGCATGGCCGAAGCTGGAGTCGGATCGCTGCTGCTGGCGAGTTCGATGGTGGTCTACGGCGAGGGACGCTACGAGTGCCCGTCGCACGGTGCCGTGAGCCCGGGACCGCGCACGGTGGCCGAACTGCGGGCGGGGCGCTTCGAGCCGCCCTGTCCGCGGTGCGGCGAACCGCTGGCGTCCGGGCTGGTGGCCGAGGACGCCCCGCTCGATCCGCGCAACGTCTACGCCGCCACCAAGCTGACGCAGGAGCACCTCGCCTCCGCGTGGGCGCGCGTGGTGGGCGGACGGGTGATCGCGTTGCGCTACCACAACGTGTACGGCCCGGGGATGCCGCGCGACACCCCGTACGCCGGCGTCGCCTCGCTGTTCCGCTCCGCGCTGGAGCGGGGTGAGGCGCCAAGGGTGTTCGAGGACGGAGGCCAGCGGCGCGACTTCGTCCATGTACGGGATGTGGCCGGCGCCAACCTCGCGGCCCTGGACGGTCTGCCCGGTCTGCCGGAGGGGACCGCGCGGGCGTTCAACGTGGGCAGCGGTGAGCCGCACACCGTGCTGGACATGGCCGCCGCCCTGGCCGAAGCGCACGGCACGCGGACACCGGTGGTGACGGGCGAGTACCGGCTCGGCGACGTCCGCCACATCACGGCCTCCTCGCGCAGGCTGCGCGAGGAACTGGGCTGGCGGCCGCGGGTGGCGTTCGCCGAGGGGATGGCGGAGTTCGCGACCGCTCCGCTGCGCGACGCCTGACGGGAGCTACGGAACCGGGGCATGCTCGGTTCCGTAGCCGTCGGCTGGTGAGCACGTTCGACGCAGGGCCTTCGAGTTCCGAGGTCGGACCGCGCCCCCGCCGGTCGGCCGGGATGCAAGACCGCTGATGGGGTGGTGTGCCCGTCCGGCCGCCCGGCCGCACAGGGGTCTCAGGCGGCGGCGGGCAGCCGCACCTCGAACCGGCAACCGCCGGGGACGTTGCACACCGCCGCCCGGCCCTTGTGCGCCTCCACGATCCCCCGCACGATCGCCAGGCCCAGACCCGCGCCGGCGGGCGGGGTCCGCGCGTCGGTACCGCGCCAGCCGGTGTCGAAGACACGCGGCAGGTCCTCCGCGGGAATCCCGCCGCAGCCGTCCGTGACAGACACCACGACGCTGTTCGCCTCCCGGCGTGCGGAGACCGCGATCGTGCCGTCCGCGGGAGTCCGGTGGATCGCGTTGACGAGCAGGTTGGCCAGTACGCGGGACATCTCGCGGCCGTCGACCTCGACCGGGACCGGCTCGACCCCGTCCCCGACGATTCGCACGCCGTGCTCCCTGGCGAGGGTGGCGGCACCCGCGAGCGCGTCGCCCACGAGGTCGTAGACGGACATGCGCGTGGTGTTGAGGGCGAGGACGCCGGCCTGGATACGGGAGAGCTCGAAGAGGTCGCCGACCATGCCGCTCATGCGTTCGACCTCCGCGCGGATGCGGGAGTGGTAGACGCCCGGATCGTCCATGATGCCGTCCTCCAGGGCCTCGGTCATGGCCTGCAGTCCGGCGAGGGGGGTGCGCAGGTCGTGGGAGATCCAGGCGACCAGTTCGCGGCGGGATTCCTCCAAGGCCCTCTCCCGCTCCCTGGACGCCGAGAGCTTCGCGCTCGTGGCGGCCAGTTCACGACCCAGTTCGGCCAGTTCGGCTGTCGGTGCGGCGGCGGGCGGGGTGAAACCGCCGCCGTCGCCGAAGGCGCGGGTGGCCTCGGCCAGAGCCCGGCTGCCGCGGACGACCCCGCGCCCGAGCGCGAGGGCCACCGCGAGTGAGACGACCGCCGCGATGGAGCAGACCATGGTCACGACCCACAGGTCGTGGTCGGACAGGAACATGGCCCAGGACACCAGCATGGTTCCGGCGAGCATGGCCGCGACCGTGACGACCGCGACCACCGCCAGGGAAAGCGCCACCGAGCGGCTGCGCAGCAGCCGCAGAACGCCGGTGCCGAGCAACCCGGCGGCGGCGGCGCCGATGGCCGCGTAGACCACGATGAGGAGGGTGTCATGCACCATCGAGGGCTCCCTCGTCCGCGGCCGGGGGGTCGAACCGGTAGCCCACGCCCCACACGGTGCTGATCAGGCGGGGGCGCGCGGGGTCCACCTCGATCTTCTCCCGCAGCCGTCGGACGTGGACGGTGACCGTCGACAGGTCGCCGAACTCCCAGCCCCACACCCGGCGCATGAGCTCCTCCCGGCTCGTGGCCCGTCCGGGATTGCGGAGGAAGAACTCCAGCAGATCGAACTCGCGGATCGTCAGGGCGAGTTCGGCTCCGTGGCGGGTGACACGGCGGGCGCCGGGATCGAGGGCGAGGGTGCCGGCACGCAGCCCGGATCCGTCCGGGGCACCCCGCGCGGCGCGGTCTCCGGTGCGGCGCAGCACCGACGCCACCCTGAGCACCAGTTCGCGGGGGCTGAAGGGCTTGGTGACGTAGTCGTCGGCCCCGACCTCCAGCCCGAGGACGCGGTCCTCCTCGTCGCCCCGCGCCGTCAGCATGATCACGGGGATCGGGCCGTTGTCGCGGATGCGGCGGCAGACCTCGAGGCCGTCCATGCCGGGAAGCATCAGGTCCAGGACCACGAGGTCCGGCGCCCGGACGGCGGCCAGGGCCACGGCGGAGGGTCCGTCGAAGGCCACCTCGGCGCCGAAGCCCGCCCGGTTCAGGTAACCGACGACGACCTCGGACACGGTGGCGTCGTCGTCGACGACGAGTACGTGTTTCACGTCGTCGAGTCTCGCACCCGGCCTTCGGCCGACGGCGGGAACGGTGGCGGACGTCAGGGATCCGTAAGACGCGTGGATCCCTTTTGGGGCTTTTGCACTCGTAGGGTGAGTGGGGTGATCGAGACTCCCCCTTCTCCTCCCGCCGCCGTGGACGTGGTACTTCCCTGCCTCGACGAGGCCGGGGCCCTGCCCTGGGTGCTGGAACGCATCCCCTCGGGCTGGCGCGCGATCGTCGTCGACAACGGGTCCACCGACGGTTCGGCGGACATCGCCCGCAGCCTCGGGGCGCACGTGGTCCAGGAGCCGCGGCACGGTTTCGGGGCCGCCTGCCACGCGGGCCTCACCGCCGCGACAGCGGACGTCGTCTGCTTCTGCGACTGCGACGCCTCGCTCGACCCCACGCTGCTGCCCGCCGTCGCCGGAGCCGTCCTCGCCGGCACCGCCGACCTCGTCCTGGGGCGCCGCAGGCCCGTGACACGCGGCGCCTGGCCCCTGCACGCCCGGCTGGCCAACCTGGAGTTGGCCCGGATGGTCCGGCGGCGCACCGGTCTGCGCCTCCACGACCTGGGACCGATGCGCGCCGCGCGCCGTGAGCCCCTGCTCGCCCTGGCCCTGACGGACCGTCGCTCCGGCTACCCCCTGCAGATGGTGGTCCGCGCCGCCGACGCGGGCTGGCGGGTGGCGGAGACGGACGTCCCCTACCGGCCGCGCACGGGCCGCTCCAAGGTCACCGGCACCTGGCGCGGTACGTGGCAGGCGGTACGGGACATGCGTTCCGTCCTCGCCGAGCCGCCGGCCGCCGACTCGGTGGCCGCCGCGGCGACCGGACGGGCAACGGAACGATGAGCGCCCGCGGTCCGGCCTCGGGAGCCGTCACACTGCTGGTCATCGCGAAGGAACCCGTCCCGGGGCGGGTCAAGACACGGCTCACCCCTCCCTACACACCCCGGGAAGCCGCCGCACTCGCGCAGGCCGCCCTCACCGACACACTGCACACGGTGCTCAGGGCCCCCGCCCGGCGCCGCGTCCTCGTCCTCGACGGTGCTCCCGGTCCATGGCTGCCGCCCGGCTTCGAGGTCGTACGCCAGGAAAGCGGCGGCCTGGACGAACGGATCGCGGCCGCCTTCGCCTGCTGCGACCGCGAACCGGCCCTCCTGCTCGGCATGGACACCCCGCAACTCACCGCGGACCTCCTCGCGGAGGCCGGACACGACGGCCACGACGCATGGTTCGGTCCGGCCGAGGACGGCGGATTCTGGGCGCTGGGCTTCGCCGATCCGGGCTGCGCCGCGGCCCTCGTGCGCGGCGTGCCGATGTCCACCGCCCACACCGGCGCGGCACAGCGGCGCCGGCTCGTCGAAGCGGGGCTCGACGTCGGCGACCTGCCGGTGCTGCGAGATGTGGACACCGCCGCCGACGCCGCGGAGGTGGCCGCGTGCTGCCCGCCGGGCTCGCGCTTCGCCACCGTGCTCGACTCGCTCGCGAGGGCGGGTCGGTGAGCGGCACGGCGGGCGGTCCGGATCCCGTCCTCGCGGAACGGACGCAGCCGAACGGGGCCCCGCGGAGGACCCGGACGACGGGCCTGCCGCCCGGCATCCCCGCGCGGCCGGGCGAGCCATGGTCCGACGACCCCTACGCGCACGCCCTGCGGACCGGTCGGGGCCCGCTTTTCCTGCGCCGCCTGTCGCCGCCGCCGCGGCCGTACGGCACCGCGGAGGAAGCGGATCAGCTGCTGCCGCTGGACGTGGAGCGCTGGTGCGCCGTGCCCGACGCCGCCGACACCGTCGTCCTGAACCGCTGCACCGGCCCCGTCCTCGACGTGGGCTGCGGACCGGGACGCCTGGTCTGCGCCCTCGCCGCCCGGGGCGTGCGGGCACTCGGCGTGGACGTGAGCCCCGCCGCGGTGGCCCGGACCCGGCGGCATGGGGGCTCCGCCGTGCGCCGTTCCGTGTTCGACCGCCTTCCGGGGGAGGGCCGCTGGGGCAGCGTCCTACTGCTGGACGGCAACATCGGCATCGGCGGGGACCCGTTCGCCCTCCTGGCCCGCCTGCGCACCCTGGTCGCGCCCGGCGGGCGCCTCCTGGCGGAGGCCGCGCCGCGCGTGGAGGAGGAGCGTCTGACCGTCCGGGTCGAGGACAGCCGGGGCCGGCACGGCCGCCCCTTTCCCTGGGCCCGCGTCGGCAGCGCCGTCCTGCTGAGCACCGCCGAGGCGGCGGGGTGGACACCGGCCGCCCGGTGGACCGCCGAAGGACGCCCGTTCGTCGAACTGCACCGCCCGCGTTCCGGGCACCGCGACGCCTGCCTCACGGCCGCCGAAGGGCCCGGACGGCCATGAGTGACACAGCCGCCGCACAGCACGGGTCCCCGCCGTCCGGCCGGCCGGCGGCCGCGAACCGGACACCTGCCCGACTCCGCACCGTCGCCGTCGCGGTCCTTCTCGCCGCACTGGCCGCCGTCGTCATCGGCACCCTGCGCGCGGGCGACAGCCAGAGCCACCCCGGCCGACTGCTGGCCGGATACGCCGTCGCCTGGACGCTGTTCGCCGCCGCTGCATGGGCCGTCCGCAGGGTCCCGGCGCGCGCCGCCACCGCGCTGGTCCTGGCCGGCGCCGCCGCCGTGGCGCTCGCCGGGCTCGCCGCCCCGCCGCGCACCAGCACCGACATGTACCGCTACGCATGGGACGGCCGTGTCCAGGCCGCCGGAATCTCGCCCTACGCCCATACGCCCGCCGCGCCGGAACTCGCCGGGCTGCGTGACGCCTGGCTGTTCCCCGCCGGGGGCTCCTGCCAGGGCTGGGGACTGACCCGAACGGACAGCGGCGTGTGCACCCGCATCAACCGCCCCGACGTCCCGACCATCTACCCGCCGGTGGCCGAAGGCTGGTTCGTCACCGTCCATGCCCTCTCGCCGCCCGGCAGCCGCCACAAACCGCTCCAAGCAGGCGGCGCCCTGCTGGCGTTCGCAACGACCGTCGCCCTCCTCGCGGTGCTGCGCCGGCGCGGCGACCCCCGCCGGGCTCCGGCTCGTGCCGCGTTGTGGGCGTGGTGCCCGGCCGTCCCCTTCGAAGCGGTCGACAACGCCCACATCGACACCCTCGGCGTCCTGCTGACCGTGCTCGCCCTCGGGACCGCCACCTCCGGCGCCCGGCGCGGAGCGCTGCTCGGTGCCGCCGTGGCCGTGAAGCTGCTGCCCCTTCTGACGCTGCCCGGCGCGCTCTCCGGGGAGCGCAGCCCTGCGCGTGTCCTGCGCACGGTGTCGGCGACGGCCGCCGTGGTCGCGCTCGCCTACGTGCCGTACGTCGCCGCGTCGGGCGCCGGCGTCCTGGGCTACCTGCCCGGATACCTGGCGGAGGAGGGCTACGAGCCCGGCGACGTGCACCGCTTCGCGCTGCTGCGCCTGCTGCTGCCGGACACCGCCGCGGGAGCGGCCGCGGTCGCGCTGCTCGCACTGCTGGCCCTGTACGTATGGCGGCGAGGCGACCCGGCCCGCCCCTGGCGCGGAGCCCTGCTGGTGACCGGTGCGGCACTGCTGCTGGTCTCGCCCAACTACCCCTGGTACTCACTGCTCGTGGTCGGCCTCGTCGCGCTCGACGGCCGCTGGGAGTGGCTGGCGGTCACCCTCGCCGGAACGGTCCTCTACCTCGGGGGCGGGCTTGTGACCGGTACCTCACTTCAGACGTGCGCGTACGGTGCGGCCGCCGTGTGCGTCGTGGTCGGCGCGTGTCTGCGCGCCGGCCCGCCACGGCGGCTCCTGGACGGGTTGCGCTTGCGGTCGCGCACCTGACCCACCTGGATCCGGCCTCCGGCCTGAAGAGCCTCACCCCGGCCGGGGGCGCACGGCGCACGATGGAAATCCAGGAGCGGGAAAAACCGCGCGCCAATACGCGGATCGACTGATCCGGAATTCGCCGCGCACCCGGGCCTGTCCACGGAGAGCGGCATTGTCGAATTGTTCCGCGCATTGCGCGTCCGGTGGGAGGCAGCCCGCACCCGGAGCGCATCGCGCACCTGTTCACAGCTTTCGTGCTGCGCGCATCACCAGCATGGGGGATATCCGCTCCCGTCCGGCGACCCGGGCGGCCGACCATCCGTCCCGTGAATGAGGTAATCGGATCGTGCTGAACACCGTCGCGCGAAGGATTCATTGACGCCGCACCGCACGGACGACAAGACTCCAATTCCGGTGAAGAAATATGCGAGGGGCAGTCATGAAGTCGTTCGTGCACAGAGGACAGATCACGAAAGTGGTCTTCGGCAGCGGAACGCGCGCCGGGCTGGCCACCGAGGTCGAGGCGCTGGGACGCGGCAGGGCCCTGGTGCTGTGCACCCCCGGGCAGACCGCCCAGGCGGAGGAGGTGAGTGAGATCCTCGGGGCGCTCACCGCCGGCGTCTTCGACCAGGCGGCGGCCCACACCCCCGTGGCGGTCACCGGGAAGGCTGTCGACGCGGCGCGGGCCGCCGACGCGGACTGCCTGGTCTCGGTGGGCGGCGGCTCGGCCATCGGCCTCGGCAAGGCCGTCGCGCTGCGCACCGGGCTTCCGCACCTCGCCCTCCCGACCACCTACGCCGGTTCCGAGATGACGCCGATCCTGGGCGAGACCCAGGACGGCGGGAAGACCACCCGGCGGCTGCCCGAGGTCCTGCTCGACACCGTCGTGTACGACGTCGATCTCACCCTCACCCTGCCGCCCCACGTCGCCGCCGTCAGCGGGCTCAACGCCATGGCCCACGCCGTGGAGTCGCTGTACGCCCAGGACGGCGACCCGCTCGCCTTCCTGACGGCCGGTGAGGCTCTCGACGCCCTCGCGGTGGCGCTCCCGGAGATCCTGCGCGATCCCGCGGACACCGAGGCGCGGGCGACCGCGCTGTACGGTGCCTGGCTGGCCGGGACCTGCCTGGGCACCGTCGGCATGGCCCTGCACCACAAGGTGTGCCATGTCCTTGGCGGTTCCTTCGACCTGCCGCACGCTCAGACACACGCCGTCGTACTTCCCCACGTCGTCGCCTACAACGCCCCGGCGGCCGAGACGGCCATGGCCCGGATCAGCCGGGCGCTGCCCGGCCCGGATCCCGTGGGCGCCGTCTTCCGCTTCGCGCGCGGCATCGGCGCCCCCCGGGCCCTGCGCGACCTGGGCATGCCCGAATCGGGCATCGCCGAGGCCGCCGACCTGGTCGTCCGGGACGGCTACTGGAACCCCCGACCCGTGCACCGAGACGCCGTGCGCGACCTCCTCCGACGGGCCTGGGCCGGCGAACCCCCGGCCCGGGCCGCCTCCGGCCCTCACTACGACCCGACGGGAGCCCGTCATGCGTGACCTCACCGACACCACCATCACCGAGGCCGTCATCTCCACCGTCAGCGAAGCGAAGGACGCCCGCCTCGCCGGCATCCTCGAGGCGCTGGTCCGCCACGCGCACGACTTCGTCCGTGAGACCGGCCTCACCGAGCAGGAGTGGGCGCGCGGCATGGACTTCCTCACCCGCACAGGGCAGAAGTGCACCCCCACGCGGCAGGAGTTCATCCTGCTCTCCGACGTGCTGGGGATCACGATGCTGGTGGACGCGCTCGGCAACCGCCGCGCGGCGGAGTCGACCCAGAACAGCGTCCTCGGCCCCTTCTTCCGCGACGACCGTCCACACGCGGCCGACGGCGCGGACATCTCCGGGGGACTGCCCGGCACACCCTTCTTCTTCGAGGGCCTGGTCACCGACGACCACGGCACACCGGTCGCGAACGCCGGGATCGACGTCTGGCACAGCGACGCGGACGGCCACTACGACGTGGACGTGCCCGGGCTGTCGGACCCCGCCATGCGCGCCCTGCTGCGCACCGACGACGAGGGCCGCTTCCGCTTCCGCTCGATCCGCCCGTCGAGCTATCCCATCCCGGACGACGGGCCCGTGGGCGAGATGATGCGGGCCACCGGCCGGTCCGTCATGCGTCCCGCGCACCTGCACGTCATGATCACCGCCGAGGGCTTCCAGCGTGTGACCACCATGCTCTTCCCCGCCGACGACCTCTACCTGGACCAGGACCCGGTCTTCGGCGTCAAGCAGTCGCTGGTGACGGAGTACGCGAGCCACCCGGCCGGCACCGGACCGTTCGGCACGCGGACAGATGAGCCCTACACCCTGCTGCGTCACACCTTCGTGCTCGAGCCGGGACGGTCGGCTCATGACCCGCGGCCTTCCTGACGGGCCGCTCCCGGGGCTGCCGGATCTTCCCGCCGGCGTCGTCCCGCGGCCGCGGGTGACCCGCCGCATCCTTCAGGCGCTGGCCGGGCGTCCGGTGCTCGTCGTCGCGGCCTCCGCCGGGGCGGGCAAGACGACCGCGGTGCTCCAGGCGGCACGGGCCCTGCCCGGCCCGGCCGCCTGGATCCCGCTGGGCGGCCTCGCCACCGGTGACATCGCCTCCGAAGCGCTGCGAGGCCGTCTGGCGCGGGCGGTGCCCGCCACCGGGACGGGGTCGCTCGTGGTCGACGGACTGGAGCACATCGCGGGCCGCGCGGCGGCCGAGGACGCGCTCAGTGCGCTCGTCCTGCAACCACCGCCGCGGCTGCGGCTGGTGCTCGTCACCCGGGCGGATCCACCGGAGGGCATCGCAGGTCTCGGCGACGTCCATCGCGTGGCCTTCCTCGACGACGCCGACCTCGCCTTCGACGTCTCCGAGGCCGCCCGGGCCCTGCGCCCAGCCGGTCTGGAGGAGCAGGCGCATTTCCGGGTGCGGGCCATGAAGGGCTGGGTCACCGGTGTCCTGCACGACTGGTGGGCCACCGATCCCGCGGCCGGCCGGCTCGACCTGCTCTGCGCCGGCCTGCTGCGGCAGCTCACCGCGGCGGAGGCGGCGCTGCTGGTCGCCACCAGCGTGCTGGACGAGGTGACGGCCGAGTCCGCCAACGCCCTCGGGCTGTCCTGCCCGGACCGCACCATGGCCGCCCTGCGCCACCGCCGGCTGCCGCTGGCGTGGTCCCGCGACGGCACGCGCATGCGGCCGCTGCCACGGTTCCGCGGGTACCTGCGCAAGCGCGCCGACACCATGGGCGAGAACGCCCGGCGTGAACTCAGGCGCCGGCACGCCACGTTGCTGGAAGCGTCAGGCCGTCACGAGGAGGCCGTGACGGAACTGCTGATGGCCGGAGAACCGGCGGCGGCACGGCGTGCCGCCGAACAGGTCCTGCCCGGTGTCCTGGACCGGCTGGACCTGGCCACGGCGGAGAGCTGGCTCGACCGGATGCGGCCCACGCCCGGCCCCCCGGCCCCGGAGCTCGTGTCCGCCGCACTGCGCGTCGCGTTCGGCCGCGAGCAGTGCTGGCGGGGGCTGCGGCTGGCCGACGAGCACGGGCCGTCCTGGTGGGGCGCGCTGCCCGGACAGCCCGGCGGCAGCGAGGACCTGGCGCTGCTGCTGTGGTGCTTCTGGCACGCGGGCAGGACCGACGAGGCCCGGCAGATGCTGCGCGTCATGTCCCCCGGCCGCCACCGCGACATCGCCGCGGCCCTCATGTCCCTGGCGGACGGCACCCCCCTCACACCGCTTCCGGACCTGCGGGCCGACGCCGCGGGCCCGGTCGAGGTCATGCTGATGCGGATCGCCTACATGGGCGGCAGAATCGACGAGTTGCAGGGCGACCCCGCTCCGCCAGGCGCCTGGCGCCTGGCGACCGGTGCCCCCTGGACGGTGGCGGCGCTCCGCGCGACGGGACGCATCTCCCGGGCCGGCGAGATGTACGCGTCCCTTGGTGAGGGACCCCGTCCGGTGTGGCTGACGGCCATCGACGACGTGGAGCTGATGGCCGACCTCGGACGGCATGAGGAGGCCTGGGCCGCACTGGAAGCCGGACGCCGGGCCGTCGCGGCGACCGGCTCACGTGTGTACGAGATTCTCAGCCTGCTGCTGGAGGCCAAACTGGCCCTGCGGCTCGACGGCGACGTCGCGCGCGCCACCCGGGCGCTGACCGAGGCGGCCCGCCACGGCAGTGCCCGGTACGCCTTCACCGGGGAACTGGCCGGCACCTGGCACGGACTGCAACTCCTCCTGGCGGGCCGGGACGGGGAAGCGGCCCACCGACTGGCCGTCACGGTCGCCGCCATGACCACGGGCAACCGGCTGCTGGAACTGCCCACCGCGGCCGTCTACCTGAGCGAGGCGATGTGGCGCGCCGGTGACGCGGAGGCCGCGGACGCCGCGGCCGACCTCGCCCTGGGTGTCGCATCCGCCCGGGGCGGCCGCCATCTGCTGCTGCAGGCGCTGGACGATGTCCCGGCGGTCGCCGTACGCAGGGCCGACGCCGAGCCCTCGCACTCCTCGCCCTGGCACGAACTCGTGGCGGCCTTGTCCTCGGGGCGGGTGGCACTGAGCGCCCCCGCCTCGCCGCGGCTGATCCTCGAGGAGTTCGGGGTGGTGAGGCTGTGCGCGGACGGGCGGGAGGTCCGTCCACGGCTGGCCAAGAGCACGGAACTGCTGGCGTTCCTGCTGAACAGACCGGGGGCGACCGCACGACGCGCGCTGCTGCTCGAGTCCCTGTTCCCCGGCCGGAGCGATGCCGCCGGGCGCAGCTACCTGCGGCAGGCGGTGTACCGGCTGCGGGAGGTGCTGCCCGAGGGGGTGGCGCTCCTGCAGGAGGATGACGTGCACCGGCTGACGCCCCATGCGTCCGCGGCCGGGTCCTCGGGCACCTTCGGGCGCCTGCTGGCGGAGGCCGGCAGGCAGGACGGCGAACACCGCTTCAACACCCTGCTGGAGGCGCTGCGGACGGCGGGAAGGGGCCCCTACTTCGAGGGCGTCTCCACCCCGTGGCTGGACGCCCGCCGCGAGGAACTGGCGGCGGCGTTCACCCAGGCGCAGGTCGACGCCGGCGCCGTCGCCCTGCGCCTGGGCCGGATCCGCGAGACCCGGGAGCTGGCGGCGGCGGCGCTGGCCCGCGATCCGTACCGCGAGCAGGCCTGGCGACTGGCGCTGGCGGGTGCCGAGGCGGCCGGGGACGACGGCGAACTCATCGAGCTGTACCGGGGCTACCTGCGGGCCATGGCCGATCTCGGCGTACGTCCGTCTCAGGATATGAGACGTCTGGTCGAGCGGCTGCGCCGATGAGACGTGAACCCTCCACCACAGTGCGGTTTCCCCGGCATTAACAGGTGGCGGCGCACAGTTCACCACGTCCACCAGGGCTCGGCTCACTCCTTCCCGGAGGTCTCCCATGACTGAAACCCTCGACATGTCCGTCGCCTTTCGCGCCACGATGGGACGCCTGGCCACCGGGGTCAGCGTCATCACCACCAGGACCGCAACCGCCTCTGTGGGCATGACGGCCAGTGCGGTCTCCGCACTGTCGCTGGACCCACTGCAGCTCATCGTGTGCATCGGCAACCACCTGTTCACCCGCACCGCGATCGCCGAGCACGGGCGCTTCGCCGTCAACGTCCTCGGCGAGGACTGCGAGCACCTGGCCCGCACGTTCTCCGCTCCGGTGCCGGACCGCTTCGCCGGCGTGGCCGTGGACGAGGACCACGGGGTGCCGGTGCTCCGGGACGCCATCGCCACGGTGGTCTGCGACGTCGCCCAGGCCCTGCCCGGTGGCGACCACACCATCTTCGTCGGCGACGTCAGGCACTTCGAGCACCGGGCACAGGCCCGCCCGCTGCTCTATTTCGCGGGCGGATTCGGTGTCCTGAGCCCGCAGAGCGGTCTCTGACGACCGCGACCCCCTCAAGTCCCCCCGGTGCCCGGTGCCGTGTCGTGCCCGCCGGGCACCGGGGGCCCCGACCGGTCGGCCCGATGGGAGGCCCCGTGCACACCATTGCCGCGCACAAGCTCCACCCGCCCACGCCGCCGAGGCAGTTCGTGCCGCGGCCGCGACTGCTGCGCCGCCTCGACACGGCGGCCGAACCCGTGGTCGTCGTCTCGGCGCCCCCGGGCGCCGGCAAGAGCGTGCTGCTCGCCGACTGGGCCCGCGCCCTCGAGGCCCGGGACGGCCGCGTGGCGTGGCTGGAGGTGGACGCGTACGACAACACCCCGGCACGGCTGTGGGCCGGCATCCTCGCGGCGCTGCGGCCTCTGCGGCCCGGGCTGCCCACTCCCCCACCCGCCGGGGCCTGGACGCTGGAGGCCTGGGTCGAGGACCTGCTGCCCCGCCTCCTGGGCGCGCTGGGCGAGGGCGAGCCGCTCACCCTGGTGCTGGACGGGCTGGACCGGCTCACCGACAGGGCGGCGCTGCGCTGCCTGGGGGACTTCCTGACCGCGCTGCCCGGCGGTGTGCGGGCCGTGCTGGCCACCCGTCACCTCCCCGGGGCGCCGGTCCCGGCGCTGCGTGCCCGGGGCCTGGTCGCCGACCTCGGGGCGGACGAGTTGCGCTTCACCCCCGCGGAGGCCGCCGACCTGCTGGCCGGCTCGCCCGGCGGTCCTCCGGGCGAGCGGACGCTGCGCGAGCTGTACCACCGGACCGAGGGGTGGGCGGCGGGTCTCTGCGTCCTGGGGCGCGCACACACCACGTCCGGGGCCGCCGCCCCTGGCGGCGGGGCCCGCGCCGTCGCCGACTACCTCGGCACCGAGGTCCTGGACCGGCTGACCACCGAGCAGCGCGCCTTCCTGCTGCGGACCAGTGTCCTGCACGAACTGACCCCGGGGTCGTGCCATGCCGTCACGGGAAGCCACCACGCCGGAGTCCTGCTGAGGGAACTCGCACGGACCGTCCAGTTGCTGCTGCCCTCCGCCACCGCCCCGGGGGCCTACCGCCATCACCGGGCGTTGCGCTCCGTACTGGCCGGGCTCCTGGCCGCCGAGGAGCCCGGAGGAGCAGCGGCACTGCACCACGCGGCCGCGCGCTGGTATCGCGAACAGCAGCGCACGACGTCCGCCGTACGGCACTTCGTCCAGGCCGGCGACTCCCCGGGCGCGGTCGCGACCGTCCTCGACGCCTGGGAGGAGGCACTGGCGGGGGGCCGGACCGCGGACGTCGCGCGGTGGCTCGGCATGCTGCCCCCTCGCGCGGTCCGCTCCGACGCCCGGCTGTGCGTCGTGGCGGCGATGACCGCGCTGTGCGAGGGGGACCCCGAGGCGGCGGAGCGCTGGCTCGACGTGGCGAAGGCCCGGCCCTCCTGGCAGGGCACCGTGGGGGACGGGGGGACCGTGGCGCAGGCGGCGGCCGTGGCCCGTGCCCTCGTCCGCTGTCTGCGAGGGGAAGGCCCGGCCCTGTCCGGCGCGGGCGACGTTCACGGTGCCTCTTCGCTGACCGGCTGGCGGGCGCTGGCCCTCGTCGCGCAGGGCACCGCACTGCTGTGGCAGGGGCGTACCGAGGAGGCGGACGTCCGCCTCACCGAGGCGGTCCGCGACGCGCACGGCGCCCGGCACACGCTGGTACTGGTCCGTGCCCTGGGCTCGCGGGCCCTGTGCGCCTATCTGGCCGGGCGCCCGGCACGGGCGCGTACCCTCGTGGAGCAGGCGCTGGACGCGGCCCGTGCCGAGGGGCTGACCGGCCACTTCACTACCGCGCCCGCCCAACTGTGCCGGGCGGGGCTGCTGTTGGACGACCTCGCCCCCGGCGCCCGTGCCGAGGCCGCCGAGGCCCTGGCCGGCGCCACGAGGGCGCTCACGGCGACCGTCCACGGCGGCGAGCCGCCACTGCGGGCACTGGCCGGCGTCATCGCGTCGGGGCTGCCGCGCGGCCTTCGCGGCACCGTGCCCTTGCCCGCACAGGACGAAGGGGGTGCCGTTCCGCAGGTGCTCGGCGGTCTGCTCGAGCGCCTGCGAACGGCCCGGCCCGCCCCGGCCGCCGCCCGGCCGCTGCCGCCGCGGGCGCAGGACCTGTCCCCCGGGGAGCGCCGGATCCTGCGCGCGTTGTGCGGCCCGCTCACGCTGCGGGAGATCGCCGCTGAGCTGCACGTGTCCCGCAACACGGTGAAGACTCAGGTGAGTGCGGTCTTCCGGAAGCTCGGCACGCACAGCCGCAGCGGCGCGGTGGCCCGGGCCCGGGAGTGCGGCATGCTGCATCCCGGGCCCGGCACCGCCTACGAGGCGTCCTGCCGGCGGGCGTAGTCCGCCTGGGCCGTGTACGCGGTGTCCTGCTCCTCGGTGGCGCCGTCGATGCCGCACAGCTTCCGGGCGAGGTCGGCGATCGGCCCGCTCGGGGACAGTTCGGCGCGCTTCATGGTGAGCGTGCGGATCGCCAGCAGCGGCGTGCCGTTGAAGTTCTCGAACGTGCTGATGCGGTCGCCCCAGTCGGACAGGAACAGGTCACGGATCACCCGGCTGATCTTCAGCCGGTCGTGCGGCCTGCCGGCCGGGCCGGTCTGCAGTGCCTCCAGCCAGGGCCGCAGCTCCGGGCGCTGCCACTGCCCCTCGGTGGGGAAGATCAGCGAGGCGCGTCCGGCCAGGTCGATCACCTCGTTGACCATGCGGGCGATGTTCTCCAGGTAGTACGCCCGCCCGTAGTCGAACATCAGGACGTTCGGCTTGTACAGGCCGCCCGGGGTGGTGAAGCCCTCCTCCTCGCAGGCGATCACATGGGCCTTCAGCGTCTGGTGGAACCCGGCGAACTGCGAGATGCGCGCCTGCACCGGGGGCAGTTGGTACGTGCCGATGTGCTCGGTGATCAGGAGAGTGAGCCCCAGCATCAGCTCGGCGCGCACCATCTGCCGCACCAGCGCCTGGTAGTGCAGCCAGTCGAAGACGCGCTGCGGGTACAGCGCGGCGTGCTGGGGGTTGCCGATGTGGAACACCCGGTCCCAGGGGATCAGCACGTCCTCGAAGAGGATGACGCTGTCCAGCTCGTCGCCCTGCGAGGCCAGCGGGTGCTCGACGTCCTCGCCGTCGCGGACGTTGCTCTCGCGGCAGATGATGGTGACGCCGGGCGCGTTGGGGGGGACGGCGCCGAAGACGACCTGCTCCGCCTGGATGCCGGGGCGGTAGAACACGCCGATGTGGATCCAGTCGCCGAAGGCCGCGCCGGTGCCGATCGCCTTCACGCCCCGCACGGTGATGCCCTCGTCCGAGGTGGCCACCACCTTGAGCGCGGGCGACTCCGCCTGCGCGGACTCCCGGGAGCGGTCGGTCTGCGGGTCCACGAACGCCGGCGTCGTGTTGAGGTCGCCGTCCCGAACGACGTTCCAGAAGTCGCGGATCCCCTCGGTGAGGTCACGGCCACCGGTGCCCACGGCCTGGCTGCTCCACGGCTCCGGGTCGTCGACGTACGTCAGCAGGACGTAGTTGTTGACGTCGGGCGTGCGCGGGGTCGCGCCTCCGCCCAGCTCGCGCAGCACGGTCTCGATGTAGCGCCGCTTGCGCTTGAGGTCGTCCTTGCTGCGGTGCTGGAACCAGGTCATGGACCGCCGGACGCCGTCCTCGTCCACGAACGTCATGACGTCCTGCAGGTCCGCGCGGTGGTGGAGGTCGTAGAACTCGGCGATCCGCCGGGCGTACGCCCTGGTCTTCGGGTGTGTGGCGACGTTGTCGACGAGTTCGTCGCCCACCCACAGCTTCCGGCCGTCGTCGAGCGCCGCCAGGTATTCCTTGCCTGTACGCACGTCGTGCTCCTTTCCGGGACACGCGATCTGGACGGGACGGAGCCTGCGCCCCGACGGGGTGAGAACGCGCCCCGCCGCGGGACTTCACCCCGGGTGAAACCACCGGTCGCGGGCTCTCCGCCGTTGAGGAGGCCGGGCGCCTGCGGCACGATTGCGGCATGCACGATGCGGTCTCCCGGACGACGTACTCCCCCCGCCTGAGGGGCCGCGACGACGAGATCGCCGCCCTGCGCGCGGCCCTGGACTCGGTACTGCGCGGGGAGGGCACGTGCGTCCTCCTGGAGGGCGCGTCCGGCACCGGCAAGAGCGGACTGCTGACCCGCCTGGACGAGCTGGCGGGCGCGGCGGGGTTCGACGTCCTGTGGGTGCGGGCGGACGAACTCGACCAGTACGCCCCGCTGGCCGCGCTGTACTCCGCGGTGCACGGCCCCGCCGCCGCTGCCGGCGGGTCCCCCGACATCGCCGGCGACCGGCGCCTGTGGCTGCTGGACGGCATCACCGACGCCCTGGAGGAGCGCTCGCAGCGCGCCCCGGTGGCGGTGCTCGTCGACGACGCCCAATGGGCGGACCCGGCCACCTTGTTCGCCCTGCGGACGCTGCCCGGACGGCTGGCGGCGTCCCGGGTCCTGTGGGTGATCGCCGTACGCTCCGACGCCGCACGGGCCGACGTCACCCGGATGAGCCGGGCGCTGCGCGACCGGGGGGCGCAGGGGGTGACCCTCGGGCCGCTGCCGGCCGCGGCACTGGGGCAGCTGGCGGCGGACGTCCTCGGGGCCGCGCCCACCCCCGCCCTGTCCCGGCTGCTGGACGGCAGCGCGGGCAACCCCTTCCTGGCCATCGAACTCCTGCGTTCGCTGCGCGACGCCGACGCGCTCGGATTCCACGGCGGCACCGCGACCCCCCTGACCCGGGAGATTCCCGCCGGATTCCGGCGCGGCGTCCAGGAGCGGCTGGACCGGCTCCCCGAGGACGCGCGGCATCTGCTGCAGATCGGCTCGGTACTGGGCCGCGCATTCGACCTCGGCACCGTCGCCCGCATGCTCGGCAGGCCGGTCGGCGGGCTGCTGTCCGCCGTGGACGGTGTCATGCGCGCGCAGCTGCTGGTCGGCGCGGGCCGCCGGTTCGCCTTCCGGCACGACCTGATCCGGCAGGCCGTCCACGACGAGCTCCCGCTGCCCCTGCGAGTGGCCCTGCACCGGGACGCGGCCGACGCCCTGCGGGACGGCGGCGGGGACCGGGCGGAGATCGCCTGGCACCTCGTCCTCGCCGGAGGGGCCATCGACGACGCGTCCCTGCACACCCTGACCACCGCGGTCCGGGACCTGTCGCGCACCGTCCCGGGCTCCGCCGCGGACCTCGCCCGCCAGGCCGCGGACCTGCTGCCCGCCCATGACGCGCGGCGCGTCGAGCTGCTGACGAACGCCGCCGAACTCCTCGGCTGGACCCGGCGGGTCACGGAGGCGCTCGAACTGGTCGACGCCACCATCTCCGAGGGGCCGGCACCCGCCCAGGAGGCCGCGCTGCGGCTGGTCGGCGGCGAGATCCACCAGGCGGCGGGCGACGACGCGGCGGCCATGACGCATCTGGAGCGGGCCCTGGAGCTGCCCGACCTGCCCGAGGACCTGCGCGTGCGGCTGCTCAAGGCCAAGGCGACCGCGCACATCCACCGCCGCGAGATCGCGGCCGCCGAGGAGACGGACACCGGGCTGGTCGAGGCGGCGTACCGCAGCCCCGATCCGGCCGTCGTCGTCAGCGCCATGGTCTTCCAGTCGCAGACCGCCTTCTACCGCGGCCACTTGTCCCGCGCCCTCGAACTCGCCGAGCACGCCACCCTGCGTGCCGCCACGACCGCCGACGAACTGCGGCTGCGGCCGCCCCGCATCCCCGCGCTGTGGCTCGCCGTCGCCCTGGTGTCCACCGACCGGTTGGAGGACACCACACGCGTCCTGCGCGAGGGCCGGCGGTCCGCCGAGTCCCTCGGCCTCGGCTGGTCGCTGCCCCACTGGCACGCCTGCCAGGCCGTCACCTTGCTGGAAGGCGGCGCCCTGGACGACGCGGCCGTGGAGGCCGAAGCCTGCCTGGCGGTCGCCGCCGAACTGGAGACCGCCCGCGCTGTGCCCCTCGCCCGCGCGGTCCTGGCCCTCGTCGACACCGCTCGCGGCGACATCACCCAGGCCGGGGCCCATCTGCGGGCGGCGACGGCGACCACCCCCGGCGGCACCCCCTACGGCCCCTGGACGGCGCTCGCCCACGCCCGCGTGCTGCGGGCCCAGGGACGCGCCGGCGCCGCGGCCGAGGCGATCGGCGCCTTCCGCTCCGGGGACCGAAGGGCCTGGCTGCTCTCCCTGCCCCCGGGCCACTGGCCCGCGCTGGCCCGCACGGCACTGCGCGGCGGGGACCGCGCGACGGCCGGGGAGATGGCCTCGGTGGTACACGCCGTCGCCGAGGAGAACCGCGACCAGGGCGTCGTCCTCGCCGTACGGGACCACATCGACGGGCTCCTCCACGACGACCCCGCGGCACTGCGGGCCGCCGTCGCCGGACACCGTCTCGACGCCCGCCTTCCGGCACTGGCCGCGGCCCACGAGGACCTGGGCGCCCTCCTGGCCGCGACGCGGGGCCGTTCCGACGAAGCGGTCGCCGCGCTGGAGGAGGCGGCACGCCTCACCGCCGCGATCGGGGCCGTCCACGACCACGAGCGCGTCCGCCGCCTCCTGCGGGACCTCGGGGTGCGCGCCGCCGCCATGACACGCCGGGCGACCGCCACCTCCGGCTGGGAGAGCCTGACGGAGTCCGAGCTGAAGGTGGTGCCGCTCGTCGCGGAAGGGCTCACCAACCGGGCCGTCGCCGACCGCCTCTACGTGTCCGTCCACACGGTCAACACCCATCTGAAGCACGTCTTCACCAAGCTCGGCATCAACACCCGTGTCGAACTGACCCGGTTGGCGGTGGAACGGGCGCGCGCCGGTACCGACCGGCCTTGAGCGAACGGGCCGCCGAGATCCCTTGAATGGGCGATGCCCGGCCCTGCCACCCCTCCCGATGCTGGTGACGGGGCAGGCCACCGGCCCGGTGGCCGCCCCGCCCAGTTCCGGGAGTGAGTGACCATGACGACCGCACGCGGATACCGCGGCTCTCTCCAGGGTGTCGTGGCGGCCGGCGCGGCACCTCACGGCTACACCCTGGCGCTGTGGACGGCCACCGCGGTCACCGTGTCCGCACGGGACACACCGTCCGCCACGCAGGCGCTGGCGCTGCTCACCGGCGCCACGCTCACCTACGTGGCGGTCGGGGCCGCCGCCCACGGAGGCGCCGGACGCCCACTGGCCCCCACGGCACCCCCGGCAGGGCCGGTGTGGGCCGCACTGCACCTGCCCACGGTCGCCCTCGGCGCCGCGCTGTGCCGGCTGCTGGCGCATACCCTCTCCGGCCTCCCGCTGTGGGGGCTGGTCGGGGCCACCGCCACCGGTGTGTATCTGCTCGGCGCGGCTGCCCAGTTCCGGTGGGCCGGGTCCGCCCGGCGTCCCTCACTCCCGTCACCCGTTCCGACCGCACCGACCCGAGGAACCGCCATGACGCTCGTGCTCGACCCCGCCGCACAGGACCTGCTCTTCCGTGAGGCGCGCACCGCCAACACCTTCACCGACGCCCCGGTCACCGACGAGCAGGTCCAGGAGATCTACGACCTGGTCAAGTACGGTCCGACCTCCATGAACCAGCAGCCGCTGCGGATGGTCCTGGTCCGTTCCGACGACGCCCGCGCGCGCCTGGTCCGGCACATGGCCGAGGGCAACAGGAAGAAGACCGAATCCGCCCCGCTCGTCGCCCTGCTCGCCGCCGACAACGAGTTCCACGAGCAGCTGCCCACCGTCTTCCCGCACTTCCCGCAGGCGAAGGACGTCTTCTTCGCCGAGCGCACGGTCCGTGAGCGCTCGGCCGCCCTCAACGCCGCGCTGCAGGTGGGCTATTTCATCATCGGCGTCCGCGCCGCAGGTCTCGCCGCCGGCCCGATGACCGGCTTCGACGCCGACGCGATCGACAAGGAGTTCTTCCCCGAGGGCGACCGCTCCGTCCTCGCCGTCGTCAACATCGGCAACCCGGGAACGGACGCGTGGTTCGCCCGCAACCCGCGGCTGGCCTACGACGAGGTCGTCAGCACCGTCTGACGCGGGAGGGCGGACAGACCGCGCTGACGCCCCCGGGCCCCGCCCCGGGGGCTCGGCCGTACCCGGCCACGTCGGCGTCACCGCACCCCCGTCATGGCGTAGCCCGTACCGGGGTCCTCGGGTGAGGACGGCGCGCATTCCCGGAACGGGTGGGCGGCTGCCGCTCCGCACGCGTCCACTCCTCCGGCCGGCATCCGCAGCCCGAGCGGACGGGCCGATTCCGTTTTAGGCTCCTCGACGGGTTCCGGGCGCCGCGGTACGCATGCGCGGACCGGAATCCGTCGAGTCGTTCCGGACCGGATCGCGCACCGTTACCTCGGAGAACGTGAAGAGGACAGGAGATCGCCGCCATGACCCGAATGGCGTTCCGTCGAGGCCTGCTCGCTGCGGGTCTCACCATGGCCGCGGTCGCCGCGTGCGCTCCCGCGGCAAAGGACGTCGAGGGCGATGCGCCCGCCGCCGCGGTCTCCTCGGAGCCGTCCACGAGGCCGCCCGACAAGCTGTCCATCCAGTTCGAGCAGGCTCTTCCGAACGTGAAGGGCAAGACGTTCACCTCGGCCGTCGTCGACTATCCGCCCAACGGGAGTACGCCCCCGCATCACCACGGGCAGGCCTTCGTCTACGCCTACGTGCTCAAGGGTGCCGTGCGCAGCCAGCTCGCCGGCGAGGCTGTTCACACCTACCGCCAGGGCGACTACTGGATCGAGCCGCCCGGGGCGCACCATGTCCTGTCGGAGAACGCCAGCCGTACGGAGCCCGCGCGACTGCTGGTCGTCTTCGTCAGCAACACGGGCGAAGCGATCAAGGTCAACGATCCGTCGAGCTAACGGAAACCTCCAGCCGTCGGAGGCCGGTCGTCCGCGTCGATGCGCGACTCGCACTCCGCACCGGGCGGGGCGACCGGGCAGGGCGCGGACGTCCGGTAGAGCAGCGGGGCCGCGCCGCGCTCGGTTCCGCAGACGGCTGCCACGAGATCCTCGAACGCGTACCTGACGGCGCGACGGCGTACAGGCCCCCCGACGCGGCTCACCTCGGCCGCCTGCCTCCGGCCGGGCGTGGGCCGAGACGCTGCCCGCTGACGGCTTCGTACGTCGCCGCCAGGGCCTTCCCCGACTGTTCCGGATGCCGCTGCGCGATCCCGATGAACAGGCAGTCGATGACCGTCAGCTGCGCGATGCGGCTGGCCATCGCGCCCGACCGGAACGTGGTCTCGCGCGCCGCGGTGGTCAGCACGAGATCGGAGACCTCGGTGATGGGCGAGCGGGGGAAGTTGGTCAGGGACACCGTGGTGGCTCCGTGCCTCCGGGCCACCCTCAGTGCCTCGACGGTGTCGGCGGTGGCGCCGGTGTGGGAGAGTCCGAAGGCCACGTCCCCGGTGCGCAGCACGGCCGCCGACGTCAGCATGATCTGCGTGTCGCTCCAGGCGAAGCCGACTCTTCCGATCCGGTGCAGCTTCTGCTGGAAGTCGGCGGCCACGAAGGCGCTCGCGCCCACTCCGTACACATCGACGCGTCCCGCGCCCGCCATCGCGTCGACCACGTCGCCGAGCACCGCCACGTCCAACTGCGCGCCGGTCTCCTCCACCGCCCGGGCGTCGGCGAAGGCGACCTTGCCGACGATGCCGGCCAGGTCGTCGGTGGAGGTGATGTCGTCGCCCAGGTGGCTCTCGGCGCGCGCCCCGGCGCGGGCGGCCTCGGCGGCCATGGCGATCCGCAGTGCGGGATACCCGTCCAGACCGACCGACTTGCAGAACCGGATCACCGTGGTCTCGCTGGTGCCCGCCGCGGCGGCCGCCTCGGAGATGCTCCGGCGGGCCGTCCGGGCGGGGCTGTCCAGCACCGCCCGGGCGACCCGCTGCTCCGCCCGGGCGAGGCCGGGCAGGAGCGAGCGGATGCGCACCAGGAGGGCGCTGTCCTGCAGGTCGTCAGCCGTGTTCTCGGTCACCACGCGGGAAACCTACTGAGGGCCCTGCCGCAGGTCAACGCGGAGCCGGCGCCCCGGCGCGGGCGTCAGTGCCCGCCGCCCGCCGGGAGTTCCCGCCAACCGGCCGAGGTCAGCGGGGCGCCCGGCTTGTCGCCGTCGAGCAGGACGTGTGTCCCGTCGGTGACCCGCAGCCCGCTGAGGTTGACACCGCGCCCCTCGTAGACCGAGTCGGTGGTGTAGCGCCAGCGCAGTTCCAGACCGGACGCCGCGTCCGGGACCTCCGCGTGCACCCGCCACCAGGCGCGTACGGCCTGCCCGGACAACGAGGTGACGTCGTCGGCGGGAGCACCGGTACCGGTGACCCGCAGCGCCACGGGCTGCCAGGTCGCGCCGCCGTCGGAGCTGGCCTCGAGACGGAGGCGATCCGTCGATTCGGTGTTCACGAAGGACCTGAAGTCGACGTCGACCGTCCCGGAGGCGTTCAGCGGACCGGTGGTCAGCGTGCTGGTGGCACCACCGCCCTGTCCCGAGAACCACGAGCGGCCGCCGCCGGGCGCCTTGACCGGCATCGCCTGGGCGAGGGCCCCGGCGATACCGCGGCGGGCGGCGTTGGTGGACGGGGTGGTGCGTGTGGCGTGGACCCGGTTGGTCAGCAGGACGGCGAACGACCGCGACTCGGGGTCGATGACCAGCGAGGTGCCCGTGAAGCCGGTGTGACCCATCGTGCGCGGGCCGGACAGACCGCTCATGTACCAGATCTGGTCCAGCTCGAAGCCGAGGCCGTGGGAGTCGCCGGGGAAGGCCTGGTTGAAGTTCTCCTCCAGCAGCGAGACACCGTGCCGGCTGAGGACCCGGTGGCCGCGGTAGGTGCCGCCGTTGAGGATGGCCTGGGCCAGTACGGCGAGGTCGTCGACGGTGGAGAAGACGCCCGCGTGCCCGGCGACGCCGCCCATGGCCCAGGCGTTCTCGTCGTGCACCTGACCGTGCACCAGGCCCCGTGCGGGGGTGGTCTCGTACTCGGTCGCGGCGATCCGCGGCAGCTTCGAGGCCGGTGGGTTGTATCCCGTGTCGGTCATGTGCAGGGGCCGGGTGATGTCCTCGCGGACGAGGGTGTCGAGGCTGCGGCCGGTCACCTTCTCCAGCACCAGCTGCATCGTGAGCATGTTGAGGTCGGAGTAGGTGTACGTGGTCCCGGCCGGGTTCACCGGCGTGGTGTCCAGAATGGCCTTCACCCGTGACGGGATGTCGGGGTAGCCCTGCCACAGCGCCGGCTCGGGGTCGGGTGCGAGGCCGGAGGTGTGGGTGAGCAACTGCCTGACGGTGATGGCGCCCTTGCCGTTCACCGCGAACTCGGGCAGGTACTCGGCGACCGGGCTGTCGAGCCGGATCCTTCCGGCCTCCAGTTGCTGTACGGCCACCAGGGACGTGAACAGCTTCGACAGCGAGGCCAGATCGTAGATGGTGTCGGTACGCGCGGGTGTCCACCGGTCCTTCGGCAACTCGGTCTGCGGGGCCGAGTACCGCGTCGCGTAGCCGGTGGCACCGCGCTCGACGACCTTGCCGTCGTGGACCATCAGACTGGTGGCGCCGGGGAAGAGGTAGCCGGCGCCGCTCGCCGGGTCCGCCCAGGCGGCGACCTGCTCCTCGAAGGCGGCGATCGGGGCGGGGTCGAGCCCGGCGGCCCTGGGAGAGGCCGGCCGCAGCACGGTGCCCGCGGGCGCGAACCCGGCATACGGCTGGTCGAAGCGGCGGCCGCCGCCGTCTGTCCCGGCCGCGGCCGACGTGGCGGCCGTGGCTCCGGCCGGCAGGGCGAGGGCGGCCACCATGGCCGACGCCGCGGTGAGTGCGAGTACAGGAATCCGCATGGGTACCTCGTTGGTGAGGAGTTGGCTTCGCTGTGCGGCACGCCTCCGGCCTGGCCGGCCGCCGGCCGGGTCGCGTGGACGCTGGGCGGTCAGGGGAAGGTGCCGTGGTCACTCGGCACGTCGGCGGGGAGGTCCGGCCCCCGGAGGCAGAAACTCGTTAACCAACTCGGAGCGATGTTCGTAAGTTAGTAACCAAACCGAGGACGGTCAACAGCCGGTCCGATGCGGGCCTTCGGACCGGCCGGAGCCGCGGCCCGCCCATCCGCACCGAACTGACGCACCGTCAACGCCGGTCACCGGCAACCCCGCCAGGCCGCGGCGCGGAACCGGGAGAGGAGGCCGATTCCCCCTGCGGCGACGCACACCGCTAGGCAACCTTGATCAAATGTGCTTTTCTCGTCGCTCGTGACCAGGACTCGATCCGGAGTTCGAACCGAGCGGGGCGTCAGCATCCAGGCACCCGGCTCCCGGACCGGGTCCCGGGTGCCCGGCGACCGCCGGGCCCCCAACTGCCCGCCGTCCGCGCACAGGTCTCCCGGGCGGCTCGAAGGTACTCATACATGCGCATACACGCCCGATGGGCCCTGCTGCCGGCACTCGCCGGTCTGCTCGCGGGGGCCGTGCCCGGGGCCGCCCAGGCGTCGCCGGCCCCCCTGCCCCTCCGACCCGACGCCGGTGCCGCGTCCTCCGAAGGCGGAACGGTCCGCACCCTCACACTGATCACCGGCGACAAGGTCACCGTCACCCGCGGCGCCAGTGGCACTCCCGGCGTGGGCGTGCGGCCCGGCCCCGGCCGCACCCGCGTCGGCTTCCAGGTGTCGCACCAGTGGCACGGGGCCGACCACCACATCTCCGTGGTTCCGTCGGACGCGCAACCGCTCCTGGCCGCCGGCAAGCTCGACCCGCGCCTGTTCGACGTCACCGAGCAGCTCGACGCCGGGTACGACGACGCCTCGAGCGACTCCCTGCGGCTGATCTACTCCGGCCGCCGCGGCACGTCCGACGCCGCCCGCGGCGCGCTCCTGCGGCACGGCGCCAGGATCACCCGGACACTGGACGTCCTGAACGGCGGCAGCGTGGCGCCGGCCAAGCGGGACGCCGCCGCGTTCTGGACGTTCGTCAGCGGCACGCAGGGGCTTCGCGGTCCGCTGGACAAGGTGTGGCTCAACGGCGTCAGCCGGGTCGCCCTCGCCGAGAGCACCCGCATCATCGGCGCCCCGGAGGTCTGGGACAGCGTCGACTCCAACGGTGTGCACGTCACGGGCAAGGGCGTCACCGTCGCCGACCTCGACACCGGCTACGACCCCACCCATCCCGACCTGGCGGACAAGGCCGGCGGCGACCGCGCCAGGGACTTCACCGGCACCGGTTCGGTGGTGGACGGCAACGGACACGGCACCCACACCGCTTCCACCATCGCGGGCACCGGCGCGGCCTCCGGCGGGACGTACAGGGGCGTCGCCCCCGACGCGAAGCTGCTGATCGGCAAGGTCTGCACCGACGACGGCTTCTGCCCCGACGACGCCGTCATCAACGGTATGACCTGGGCGGCCGAGGCCGGCGCGACAGCCGTCAACCTCAGCCTGGGCTCCGCCCCCTACGCGCAGAGCGACCCGCTCACCGAGGCCGTCGACGCGCTGACCGCCGAGCACGGCACCCTGTTCGTGATCGCGGCAGGCAACGAAGGCGCCCCGGCGGCCGACTACTTCGGCGGGACCGTGGGCTCCCCCGGCATCGCCGACTCCGCGCTCACCGTCGGCAGCACCACCAAGCAGGACGCGCTCAGCACCTTCTCCAGCCGCGGTCCGCGGATCGGGGACTTCGCCGTCAAGCCCGACATCGTCGCCCCGGGCCAGGACATCACCGCGGCCCGCGCCGCGGGAACCGCCATGGGCGACCCCGCCGGCCCCTCGTACGTCACCGCGTCCGGCACCTCGATGGCGACCCCGCACGTCACGGGGGCGGTGGCGCTGCTCGCGCAGAAGCACCCGCAATGGAAGGCCGCCGACTTCAAGTCGGCGCTCACCAGCGCCGCCAAGGGCCTGCCCGGCCTGACCGCCTACGACCAGGGCACCGGCCGGCTGGACGTGGCCCGCGCCGCCGGGCAGGACGTACGCGCCACCTCCGGCAGCGTAAGCCTGGGCAAGGCCGACTATCCGCACGACGACGTCACCCGGACCGGCACCGTCACCTACGCCAACGACGGCGCCGAGGACGTCACGCTCCACCTCTCCGTCGACGCGTACGGGCCCAGGGGCAAGGCCGCGCCCGCGGGGGCCTTCGCCCTGTCGGCCGACACCGTGACCGTCCCGGCCGGGGGCACGGCGTCCGCCGGCATCACCGCCACCGTGGACGACACGATGGCGGGTGCCTACGGCGGTTCGGTCGTGGCCACCACGGACGACGGCGCCACCACCGTCCGCGACGCCTTCGGCGTCTACGCCGAACCCCTCACCCACGCGCTGTCGCTGACCGTCCTCGGCCTCGACGGCAGGCCCGTCGGACCGGACATCAGCGTCTCCGCCTTCGACAGCCGGACCGGCCTGCAGTACAGCCTCCCCACGGACGCGGACGGCAAGGTGTCCATGCAGCTTCCGGAGAGCGAGTACGACATCTCCGCGAGCAAGTTCGACCCCGTGGCGCAGACCTCCGTCCTCTTCTCCCGGCCCGGCGTCGGCCTCACCTCCGACACCCCGGTCGTCCTCGACGGCCGCGAGGCGACGCCGGTCGAGCTCACCGTCGACAGGCGCGGCGCCCGGAACGACGGCATCTTCGCCAGTACGACCTCGATCAGCGCGGACGGCCGGTACGGCACACAGAAGTTCGTGCTGGGCTTCCCGGGCAGCCGCGTCTACGCCACGCCGACCACCAAGGTCGGCAGTCACCCGTTCTGGTTCCTGGCCACCCAGCGCTGGAGCGGCACGGTCCGCGGGATCGCCGGCCGGCCGGCCCGGAGCTACGCCTACAACCTGGCCGTCAACAGCAAGGGCGCGGTCCCCGCCACCCTGACCCGCCCCGTCCACGACCGCACCCTCGCCCGGGTCGAGGAGACCTACGCCGACCAGGGCGGCAAGCCGCTCGGCGTACGGATCGACACCCCGGTCCCGACCTACGGCGCCATCACCTTCGTCGACGGCAACCAGATCCCCGTCCCCGGCAGGCAGACCCGGTACTACACCGACGACCCGGCGATCGTCTGGGACCGCACCCTCGGCATGCGCGCGCAGGACACGGCGGGCTACGACGAGATCCAGTTCGCGGGCACCACGCGGTTCACGCCGGGCCGCAGCTACAGCCGGGGATGGAACCAGGCGCCGCTGCGCGCCCGGTCGGTGGAGGCCGTGCGCCTCGAGGACCGGATGGCCCTCACCCCCGGCCTGTTCTCCTCGGCCGCCGCGGACACCCCGACCCACTCCGGCGAGGCCCGGGACACCACGGGCTCGTCGGCCCTCTACCGCGAGGGAGAGAAGATCGCGTCGCTGGACTCCCTGGGCCGGCTCGAGACGGCGGTCCCGTACGAGAAGGCGACCTACACCCTGACCTCCTCCGGCACCCGCACGGTCGGCTGGTCGAGTCTGGGCAGCAGGGCGTCCGCCACCTGGACCTTCGCCTCGGCACGCCCGGCCGGACCGGAACCGGCGGAGCTCCCGCTGATGAACGTACGGCTCGGCGGCCCGGTGGGCGCCTCGGGCACCGTCACGGGCGGCCGCCCGTACCTCTTCACCGTGACGGCCGAGCGGGGCGGCGCGGCGGCCACCCGGAAGCTGGGTGTCCAGGTCTCCTTCGACGACGGCAGGAGCTGGAAGACCCTCGACGTCCGGCGTGCGGGCGACCACGGCTTCGTCAAGCTGACACCGCCCTCGGCCGGCGGTTACGCCTCGATCCGCCTCACCGGCGCGGACACCTCGGGCAACACCGTCGACCAGACCGTCATCCGCTCGTTCCGGGTGGCACGCGGCCGGTAGGGCGGCCGCGTACGACGACGCGACCCCGGCACGCGGCCTCTGCGCCGCGTGCCGGGGTCGCGTCGACTGCGACCAGGGCCGTGCCGCGGCTTCACCCGGTGAGCGCTTACACCGCGCCGGGGTGGGAGTTAGCGTCAAAAGAAGTCACTCATTTTGACTATTTCGCCCTCGACATGCCGTTCGCCGTCCTCGTCGGCCAGATCTCCGCCGCGTACGGCGATTGACTCCCTCCTCCCCCGGCGCCGGGGCCTCCGGTGCCGGGACCGCCGTCGGCCCCGGCACCGGACGTCGCAGGGCTACGCGCCGCTCGACCTCCACAGCCGAAGCCGCTCGTCCAGCCAGGCACGCGTCACTCCCCAGGCGTGTCCGTCCGGGTCGATCACGTCGAAGTGGTCCGCTCCGGGCGACACGACGAGCGTGACGTCCGCCCCCTTGGCCGCGGCGGCCTGCGCGTACGTCTGCGCGTAGGCCGGCGGGATCACCTCGTCGGCCGACCCGTGGACGATCAGGACGGGGACGGGGACCCCGCCGGCGGCGAGTTCGACGGGGGAAGCCGCCGCGTACCGGTCCGCGTGTTCCGCGACGCTCCCTCCGAGCAGCAGGCGGGTGATGCCGTCACCGGCCCGCTCCGCCACCGCCGGCCACGCCTCGGCGTGGGAGGGCGGCGGCACGTTGGGCGGGATGTCGGGGTCGGGATCCGTCAGGCCGTCGCCGAGTGCCACGGAGTCCGCGTCGACCAGGTCCAGCACGCCGGCCAGCGACACCACTCCGATGGGTTCGACCTTGGGATGCGCGCCGGGCAGGCCGTCCGGCTGGGCGGAGCGGTGCGCGACCCAGGCGGCCAGGTGACCGCCGGCCGAGTGGCCGACCACCAGGACGCGGGCGGTGTCGACCGCCGGATCGAGGTGCGCGACGGCGTCCACGGCCGCGGCCATGTCGTCGAAGGTCCCCGGCCAGCCGCCACCGGGTTCACCGATCCTGCGGTACTCCACGTTCCAGACGGCGAAGCCGCGCGACACGAGGTCCTCGGCGAGCGGCACGACCTGACGGCGGTCGAACATGGCCGTCCACCATCCGCCGTGCACCAGCACCACGACGGGGAAGGGCCCGTCACCCTCGGGCAGGTACAGCTCTCCGACCTGGGACGGCTCGGGTCCGTAGGCGATGGTCCGCACGGCCCGTGAGCCGTCGGCGGCGTCGTCGTAGCGCACTCCGCTCTCGGCGCCGACGAGTTCGTCGATGGTGGCGAAGAACGCGGCGATCTCCGGGAGGTTCGCCCCCTTCGCGCGCGACTCGTCGAAGGCCAGCGCATCCGCCCATTCGACGATGTCCAGCCAGGTGTCGTCGGCGACGCGTACGAGGCGTGCGGCGACGAAGCCCCGGCGGTCCTTCCGGAACGCCGACAGCATGCCGGACCGCGCCGACAGCATCTCCGACGTCCTGTCCGGTGCTACGACGAACCTGGTCAGCTCGATGACAGACATCCCCAGCTCCTGACGAGGTGGTGCAGCGAACGCATTTGGTAAGCAGATTTGATAGTCACTAATCTTGACTACTTACCCTAGGCGCCCGAGGGGACGGCCGCAAGCTCGAACGGAGCGCCCCGGCGAGAAGGCAGGCCGGGGCTCGAGACGCCGCCAGGACCGCGCCGCCGCGGGCTGGACGCGCCCCCCGTGCCGCCGCGGATCGGCGAGGGGTGACGCGCCCGGATTGCGGGGCCGTCACCCGGCGAGGCCGTCCCACTACGATCGGCCGTAGTCATGGACACACGACACAGAGGGGTGGCCGGCCGTGCGGCGCAGTGAACGGAAAGTGACGGATCCCGACATCGGGATCATGTCCGCACGCCTACTCTTCTCCGTCCAGAAGGAACTCTTCGAGAAGCTCGCGGAGCAGGGCCATCCCGAACTGCGCCCCCAGCACGGCGCGGTGCTGGGCTACATCGACGAGGAGGGCAGCCGCGCGACGGACCTGTCCCGGCTGTCGGGAACCCACAAGCAGGTGATCGGGAATCTGATCGACGAGCTCGAAGCCCTCGACTACGTGGAGCGCCGCCCGGATCCCAGCGACAGGCGCGCGAAACTGATCGTGCCCACGCCCCTGGGACGCGACCAGATGCGCAAGTCCGATGCCATCATGGCCGCCATCGAGCAGCGCCACGCCGAGGAGATCGGCGAGCGGGAGTACGCACGCTTCAAGGCGGCTCTGCGGCGGATCACCACACTTCAGACGGAGCACTTCGACGACGCCGCGGCCCCCCGCAGGCGCCGCTCCGCGGCCGGCGGCTGACGAACCGGCCGCCCGGCGGCTCTTAAAGGCGGGCCGTCATCCCGCCGTCTATCGCGAGCGCCGCTCCGGTGATGAACCCGGTCTCGTCGCTCAGCAGGAACGCCGCGAACGCGGCGATCTCGTCCGGCCGGGCCAACCTCGCCGGCGGGCGCATCCTTTCGGCCGAGCGCCAGGCTTCCTCCGGGGTCGGGGCGGGGTCGCCCCGCGCGAGTGAGCGCGACAAGGGCGTGTCGACGCCGCCGGTGATCAGGGCGTTGACCCGGTGCCGGTCGGGGCCGCGTCCAGGGCCGCCGAGCGCGAGGCGGAAGCAGACGGTAATCAATCTTGACTGTCCTGAATTTTACGATTAAGGGTAAACGTCCCCATGCTCGGCGGCAAAGGCCCTCGGCCGGCCCCGGGCCCATGTCATCCCGCTCTGCCGGACTCCTCACCCGCGGCTTCACGCTGGAACCGGGCGAGGGCGTGGACCGTGTCGCGTGTCGCCGGATACAGGTTCCGGTACAGGCCGTGCAGCCTGTCGTACGCGGCCTGGGCGGCCGGGTCCGGAACGCATCGGTCGCGGACCGGGTTCCACGACGCGGTCGCCGCCGGGTCCGCCAGGTCGGCGGCGAGCCGGGCGGCTCCGTAGGCGGCGCCGACGGTGACGGTGGGGACGTCCTGGGGCAGCCCGGTGACGTCGGAGACGATCTGCGTCCACAGCCTGCCCTGGGTGCCCCCGCCGACCGCGACGACCCGTTCGATGCCGGCGCCCGCGCGCCGCATGGCCTCGATGTTGTGACGTACGCCGTGCGCGGTGGCCTCCAGCGCGGCCCGGTACAGGTCGCCGCGGGTGTGCTCGACGGTGAGACCGGCGATCACCCCACGCGCGTCCGGGTCGGCGACCGGGGTGCGCTCGCCGGCGAAGTACGGCAGCATCACGAGGCCGCGAGCCCCGGCGCCGCTGTCCGCGGCCTCCGCCAGCAGGGCCGCGCGGTCGGGTGCGCCGAAGAGGCCGCGCAGCCAGTCGGTGACGGCTCCGGAGGTGGCCATGCCACCGGCCAGGGAGCGGGTGCCGGGGTGGGCGCCGACGGTGCTCCACAGCTCGGGCACGCGCAACTGCCGGGCGACGGTGGCGATGAGGAACATCGTCGTGCCGTACATGAGCATCAGGTCGCCCGGTCGTGTCGCGTCGACACTGACGGCCTCGGCCCAGGCGTCGATGGTGCCGGTGAGAACGGGTGTGCCCGGCGCCAGCCCGGTCGCGGCCGCCGCCCCGGCCGTCACCGTCCCGGCCTCCTCGCCCGGCCAGCGCAGCTCGGGAAGGTCCGCGTGCGGCCATACCGCCTCCACCCAGGGGCGGTACCAGTCCTGCGCCCGGGTGTCATAGAAGGGTACGGACTGGCTGGCCGAATGGTGGTCCAGCACGTAGGCGCCGGTGAGCCGGTGGGCGAGGTAGGAGGCCGGCATGAACAGCCGCCGTGCGGCGTGGAACACCTCCGGCTCGTGCTCGGCCACCCAGGCCACCTTCGGGCCCACCGCCTGCGTGGACAGCACGCTGCCGCACCGGTCGAGGACGGCCTGGCGGCCGAGTTCGGAGTCGAGCCGGGCGATCTGCGCGACGGCCCGCGTGTCCACGCCGTAGAGCACCGCGGGGCGCAACGGCCGGTTCGCGGCATCGGCCAGCGCGACGCACGGGCCCATGCCGCTGACACCGACCGCCTCCACCCGTGCGCCGCCGGAGAGCAGTTCACGGGTGATGCCGCGGAACTCCCGCCACCATGCCTCCGGGTCCATCTCGACGTGGCCGGGTCTCGGGCGGGAGACGGTGTGCGCGCGCACCGCGGTCGCGACCACCGCGCCCGAGGCGTCGACCAGGACGCCCTTGCTGCTGGAGGTGCCGATGTCGACGCCGAGGAAGGTCATGACCGCATGTCACCACACGGACCGGCTCCGACGCCGGACAAGCGGTCACCGGGGCGCGGACGTGCCCCTGCCGCCGAGCCCGCGCTCGGAACCGGTTCGTGTCGATGCTCCCGGCAGGATCTCGCGGGCGCGGTCCCCCACCGGACGGAACGCGGCGGGCCCACGCACCGACCGGAAACCAACGCATGGCAACGCTGCGGCAGCTGACCACTCGTCAGCGGTCCCGGAGGACGGGGCGGCGGTCAGAGCCGCGTCGTCCCGAGCCAGGCGACCGCGACGGCGGTCGCGAGCAGGACGATGTTCAGACCGATCTGCCGCGCCTCCCCGCGCGAGACGTGGACGACGATCCCGCCGACCTGGATCAGGGCGAGTCCGATCGCCGCCGCGGCGGCCAGCCAGGGCGCGAGCCCGGTCAGCGGCGGAAGGATCAGGCCCGCCGCGCCGAGAACCTCCGCCGTCCCGATGAACCTGACGAGCGCCATCGGAACGCGATCGACCCAGCCCATCATGGGCTGGAGCCGTTCCCGGCTCTGCGCGACCTTCTTTCCCCCCGCATAGAGGTAGAACACCGCCAGCAGCACGGCGACGATCCAGAAAGCGACGTTCACAGCGACCCCCTGGGGACGTGCCGGGCGTGAGTGGCCTCATCATGGGTGACTGTCGGCGGGCCTGCAAAAGGCACACGGATGTGCGCAAGGCACAGGGAGTTGTGATGTCGCAGTACGAGCACACCTGCATGATCCGCGGCGACGGCGGACGGACGATCCGCGCGGTGCTGGACCGTATCTGCGACAAGTGGACGCTGCTGATCGTGGTGACCCTCGACCAGGGGCGCCTGCGCTTCTCCGACCTGCACCGCCGGATACCCGGTGTCTCGCAGCGGATGCTGACCCTGACCCTGAAGAACCTGGAACGCGACGGCCTGGTGTCCCGCACGGCGTACGCCGAGGTCCCGCCCCGGGTCGAGTACGCGCTGACCCCCATGGGCCAGAGCCTCATTCCGCCCGCTCTCGCCCTCGCGGGCTGGGCCACCGAGCACATCGCGGAGATCGAGGCCAGCAGAGCCGCGTACGGCGAGCGCCTGTGACCTTTCCGGACCCGAAACGAGTTGATCGTTGCGTCATGCAGCAATTAGGCTCTTGCATGGTCAAGTAAATGGCCGGTCCCCGTCATGGGATCGCCGGGACACCTGACACGGCACCGGTCTGCCACGCACCGGGAAACGACAGAACGAGCGGCCCGACGGCGCCGCGCGAGCAGAGGAGGACCCGGGGTGACCGGCAGATCGCACAACCCGTACGGCTTCTGGTACCGGCTGGCCGCGGCCATCGCGAAGCCCGTGCTGTTCGTCCTGGTCAGACACCGGTGGCGCGGACACGAGCACATACCCGCCGAGGGCGGTTTCATCACCGCCGTCAACCACATCTCGTACTTCGACCCGCTCACCTACGGGCACTTCCAGTACAACAGCGGCCGGCCGCCCCGCCTCCTCGCCAAGGCGTCCCTCTTCACGATCCCCTTCGTCGGCATGGTGCTGCACAAGACCGGCCAGATCCCCGTCCACCGCGGGACCGCCGACGCCGCGCACGCGCTCCGGGACGCGATAGCCGCCGTGAACAGGGGCGAGTGCGTCGCGGTCTACCCCGAGGGCACCGTCACCCGCGACCCGAAGCTGTGGCCGATGACCGCCAAGACCGGTGCGGCGCGTATCGCGCTGACGACCGGCGCGCCCGTCATCCCGGTCGCCCAGTGGGGCGCCCACCGCATCGCACCGCCGTACGCGCGCGGAGGCCGCGGCAACCGCCGCGTGTGGCTGGTGCCCCGCCAGACGGTGCACGTCGTGGCCGGGCCGCCGGTCGACCTCAGCCGCCACCACGGCAAGGACATCACCCCCGACGTCCTCAAGGCCGCCACCGAGGACATCATGACGGCCATCACCGCGCTCCTCGCCGACATCCGCGGCGAGCAGCCGCCCGCCGAGCGCCACTCCACGCGCCGTGCCGCGCGTCAGCACGCCGAGTAGTCGTACGACCGCCGTCCACGGACGTCGCCACCGGCGGCGGGAACATGTCGCCGGTGGCGACGAGCCGACCCCTACGACGAAGCTGCGACGTTCGCTGATGGCGGGGAAGTACGCGGGGATCGTCGAGGGCCTGTACCGGTGACGGGCGGCGGGCCCCCCGGAGGCCGCTAAACGGGTACCGGCGGCGGGCCCCCCGGAGGCCGCTAAACGGGTACCGGCGGCGGCCCCGAGCGTGGGCCGCCTGCACACGCCGGATGACCAGCCGGAAACGCCCCCGCGCTGAGGCGGGTCAGACCGGTTCGAAGCCGCTCCGGAAGACGCCGCCGTACTCCCCTGGCGTCTCCCAGCACGTGTAACGGCGGCCGGGAAGATCGGGCGGGTCGATCCCCAGTTGCTCCGCCAGGACGTCGGCGCCGGTCCTGCGGGTCCGGGAGGGGTCGTCGGCGGCCTGGTAGAGGGCGTGGGCGCCGCGCAGTCCGATCACCAGGTACTCCACACGCCTCCCGGCGCCGACCGCCGGTTCCCCGTGGTGCTGTTCGTGCCGGCCGTCCATGGCCTGCCCGCAGAATCCGCATCGCGGGTCGTCCCGTGAAGTGTCCACGGCGGGCATCGTACGGCTTCCCCCGGACACGCGTGGCCACCATCCGTCCTCACCCCGGGATCGGGACTGCGGATCGCCCGGCGGCCGCACGCTCGTGAGCGATCCGGAAGGGGCGCCCTACCCGCACTGCCGCTCCCGCGCCTTGGCCGACGTGCGCGTGGTCGCGATGGGCTCGAGCAGCCGCCGCGGGGTGTTGAGCGCGCTGGAGACGGGATCGAGGTCGGTTCCCCCCGGCTTGAAGCCGGGTCCCGGTTCGATGCGGATGTCCGGGACCGGGACGGCCGCGCCGCAGGCTCGGGTTCGTCTCCGGCATCCAGGGGCGTCTGGTGCTGCCGATGGTCGGCGCCTACGGCGCCGGCACATGGGCGCTGGAGGCACTCGCCGAGACGCTCGCGATCGAGGCGGGTCACTTCGGCGTCAAGGTGAGCGTCGTACAGCCCGGCGCAGTCTCCTCCGGTGGCGGTGAGCGGGCGAAGGTGTTCCTGTCGGAGAACGATCCCTGCACCCCGCTCTACGAGGCCCTGCCCGCGCTCCGGGGCGAGCTCATCACCCCCGAGGACGTGGCCGCCGCGGTGGCCGACACGATCGAGCGACCCGTGCCCGCGTTGCGTGTGCCGGTGGGCGCACCCGCCGAGAAGGTCCTGCGCGCCCGCAAAGAGGCCCCGGAGGACGAACCCTTCCTCGCGACGGAGATCAACTGGTGAGGTTGCCGGAATTGCCGCTCGCCCGCCACAGGTCGCGGAGCAGCGCGATCTCGGCCATGTGGTGGATGAGTTCCAGGTTGGCCCCCGCCAGCACGGCGGCGAACGGCTCGGCGGGGTCGGAGCCGTACGGGTACTGGGAGAAGCCGATCGTGTCGAGTTGCTCCTCGGTGACGGTGGCGACGCTGTCACGCCAGCGGTCGATCACGGCCCAGAAGCGCTGGAGCGCCACCGTCGCGGACGGCGTGAAGTCGACCAGCAGTCTGGGATCCTGACGCCGTTCGCCGAAGGTCCACTCCCATCCGCCCGCGAAGCAGAAGTGGAGGTGCCCCAGGCGCCATGCGATCGTCGTGACCGGCGTTTCGTCGGGCTCCGTTGGACCGGTGTGGGCCAGCACCTCCTCGACCCGCGCGACACTCACGCTCCAGTCCTCGGCGATCTTGTCGACGCTCATCCCGTCGGCGGCCTGCCGGGCGACTTCGGCGTACTCGCTCGCCGGAATGTCCGGGGCGCCCAGGTCGAGCACCCACTCTCCCGGCCCGAACGCCCTGGGCGTCGTCGCCGCACCCCGCTGCCGGATCGACCAGCAACCGGGTACGGGCTCCCAGAGGTACTCCTCGTCGCCGAGGCCCGCCAGCCGTACCCGGGCCATCTCCCTGGCGTGGTCGAACTGGTCGAGCAGCAGACCCAGTCGGTCGGTCCGCGCGCCCTCTGTCTCCATGGGGCGGCTCCCTTCTCGTCGGTTTCACACCTCGTCGCGCTCCGGGAAGTTAGCGGCTCGCGGCCCGGGATGCGAACGAATTGAGTGCCAATAGATCTGTGGTGTGTATTTCTTGAGGTGTCGTCAGTACCTTGCGCCCGGTGTCCGGCAGTGCCGCATCAGATGCGGACGCCGAACTGGAACGGCATGTTGTTGATCGACTCGTAGCGCACGAAGGTGCCGGTGCGCGGCGCGTGCAGGACCAGGCCGTTGCCCGCGTAGAGCCCCACGTGGTGCAGATCGCCGTAGAAGAGGACGAGGTCGCCGGGCATCAGCTGGCTCATCGACAGCCGGGTGCCGGCGTTGGCCTGCCCCTGGGAGGTCCGCGATATCCGGGCACCGGCCTGGGCGTAGGCCCAGGAGGTGAGGCCGGAGCAGTCGAAGGCGCTGGGACCGGACGCGCCGTAGACGTACGGCAGGCCGGTCTTGGTCTTGGCGGCGGACAGGGCCGCGGCGGCCAGCGAGGAGGCCGGCAGGTCGTTGCCCAGGTCGACCCGCTCGTTGGAGCGGTTGGCGCGGTTCTCCGCGGCCTCAAGGGACGCCCGCTGGGCGGCGGTCAGCGAGTTGAGCAGCTTCTGCGCCTCGCCGAGCTTCGCCTGGACTTCCTTCTTCTTCTTGCCCAGTTCGGTGCGGGTCTCGTCGAGCTCGTCGAGCTTGCTCGCGGCCTCCGCCTTCTGCTGGTTGAGGGTGCGCTTCTTCTCGGCGATCTGCTGGAGNCCCTCGGCCTGCTTGGTGCTCAGCTGGTCGAGAGTGGACGCCTTGTCGAGGTAGCTGTCCGGNTCGGCGGAGAGGAAGAGCTGGAGCGAGGGGTCGATGCCGCCGCTGCGGTACTGGGCACTGGCCAGGGTGCCGAGGTCGTCCTGCAGGTCGTTGAGCTCGGACTGCTGGCGGGCCACCTCGTCCTGCAGGTCCTCGACCTGCTTCTGCAGCTTCTGCTGCTTCTCCTTGGCGCCGTTGAACTTCTCGGTCGCCTGCTCGGCCTGCTCGTAGAGGCCGTCGACCTTGGCCTTCACGCTCTTGACGGAGGGCTTGGCGGGAGCGGCCTGGGCCGCCTGCGCGGACAGGGCGACGGCTGCTGCGGCGGTCGCGGTGAGCACGGTGACACGTGTGCGACCGGCCTGCTTGGGACGACGGTGGGACGCCACTGGCGCGAGCTCCTTCTTCCTCCAGCCGCCTGCCGTATGCATCGCGAACTGTGTTCCCGTCGCACGCGCGGCATTTCGGATCGGCGGGACCTCCGCCGCCATCCTGAATGGATGATCGACCGGGCGGAGGTTCGGGGAATGACCTTAATCATCTCCGCGCGAGCGAATCAAACCCTCGGCCGGAAAAGGGAGTCGGACGGCTGTTTCTTTACCTGCCTTGACAGTTGACCGACGGTGTGGCGCAGGTCACATCTCGAGAAGTTGCCTCAGCGCCGGACGAATTTCGGCCGAATCGAGAACGACCCCGGTTACGCATGACCGATACCGCGGACGGGATTTCCCGGATTCACGTGCGATATGAAATGAGGAGGCCTTTCCGGTGACCCGATACCGGCGGTGCTGTACCCTCATCCGCGTCCGATCGAGGGGAGGGGTCGCCAAGTGAAGTTCTGGAGGAGCCTGTTGCTCTCCCTGGGTACGGCCGTCGCCATGTTCTTCACCTGGGTCTACGGGATCTTCAGCGGCGGCTTGGACGTGGCGGAGACTTGCGAGCTCTTGGCGGGCCGGACCTATGACGAGGCCTACCGGATCGAGCACGTGCGGGAGTACACACGGGTGTTTCCCCTGCACAACAAGTGCAATGCCTCATTCGACCTGGTCCCGGGCTGGGTCAATCCGGCCATCGTCCTCCTGGGACTGGCAACCGTGTTCCTGCTGGGCAGGGCGATGGTGGGGACCGTCAACCACATCAAGGCCCGCCTGCGCAGGAATTCCGGGGGCGCTGTAGGCGCCCCGCCGCACAATGACGACTGTGCGGATGACCGAGCACACCATCCCCCGGGCCCGGCACCGGACGCCGGCGCGTTCTGACCTGCTCGGCGACGCGATGCTCCCGCCGATCGGCACATCCACCACGTGGCCCGTGACCGTGCCGTGCGACGCGGTCACCGAGAAGGACTGGTAGGTGATGCCCGGCGCGACCGTCACACCCTCCGCCACCCGGACCCGCCCGGCGGCGTCCGCCTGGCCGGCGCCCGTCCCGAGCATCCGGACGGCACCTCGGAGCAGCCGCATGCGTTGCGGGTGGACGAGAGCCGGATCCGTGACGCCGACGAGGCCTGGATACCGGTGATCACACCGGACGGGCCCGCGGTGCTGGTGTGGTTCAACTCCGACTGAGACAGCGGACGTCGGGGTCTTCCCGGCACACGCTCCCCGGGCCCCTCCACGGGAGCGTCGCACACGACCGCGCCCGGTACCGCACGAGGTCGAGCACGGCCCCGCCCGCGCGCCTATGCGAGCGCCGACCCCGCCTTCCACCGCTCCCAGGACATGTTCCAGCCGTTGAGGCCGTTGTCGGGGGCGATCGTATGGTCGCGGGAGTGCTTGACGACGACCACGTCGCCGATGAGGGAGTTGTCGTAGAACCAGGACGCGTCCTGCCCGGAGTCGCCTCCGCCCCGCACGTCGTTGAGCCCCACGCAGCCGTGGCTGACGTTGGAGTGCCCGAAGACGGAGTCCGGTGCCCAGTAGTTGCCGTGGATGAAGGTGCCGGAGGTGGACAGCCGCATCGCGTGCGGGACGTCGGGGATGTCGTACTCCCCCGCGTATCCGACCGTGGCGCCGTCCATGCGGGTGCTGACGAGCTTCTGGGAGATCACCATCTGCCCGTTGTACGTGGTGCTTCCCGGCGCGCCGGAGGTGATCGGGATCGTGCGGACGGTGTCGCCGTCGCGGACGACGCGCATGATGTGCGTGCCGGCGTCGACGGTGGAGACCTGGCGGCGGCCGACGGTGAAGCGGACGGTCTTGTCCTGGGTGCCGTAGGCGTTCGCGGCGCCCTTCACCCCGTCCAGGCGCAGGCTCAGGGTGACCTTGGTGTGCGCCTTCCAGTACGTCTCGGGGCGCAGGTCCAGACGCTGGTTCCCGAACCAGTGACCGACGACCTCCTGGCCGCCGTCGCTGGTGACGCGTATGCCGCGTTCGACGGCCTTCTTGTCGGTGACGGGCTTGTTGAAGTTCAGCGATACGGGCATGCCGACGCCGACCGTCGAGCCGTCCTCGGGGGTGAAGGTGCCGATGAGGCGGTCGTCCTTCGTGAGGGTGGTGAAGGACAGGCTGCGGGTCTGCTTTCCGCCCGCTTCGTCCTCGGCGTGGACAACGAGACGGTACGCGGTGCCGTAGGACAGGGCGGCGTCCGGGGACCAGCGGCGGTGGTCGGCGGCCGCGGTCCCGCGTACCGGGGTTCCGCCCGCTGTGGTGAGGGTGACGGAGGAGATCGTCCCGCCGGAGACCTCGACGTCGCCCGCGCCGCCGACGGACGCGTGCCGGTCTCCGTCGGCGGCGCCCGTGCTGAGCCGGAAGGCGGCCGCCGCGGCCCGCGGCCCGGTCGAGGACGCCTTGGTGGAGGGCGCGGCCCCCTGCGCCGCGGGCGCGGTGGCGGGCTGCCCGGCGGCGCAGGCGGTGAGCACCGACGCCCCGACGACGGCGAGGGCGATCACGGTGAGGTTGGGCTGGGACGACACGCTTGCTCCTGTTGGCCGCGGAACTGTCATCGGGCGAGAGAGGCCGCGTCGCCCATGACGACGACGGGGTGGTCCGCGGGGTCCAGCACCCGCAGCAACTGCTTCATGTGCGCCTTGGCGATGCTGACGCAGGCGTGGGTGGGGCCGCCGTGGTCGACGTGGATCCATATGCCGCCGCCGCGGTTCGCCCCCATGGGCTGGGCGCCGTTCATCGGCGACGTACCGGGCTGCCGGTTGTAGTTGATGGCGATGACGTAGTCGAAGGAACCGGCGAGCGACTCACCCAGGAAGCCTCGGGCGTCGGTGGAGAACCCGTTGGAGCGGTGGTAGGTCAGCTTGGTGCCGGGGTCGGCCAGGAGTCCCCCCGCGTCGGTGAGACCGAACACCCCGATGGGGCTGTGCAGATCGCCCGCGTAGTGCTTGTCGGTCCAGCCCTTGTAGCCGTTGTGGGCGTCCCACACCGCTCCGGGACGCCAGCCGCCGTCGACGCGCTCGTAGAGCACGACCTTGGACTTCGCGGACTCCTTGCCCGCTCCCGTGACCAGGACGACTTGCCGGGTGTCCGCCGGGATCCGCGACAGTGTCCTGGGGCCGAGCCCCGGCAGCAGTTCGGGGTACTGCGGCTTCGGCGGGGCCGACGTCCGCGGCGTGGCGGGCGCGTCGGCGGGCTGCCCGGACGCCGGCGGCGCGGCGTCCTGGACGACCGCGGCCGTCTCGGGGGCCGGGGCGGGGTTCTTCTCGGGCAGGTGCTGGTAGGCGGCGATCCCCAGTGAGGAGACGACCACGGCGGCGGCCGCGGATATGTAGGGCCTGTGCAGGCGCATGGGTGCAAGCGCTTTCTCGGGAGGACGGGAGATCAGGAGGGGGAAGCCCCTCGGCGGGGCTCGCTGGACCGGATGACCGGGTGGTGTCCGTGGGCGATGCCCGTCCACGCCCACCGGCTGGCCGACCCGGTGCCGTACGCCCGGGGGCGCTGCCGGTGGCGTGGGCTCGCTCCTGGGCGGAAGGGGTGGTCTCACACCCGTTCAACCGGGCGGACGTCGGATCGGGTTGCCCGGATCCGGGGAGCCGCCGGGACGGTTCGGCCGTATCGGGCCGGGTCGGGCGGCGGCCGGGGGCCTCGGCGGTCGCCCGGGGATCCGCGGCGTCGCGTCAGCGGCGGATCCCCGGGTCCGTCAGTCGGCGCCCGCCGGGGGCCGGTCGCCGTGGTGCGGTGTTCCCACCGGGCCGGCGGTGCGGCCCGGGTTCAGCCGCGGGCGTTCTCCGGCACGGTGATCTGGTGCTCGCCCCAGCTCATCCTGGTGGTCGCGTTGTAGTTCACCGTCGTACCGGCGCCGAGCCCGGCTTCCTCGGCCCGGGCGGACGGTTCGACGAGCACGAGCACGTCACTGAGCATGGCCCCGGTCGACGGGTCCACGATCAGCCGCTCCCTCACCGTCCCCAGGGGTCCCGGGTAGCCGACGGGGAAGTCGACCCCGACGCCCTCGCGTCCCAGGGGATCGGTGACCCGTCCGGTCACCCGGACTCCGGGCAGATCGGCCATCACCCGGTACGCGGCCGCCCGGACGGCGGGCTGCACGGGCATCGTGACGAGGTTGCCCGCCTGGCGCAGCATCCAGGCGCTGCGGTTCGAGGTGCCGGTGTCGGCCCCGTTGTCCTGCGCGTACAGCCGCTCCAGGTACCGGCGCAGGCCCCCGCTGGTGGAGGGCAGTGCGCGCAGGTCCTTGTAGGTGACGTTGTCCGGGCCGACGGCGTAGATCTTGTCGTCGGCGTTCGTCCGCATGACCAGCGGCCGCCGCCCGGTTCCCATCACGGTGACGAGCCTGCCGCTCCCGGCCTTGTTCGAGACCTCGAACTCCACCGTGCGAGGCGAGCCCGCGGCCTGCCAGCGGGCGACGTCCGCCGCGGTCCGGGGCTCGGTCACGGAGTCCAGGCCGGAGACCTCCAGGCTTGCGGTGCCGGGCCGCACGCCCACCGACCACTCGTCGGTGGACGCGCTGCGCACGGCGAAGAGGTGCCCCTCGTCGCCGGCGACGTCCACGTTCTCCGAGCGCGTGGTGGTCTGCCAGTACGTGCCCTCGGCGACGGCGCTCTCGGCCTTCCTGGCCGCGCTGAGGAGTTCGATGTGGCCGTCGACGCGGAGGTCCGCGCCGTCGCCCGGCGCGGCCGTTGCGGCGGAGGACGGCGGCTGGGCGGTCGGACGGTCGGCGGGCTCCTGCCAGTCCACGGTGCTCACGACCACCACGGACGCCGCCACGGCGGCGAGGGCCGCGGCCCCCAGCGACCGGAAGGCGCTCCTGCGGCGCGGCGCGAGGAAGCGTGCCGCGCGGCCGTCCGTCGCTCCGGCGACGATGCGCGCGAGGTCCTCCCGCTGCCGCGCGGGGTCCACGAGCCGGGACGGGTCCAGTTCCTCGGGCCGCGCGTCGGCGAGCACCTTCAGGACGTCGGGCCGCCCGGACGGCTTGCGGGTGTTCTTCACGCGGGTGCTCCTTCGCGGTGGCTGCGGTACGGGGTCTCTGCGGGAGGTGCGGACGCCGGCTCCGGCTCGGGAACGGCGGGCGCCGCCTCCAGGGCCTTCTCCAGCCGGCGACGGGCCCGGTACAGGCGGACGGTCAGCGTGGCGGTGGTGCAGTCCAGGACCTGTGCGGCCTCCTTGGCGCTCAGGCCGTGCCAGGCGATCAGCGTCAGGAGCTCCCGGTCGGCCTCCGGCAGGCCCGCGAGGGCCTGCAGCGCGTCGTGCCGGCCGGCGACCTCCGCCGCGACGTCCGCGGTGTCGGTCCGGGCGCCGCTGCTGATGCGCTGCGCCTCCTCGGCGGCGAGGAGGTACTGGTGGGCGTCCCGGCGGCGCAGCTCGCGCACCAGGTTGCGTGCCACACCCAGCAGCCACGGCAGAGCGGGGTCGGGGACGTCCCGCACCCGCCGCCAGGCGACGGTGAACGTCTCGCTGGTGATGTCCTCGCCCACCTGCCGTCCGACCAGGCTGGTGGTGTAGGCGAGCACACGCGGATAGCACTCCTCGTAGACGTCCCGGAAGCGTTGGGCATGTGTCACGCGCCGTCCCCTCATCTCGCACTCTCACCATGCAATGAGCGCGGCGGCCCGCTTCTTACAGCCCGGGTCGAGATTTTCCGCGGATGTGGTCCACATCACGCCGGGGACGGGGTTCCCGGCGGCGGTCAACGGCCTGGAGGCGCAAGGTCGCCGTGGTGAGCGGGCGCGGGCGGCCGGTGGTCGGGCGTCGAGGGGCCGGAAACCGAAGCGGGCGACGGTCCGGACCGCGAGCGGCACGCCCGGCCGACCGCCGCTCGGGGACCCCGCCCGGACCGACGACGGCCGCCGCCCCTTCGCGGGGCGGCGGCCGTCGGAGCGGAACAGGTCAGTGGGGTGCGGCCGCCGGCTCCAGGACGAAGACCGGGATCTCACGGTCGGTGTTCTTCTGGTACTCCGCGTAGTCGGGCCACGCCTCCACCGCGCGCTCCCACCACTCGGCCCGCTCGTCCCCCGTGACCTCGCGGGCCGTCATGTCCTGGCGCACGGGGCCGTCCTGCAGCTCCACCCGGGGATCGGCGACCAGGTTGTGGTACCAGACCGGATGTTTGGGAGCGCCTCCCTTGGACGCCACGACCGCGTAGCGGCCGTCGTGCTCCACACGCATGAGCGGCGTCTTGCGGATCCTGCCCGACTTGGCGCCCAGCGTCGTCAAAACGATCACCGGCCTGCCGCGCAGCGTGGTCCCGTCGGTTCCTCCCGAACCCTCGTACAGCTCGACCTGGTCGCGGACCCACTGCTCGGGGCTCGGCTGGTACTCACCCACCAAAGGCACGTCGTTCTCCCATCTCTGCATGCGACTTCGCCAACCTCAACATCCTCACCCACCCCCCGCCTTCCCGGCGACACCGCCGCTACGCGCCGCCGGTCCCGCTGCCGATCACCCGAACGGCCGGGGGGCGGTCATCGACGTCCGTTCACACACACGACACGCGAAATGGCTCTGTCATGTCCCAGCCACACCATCCGTAACAGCCCGCCCTGAAGATCGGCATGCACACCGGCAGATCGAGAGAGGGCGACTCATGACGCAGGGGCAGCCAACAGGGCTCGACCGCAGGGGATTTCTGCGCGCCGTCGGCATCACCGGCGGTGCCGGAGCAATGTTCGCCACCATGGGCGCGCTGGGGCTCGCGCCGACGGCCGAGGCAGCCGGCCGAGGAGGCGACTTCCGCGCGCCGAGCACGGCCGACTTCCACCTCACGGGGCGCAGAGCGGGCAAGGTCGTCGTGCTGGGTGCCGGACTGGCCGGGCTGACGACCGCGTACGAACTGGGCAAGGCCGGATACGACTGCACGATCCTGGAGCCGCGCGACCGGCCGGGCGGCCGCAACTACACCGTGCGCGGCGGGGACACCCACACCGACCTCGACGGGCACACCCAGACCGCGGGCTTCTCCCGGGGCCAGTACCTCAACGCCGGACCCGCCCGGCTGGCGCAGTGGATGGTCACGCTGGACTACTGCCGTGAACTCGGCGTCCCCATCGAGGTCTTCACCAACTCCAACGCCGACGCGTACATCTACCACGAGTCGGCGGGCATGCGCCCCGGGCAGCCCGTGCGGTACCGCACCGCCAAGGCCGACACCTTCGGGTACGTCAGCGAACTCCTCGCCAAGGCCACCGACCAGGGCGCCCTGGACCAGGAACTGACCACCCAGGACAAGGAGCGTCTCCTGTCGTTCCTGGAGGACTTCGGCGAGATCGGCGGACGATCCGACGGATGGGCGTACGCAGGGGGCGCCAACCGGGGCTACGCCACCTGGCCCGGCGCCGCGGGCACCCCGGGTGCCCTGCTCGGGGACCTGCCCACCGCCTCCGAGGTCTTCGCCTCGGGTGTCGGGCGGCACTTCGCGTTCGAGTTCGAGTTCGACCAGGCGATGCTCATGTTCCAGCCGGTCGGCGGTATGGACCGGATACCGCGGGCCTTCGCCCGCGCCATCGGCGATCACCGGATCCGCTACTCCTGCCAGGCCACCTCGCTGGTGCAGTCGGCGGGCGGCGTCGCCGTGGGCTACACCGACCCCGGCGGACGGCCGCGGCGGATCGAGGCGGACTACTGCGTCGCGGCCATCCCACCGCATCTGCTGGCCAGGCTCACGCACAACCTGGGCCCCGACGTCCAGACCGCGCTCACCACCATCCGCCCCTCGTCGGCGGGCAAGATCGGCCTGGAGTACCGCAGCCGCTGGTGGGAGACCGACCACCGCATCTACGGCGGCATCACCGAGACCGACCTGGACCTCTCCCACATCTGGTACCCGTCCTACGGTCACCACGGCAGGCGCGGCGTCATCGTCGGCTACTACAACACCGGGTCCAACGCCGACGCCTATGCCGCTTTGACGCCCGCCGAGCGTGAGGCGCGCGCCGTCATGCAGGGCGTGAAGATCCACGGCGAGAAGTACCGCAGCGAGCTCTCGAATTCCTTCTCCATCGCGTGGAAGCGCGTCCGGCACCTCGAAGGCGCCTGGCACAGCATCCCCGGCGGCACCGACGCGGCGGTCTACAAGCCCCTCAACGAGCCCACCGGACGCGTCCTGTACGCGGGCGACTGGCTGTCCTACATGGACGCCTGGCAGCACGGCGCGATCCTCTCCGCGCGCAAGGCCGTCACCACGCTGCACAGCCGCGCGCTGAAGGCCTGATCGCCGCCGGCGCGAGACGAGGTGGCCGGCCGGGAGATCCGGACGGACACCTCGTCCCGGCGAGGGTGCCGCCCCGACGGTCGGCCGCCGCGCGGCCCGCTCGGGCGACCGGGCGCGCCAGTGGCGTCACCCGGGCTGTTCCGGGTCCTGGTCCCCGGCCGGGGGCAGCGACCGGATGGCGCGCCCGCTCACCTCGCCCGGCACCACGCGGATCCACAGCGGCCGGGTCCCCCCGGCCCACGGTTCGCCCCCGGGGCGCCTGCCGAGTGCCTCCGCGGCGGCGGTGTCGGTGATCGGCTCGGCGGCGCCCCTCACCAGGACGCTCCAGCCGAGACGCCTCTCCTCGTCGACGAAGTCGGTCTCGAAGGCGAGCTTCGTGCCGGGGGCGACGGCCGCGGCGCCGGCCGGATCCGTGCGGTAGACGACCGTCCGCCCGTCGACCAGGAAGTTGACGGGCACCAGCACGGGAGCCTCCTCCCCGGTCCCGGCCGTGTGGGCCACGCGGCCGATGCCGTGGGTGCCCAGCCGTTTCCAGCACTCGCCCTCGGACAGCCGCTGCAGCACCGGCCGGGCCGCCGGGCCGCCCCGTCCCGGTGGCGCTTGGCGGGAGCCCGAGGCCAGCTCCTCGTACGACACCCCGAGCACGTGCGCGACCCGCTCCAGCGCGGCGGCGTCGAAACCGGAACCCAGCTCCTCGACCTGCCGCAGGTACGCCGTCGACATCCCGGCCCTGGTGGCCAGTTCCTCGCGGGACATGTTCAGTTGCTCACACCGCACGGCGACACGACCGGCCACGTCCTCGCCGTTCGAAGGGCCTCCGCCCGCCGCTCCGCCCTGGTCCGGACCACCCTGCACAGCCACTCACCTCCCGCGTCACGTCTGTCTCTCCTCAGCCCAGCAGACGCACCGGCCGCCCGCCAGTCCAGAGCCGGCGGGCGCCGGCGAAGGTCAGGCGAGGGCCGGCTCGCGGGTGGCCGCGGCGAGCCCCCCGGCCCGCGACAGCAGCTGTACGCAGAGGGCGCACAGCAGGCCGGTCGCCGTCAGGGCCAGCCAGGGCAGCCACGGCTTGTGGCTGTCGTCGGCGATGCCCCAGACGGCGCCGGTCGCGAGGTTGCCCACGGTGATGCCCACGCCGGAGACGGTGTTGTACCAGCCGTAGTGGGTGGCGACGAGGCGCTCTCCCGAGAGGGTGACGATGGTGTCCATCTCGAAGGGGTAGACCACCGCACTGCCCACCGCCAGCAACGCGACGGCGGTGACGAGCAGGGCCACCGCGATCACGGCGCTCGGCGTCCCGCCGGACGGGTCGGGGCTCACGGCGAGGGGCGTGAAGGCCAGGCCCATCAGCAGGATCCCCCCGACGATCGCCTGTGGTCCGCTCCAGCGGGCGCGGACCCAGCCGGTGATGCGGAGCTGCCCGAGGACCGCCACGACCGCCGAGACGATGAACAGGCCGCTGGTGACGGCCTGTCCGCCGCTGCCGAGCAGTTTGTGCGCCTGGAGGGGAAGGGCCAGGTAGACCTGGAAGGACAGCACGTAGGAGCCGATCATGGCCAGGGAGAAGAGCATGAACGGCCGGTTGCCCAGCACCTGCCGCCAGGAGCCGAGGACGCCCGCCGCCGCGCCGGAGTCGCCGGCGTGTCCCGGCCTGCGGTCGGGCAGCGCCCGGCACTGCAGGACGGTGAGCACGGCGAAGACGGCCGCCGCCGTCAGGCACACGGCGCGGAAGTCCAGGGCGAGCAGGGCCAGGCCGACCAGGGGGCCGATCAGGACGCCCGCCTGGTAGAAGACGTTGAACAGGGCGAAACCCTCCACCCGCCGCTCGCCCGCCTGAACGGCCAGGTAGGCGCGGACCGCGGGGTTGAACAGCGCGCCGGCGAACCCCGCGGCGGCGGAGGCCGCCACCAGTGCGGGCAGTGAGTCGACCAGCCCCAGCAGCGCGAAGCCGACGGTGCGCAGGGTGCAGCCGATGATGATGGGCGTCTTGTAGCCGAATCGGTCGGCGATGGTCCCGCCGAGTACGAACATGCCCTGCTGGGAGAAGTTCCGTACGCCCAGGACGAGGCCGACGGCCCAGGCGGCCAGGCCGAGGCCGCCGGCCAGGTGGTCGGCGAGGTAGGGCATGAGCATGTAGAAGCCGAGGTTGATGGCGAACTGGTTGGCCATCAGCAGCCGGGCCGGGGTGTCGAAGGAGCGGACCTGCCGCCACAGGCCCCTCATCGGGCGCCCTCGAAGGACATGCCGTCGAGCCGGCTGTCCGGCGCGGCTGCCAGCGGGTCCCGGACGGTGGTGCAGCGCGTCCAGCGGCCGACGACGGTCTCGCCCGGGTGGGCGATCTCGTCGGGGTCCTCGGAGGGTTCGTGGTGCAGCAGGCCGTGGTCCCGGCAGTAGGGGTCGTCGAAGACGGTCCCTACGTAGCGTTGCGGGCCGTCGGGGAAGATCGTCACGATCCTGGTCTCGGGCGGCAGCGTCCGGGCCAGCCAGCGGGAGACCAGGGCGACGGCGCCGACACTCCAGCCGCCGGTGGCGTAGTGGTCGCGGGCGAGGCGGCGGCAGGCCCACACCGCCTCCGCGGCGGCCACCCAGTGCACCTCGTCGAAGGCGGGGTAGTCGACGTTGCGGGGGTGGATGCTGCTGCCCAGGCCGCGCATGAGCCGTGCGGCGGGCGGCTGGCCGAAGATCGTCGACCCGGTGGTGTCGACGCCGACCAGCCGCAGGTGCGGGAAGAACGCGCGCAGCGGGCCGCTGACCCCGGCCGAGTGTCCGCCGGTGCCGACGCTCGCCACCAGGACGTCGATGCGGCCGAGCTGGGCGACGAGTTCATGGGCGAGGACGGCGTAGGCGGCGACGTTGTCCGGGTTGTGGTACTGGTCCGGGCACCAGGCGGCCGGCTCGGCGGCGAGGAGTTCCCGCACCCTGTCGCGGCGGGCCTGCTGCCAGCCGCCGACCGGGTGCGGTGCGGTGACCACGTCGACGGTCGCCCCGTAGGCGGTGAGCAGGGCGACCAGGGGCGGTTCCATGCCGGGGTCGGTGACCACCGTGACCGGGTGCCCGTGCACGGCCCCCGCGAGGGCCAGGCCGAGGCCGAGCGTGCCGCTGGTCGACTCCACGATCGGGGCCCCGGGGAGGAGTTCGCCGCGGGCGCGGGCGGCCTCGATCATGTACAGCGCCGAGCGGTCCTTGATGCCGCCGGGGTTGAAGCCCTCGAGTTTGGCCCAGAAGCCGCGGCCGTCGGGGACGAAGGGCGATCCGACCCACAGCACGGGCGTGTTGCCGACCAGCCCGGCCGGGGTGCGGCGCGGGGGCGCGGTGGCGGCCAGGAGTTCGGCCGGGGAGGTGGGCGTGCCGGGATAGGGAAGGGTGCTCATAGGTGTCTCTCCTGCCGCCGTCGCCGTGGCGCGGCCGCTGCTCGTACGGGTCCTGGGAGCGCGTTCGGCCGTGCCCGCCGCGCGGTGCGCCGGGCGGGGCCGGGGTGCTCTCAGGTCCGCGATACGCAGAGCAGGCTCAGGGTCGCGGGGCCGGGCCGTGCGGGTGCGCAGGGATGCCCGGCGCCTCCGGGCGCGGCCCGGACGGGGTGGATCGCCGGTACCGGTGCCCGCGGCGTGCCCTCGGCGCCGGGGGCCGCGGGGGCGTCGGCCCATCGCAGGCGGGGATCGGGCAGCCGGTCGAGGGCGACCCCGCACAGCGCGTGGTGGTCGTCCTGCGGCCTGCCGCCGCGGGCGAGGTCCTGGTCCGCGAGCGAGGCGCCGCCCCCGGGCCGGCACAGGGCAGAGTCGGACGAGGCGGCGGCGAGGGTGTCGTTGCCCGCGCGGTCCGGGCCGTGCGCGCAGGCCAGCAGATGGACCCCTGTCAGCACGAGCATGCCCAGCAGCAGGAGAACTCCGCGCGGGGGGACGCGCCGACCCACTCGCCACATCATGCTACGTACAGTAGTCGATCATTCGCTGTGCGCATCCGTCCGTCCGCCCCGCGGGCATGTGTCATCGGGGCGGCAGGTCGAGCCGCCGGAAGCGGCCCGGCGGAACGGACCAGGTCCGGCCGCCGAGGCGGACCCGCAGGGGTGCCGCGGCGGAGGTGGGGACGGCGATGCTGACGAGGTCCCCGCCGACGTGGATCCGCACGCCCCAGTGGTCCCGATAGCGCACCGTGAAGGCGAACGGCGAGAGCTGCGGCAGCGGCACCGGATCGAGCCACAGGGCGTCCTCGCGGGCTTCCAGGCCGGTCAGGCCGCGCTGCACGAGGTCGAGGGTGCCGGCCATGGCGCCCAGATGGATGCCCTCCTCGGTGGTGCCGCCCTGGATGTCGGTGACGTCGCCCAGCAGTGCCTCCTCCGCGCACGACCAGGCGCCCGCCGGGTCGGCCCTGGCCGGCACCCAGGCGTGCACCAGTCCGCTGAGGGTGGATCCGTGGCTGGTGCGCCGCAGGTGGTAGTCGACGGTCGACCGCCACGTGCCGTCGTCCATGGGGCACCCCAGACGCCCGAAGAGGCGGTGCAGTTCGCCGGGTGGGAACAGGTAGCCCAGCATCAGCACGTCGGCCTGCTTGGACGCCCGGTAGCGGTTGACGGAGTCCCCCTCGGCCTCCAGGATCCGGTCCAGCCGGCGGATGTCCCCGTACCGTGCGCGGCGGCCCTCCCAGTCCAGCTCCTCCAGCTCGCCGTAGCCCGCGAACTGGCTGAGCACACCGTCGTGTCGGGGGACGTACAGCCTTCGCGAGACGTCCTCCCAGGATGCCCACGCCCCGCCCGAGGTGGCGGGGCGGGGCGGCCGCGACCGGCAGGTCCGCGTCATCGAGCGGAGTGGGCAGCACACCGCGGGCGTGCGCCATACCCGCGTACCGGCGGCGTGGACAGGTGCGCGCATGGGCCACTCGGCCCGGGCGGAGGGACGTCCGGCCGTGTCGGTGGCCCCACCGGCCCAAGCGGCGCCAGGTGGAATCGACCGACAGTGGGACCGGAGGGCACGGGCTCTACTGTGCGCAGGGAGGCGGGTCGACGCACCACCGCGGGGTCGGCGATCCGATGACCGGGGCGGGTCGCTTCCGTGCGGCCGTCCTCCCACAGCGGTGATCCGGCCGGCAACGGCGGCAGCGGTCCGGGCGCCGCGGTGAGGAGGACACGATGTTCGTCTACGGCGACATGAACGGCTGGGGCTGGGCCCTGATGTCCCTCGGCTGGCTGGTACTGCTGGTCCTCGTCGGCCTGGCCGTGACCGTGCTGCTGCGGCACGCCCCCGACGGCGGTGCGGATCGTATCGTCCACCGGCATCACCCGGAAGCGCGGGCGCTGCTCGCGGAGCGGTACGCCCGCGGCGAGATCGACGACGAGGAGTACTGGCGTCGGCTCGCGATACTGGAGGCCACGGCTCACCGGCAGGGGTCGAGGTGACCTGACCCGGCACGCTCGTCGAAGGAGGCGGCCATGAATGGCGACCGGCATCCGGCGTCGGTGGGCGACGTGATGACCAGGAAGGTCGTCGCGGTCGCCCTGGGCACGTCGTTCAAGGAGATCGTGCGGACCCTGGAGCGGTGGAAGGTCAGCGCCCTTCCCGTGGTGGCCGAGGGCACCCGGGTCGTCGGCGTGGTCTCCGAGGCGGATCTGCTCCGCAAGGAGGAACGCCGCGAGGACGACGCCCCACCGGTCGGCGCGGTCCCGGACAAGGCGTCCGCGGTCACCGCCGGGCAGCTGATGACGGCCCCGGCGATCACCGTGCGCGAGGACGCGCCCCTGGCGCAGGCGGCGCGGACGATGGCGCTGCACCGTGTGAAGCGGCTGCCCGTGGTCGACGCCGACGGCGCGCTGCGGGGTGTGGTGAGCCGGGGGGACCTGCTCAAGGTGTTCCTGCGGACGGACGAGGATCTCGCCGGTGACGTGCGCGGACTCCTCGCGGGTGAACTCCTTCCCGAGGCCTGGCAGTTCGTGGACATCGAGGCGGCCGACGGGGTCGTGACGGTGAGCGGCCTGCTCAGCGACCGGTCGCTGGTGCCGGTCGTGGCCCGGATGGTGCGCTCCGTCGAAGGTGTGGTGGACGTGCGCTTCGACCTCACCTCGGGCCGCGTGTGAGACCGGGCCGCCCGCGCGGCGCCGCCGGATCACGGCGATCGACCGGGGGGACACCCACTGGGAACAGGAAGGAACGTGACCGCCATGACGAAGCATCCCTCGCCCACCGCGACCACCGCGGCCGGGGACATCGGGCGGCGCATCACGATGCGCCGTGAGGAGCTGGGCCTGTCCCGGGAGGACGTGGCGGCACGCACGGGCATCGCGCCGGGCTATCTGCGGTACGTCGAGCATGATGCCACCGCCGCTCCCGGCGTCGCGACGCTGCGGGGCCTGGCCAGGGCGCTGGACACGAGTGTGTCCGCGCTCGCCGGCGGCGACGCCGACCTGCCACCCGGCCGCGGGCGGGCGGCGGGACACGCGGAACTGGTGGAGCTGGGCCGCGACGAGTGCTGGGAGCTGCTGTCCACGCACGGGGTCGGCAGGATCGCCCTGACGATGCCCGAGGGGATCACCGTCGTGCCGGTCAACTACTGCGTCGCCGAGGGCACCATCGCCTTCCGCACCTCTCCGGCCGCCACCCCGGCGGAAGCCACCGACACCAAGTGCGCCTTCGAGGTGGACGAGGTGGACGACGCCCTGAGCCAGGGCTGGAGCGTGCTCGTCCGCGGCATGGCGCACACCGTCACCGACCCCGCGGGCGTCAGACGGCTCGAGGAGCAGGCCTACACCGGGCCGTGGGCCGGCGGAGAGCGCGATCTGTGGCTGCGCATCACCCCGTCGACCGTGACGGGCCGCCGCATCGTGGTGGGCTGACACGCCGACGGCCGGAGGACGCGCGTGCCCCGTCGTCCTGGTCCCGATCGTCCGACCGCCGGGCCGCGCCCCCCGGTACCGGCCGGACCCGCACGAGGGCCGGAAGGCCCCTGCGCACGGCGGGGCCGGGGAAGCAGGCAGGGGACGGGGACCGGGCCCCGCCCGCGAGGAGGACGTCATGCACGGCAGCCCGCACGTCGTCGGCGACGTGATGACGCGATCCGTCGTCGCGGTCGGCCGGGACGCCTCGTTCAAGGAGGTCGTCACGACGATGGAGGAGTGGAAGGTCGGCGGACCAGCGGTCTGTCAGCGCTTGCACGATCGGCACCTGCCGGGTGAGACCAGCCCGGACCGGCATCACGCGCGCGGCGTTCTTGTCCCTGGGGGACACGGCTCCGACGCGGTGCAGGTGTAGGTACGTTCCGACAGCGGACGTGCGTTCTTGGTTCTCGCTCCGCGCGACGCGCAGTCCATGGTGGTGTACGCGGGATGCACCAGGCGCACGTCCCGCCCGTGCTTGCGGCCCATCTCGATCAGAGCCGCCTTCGTGGCGCCGATCGCCGAGTCCCCCGCCTTGCGCGCCATGGTCGTCTTCGCCAGGAACTTCGGCCGAAAGTCCTCCACCGCGCCGGCGGGCGTCGGCCTCGAGGAAGTCCGTGACGCCTTCGGGACGTCCGGTCAGCAGGGCCAGTGCGTGGTGCAGCACCAAGGGGTCGTTGTGCGTGCAGACGACCTTCGCCGCGGGGGTCAGGCGCTGGAGGATCTGGTGCGGGTCGGGTTCGGTGGGGATGCCCGAGCCGATGTCGAGGAACTGGTCGACGCCCTGAGCGGCGAGCCAGGCGTCGGCCGTCGCATGAACCGCCGGTTCTGCCGGGCGGCGTCACGTGCCTCGGGCGGCGGCTTCCCGCCCACGGCCTCGTCGGCGGGGTAGTTGTCCTTGCCGCCCGGCAATCAGCCGTACACGCGGACCGGATGGGCCCGGCCGGTGGCGATCCGCGGTGGACGGGGCGTGCCGATGGTCACGACGGACTCCGTCGCCCCGGGGGTCGGCCGTGCTGTCGGTCCCGGCGGTCTGGCAGAGCAAGCAGCCGCCGAGCACGGCGACTTGGCCGATGCGACGCCCCACCACGGGCTTTGGCGCCACAAATGGCGACATCTTCGGGTGCTCCCGGATTCACCGAACAACCATGGGCGCGTGTCTCTTTCCGCCCGCCACATCAAAGGGTGCGAGCGACCACCCCGCCCCATCGAAACTTTCGCGGGAGGCGGACCCCCGTGACCGTATCGACGTCGAATTCGAAAGCTTCCCGCGAGTAAACCTCCGGGCCGCTCCGCGACGCGTCGCGCACATCGCTGCCGTATGGGCGAATCCCCAGGTCAGCGAAGCTTTCTGAGGTTATTTCAGTTAATGTTCGACCGGTCGTCAACTCCGGATCCCCGGACCCCGCCCACCGGCTCGGAAATAACGCACGCTACAGTCCGTTAGTTCGGGGTTCAAGTGCTTTACACGAGCTCTTCAAGAGTGATCAGATTCCTCCGATCGTCCACTCTGGAGGGCAATGTGAGACCCCGTTTCCCCCGAAGATTCACAGCGGCCGCAGCCACAGCTCTCGTCGCCGCTCTCGTGACACCCGGAGCGGCGCACGGCGCTCCTCCCTCCGCGCCCGGCGCGACGACTACCGAAGCCGCGGCCGCGGGGCAACGCCCGCCCACGACGGTCACGTTGATCACCGGTGACAAGGTGACGGTGGCGCAGGGGCCGAAGGGCACCGCCCCCGCGGTCCAGGTCGAACGCGCACCGGGGGCCACGGGCTCGGTGCGGGTCGCCACCGAGGGCCGGGACACCTACGTGTACCCCGACGAGGCGATGCCGTACATCGCGACGGGACGCCTGGACAAGCAACTCTTCAACGTCACGCAGCTGCTGGCCCAGGGCTACGACGACGCGCATCTCGACGCGCTCCCCCTGATCGTCACGCGCACCGAGGGCTCCGCCGCCCTCGCGAAGAGAGCCGAACTCCCCGGGGCACGGACCACGCTCAGCCTCCCCTCCGTTCGTGGTGAGGCGGTCCGCACCGAGCGGTCGAAGGCCGCGGACTTCTGGGCGGCCCTCACCGGCACCGCGCAGGACGCCGGTCAGCCGTCGGCACGCCTGGCCGGCGGCGCCGAGGAGGCCGCGGCCGCGCCGCGCTTCACCGCCGGCGTCGACCAGGTGTGGCTCGACGGCAAGGCGAAGGCGACGCTCGCCGACACCACCGCGCAGGTCGGGGCGCCCGCCGCGTGGGCCGCGGGCGGCACCGGGGCCGGGGTGCGGGTGGCCGTCCTGGACAGCGGGGTGGACGCCGGCCATCCCGACCTGGCGAACCGCATCGTGGCGTCCCGCAGCTTCGTACCGGGCGAGAACGTCGTCGACCGCAACGGGCACGGCACCCACACGGCGTCCACCGTCGCCGGCACGGGCGCCGCCTCGGGCGGCAAGGAGCAGGGGGTCGCCCCGGGCGCCGACCTGCTGGTGGGCAAGGTCCTCGGCGACAACGGATTCGGGACGATATCCGGGATCATCGCCGGCATGGAGTGGGCGGCGCGGACCGAGCACGCCAAGGTCGTCAGCATGAGCCTGGGCGTCAGTGGCTGGCACACCCAGGACGATCCGATGAGCCAGGCCGTGAACCGGCTGAGCGCCGAGACCGGCGCGCTCTTCGTCATCGCCGCGGGCAACGACGGGCCCGGGGACTACAGCCTCGCCGCACCTGGGACGGCCGACGCCGCGCTCACCGTGGGCGCGGTGGACGCGTCCGACCACCTCGCCGAGTTCTCCAGCGCCGGGCCGCGCATGAACGACGGCGCCCTCAAGCCCGACATGACCGCCCCCGGGGTGGACGTACTCGCGGCGCGCTCGCAGTACCTGGAGTGGGGCGAGGGCTTCTACCGGGTCGACAGCGGGACGTCCATGGCCACGCCCCATGTCGCCGGGGCGGCGGTGCTCCTGGCGCAGAAGCACCCGGGATGGACGGCTCGGCAGATCAAGGACGCCCTGATGGGCACCAGCGTCCCGACCCCCGACTACAGCCCCTACCGGGCGGGTACCGGCCGGCTGAACGTGGCGGCCGCGTACGGCCAGGACCAGGTCGTCGCGACCGGATCGGTCGACGCGGGACTCGTACGGTGGTCGCCCGGTACGCAGCGGCAGCCGGTCAAGCGGAAGATCACCTACACCAACACCACGTCCCGACCCCTCACGTTGCGGCTCTCCGTCGACCGCGGCGACTCCCCGGCGCGGGTGTTCGCGGTGTCCGGCGACCGCGTCACGGTGCCGGCGAACGGCACGGCCACCGCCGAGGTCGTGGTCGACGCCCAGGGCCTCGCGGCGGGCCAGTACGCCGCCCGGGTCACGGCGCGCCACGCGGGCGGTGAGGTGCACACCGCGGTGGGGATCTCCGTCGAGTCCGAGAAGCACGACCTCACCATCCGACTGAAGGACCGTGACGGCCGGCCCGTGAGCGGCGAGGTCGAGATCAGGAGCACGGACGGCGCCTCCACGTACCTGTGGATCCCCGACGGGTCGCTCACCAGCCGCTGGGCTCCCGGTTCCTACATGGTCTCGTCGTTGGCGGACGTGCAGGGTGTCGGCGGCCGCCACTCCCTCGGGCTCGCGGTGCTGACGGCCCCCGAGGTCGAGCTCACCGGCGACCGGGTCGTGGAGCTCGACGCCTCCCGCGCCCGCCAGGTGAAGGTGGCCACACCCCGGCCGACCAGCGTGGTGAGCAGCAGGATCGACCTGTACCGCTCCTTCACCTCCGCCACGCCCACCCCCGGCGACGGGAACGCCCTGCGCGAGAGGATCTGGCCCTCGGCGGCCTACGACAGCCTGTGGGCGCTGCCGACCAAGGACAAGGTGAGAAAGGGCAGCTTCGCCTTCACCACCAGGATCCGCGCCGAACAGCGGCCGCTGGCGGTCACCTACCGCGGACGCCTCCTCGACGACGCCCTCGTGCAGCCCGGTTCCCGGCCGCTGCGGGACGGCACTTCCCGTCTCGACGCCGTCTTCGCCGGCAACGGCACGCGGGCCGAGTACGCCGGAGTGTCCGCCCGCGGCCGCGCCGTGGTGATCCGCGGCGGCGACGCCGTGTCCCCCGCGGATCGGGCGGCCGCCGCGCGTGCCGCCGGTGCGGCGCTGCTCCTCGTGGTCAACGACGGTGAGGGCCGCGGGAGCGACTGGTACGGGGACCCCGACAAGGTGACGGCCGGGCAACTCCCGGTCGCCTCGCTGACCCTGGACGAAGGGGAGGCGCTGATCAAGGAGATCGGCGCCGCGGGCCGGAAGGGCCTGCGGCTCGCGGTCGAGGCGCATCCGGCGCCGGCGTACCTGTACGACCTCCTCGACCAGCACCTCGGCGGGGTGCCCGCGGATCCCTCCGCGAGGACGGACGCCCGCAGCCTCGCCCGCGTCGACCTCGACTTCACCCCGCCCCCCGGACGGCGGGTCACCGAGTCGCGGCTGGACTTCCCGTCGTACGACTACCCGCCGTACAAGGGGTTCTCGCCCAACGCCCTTCCCGCCGACGTGGTCGCGCCCGGACGGCGCACCGACTGGGTCACCGCGGGTGTCCAGTGGCAGCAGAACGCCGGGCTGGAGGGCTGGGGCGGCTCGTCGACCGACCTGATGACCTACCGGCCGGGCAGTGCGCAGAAGGACCGCTGGTTCGGGCCGATCACCCGGCCCCGCATGATCGCATCCGATCTGCCGTACCGCGGCGAGAACGCGATGAGCGCCTACATCCAGGGGTTCGGCGACGCGGGGTCGGCGCACAGCGGCGGATCGGGCATGTACCAGGCGATCTCGTTCTACCAGGGCGACCGGGAGCTGTCCCGGATCGAGGGCTACCCCTGGTTCGGGGTCGGTGACCTGGCGCCGGAGAAGCTCCCGTACCGGCTGGTCGTCGACACCAAGGGTGACACGGCGCTCAGCCCCTACTCGACCGCCACACGCACCGAGTGGCGCTTCACCTCCGGCGCCCCCGAGAGCGTCCAGGCCGTTCCCTTGGTGCAGCTGGACTACGGCACGGACCTTGACGCGGAGGGCAGGGCGGAGCGCAGGACGGAACTCGGCGTCACCCCGGTCGTGCTCGGCAGTCAGGCTGCCGGGGACGCGGTCTCCGCGGTCCGGCTCGAGGTGTCCTACGACGACGGGGCCACCTGGCTGCGACAGGGGCTCAAGGCGAAGAAGGGCACCTGGCAGGCGGCCCTGAACGCGCCGGGCCGGGCGGGCTACGTGTCGATCCGTGTCACCGCCGAACAGCGCAACGGCGGCGGCGTCACCCAGACCGTCACGCGGGCCTTCGGCCTGAAGTGACACCGTGAGGGGCCGGTGCCCGGTGCGACCACGCATCGGGCACCGGCCCCTTCGCGTTCCCCGCAGCCGGCGATCTTGCGTAGTGCACTCAATAATTTGCGTTGACTGCGAGCGCCCTGCCCACCGATGCCGTCCCTCCCACGGACCGCCCGGAGGATCTGCCTGGCGCTATGCCGCAGGCGCTTCAGAGCTTCCGCGCGCAAGTGCTCCGCAAGCAGCGCAAGCACGGTCCACCCTCAAGTACGGCCGGATTACGAGCTGTTGACAAACCCGAGACGTCCGAGAAACCTAATGACGCGCTTTCCGCAAGAACTTGACTGCCTTACTCAATTGGCGTGCATGGCCGGCTCTTGTGTCGGGACGGCACCCGCCGGTCCCTGCTTCCCGCGCTTCCCCCGCTCCCCCTGGTTCCTCCTCGCCCGCCCGCCGCGCGCCCCGCCCCCCACGGAATTGAGGACCCCATGCGTTGGAGACCCCTCGGCCGACGGTCGCTGTCCGCCACCGCCCTGGCCGGGCTCATGACCCTCGCGCTGTTGCCGATGTCCGCCCCCGCACAGGCAGCCCCCACGGCCTCGGACGCTGCCGCCGCCGACGTCAACCTCGCTCTCGGCCGCCCCGCCACCGCGAGCGGCTCCCACGGCGAGTACCCGGCCGGGAACACCACCGACGGCACCCAGGCCTCCTACTGGGAGGGCCCGGCCGGCTCCTTCCCCCAGTGGGTGCAGGTCGACCTCGGCGCTACCCGCAGCGTCGACCGGATCGTGCTCAAACTGCCCTCCGGATGGGAGACCCGGACCGAGACGCTCTCCCTGCAGGGCAGCACCGACGGCTCCTCGTTCGGCACGCTCGCCGCCTCGGCCGGACGGGTGTTCAACCCGGCGCAGGCCAACGCCGTCACCGTGGACCTGGCAACCCCCTCCGACGCCCGGTACGTCCGGGTCAATGTCACCGGCAACACGGGCTGGAGTGCCGCGCAGCTGTCGGAACTGGAGGTGTACGGCGAGGAGGGCGGCCCGACCGACCCTCCACCCACCGGCACCAACCTGGCGCGCAACAAGCCGGTCGAGGCCACCTCGTCGGTGCACAACTTCGTGGCCGCCAACGCCACCGACGACTCCACCTCCACCTACTGGGAGGCGGCCGGCCACCCTGCCGATCTCACCGTCAAGCTCGGCTCGGCCGCGGACGTCACCGGCGTCGTGGTCAGGCTCAACCCCGACCCCGTGTGGGGGGCCCGCACCCAGGCCGTCCAGGTGCTGGGCCGCGCGCCGTCCGGGACCGGCTTCACCTCGCTGCGTGACCGCGCCGACTACTCCTTCAGTCCCGGCACGGGCAACGCGGTGACCATCCCGGTCAGCGGGCGCTGGGAGGACGTACGGCTGCGGTTCTTCGCCAACTCCGGCGCGCCCGGCGGCCAGGTCGCGGAGTTCCAGGTGGTCGGCACCGCCGCGCCCGCTCCCGACCTCACCGTCACCGGTCTGAGCTGGTCACCGGCCACCCCGTCCGAGCGGGACGCGGTCACCGTGAACACCGGGGTACGCAACGCCGGCACCGCGCGCTCCGCGGCGACGACCGTGGACGTGAGCGTGGAGGGCACGGTCGCCGGATCCGCCTCGGTGCCCGCCCTCGACCCGGGCGAGTCCGCCACCGTCGCCGTCTCCGCCGGCACCCGCGCGGCGGGCAGTTACGCGGTCTCGGCGGTCGTCGACCCGCGCAACACGGTGGCCGAGCTGGACGACAGCAACAACAGCCGCAACGCCGCGGACCGCCTGGTCGTCAGCCAGGCCCCCGGACCGGACCTCGAGGTCACCGGCATCACCACCAACCCTGCCAATCCGGCCGTGGGTTCGTCCGTCTCCTTCACCGTCGCCGTGCACAACCGCGGCACGACGGCCGCGGCGGCGGGTTCGGTGACCAGGCTGCAGGCGGGCTCCACCACGCTGAACGGCACGACCGGCCAGGTCGCGGCGGGCGCGACGGTGGACGTCGCCATCAGCGGCACCTGGACGGCGACCGCAGGCGGCGCCACCCTCACGGCCACCGCGGACGCCACCGGCGTGGTCGCCGAGACCAACGAGAACAACAACGTGCTCGCCAAGCCCCTCGTCGTCGGACGCGGCGCGGCCGTGCCGTACACCGAGTACGAGGCGGAGAACGGCCGCTACCAGGGCACCCTGCTCACGGCCGACGCCAAGCGGACCTTCGGGCACACCAATTTCGCGACCGAGTCGTCGGGCCGCAAGTCCGTCCGGCTGGACTCCGGCGGCCAGTACGTCGAGTTCACCTCCACCACCTCCACCAACTCCATCGTGGTGCGCAACTCCATCCCCGACGCCGCGGGCGGCGGCGGATCGGACGCCACGATCAGCCTCTACGCCGACGGCGCCTTCGTGCAGAAGCTGTCGCTGTCCTCCAAGCACAGCTGGCTGTACGGCAGCACCGACGACCCGGAGGGGCTGACCAACCGGCCCGGCGGCGACGCACGGCGGCTGTTCGACGAGTCGCACGCACTGCTGTCGCGCACGTACCCGCAGGGCACCACCTTCCGGCTGCAGCGTGACGCGGGCGACTCGGCGGCCTACTACGTCATCGACCTGATCGACCTGGAGCAGGTCGCCCCGGCGCTGACCAAGCCGGCCGACTGCGCCTCGATCACCGAGTACGGGGCCGTCCCCGGTGACGGGCTCGACGACACCGACGCCATCCAGCGGGCGGTCACCGCAGACCAGAACGGCCAGATCCCCTGTGTGTGGATCCCGGCCGGGCAGTGGCGGCAGGAGCAGAAGATCCTCACCGACGACCCGCAGAACCGGGGCCAGTACAACCAGGTGGGCATCCGGGACGTCACCATCCGCGGCGCGGGCATGTGGCACTCCCAGCTCTACACCCTGACCCCGCCGCAGAACGCCGGGGGCATCAACCACCCGCACGAGGGCAACTTCGGCTTCGACATCGACCACAACACCCAGATCTCCGACATCGCCATCTTCGGCTCGGGCACGATCCGCGGCGGCGACGGCAACGCCGAGGGCGGCGTCGGCCTCAACGGGCGCTTCGGCAAGGACACGAAGATCACCAACGTCTGGATCGAGCACGCCAACGTCGGCGTCTGGGCCGGCCGGGACTACTCCAACATCCCCGAGCTGTGGGGGCCCGGCGACGGGCTGGAGTTCACGGGGGTGCGGATCCGCAACACCTACGCCGACGGCATCAACTTCGCCAACGGCACCCGCAACTCCACCGTCTTCAACTCCTCGTTCCGCAACACCGGCGACGACGCCCTCGCGGTGTGGGCCAGCAAGTACGTCAAGGACACCTCCGTCGACGCCGGCCACGACAACCACTTCCGCAACAACACGATCCAGCTGCCCTGGCGCGCCAACGGCATCGCGGTCTACGGCGGCTACGGCAACACCATCGAGAACAACATCGTCTCCGACACGATGAACTACCCGGGCATCATGCTCGCCACCGACCACGACCCGATCCCCTTCTCGGGCCAGACCCTCATCTCGGGCAACGCCCTGTACCGGACGGGCGGCGCGTTCTGGGGCGAGGCGCAGGAGTTCGGCGCCATCACGCTCTTCGCCCAGGCCACCGACATCCCGGGGGTCACCATCCGGGACACCGAGATCCACGACTCGACCTACGACGGCATCCAGTTCAAGACGGGCGGCGGCTCCATGCCCGGTGTCAAGGTCACCGGTGTCCGCATCGACAAGTCCGTCAACGGCTCCGGCATCCTCGCGATGAGCGGCGCCCGCGGCAGCGCCACCCTCACCGACGTCACGATCACGAACTCCGCCCAGGGTGACGTACTGATCGAGCCCGGCTCCCAGTTCACCGTCACCGGCTCACCGAACGGCGCGTCCGCAGCACGCAGGTCCTTCTGAGAACGGCGGGGTCCCCGGCTCACCACGAGCCGGGGATCCCGCACCCTGTCACACCCGCCTGCCGGCCGGCGCCCGCGCCACGAACGTGTGCGCGACCCCGGTCTGCCAGCCCGGCAGGGGAAGAACCCGGACGTGCGTGAATCCCGCCCCCCGCATCCGTGCGGCGAAGGCGCCGGCGGTGTCGAACGCGAGAACGCTGCGCCACAGGTGCTCGTACAGGGGGCGGTCCCCGGCGAGTTGCCCGACGGGCAGCAGCAGTCCCCTGCACACCGCCGTCCACACCGCGCGATGGCGCGTCCGGCCGCTGAGGGTGTACTCGTGGATCGCGATGCGCCCACCCGGGGCCATCGTGTCCCGCACCCGGTCCAGGACCAGATCGGGATCGGCCACGTTGCGGAAGAGGTAGGCGGCGAACACCGCGTCGAACGGCCCGGCCGCCCCGGCTTCCGCGAGCCGCTCGGCCGGAGCGTGCAGGAACGTGACACCGGGGCCCCATCGCTTGCCGGCCGCCACCTGAAGCATGCCTGCAGAGGAGTCGACCGCGGTGATCCGGGCCCGCGGGGCCGCGGTGAGCAGGGCGGCGGTGGACGCACCCGTGCCGCATCCCAGGTCCAGCAGCCGCATCCCTCCCCCGCCGGCGTGCATTCCCAGCCGCCGGGCGGACCGTCGCAGATGAGCGTGGTAGCCCGGATTGGCGGCGACCATCCGATCGTAGAGCGTGGCGGCGTGGTCGAACGCGGACGCGAGTTCACCACCGTGCATCACGGTCATGACGGACTCCTCTGCTGCCGGGACAGGTGACGGGACGCACGCGCACCACGCCCTGCCGCTGTCCATCCCACCGCCGCTCCCGTCGGAACGCACCTCGGCGGAGCCGTCCACGGACGGGTCAAGAACCGCGTGTCCGACCCGGCCGTGCCCCCTTCCGGCGGCGGCAGGGGCGATCATCGCCACGACCGCTTCGCACCGCCGGCCTCCGGGAGGATCCATTGGACGATGCCGGTATCCGGGGTGCCGTCGACATCGCGATCGTCGGGGCGGGCGCCGCCGGACTGTCATTGGCGCACCGCCTGACGGCCTCGCCGGGCCCGGCCGGTCGCCCCGTCTCGCTCGTGCTCGTCGAGCCCCCGACGGGTTCCCCCGTGCGCTCCCCCGCCCGCACATGGTGCTTCTGGGGGGACGAGTGCGACGAGTTCGAAAGCCTGGTCACCGCCCGCTGGGACCGGCTGCGGATCACGGCCGGGGACGGCCGCCGCGTCTGCTTCACGTCCCGCCGCGCGTACCGGATGATCCGTTCGGCCGACTTCCTCCCCGGAGTCGAAGGCGTACTCGCCCGTCGGCCCGGCGTGATGAGGGTGGAGGCGACAGTGGACCAGGTGCGTGACGCGCCCGGAGGCGCCGAGATCACCGGCCATGACGCGGCGGGCCGTCCGGTCCGGCTCCACGCCCGCTGGGCCTTCGACTCGCGGCCCCCGAGCGAACTGCCGCCGGCCCGCACCACTCTCCTGCAGCATTTCAAGGGCTGGTTCGTCACCGTCCGTGCCGACCGCTTCGAGCCCGGTGTCGCCGATCTCATGGACTTCCGCACCCCCCAGCCCGCCCAAGGACTGTCCTTCGCGTACGTGTTGCCCTTCACGCCCCGCGAGGCACTGGTCGAGTACACGGAGTTCTCCGCCGCGCCATTGACCGGGTCCGCCTACGATGCGGCGCTGGAGGACTACGTCCAGCGCGTACTGCGGCCGGCCGGACACGTGGTCACCGCGGTCGAACAGGGCATCATCCCCATGACGGACGGGCGCTTCCCCCGGTCTGCCGGAGAGAGCGTGTTCCGCATCGGTGTGGCCGGCGGTGCCGCCCGGCCCTCCACCGGGTACGCCTTCGCGGCGATCCAGCGGCAGTCGGCCGCGATCGCCGCCTCCTGGCACGCGGGCCGGACTCCGCGTCCACCGGCGCTGCACGCTGCCCGCCACCGCCTCATGGACGCCGTCATGCTGCGCGCCCTGGCGACCGGCCGGGCCGGTGGGGCGGCCTTCTTCGAGGCCCTGTTCCGCCGCAATCCCCCGGAGCGGGTACTGCGCTTCCTAGATGGCACGTCGACGCTGCGCGACGAGTGGGCCATCGGTCTGGGCACGCCGGTGCCGGCCATGCTGCGTTCTCTCCTGGAACTCCCACTGCTTCCGCGACGAAAGGCCACCGCATGCCCCTGATCCGCCCGTTCCGGCCGACGCGCCCGGGCCGCGACCGCAGGGCCGTCCTGTGGCCGGCGCGGGACGGCGCCGACCGGGTGCCGGCTCCCGCACCACACGCGGCCGTCGTGGGTGGAGGCATCGCGGGGATCGCGGCGGCCGTCGCGCTCGCCGAGCGCGGCGTGCGCGTCGACCTGCTGGAACGGGAGGACGTGCTCGGCGGCAGGGCCGCAGGATGGCGGACCACTCTGGCCGACGGCCGGCAGGTCACGATGAGCAGGGGCTTCCACGCCTTCTTCCGCCAGTACTACAACCTCCGTGCGGTGCTCCGCCGGGCCGACCCGGGCCTCGAGCGGCTGCGGCCGCTCGCCGACTACCCGCTGCGGCGCGCCACCGGTACGAGCGACAGCTTCCGCAACGTGCCGCGTACACCGCCGTGGAGCGTGCTGGGTTTCGTCGCGCTCAGCCCGTCCTTCGGCTGGTCGGGCCTGGCGCGGATGAACCCGCGGGCCGCCCTGCCGCTCCTGGACGTCAGCATCCCGGACGTGTACGAAAGGCTCGACGCGGTGAGCGCGTCGGCCTTCCTGGACGACGTCCGTTTCCCGGAGGACGCCCGGGACCTGGCGTTCGAGGTGTTCTCCCGCAGCTTCTTCGCCGATCCGAAGGAACTCTCCGCCGCGGAACTGGTGCTGATGTTCCACATCTACTTCCTCGGCTCCTCCGAAGGACTTCTGTTCGACGTGCCCGGCGAGCCTTACCCGCAGGCGCTCTGGGACCCACTCGCCGACCACCTGTCCGGTCTGGGGACCGTCATCCGTACCGGCAGCACCGTCCATGCCGTGACCCCCGACGCGGGGGGTTTCCGCCTGTCGGTCGCCGCCACCGCTGCGTCCCGGACGCCGGAGGAGCACCGGTACGACGCGGTCGTCCTCGCCCTCGACGCAGGAGGCCTGCGGAGCGTGGTCGCGGCGTCGCCCGGTCTGGAAGGGGCCAGTTGGCGTGCGGGGGTCGAACGGCTCCAGCCGGCCCCGCCCTTCCTGGTCTCGCGCTACTGGCTGGACCGCCCCGTACGCTCCGACCGGCCGGGATTCCTCGGGACGAGCGGATACGGCCCGGTGGACAACGTCACCGTCCTCAGCCGCTGGGAGGGAGAGGCGGCCCGCTGGGCGAGGACGACCGGCGGCTCGGTGGTGGAACTCCACGCCTATGCCGTCGGCCCGGCGGCCGACCGCAGCGCCGTCCAGGCGGCCATGCGGCGCGAACTGTCGCGGATCTACCCCGAGTGCGCCGGGGCGGCCGTGGTCGACACCCGCCACGAATGGCGGCAGGACTGCCCGCTGTTCTCCGTCGGCGGCTACCGGGACCGCCCCACCGTGCGCACCCGCCACCCCCGCCTGGTGATCGCGGGCGACCACGTGCGCAGCGCGCTCCCCGTCGCCCTGATGGAACGCGCGGCCACCACGGGAACCCAGGCGGCGAACGCCCTCCTGGCGTCCTGGGGAGTGCGCGGCCACCCGCTGTGGTCGGTCCCGGTGGGCGGGCGCAACCGTGTCATGCGCGTCCTGTCACGCCGGGGCTGAAGGCGTCGCGCCGGCACCGCGCACGAGACGGGGCTTCAGCCGGGGAACCGGCCCTGGCTCCGCAGGGCGTAGCGGCGCTCGGCGTAGGCCAGGTCGTCGCGCCACAGGCGGGCGGCGCAGTGCCGCAGGACTGGCCGCAGCAGCGGCGCGCTCCGGCGCACGAGGGCGAAGCCGGGGCGCGCCGAGTGGGCGACGACGGCCTCGGTCACGGCGGTGCGCGGTCGTCCGTCGCTGCCGGGCCCCAGGGGGGTCGCGTGGGTCTCGACGACGCTGGTGGCCCCCTCCCCGGAGACGATGCGCATCACTACGGTGCGCGGCCCGGGTGCGGTGAACTCCGCCCGCACCGGAACACCGAGACGTCCGCGCACACGGAAGGAGACGTCGACCAGGAAGCGGTCCTGCGCCGTGTCGGAGGCGTCCGTGTCGTGGGCGGCGGGCGCCTCGACGACGGTGAGGTCGGCGAAGGAGTAGGGGTGGAACCAGGCCCCGTGCCACGGGTCCAGCCGGTTGGCGACGACGTCCTCGGGCTCGCACCGCCCGGCGACGGTCATGACGGCCGCCAGCGAGGCTCCCGGGGCGGGGCGCGCGGGCACGGCGGGCGCCGGTGAGGGTTCCTCACCACCGACGGCGTCCAGCCGCACCCACACCAGGAGGCCGTCGTCGTGGGCGGGGTAGGGTTCCCACCCCGGGCGTCCCGAGGGCTTCAGGTCGAGGCCGTGCCAGTGGCAGACGATCGTGCCGTCCCGCAGGAAGCTGTCGCACAGCGGAGCACCCAGGTGCGGGCAGGCCCCGGGGGCGGCTCGTGCGTGTCCTTCCCGGTCGCGCCACAGCACCACCTCAAGGCCCGCAACGCTCCTGCCGGTGACGCGGCGCCCGTCGACCTCCGTACTTGCGGCCACCACGTACCAGTTGCCGGACGGACGGGCCTGGGCGCGCTTCAGCGCGGACGCGATGAGGGCGGGCCTGGCGTCACGCCAGGTGGGCGGCTGATCCTGCCACTTGCCGGCGCTGAGCAGCGCCAGCGGATGCAGCGGACGGCCGGAGCGGCTCATACGGTCGACTCCTCGGGCGTGTCGGATGTGGCGCCGCACTGCACCGGCCGCGAGCGCGCACGGTGGGTGACGCGGCTGGAGACGACACCGACGAGCCCGCGGGCGGCTTCACGGGCGCGGCGGTGCCGGGGCACGGCCACGCGCCGGTGGAGCACCGGGTAATCGGCGGCCTCGATCTCGTCGAGGATGCCCCGGTAGAGCACCAGGGCCGTTCGGACGCAGGGGCGTGAGACGGGAGCGAGCATGGGAATGCCGACGGCGGCCCGCCGGTACACACCACGGGTGAGGGCGGCGGTCTCACGGAGGGCGCCGCGGACTCGCGGGTCGGTGGTACCGCGCCCGCGGCACCAGGTCAGTAGCGCGCGATCCGCCCCGTGGGCGGTCAGGATGTCACCGGGGATGTAGACACGGCCGCGGTCCAGGTCCTCCCCGACGTCGCGCAGGAAGTTGGTGAGCTGGAAGGCGACGCCGAGGGCGGCCGCGGCGGGGGCGGCCTCCTCCCGGGAGGTGACCGTCCCCAGGACCGGGAGGACTTGCAGGCCGATCACCGCCGCCGACCCGTGCATGTAGCCGGCCAGATCGGCGTATGTGGGGTAGCCGGTGACAGTCAGGTCCATCCGCATGGCGGCCATGAAGTCGGTGAACAGCGCGTGGTCGAGCCGGTGCCGGCGGACGGTGTCGGCGAGGGCGGTGACGACCGGATGGTCCGCCCGGCCCCTGCGCAACCCGTCCAGGAGCGCCGTCTCCAGATCGGCGAGGTCCCGTTGCCTGGCCGCGGGCGCTCCGCCGCCGGGGCCGTGGTCGACGTCGACGATGTCGTCGGCCCAGCGGGCGAAGCCGTAGAGCGCGTGGACGAAGGGGCGGCGGTCCGGTGTGAGCAGCCGGGTGGCCAGGAAGTAGGTCTTGCCGTGCCGCGCGTTCAACGCGCGGCAGCGCGTGTAGGCCTCCCGCGTCGCGGGCTCGGTGATTCCTGCGGCGTCGAGTTCCCGGGCCGTCACCGGACGCTCCTCCGCGGCCCCCGCCGCGCCACCGCGCGGTCCCCCGCGATACGGGCGGCGGCAAGCTTCCCGGAGATCAGCACGGTGGGCACTCCGACACCGGGCACGGTGCCGCAGCCGGCCAGGACGACGTTTCCGGCGCCGCGGACGAGGTTGCGGGAGCGGAAGGGTCCCGTCTGGGCGAAGGTGTGCGCGGCCGAGAAGGGTGTGCCCGCCGCATGCCCGTCCGCTGCCCAGTCGGCGGGCGACACGGTGCGGAGGGTCTCGACGGACGCCTCGAACCCCTCCAGTCCGCGCTTGTCGAGTTCCTCCATCAGCCGATCCCGGTAGGCGGGGGCCGCCTGGCTCCAGTCGACGCGGCCGGTGGCCAGATTGGGGCACGGGGCGAGGACATAGTGCAGGTGCCGGCCCTCGGGCGCGAGCGAGGGGTCGGTGGCGGTGGGCCTGGTGATGAGCAGGGAGGGGTCGCTCATGAGGCGTCCGAGACGGGTCAGTTCCTCGAAGGTGCGGGTCCAGGCGCCGCCGAATGAGAGGGTGTGGTGCGCCAGCTGCGGCCACGTCCGGCGGGTCCCGGCGTGCAGCACGAACGCGGAAGGGGACCACCGCAGTCGGACCGGCCGCCGGGGAACGCGGCCCAGGAGCCGGTGCACCACCGGTAGGTCGGGCGTGAGCACCACGGCGTCGCAGGGGATCCGTTCGCCCTCACTGGTGCGCACGGCCGTCACTCTGCCGCCGTGGCCGCGCTCCAGGGCGGCGACCTCGCTCCCGTAACGGAGGTCCGCACCGGCGCCGGTGGCTTCGGCGGCGAGACCGCGGGCGACGGCGTGCATGCCGCCCCGCGGGAAGTACACGCCGGCGACGGTGTCCATGTAGGCGATGACCGCGTACGCGGCCAGTGCCCGGGCGGGGGGCACTCCGGCGTACAGGGCCTGGAAGGAGAACACCCGTTGCAGGCGCTCGTCCTTGACGAAGCGCGCGATGCGCGGCTGGAGCCGGCCGAATCCGCCGAGTGCCGCCAGCCGGGCGAGGTCGGGGGTGAGAAGGGACAGGGGCGAGTCGAAGTTGACGTCGATGAAGCTGCGCATCTGCACCCGGTACAGCTCGCCCAGCCAGGACCGCAGCCGCCGGTACCCCTGCGCCTCCCGCCCGCCTGCGAACCGGGCGACCTCGGCCTCCATCGCGTCCGGCTCGGTGTGGACGTCGAGGGCGGTGCCGTCGGCGAAGCGCGCGCGGTAGGCGGGATGGAGCGCCTTCAGCTCCACCCGTGAGGCGAGAGAGCCGCCGGTGGCCGCGAACGCGTCTTCGAGAAGGTCGGGCATGGTCAGAACCGTCGGGCCGGTGTCGATGCGGTAGCCCTGGAGTTCGAGCAGACCGGCGCGGCCCCCGGGCCCCGCGGCTCGCTCCAGTACGGTCACCCGGCGGCCGGCGCCCAGCAGGTGGAGGGCGGCGGCGAGCCCTGCCAGCCCCGCGCCCACGACGACCACATGGTCGGTGCGGCCCTGGATGGTCCTCATCGGCGGTCGTCCTCGCGTTCGGGGGTCCGGCGGACCGTGGTGGAGGTCATACGAGGGCGACCTCGCCGATACGGCGGGCGAGCCCGGCCAGTGGGGGGATGCCCCGCGGCGCGAGGAGACCGGTCGTGAGGAGAGCGGCGGCCTCGTCGGCCAGCGCGGCGATGCGGGCCTCCACCGCCCGCACCGCACCGAGTTCCCGCAGCAACCCGCGGAAGGCCTTCATCTCCGCCTCGTCCGCGAGGGGGTTGCCGAGCGTGGCACGGACGCGGGCCTCGGTCCCGGGGTAGCCGGACCGCCGGGCCAGTTGCACCGCCACGGCGGTCAGGTAGGTCGGCTTTCCCGAGCGGATGTCGTCGCCCGACGGCTTGCCGGTCTCTGCAGGATCCCCGTAGAGGCCCAGCAAGTCGTCGCGGAGCTGGAAGGCCAGTCCGGCGCGGCGGCCGAACTCGTGCAGCACCTCGGTGGTGCGGTCGTCCGCGCCGGCGGCGGCGGCCCCCATCGCGAGGGGGCGGGCGACGCTGTAGAGCGCGGACTTCAGCTCGGCGGTGCGCAGCGCCGCCTGCGGGTCGTCGGAGCCTTCCGCCTGCAGGCGCAGCTCCATGTGCTGGCCCACCACCATCTCCGAGCGCATGGCCTGCCACAGCCCTTCGACCCGGCGCCGCACGGCGGTGTCCATCGGAACCGTCCTGAGCAGGTCTTCGGCCCACACCAGAGCCAGGTCTCCGGTCAGCACGGCTTGGGCGAACCCGTAGGCCGGCGAGTCCCCGGACCAACCCGCGCGGCGGTGCTCGAGGGTGAAGTGGGCATGCACCGCGGGGCCGCCGCGGCGGGTGTCCGAACGGTCCATCACGTCGTCGTGGATCAGCGCGCATGCCTGTAGCAGTTCCAGCGCCGCTCCCAGCCGCACCGGCACCGCCGTCCCGTCCGGGTGAGCCGAACCGCCGGCAGCGAGCCAGCCCCACCACACGCATCGTGCGCGCAGTCTGGCCCCGCCCCGTGAGACGAACTCCGTCAGGACGCCGGAGAGAGCGACGTCAGCGGGCAGCACACCCGATCCGGTGAGGCGCCGCTCCGCCATGTAGGCGGACAGCTCGGCCTCGACCGCTTCCACAACCTCGGTGTCCGCTCCCGCATCCGAGCTTCCCACGGCGGCCTCTCGGTCGGTCTCCCGGGCGGCCGTGCTCCGCGCGTGAAGACAACTCCCACTGGTGACCGCTTCCCGCCCCGGCGGCTTCGGCGCCTCGCGCCCGCCGGGAGGGCGGCACCCACCGCGGCGGCGCACGGACACCCAGCGGGGTCGCACGGTCGCTCCCGACTCTGGCACCGGCGCGGCCGCGGCGCATCCGCAGGCCGTCCGCGCGGGCGTCGGGCCCTCGACCGGCCTCGCCGCCGCTACCCGGTCCCACCGGGCGAGCGCCGTCAGGAGCAGTGAGACCCCGTGACACTCGAGCCGTTCGGGTCGAGGGCACTCGGCGGCCCCTGTCCTGTGGATCTTCCCGACGGGTGCGCGGCCGATGACGCTCGCGGGGCCGCACCCCGGCATCGGGGGTGCGGCCCCGCGGGCCTGCGGGCCGCTGCGCGTCGAGCGCCGCAGCGCGGGGTCGGTCAACGCGCGACGGCGGACAGCCGGTCAGCCGGCCGGCGCGGCCTTGCTGAGCTCGGTGGCCGGCTCGGCCCGCGCGTCGCCGGACGCGGCGCGGGCGGCGGGGATGGCCGTCGCGATGAGCGCGGCGAGCAGCGCGATGCCGCAGCCGATCACCAGGCCCGTGCGGAAGCCGCTCTCGGAGGTGAAGGTGTAGCCGCCCGCGGTCGTGGTCATCTGGGAGAGGACGACACCGATCACGGCGGCGCCGACCGAGGTGCCGAGCGAACGCATCAGGGCGTTGAAGCCGTTGGCGGCGGCGGTCTCCGACAGCGGGACCGAGCCCATGATCAGGGCCGGCATGGAGCCGTACGCGAGCCCCACACCGCTGTTGACGACCATGACCGCCAGCATCAGGCCCCAGGCGGTGCCCGTCAGCACCAGCGACAGTCCGTACCCGGCGGCGAGGACCACGGCGCCGGAGATCAGCGTGAACTTGGGCCCGCGGGAGTTGGTCAGCTTGCCGCCGAGGGGAGAGACGATCATCATCATGACGCCGCCCGGCAGGAGCCACAGACCCGCCGCCAGCATGGACTGGCCGAGGCCGTAGCCGGTCGCCTTCGGGAACTGCAGCAGCTGGGGGACGACCAGCATCCCGGCGTACATGCCGAAGCCCACGAAGACCGAGGCCACGTTGGTGATCAGCACCCTGGGCCGGGCGGTGGTGCGCAGGTCGACCAGCGGGTCGCGGGTGCGCAGCTCCCACCATCCCCAGGCCGCGAGTACGACGACGGCGGCACCGAACAGGCCGAGGGTGGTCGCCGACCCCCAGCCCCAGTCGGCGCCCTTGGAGACGGCGAGCAGCAGGCAGACCAGTCCGGCGCCCAGGCCGAGCGCGCCGGGCACGTCGAAGCGCTGGCCCTTGGCTCCGGCGGGAACCTCGGGGATGAAGAACCAGATCAGCACCGCGACGACGGCGGCCAGGCCCGCCGAGCCCCAGAACAGCACGCGCCAGTCGGCGTACTGGGCGATGGCCGCGGCGATCGGCAGGCCCAGGCCGCCGCCGATTCCCATGGAGGCGCTGACCAGGGCGATGGAGGAGCTGAGCCTCTCCGCGGGGACCACGTCGCGGAGCAGGGCGATGCCGAGCGGCACCATGCCCATGCCCATGCCCTGCAGACCTCGTCCGACGATCATCGGCACGACGGACGACGACAGGGCGCAGACCACCGAGCCCGCGATGAGCGGCACCGAGCAGACCACCAGCATGCGGCGCTTGCCCACCAGGTCGCCGAGGCGTCCGAAGACGGGCACGCACACGGCCGCCACCAGCAGGGTGGCGGTGATCACCCAGGCGGCGTTCGACGACGAGGTGTGCAGGATCTGCGGCAGCTCCGTCAGCAGCGGGGTGACCAGCGTCTGCATGATCGCGGCGGTGACGCCGGCCAGGGCCAGCGTGGCGACCACGCCCCCGGCGCGTGCTGTGGGTTGTGGGGCGTTCATGACGACACTCCTCGCCTGGCGGTCGTACGTTCGGGATCGGTGTGCATCGTACATAGGAAGTGCATCACGCACATGATGTGGCTGGTGCACGCCCTGTGCGAGGATGGCGGCGGGCGCCGAAGACGCACACCGGCGGCCCGGTGAACGGCAGGAGGCGGAAGGCACATGGGCAGGTCCACCCACGACGTCGAGTACGAGCAGATGCTCCTCAGCCGCCACGAACTGCTGCGCCACAGGTCCGGCGCCCTGGACCGCAGCGCCTACATCCTCCTCAGCCGCATCCGGGTCCAGGGGCCGATGTCGATCGGCGAGTTGAGCGAGGCCTTCGCACTCGACACCTCCACCCTCAACCGGCAGACCGCCGCGGCGATGCGCGCCGGCCTCGTGGAGCGCATCCCCGACCCCGAGGGCGGGATGGCCCGCAAGTTCCGCATCACCACGGAGGGCGCCCGGATGCTCGACGAGGAACGGGAGGCCATCATCAGCGGCCTGGACAAGGTCATGGCCGACTGGCCCGAGGAGGACATCACCGCCTTCGCCGGCTATCTCAGGCGCTTCAACGCCGACATCGAACGGCTCGCCGGGCGGCCCTGGCCCCGTCCATGAACCCTCGCGGCCGATCCACAGCTGCCTTTCATAATTAAATTCAGGTGTTAACCTCAGTACGTGGGCCGCCTGCGGGGGCCCGCGTCGTCAGCTGTGTACGGAGCCCTGCCGAAAGGGCGTTTCGCAAAGGAAAGCCGCATGGACATCAAGGGAACGGTCGCCCTGGTCACGGGGGCCAACCGAGGGATCGGGCACGCGTTCGCCCGGGCACTCCTGGAGCACGGCGCGGCGAAGGTCTACGCCGGCGTCCGTGATCCGAAGAGCGTGACGGACCCGGACCTCGTCCCGCTGCGGCTGGACGTGACGGACGAGGCACAGGTGGCCGCGGCGGCGGAGGCCGCCGGCGACGTCTCCGTCCTCATCAACAACGCCGGCGTCGGCGGGGCCACCAGCGGACTCCTGACCGGCGGCCTCGACGGCGCCCGCCAGGCCATGGACGTCAACTACTTCGGCACGTGGGCGGTCTCCCAGGCCTTCGCCCCGGTGCTGGCGCGCAACGGCGGCGGGGCACTGGTGAACATGCTGTCGCTGGCCTCCTGGGTCGGGCAGCCCCAGTTCCCCGGTTACGCCGCGTCCAAGGCCGCGCAGTGGTCGCTGACGGACGCCCTGCGCAAGGGCCTGTACGACCAGGGCACCCTGGTCGTCGGCGTGCACTGCGGATTCGTGGACACCGATCTGAGCGCCTGGACGGACGCCCCGAAGATCAGCGCCGCCAGCGTCGCGGAGCTCACCATGGAGGCGCTGGCCGACGACCGGTTCGAGGTCCTCGCCGACGAGCCGACGCGCAGCGTCAAGGCCGCCCTCGCACTGCCCCCGACGGTGCCCGCCGCCTGATCCGGCACCTCGACCACTTCGACCACTTCGACCACTTCGACCACGCCAGCGGTCCCGCCCCCAGGGGCGGGACCGCTGCGGCCGTCGTGCGCATCTCGCGACCGCGCCGCGGGTCGCCCGCACGCCCCGTGTCGCTCCGCATCGCCCCGGCCGGAATAGAACCGTCCGTTTGAACGTAATACGGACGTAAAAGCCGCTGGTCGAGGGCACCCCGCCGACAGTGAAGGCGCGAAGGTGGCCCTCACCGGCGTCCAGAGGTGCGGGCCTGCCTGGGAGGCAGCAGTGGGCATACGGCGGACGACCCTTCCGGGCATCGGGACGCAGTACGACGTGACGACGCGCACCGGGCGGAATCTGTCGGTGGTGGTGCACCAGGACGGGCGGCGGTTCCTCGGCTTCTACGAGGCGGACGATCCCGACGCCTGCGGCACGTCGGTCCCCCTGGAGGCCGAGGAGGCCGCCGGGCTTGCGCGGTTGCTGGACCCGACACCGCTGGAGGCGGTGCGGACGGACGGCATCGGACTCGTCACCGAGCAGATCCCGGTCGGCTCCCGGTCGCCGTACGCCGGGCGGCCGCTGGGCGATACCCGGGCGCGGACGCTGACCGGGGCCTCCGTCGTGGCGGTGATGCGGCGGACGAGCGCGCACCCCTCGCCCGGACCGGACTTCCGGCTCGCGATCGGGGACATCCTCGTGGCGGTCGGCACGCGTGAGGGCGTGGACGCCCTGGCCGCGATCGTGTCCGGGAGTTGAGGATGCACGACACCACCGCGCTTCTCGTGGAACTCGGTGCCGTCATCCTCGGGCTGGGCATCATCGGGCGCTTCGCGGGCCGGATCGGGCTGTCGCCCGTGCCGCTCTACCTGCTGGCCGGGCTCGCCTTCGGGCACGGCGGGGTCGTACCGCTGTCGGCGAGCGAGGACTTCATCTCCGTGGGGGCCGAGATCGGGGTGGTCCTGCTCCTCCTGCTGCTCGGGCTGGAGTACAGCGCCTCGGAACTGGTCGGCAATCTGCGCGCCCAATACCCTTCGGGGGCGGTGGACTTCGTCCTCAACGCGGTACCGGGCGCCGTGGCGGCACTGCTGCTCGGGTGGGGTCCGGTGGCCGCCGTCGCGCTGGCCGGGGTCACCTGGGTCTCCTCGTCGGGTGTCATCGCCAAGGTGCTCACGGACCTCGGCAGGCTCGGCAACCGCGAGACGCCCGTGGTGCTCGGCGTCCTGGTCATCGAGGACCTGGCCATGGCCGTCTACCTGCCGCTGCTGACGACCCTGCTGGCGGGCCTCGGCCTGGCGGCCGGAGGGGTGACGCTGGCGATCGCCCTCGGCACCGTGGGCACGGTCCTGTACCTGGCGTTGCGCCATGGACGGCTGCTCAGCAAGGCGGTCTCGTCCGACAATCCCGAGATGCTGCTCCTGGTCGTGCTCGGGCTGGCGCTGGTGGTGGCGGGCATCACGCAGAAGCTCCAGGTGTCGGCGGCCGTCGGCGCGTTCCTGGTGGGCATCGCCCTGTCCGGTGAGGTCGCCGCCGGTGCGGGCCGTCTGCTGACCCCGCTGCGCGATCTGTTCGCCGCCGTGTTCTTCGTCTTCTTCGGGCTGTCCACCGATCCGGCGGCCATACCGCCGGTGCTGCTCCCGGCGCTGGCCCTGGCGCTGGTCACCACGGCAACCAAGATCGTCACCGGCTGGTACGCCGCCCGCCGGGCGGGCGTCCATCCGCGGGGGCGGCTGCGGGCGGGCGGGGCGCTCGTCGCACGCGGGGAGTTCTCGATCGTCATCGCCGGCCTCGCCGTCGTCACGGAGCCCCGTATCGGGCCGCTGGCCACCGCCTACGTCCTGATCCTGGTCGTCGCGGGTCCGCCGGCGGCCCGCTACACCGAGCCCGCGGTCGCCGCGCTCGGCCGGCTGCTGGGTCGGGACGCGGTCTCGCGGCCGGTGCCGGAACCCGTCGAGGCCGCAGAGGCCTCCGAGGCCGCCGGGGCGGCCGGGGCGGCCGGGGCGGCCGGGACCTTCGAGGTGACGCCGCCCGAGGACTCCACCGCCCGGCGGTGAGGGCGATCGGCGGTCATCTCGGATCGAGATGACCGACATCGCAAGTCATCTCCTTCACGGAGGAAGCAATCCTCCGGCGCGGGCGCTGCAGCAGTCGGCCGGGCAGCGCGAGGCGTCGCCCGACCGACACTCCGCCCGCCCGAACCGCACCATCGGTTCCCGTCACGAGAAGGCCCTCGTGTCCCCCGCGTCCAAGAACCCCTCCACGCGGCGCCCCGCGCCGTCCGCGACCACCCACGGCGTTCCCGGATGGCTGGTCGCGCTGCTGGCCGTCGCCTCCGGGATGACCGTCGCCAACCTCTACTACGCCCAGCCGCTGCTGTCGTCGCTGAGCCGGGTCTTCCACCTCGGCACGGCGGCGGCCGGCACGCTGATCACGGTGACCCAGATCGGCTACGTCGCCGGGATGCTCCTCCTCGTCCCGCTCGGCGACCGGCTGGAGAAGCGCCGGCTGGTCACCGCGCTGCTCGCCGTCACCACCGTCGCCCTGGCGGTGGCGGGGACCGCCGCGGACTTCCCGGTGCTGCTCGTCGCGTCCCTGGTCAGCGGTGCGACCTCCGTCGTCGCGCAGATCCTGGTGCCGTTCGCCGCGGGTCTCGCGCCCGACCACGCCCGCGGCCGGGTCGTGGGCCGGGTGATGAGCGGGCTGCTCGCGGGGATCCTGCTGTCCCGCACGGTCAGCAGCCTGGTCTCCGACGTCGCGGGCTGGCGCTACGTCTACCTCGGCTCCGCGGTCCTGATGGCCCTCCTGGCCCTGGCGCTGCGCGCCGCCCTGCCGCGGCACGCCCCGACGACCTCCCTGCCCTACTCCCAGGTCCTGCGCTCGACGGTCAGGCTGCTACGGACGCATCCGGCGCTGCGGCGCCGGGGGCTGTACCAGGCGGCCATGTTCGGCGCGTTCAGCGCCTTCTGGACCACCGTCTCCTTCCTGCTCACCGGTCCGTTCCACTACTCGCCGATCGGCGTCGCGGTCTTCGCGCTCGTGGGCGCCGCGGGTGCCGCGGTGGCACCGACGGCCGGCCGCTGGGCGGACCGCGGACTCGTACGGCCGGTGACCGGGATCGCCTTCGGCGTGGCGGCCGCGGCCTTCGCCGTGGCGGGCTTCGGGCAGCACAGCATCGTCCTGATCGCCCTCGCCGCGATCCTGATCGACATGGCCGTGCAGACCGCCCTCATCCTCGGGCAGCACACCGTCTACCAACTCGACGCCGCCGCGCGGTCCCGGCTGAACAGCGCCTTCATCGCCGTCTTCTTCGCGGGAGGCGCCCTCGGGTCGCAGCTCGGGTCGCTCGCCTACCACGCAGCCGGCTGGACGGCGGTCAGCGTCCTGGGGGCCGCTCTTCCCCTGGTCGGCCTCGCTTACTGGGGGACCGAACTCCGGGCCGCCCGCAAGGGCACGCCCGCCGCGACCGCTCAGGGCTCGACCGGGCAGAACACGACCGGGCAGGCCGCGTCCCGCTGACCGCGCTCAGCCGCGTCCGCCGGCCGCGGTGCGAGCGGTGATGTGGCGCAGCAGCGCCTCGACGGCGGGCGCGGGATCGCCTCCGGGCCTGACCACCATGACCTTCCAGGAGGGCGCGTGCCGCTCGAAGCGGCGTACGGCGAGGTCCGGGAAGCGGGCGGCAAGCGAGGCGGGCATGACGCAGACCCCCAGGTCGTGCCGGACCAGTTCGGCCGCGGCGAAGATGTCGTTCACCTCGAACACGGGGGTCCGTTCGGTGGTGGCGGCCCGGAACGCCCGGTCCACCTCGGAACGGATCGCCCAACCGGACGGGAAGTCCACGAAGGGCAGGCCGGCGACCTCCTCGAAGGTCACCACGTCGTCCTCCGCGAAACCGCGTCCCGGCGCGGCGACCAGGAGCATCTGCTCGCGGGACAGCAGACGGGTCACCAGCCCCCGTTGCTGCTGCCGGTCGAGGGCCACAACGGCCAGGTCCACCGTGCCCTCCCGCAGGGCCTGCCGGATGTCGGCCACCGCACCCTGCCGCAGGCGCACGGTCACACCGGGGTGTTCCGCGCGCAGGCTGGCCAGCGCCCGGTGCAGACCGGCCCAGACCCCCTGCATCGTGCCCACCGTCACCAGGCCCCGCAGCTCGCCCCGTACGGCGTCGACCGCCGCACGGGCCTCCTCGGCCGCGCGCAGTGCCGCACGGGCGGCCGGCACGAACGCCTCCCCCGCCAGCGTCAGCGACACGCGGTGCGTGGTCCGCTCGAAGAGCGCGCTGCCCAGTTCCCGCTCCAGCGCCCGTACGGTGCCGGACACCGCGGACTGCACGACGTGCAGCCGGTGGGCGGCCGCCGTGAACCCGCCCTCCTCCGCGACCGCGACGACCACTTCCATCTGCCGCAGATCCATGCGTACCCAGCTGCCCTTCCGTCGGCCGGCCGGAAGCCGGTCATCTCCGCCGGCGATGATCCGCTGCTTCCAGCATCGCACCACCGCGGGACCGATGGCCGACCCGCGTGGCACGGATCCGGCAGCCCCTACAAAATGACCATTCGTCACAGCGTCGCATTTGCGTCAACTGCCTTTTCACCAGGCTCCATTCACGTGATCGCAGACGAGGTGACCGAGATCATTCACATCGTCGTCGCGCGCGTCCCACAAATTCACCGAGGCGTTCCGCTTGGTGCCGCCACAGTGCAGGGACAGCTCCCAGGGAGATCGCGTGCGCACTACACCGGCCGTGGACCCGGCCGCTCCGGCCGGACCCACGGTGGCCGATGCCGTCACCTTCGGCGCCATCGAGAATGCGTCGTCGGACGTGTTCGCCGCGATCGAGGAACAGGCTCGGCTGACCCCGGACGCCCCGGCCGTCGTCGACGCGACGGGCACTTCCACCTACGCCCAGCTGCTGGCCGCCGTCACGCCGTTGGCGCGGGCGCTGCACTCGAACGGGGTGCGCGCGGGGGACCTGGTGGGCCTGTCCCTGCCCCGGGGCCGGGACGCGGTCACGGCGATGCTCGCGGTCCTGCGGGCCGGAGCCGGTTACCTGCCGCTCGACCCGGGCTACCCGGCGGCGCGGCTGGCGGTGATGGTCGAGGAAGCCGCCCCCCGAGTGGTGATCGTCCCGGCCGGCGGCACGGACGGGATCGCCGGCTCCCTCCCGGCGGGGACGCCGGTCATCGCGGTCGACGCCGCCGGAACCGCTCGCCTGCCGGGCACCGCCGCGGCGCCGGAGGACCCCGCGTACGTCGTCTTCACCTCGGGCTCGACGGGTCGGCCCAAGGGCGTGGTCGTTCCGCGGCGCGCCCTGGCGCACTTCTGCCGGGCGGCCGGGGAGCGCTACGGCTTCTCCCCCACCGACCGGGTGCTGCAGTTCGCCTCGCTCAGCTTCGACGCCAGCGTGGAGGAGATCTTCCCGCCGCTCACCGCCGGCGCCACGGTCGTCGTCCGGGACGAGGACATGATCAGCCGTCCCGACGTCTTCCTGGACCGCTGCGCCGGACTCGGCGTCACCGTCCTCGATCTGCCGACCGCGTACTGGCACGAGCTCGTCGGGGCGCTCGAGCGCGGCGAGGCCGCGCTCCCAGCGGCAGTGCGCACCGTGATCATCGGCGGTGAGGCCGTCCACCCGGAGGCGGTCATCCGCTGGCAGGCGCAGGTCGGCTCCGGGGTGCGGCTGCTCAACACGTACGGCCCCACCGAGACCTCGGTCGTGGCGACCGCCGCCGACCTCACCACGTGGACCGGCGGCGGTCCGGTGCCGATCGGCACGCCCCTGTCCGGGGTGACCGTGCGGGTCGTCGCCGCGGACGGCACGACGGCGGCGCCCGGTGAGCCCGGCGAGCTGCGCATCGGCGGCACGGGAGTGGCCACCGGCTACCTCGGGCGTGCGGACCTGACCGCGGACCGCTTCCGGGAGGGACCTGACGGGCGGCGGGAGTACCTGTCGGGCGACCGGGTGCGGCGACTGGCGGACGGCGACCTGGAGTACCTGGGCCGGCTCGACCAGCAGGTCAAGATCCGCGGCTTCCGCGTGGAACCGGGCGAGGTGGAGAGCGCGTTGCGCGAGGTGCGCGGCGTCAGGGACGCCGTCGTCCTCGTCGACGAGGGCGCGGGCGCGCCGCGGCTCGCGGCCCACCTCGTCACCGAGGACGGCGCGCCGGGCACGGATGCCGTCCGTCGCGAGCTGGCCGCCCGGCTGCCGCACTACCTCGTGCCCGCCGTCTTCTCCGTGCACGCCGCCTTCCCGCTGACCGTGCAGGGCAAGGTGGACCGCGCGGCGCTGGCCGCCACGCCGCCGCCGGTGTCCCCGGTCGCGGCGGGCGACGCAGGGGGCTCCTCGCCCGAGGCGCTCGTGGCCGCCGTGTGGCGGGAACTGCTCGGCGCCGCTGACATCCGTCCTGGCGACGACTTCTTCGCCCTCGGCGGGGACTCGCTCTCCGCCATCCGCATGATCAGCCGGCTGCGGCACGCGCACGGCGCCGACCTCACGCTCAGCGCGCTCTACGCGGCGCCGACGCTCGCCGAGGTCGCCGGCGTCCTCCCCGCCGCCGACGCCGCTCCGGGGCCGGCTGCGGCCGCGCGCGACGCGGACGAACCCGCCGAGGAGCCGTCGCGGTTCCCGCTCACCGCGCTGCAACGGGACTTCTGGATGGCCGAGCAGGTGAGCCCCGAACTGCCGGTGCACACCCTCGGCATCCGCTACCGATGGGCGGAGCCCGTCCGCCCGGAGCTGCTGCCCCGGTGCCTCGCCGTGCTGGCCGCACGCCATCCCGCTCTGGTGTCCCGCTTCCCCTACGCCGGCGACGAGCCGGTGACGGACGTCGACCGCTCCGCGACGGTCCCGTACGGCGAGGTCGACCTGCGGGACCTGGCACCGGACGCGGCACGGGCGCGGGCGGCCGCGGAGCGCCGCCGGATCGTGACCGAGCGGACCGACCTGGAGCGCGGCCCGGTGGCGCGCGCGGTGCTGCTGCGCACGCCGGACGGGGACGAACTCCTCCTCGCCGTCCACCACCTGGTCTTCGACGGCTGGTCCGTGGGCGTCCTCGGGGACGCGCTGGCCGAGGTCTACGGCGACCTGAGCGCGGGTCTCGAGCCGCGCCACGCCGCCGCCGACCGCCTCTCGGAGGTGGCCCGGCAGGGGACGGCCGCGTCCGGTGACGCCCGGCTCGCGGCGTACTGGCGCGACCGTTTCGACGGCGCAGCGCTGGACCTGGAGCTCCCCGCGGACCGTCCGCGGCCCGCCGTGGCGACCCACCGCGCGGGCCGGGTCACCCGCGACCTCGAGCCGGCGTCGCTCGCGCTGCTGGACACGTGCGCCAGACAGCACCGGGCCAGCCTCTTCATGGTCGTCCTGGCGGGCGTGCAGGTCGTCCTCGGCAGGTACAGCGGGCGCACCGACGTGACGGTCCTGGCGCCGGTGGCGGGACGGGAGGATCCCGCGCTGGACGGCGTGGTCGGTTCCGTCCTCAACATCCTGCCGCTGCGCGGCGACCTGACGGGCGAGCCGAGCTTCGCCGCGCTGCTCGGCCGGGTACGGGACGCGGTCCTGCGCGACCTGGAGCACCAGGGCCTGCCGCTGCCGGAGATCGCGGCGGCGGTGCGGCGGGCCGGCGGGGGCAGGCCCGACCCGCTGAGCCGGGTGAGCGTGACCGTGCACAACACGGCGGCGCCGCGCGACCCGCTCCTGGCCTACGCCGGGGACGAGGCCCCCGCCGCGACCATGGCGGACCTGGCGATCGGCCTGGACTTCCCCGCGGACGGACCGGTCCTGACCGTCGACTACGCGGCCGAACTCTTCGACGCCGAGCGGGTCGAGGCCTTCGTGGACCACCTGCTCACCCTCCTGCACGCCGCGGCCGCCGCACCCGGCACCGAGGTGGGCCGGCTGCCGCTGCTCACCGAGGCCGAGCGCCACACCGTCCTCCACACCTGGAACGACAGCGCCGCGGCGATCCCCCCGGCGCACAGCCTCCAGGAGGTCTTCGAACGCTGCGTCGCACGGAGGCCGGACGCGCCCGCGCTGACCTCGGGCCCGCGCACCGTCAGCTACGACTGGCTCAACCGGCGGGCGAACCGCATCGCGCACCTGCTGCGCGAGCGGGGCGTGCGCCCGGGCGAGCGCGTGGCGATCTGCCTGGACCGCGGGATCGACCTGTTCGCGGCGATGTGGGGCGTCCTCAAGGCGGGAGGTGCCTACGTGCCGCTGGACCCGGCGTACCCGGGCGAGCGGCTGCGCTACATGCTCGAGGACAGCCGGCCGGTGGCGCTGGTCACCCGGCTCGACCTCGAGGGCGCCCCGGATGCCCCCGGGGGCACGACCGTCCTCGCGCTCGACCGTGACGCCGCGCTGGTCGACGCCGCGGCGGACGCCGATCCGGTGCCCACCGGGACGCCGGACGACCCGGCCTACGTCATCTACACCTCCGGTTCCACCGGCCGCCCGAAGGGCGTGGAGGTGACCCACCGCAACCTGGTGCACGCCGCCGCCATGTGGCAGCGCGCCTACGACCTCGACCCCGACTGGACGTACCAGCAGGCCGCGAGCTTCTCCTTCGACATGTTCGTCGGCGAGACGCTGCGCGCGCACTGCACCGGCGGCCGGCTCGTCGTCGTCCCGCGCGAGACGCTGCTGGACCCGGCGGAGCTGTACGCGCTCATGCGCGACGAGGGCGTCCAGTGCACCGAGCTGGTGCCGGCCGTACTGCGGGCGCTGCTGGCCCACGCCGAACAGGCCGGGGAGCGGCTGGACTTCGTGCGGCTGCTGATCGGCGGCGGCGAGAAGTGGCAGGTGCGCGAGTACCAGCGGGCGCGGCGTCTCGTCGGCCCCGGCAACCGGGTCGTCAACGCGTACGGCGTCACCGAGGTCACCGTCGACAACGTGTACTTCGACGGGGACGTCGACGACCTGCCCGCCGAGGCGCCGCTGCCCATCGGCCGTCCGTTCCCCAACAACCGGGTGTACGTGCTGGACGCGTACGGGGCGCCGGTGCCGCCCGGTGTGGTGGGTGAACTCCATCTGGGCGGCGCCGGGGTGTCGCCCGGCTACCACGAGCGGCCGGAGCTGACCGCGGAGCGGTTCGTCCCCGACCCGTACGCCGACCCGCACGCCGCCCCGGACGGCGTGGTCGGCACCGCGCGCATGTACCGGACCGGGGACAGCGCGCGCTACCGCCGCGACGGCACCGTGGACTTCCTCGGCCGGCTGGACGACCAGGTCAAGGTGAACGGCTACCGGGTGGAGCTCGGCGAGGTCGAGGCCGCGCTCGGCGCGCTGCCCGGGGCGGCGGCCTCCGCGGCCGCGGTGCACACCCTGCCCTCCGGGGCCGCCCAGCTCGTCGGCTATCTCGTGGCGGCGCCGGAGGCCGCGCTCACCGAGGCGGCGGTGCGCGAGGCCCTGGCGACCGGGCTGCCCACGCACATGGTGCCCGCGCGGGTGGTGTTCCTGCCGCGGCTGCCGCTCACCCCGAACGGCAAACTCGACCGGCGCGCCCTGCCGGCCCCGCCCGACGCCTCCGACGCCCCGGCACGCACTGCCCCCCGGAACGCGGCCGAGCGGCGCATCGCGGCGATCTGGGCCGGGACGCTGGGCGTGGAGGAGGAGGCGATCGGCATCGACGACAGCTTCTTCTCCCTCGGCGGGGACTCCTTCGCGGCGCTGCGGATCGTCCGGCAGATCGACCCGGGGCTGGCCCTGGTGGAGCTGTACCGCACCCCGACGGTGCGCGCGCTCGCCGCGCTGCTCGCGGACCGCGCGGAGCGCGGCGAGGAGCAGGGGGCCGAGCCGGCGCCGCTGCTGCACCGGTTGACCGGGAAGGACGCGGATCCGGCCGAGGGCGGCGTCACGGTCGTCGCTGTGCCGTTCTCCGGCGGCAGCGCCGTCGCCTACCTTCCGCTGGCCGACGAACTGCCGCCGCAGTGGGGGCTGTACGCGGTCGAGCTGCCGGGGCACGACATGAGCAGACCGGACGACCCGCTGCTGCCGGGCACCGAGGTGGCCGGCCGGGTGGTGGCGGAACTCGGCGCGGTGAAGGGTCCCGTCCTGTTCTACGGGCACTGCCTGGGCACGGCGGTGACGCTGGAGGTCGCACGCCAGGCGGAGGCCGCGGGCGTCGAGGTCGTCGGCGTCGGCCTGGGCGCGAGCTTCCCCACGGCGCGGCTCCCCGGGCGGTTCTTCGACTGGGTGCACCGGCTGGTGCCCACCGACTGGCTCACCTCCGACCGGGAGTACCTGTCCTACCTGCGGGCACGGGGCGGTTTCACCGACCTCGACGACCCCGAGCAGGAGCAGTTCGTGCTGCGCAACGTGCGGCACGACGCGCGGGACGCCGAGGAGTACTACACCAGGGCCTACCAGGACACCGCGGCCCCCAGGCTGCGGGCCCCGGTGCTCAGCGTGGTGGGCTCCCGGGACCGGGTCACCGAGCTGTACCAGGAACGCCACCACGAGTGGGAGCACTTCGCGGACGACGTCTCCCTGGCGGTGCTGCCGAAGGCGGGCCACTTCTTCGTCAGGACGCACGCCGAACCGCTGGCCCGGACGCTGGTGGAGCACGCCGAGCGGTGGCAGGGGCCACCTGCCGCGCAGGACGCCACACCGTCGGACGGAGTTCGGCCCGCCGGGCGGGCGGTCACGGACGGGCAGGGCGGGCGGCCGGCGGAACGCGCCAAGGGCAGCGAGGCCGCGGGGGACACCCGGCACACCACACCGAGCCTGTCCCGGTTCGCCGTCGTGGCACTGGGCCAGTTCCTGTCGATGATCGGCAGCAGCCTCAGCACGCTCGTCCTGAGCATCTGGGTGTACCAGCGCACGGGCTCGATCGCCGACTTCGCCGTGGTCAACGCGGTGGGCATGCTCCCCGGCATCCTCGCCGGGCCGCTGGCAGGAGCAGTGGCGGACCGCTGGAACCGCCGCATGATCATGCTGACCAGCGACGCGGTGGCGGGCCTGGCGATGGGCGGGCTCGGCCTGCTGGTCCTCGGCCGCGGCCTGGAGATGTGGCAGGTCTACCTGGCCGTGTCGGTCACCTCCGTCGCGGGCGCCTTCCAGCGCCCCGCCTACCTGGCAGCGGTGGCCCAACTGGTCCCCAAGCGGTACCTCGGCCACGCGAACGGCATCAGCCAGCTCGGTGTGGGGGTGGGCACGGTCTTCGCGCCCATGATGGGTGCCGGGCTGATCGGGGTCATCGGCGTCTCCGGCGTGATCATGATCGACGTGTGCAGCTTCGCGGCGGGAGTGGTGACCCTGCTGGCGGTCCGTTTCCCCGACACCCTCTTCCGCCGCCGCGACGAGTCGTTCGGCAGGGAGATCACCGGCGGCTGGCGTTACATCGCCCGCCGACCCGGGCTCCGCGCGGCGCTGCGCTTCTTCGTCATCGACCACGCCTTCTACACCCTGGGGTTCGCGGTCATCACCCCCATGCTGCTCATCGAGCAGTCCCCCCTCATGCTGGGCACGGCCCTCGGCGCCGCCGGTGTCGGCGGCCTGTGCGGCAGCCTGGTGATGGGGCTGTGGGGCGGCACGGCCCGCAGGGCGCAGGGCATGATCATCTCCATGGCGGTGGCCAGCCTGGCGATGGTGATGGTCGGCTTCGCCAGCCCGCCGCTGATCATCGCCGGGATGTTCCTGCTGGCCTTCGGCGAGTCCCTGGCCGACGGCCACTGGATCGCCCTCGTCCAGACCAAGGTCGGCCTGGAACTCCAGGGCCGGGTGCTGGCCATCTTCATGACGCTCATGATGCTGACCATGCCCCTCGGCTACCTGGTCGTCGGCCCCCTGGCCGAGCACTACGTGAAGCCGCTCCTGGAGCCCGCGGGCGCCCTGGCGGACACGGTCGGCGTGCTGCTCGGCACCGGGCCCGGACGCGGACTCGCGCTGCTCGTCGTCGTCAGCGGACTGCTGCAACTGGGCTGGGCGGCCCGCGGCTGGGCGAACCGCCGGCTGCGCCTGCTCGAGGACGACCTGCCCGACGCCCTGCCCCCGGCGGAGCTCGGCGATCTCGACGACCTCCAGGGCCACGCCGACTCCCAGCTGGCCGCGGCCCGCGTCTGACACCCCCGCACGCCGGTGCCCGGCACGACCGTGCCGGGCACCGCAGGCACGTCCGTCCACCACCCCCGAAGGAACCGTCATGCCCACCCCCGCACCGCTGTCCGCCGAAGCGCCCTCGGACGCCTTCGGCACCCCCCTCATCGACGTCTCCGCCCTGGTGCCCGGCGCCCGGGTCCTGGTCAAGGACGAGACGCGCTACGCCTCGGGCAGCCACAAGGAGCCCGCCGCCCGCGCCGTCGTCGCCCGCGCCGTGGCCGACGGCCACCGGCACGTCACCATCGCGACCTGCGGCAACTACGGGCGGGCCATGGCCACGGCCTGCCAGGTCGCCGGGGTGGAGTGCACGGTCGTCCTCCCTGCCGGCTGGAGCGACGGCGGCGAGGCGATGCGCGCCGCCGGCGCCCGCGTCCACCTCGTGGACGGGGCCTACGAGGACGCCGTGGACGAGTCCCGCCGGCTGGCCGCCACCGGGGACTGCGTCGACGGCAACGTGGACGGCCCTTACGTCGAGGCCGTGTTCGAGGGGCACGGCATGGTCGTGTCCGCGCTGCGGGCCGCACTGCCCGAGGCGCCCGCGGTGATCTGGCTGCCCGTCGGCAACGGCACGACCGCCATCGCGGTGCGGCGCCAACTGGAGCTGCTCGGCTGGGACACGGTGATCAACGGTGTCGGCTCGGCCGGCAACAACCCGATGGTGACCTGCTGGCCGGGCCCGTACCGGACCCTGCCGCCGGAGTCCGTCTCCACCACCGACCACAACCAGCCGCTCGTCAACTGGCACGCCCTGCAGGGCGACGAGGCCATGGCGGCGATCGCGGCCACCGGCGGTACCGTCATCGGCGCCGACGACCGGGAGCTGTGCGACGCCCGCGACGCGCTGGCCGAGTACGGCGCCTTCCCCACCGCCGCCGGGGCCGTCGCCCTTGCGGGACTGCTCCGCACCGCCCGGTCCGAGGGCCTGGTGCCCGGTACCCACGTGGTGGTGCTCAGTGGCCGTTGACCGGATCCTCCCCGAGCGCGAGAGCGCGCCGCCCGCCGCTGCGGCCGTCCTGTTCGCACGGCTGCGGGTGACGTCCTTCGACGAGCGGGTCTTCCTCGCCAAGCTGGCCGTCCTGGCGCTCCTCACCTGCGCCGCGGCGGCGCTGGCACTGCAGCGCAACCTGTGGGCGGCGGGTGCCGGGATCGTCCTGCTGGCGGCCATGTTCACCCACGCCGTCGAGCTGCAGCACCAGTGCCTGCACCACTCCGCCTTCCGGCGCGCGTTCCCCCACCGGCTGGTCGGCGTGCCCCTGGGAATGCCGCTCCTCGTGGTCTACAGCCACTACCGCGTGCGCCATCTGCAGCACCACCGCTACCTGGGCACCCCGCAGGACACGGAGTTCTTCGGCTTCGACACCCGGGGGCCGCTGACCTTCCGGGCGCTGCTGCGCGGGCTGCTGGACTACCCGCGCCTGGGCACCGTCGGCGCGGACGTCGTACGCGCGGTCACGGGACGCTGGACGTACGCGTTCGGGCACATCGCCCCGGCGATGCGACGGCGGATCGTGACCGAACACGCCCTGCTGGGCGCGGCGGTGGGAGGCGCGGTCGGCCTGGCGTTCCTCGGACACGGCGAGTACGTGCTGCGGTTGTGGGTCCTGCCGCTGCTGCTTGCCGTCCCGCTGCACTTCCTGGTGGAACTCCCGGAGCACCTGCTGTGCGACACGCAGACGACGGACGTGCTGCGCAACACACGTTCGATTCGCGGCAGTTGGCTGAGCACCTGGTTCACCAACGGCAACAACCTGCACATCGAGCACCACGCGGCGATGACGGTGCCGATCAACCGCCTCGGCGAGCGCCACGAGGAGACGCGGTCCCTCGCCGTCCACGTGGAGCGCACCTACGCGGACTTCTACCGGATGCTCTGGCAGGCGCTCAGGAACCGGCCCGCGGCCCCGTAGCGCAACGGTTCCGCCCGGCACCGCCACAAGACACGACGGCCCTTCCCCGCGGCACGGCCGGCTCGCCGGAGCCGCGGGGCGGTCGGCAGGGAAAGAAGGGCTTCCGGGTGGACGACGACATCGATGCGCGCGTCGCGCTGTGGGGGTCGGCCTGCGAGGCCGTGGCCAGGCTCCTCAGCCCGCACGCCGAAGTGGTCCTGCACGACGTCAGGGACGAGCGCGTCCTGGGCGTCTGGAACCCGGTCACGCGACGTACCGCCGGTGACCGGGCGCTGCCGGGCGAGCTGGGGCCGCCGGGGCGTCCGGCGGACGACGTCGACGGCCCGCGGGAGACGCTGCTCCCCGGCGGCCGGCGGGTGTCCTCCGTCAGCGCGGTGCTGCGCGACGCCGAGGGCACCGAGTCGGCCGTGCTCTGCGTCCACCTGGACCGCACACCGCTTGACCGGGCGGCCGCCGTCCTGACCGCGTTCGCCGCTCCGGCCGCCGCACCAGGCGAGCAGACGCCCCTGGCGGAGGGGTGGACCCGGCAGGTGGACCGGGTCATCGCCTCCCGCGTCCGCGTCCGCGTCCGCGCCCGGGGCCGGCCCGCCGAACGCCTGGACCGCACGGACCGCCTCGCCGTCCTCGGCGAACTCGAACGGGCCGGGGTCTTCGCGAGGCGCGGCGCCGTACCCGTCGTCGCCGAGGCCCTCGGGACGTCCCCGCTCGACGATCTACGCGCCGCTCGCCGAGCTCAGGGCAGGAGGGGAACGGGCCTGAGCGCACGTGTCGAGCAGGTTCGCGGCGCACGCCGTCGATCGCCCCCACGTGGCGTTCTCTCCGCGTACGATCACCCGATGGCCGACATGACCGAAACCACGCCCGGCTGGCTGTCTCCGGACGACCTGGAGCTGACCCGCGCACGCATGCCGATCCTCTACGTGGACGCCGTGCCCGTGCGGGTCGACGACAGCGGGGAGGTGACACACATCGGTCTCCTCCTGCGCATCGGGCCGGACGGGAGCGTCAGCCGCGCCCTCGTGTCCGGACGGGTGCTCCACCACGAGCGTGTCCGCGAGGCGCTGGTCCGCCATCTGGAGAAGGACCTCGGCCCCATGGCACTGCCCCGCATCCCGGTCTCCCCGCAGCCCTTCACCATCGCCGAGTACTTCCCGACACAGGGCGTGACTCCCTTCCACGACCCGCGGCAGCACGCGGTGTCGCTGGCCTACGTCGTCCCGGTGGCCGGCGACTGCCACCCCCGGCAGGACGCGCTCGACCTGGTCTGGTTCACCCCGCAGGAGGCGTCGTCGCCGCAGCTGCAGCAGGAGATGCAGGGCGGTCAGGGCGTGCTGCTGCGGCAGGCCCTCGCGCACGTCGGCTGCCTCTCCTGAGTTCCGTGGCGGCCCGGACGGCCCGCTGCCCGGGCCGCCACGCATAAGGGATCACCGCACGGGTACGGGGAGCCACGAGGGGGGCCGGCATCGGCTGCCGGCGCACACTCCGATCGCACGGGCCCCGGTCGCCTCGCGGCCTCGGGAGCCCGCTCCGGGAGGCACCCTGATGAAGCTGTCGTTCCTGCAACCGCTGTTCACCAGGCCGGGCCCGTGGGCGAGCGCCTACCTGGACACCTCCCGGGACATCGAGGATCCCGACCGCGTCATCGCGCGGCGCTGGCGGCACCTGCGGGACGACCTCACGGCCCACGGCGCCGACCCGGCCACCGTCCACGCCCTCCACGCCGCCGTGGGCACCGACGACGACCTGCCCGGACGGCACGGCCAGGCCCTGTTCGCCACCCGCGGGGAACTCGTGCTGGCCGAGGAACTGCCCGAACCGCCACCGCGCGACACGGCCGGGCTCGAGGCCCTGCCGGACGCCCTGCCGCTGGTGGTGCAGCGCGCCCCGGACGTGCCCTATCTGGAGCTGCTCGTCGGCCGCACCGAGGACGGCGAGGGCATCCGGGTCGCCGCCCGGACCGGACGCTGGCCGGCCGGGCGCCCCGACCCGGACCCGGCCGTCCGGCAGACCGTCCCGGTGCAGGAGTGGCCTCTGACCGCGCCACAGCTGGCCGGGGACCTGAGCGACCTGGCCGACCGCGGCGCGGCCGAGGTGCTCGTGCTGGGCCGCGACCCCGGCGACCCCCGGACGGCGGAGATGCTGGTCGACCACATGCCGGAACACCTGAGGAGCGACCTCGTCACGGTCGGCACCGCACGTCCCGCCGGCACTTCCGGCCCGGCCCCTTCGGAGGAGCTCCTCGCCCGTGCGCTCGGCGGCCGCCTCAACGCCGCCGACCGGGCCCGCCTGGAGGCCTACCGGGTGCAGCGGGCGCGGGACCGCACCGCCTGCGAGGGCACCGCGGCCGTCGTCGCCGCGCTGCGGGGCGCCCGGGCGGCGGCCGTGCTGGTCAACGATCCCCCGCCGCCGCCCGGGCAGCTGTGGACGGGGCCGGAGGAACCCGCCGGGGCCGCCCTGCTGCGCGCCGCGGCGAGCAGCGGTGCGGACCTCGTGGTCGTGCCCCGCGGCACCCTCGCCCTGGACGACGGAGTCGGTGTCCTGCTGCACCGGCGCGACCCCGTTACGTAGCGAGCAGCCCGCGGAATCGGCGGTGACCCAGCCTCGTTGTACCTACAGGTACAACGAGAGGGATGGGGATGGACACCGTCGAAGCGGGTCGATGTCGGGGCCGGCGGCCAGTGCCGGCCCAGGAAGAGAGCTGGACGCTCTCGTATCGGCCCGAAGCCCCCGCAGAGGCCCGCAGGCTCACCAAGGAAGCCCTCCGGCGCTGGCAGGTACCGGCAGTCACTGCCGACGGAGTCCTGCTGGTCGTCTCGGAACTCGTCACCAACGCCTTCGAATACGCCCGGCCGCCCATCGTGCTCCATGTGGACCGCGACCGGGGAACCGGACAGGTCCGCGTCGAGGTCACCGACGGCGGACCGGCTCCCTCCGTCGGGGAATGGGCCGCCAGCTGCGGCGACTGCGAACACGGCCGGGGCCTGACCATCGTGGACCAGGTCGCCTCGGCGCACGGCGACCGCTGGGAGACCGGCCGCGCCACCCACTGGGCCGAGCTCGCTCCCGCGGCCTGACAGCGGCGGTACGCGGCACCGGGCGGGCCCTCGGCCCGGTGCCGCCACGAAGAACGCCCAGCCCCGTCAGCCCTGCGCGGTGGGGCGTACGACGAGCTCGTTCACGTCGACGTCCGCGGGCCGGTCGATCGCGAAGGCGATGGCGTCGGCGATGGCGGACGCCGGGATCGCGAGAAGCTCGGCGGCCGCGTGGGCGGCGGCCCTGGCTTCGTCGGAGCCGCCCCGGTCGGTCAGCTCGCTCCGGGTGAAGCCGGGGCTGACCACGGTGACACGGACGTCCCGGCTCTCCTGGCGCAGCCCCTCGGAGAGCGCGGCCACGCCGAACTTGGTGGCGCTGTAGACCGCCGCCGTCGGGTCGACCCGGTGGCCGGAGACGGACGAGACGTTGACGATGTGCCCGCCTCCCTGCCGCCGCATGACGGGGAGCACCGCCGCGATGCCGTAGAGCACCCCGCGCAGGTTGACGTCGATCATCCGCTCCCACTCGTCGACGCGCAGGTCCGCGAGCGGCGAGAGGGGCATCACCCCGGCGTTGTTGACCAGTACGTCGATGCGGCCGTACTCCTCCAGCGCGGCGGCGGCGAAGCCGCGCACCGAGTCCAGGCTGGTGACGTCCAGCTCGCGATGGGCGGCCGAGGCGCCCGAGGCGCGCAGTTCCCCGGCGAGGGCGGCCAGGCGCCCGGTTCGCCGGGCGCCGAGGAGCACCGCGTGCCCCTGCGCCGCCAGACGGCGGGCGGTCGCCTCGCCGATGCCGCTGCTGGCACCGGTGATCAGGACGGTCTTGGGGTTCGACGGCATGGTGGTTCTCGCTTCTCGAAGGTGTCACGGCGGCGTCCTGCCGCGTCCTCCATCCGACAGGGCCGCCGAAGGAGGAGGAAGGGTGCGTGTACCTGGGTGCCGCACACCCACCCGGTGCCCGTGGCCCCGCACGCCCGCCCCCGCTCCCGCCGGCGGGCACCGTTAGCATCGGTGGCATGAGGCAGCCACGCGACAACGAGCTCGGCGCGTTCCTGCGCGCGAGCCGGGCGCGCGTCGAACCGGCCGACGCCGGACTGGCCGCCGGCGGCTCGGGGCGGCGCGTCCGGGGTCTGCGGCGTGAGGAGGTGGCGGTGCTCTCGGGGGTGAGCGCGGACTACTACGCCCGCCTCGAGCAGGGCCGCGAGCGCAACCCCTCCGCCCAGGTCGTCGACGCCATCGGCAGGGCGCTGCGTCTCGCGCCGGACGCCCGTGGGCACCTCCACCAGCTGGCGGGTCTCGCTCCCCGGCTCACGGCGCACGGCCCGCGCGAGCGGGTGCACCCCTCGCTCCTGCAGCTGCTCGGGGCGTTCCCCCGCGCCGCGGCGTACGTGCTCGGCCCGGCCTTCGACGTCCTCGCCGCGAATGCGGTCGCCGAAGTGCTGCTCTCCCCGTTCGGGGACGAGCGGAACATGCCCCGCATCCTGTTCACCCATCCGCGGGGCCAGGAGGTGTTCACGGACCGGGAGCTGCTGCGGCGCAGCACCGTGTACGCGCTGCGCCTCAACGCCGGCCGCTTTCCCGGCGATCCGGACGTCGTCGGGCTCGTCGCCGAACTGACCGAGGTCTCGCCGGAGTTCCGCGCCCTGTGGGAGGACCACACCGTGGGCAGCCTGCCGCGGGCCTTCAAAGTGTTCGTCCACCCGGTGCTGGGGCGGGTCGAACTCACCTACCAGACCTTCGACGTGGTCGACGCCCCAGGGCAGCTGCTGCACGTGGGGACCCCCGAACCGGGCAGCCCGAGTGAGGCGGCGCTGGCCTCCCTCGGTGCCGGCGGCGAAGGAAAGGCCGGTCGCTGACCGGCAACGCTTCGGACGTCGTGTTCTCCTTCGCCGCCGGCACCCCTGTCGCGCCAGGCATCGGCGGGGGGGTTGGTCACGTCGAAGCCCGGCTCCTGGTTCCCCCGCGTCCCCGCGGCGGCCTGAGGCACCCCCGCGTCAGGCGCCCGGGAGGGGTTCCCGCAGGAGGGCCTGTCCCGCGGCGCGGTGCTCGGCGGCGGCGGACGGGGCCGTGGCGTCGAGCACGGCCGCGATCCCCTCGTGGGCCATCGCCTCCTCGTGGCGGTGCCCCAGCCTCGGCGCGAGGTCCAGCGCCTGCCGGTGCAGTCGCAGGGCCTCGTCGGGCAGGCCCGCGAGGCGGCAGGTCTCCCCGTAGGCGTTGAGGAAGTGGATCTTCCACTGCTCCTCGAAGATCTCGTCGAGCAGCGCGAACGCCTCGCGGTGGCTGGCCAGCGCCTCCTCGTAGCGTTACAGTCCGCCGCCGGGACCGTGAGGGTCCGCCCCGGGCGGCGCGTCGGGGACGCGGCCCGGGAGCGGACGGCGCGGCCTCATCCCCAGGCGCCGGCGATCTGCCGGGTCGTGGCGTTGAGGCGGTTGAACAGATTGGTCACGCCGATCATGAGGACGATCGCGGCCAGCTGGCGTGTCACATCGACGGGAGCTGCCCGGTCAAGAGATAGACGGTTCAACTTCTTCTCGCGTGCCGTCCGGGTACCACCGGGGCTGAGGAGGCGCGCCATGCTGCACATCGCCAGGGCCGGGTCGGCGATCGGGGAACGGCGGGGACACGGCCACGAGGCGTATTCCCTCGCGCCGCGGTGCCCGCTCGCGACGGCGTGCCGCGCCACCTCGGCGGACAAGTGGCTGGTGGGGTTCCGGGTCGGCGCCGGGGGAACCGCGGCCACCTGGCTCTACTACGTGGTGGATCACGCGAACGACGCGATGGACGCGAAGGAGAAGGCGATCTCCATGGCCGGTGACGAGATCGACGTCCCGTGCCCGCTCGGGCGCGGGGGCGTGGGCAGGACGGAGATCCGGATCATCCACGACGACGGGATCGGGCCACGGCGTCTGCTGCCCTGCCCGTGACCGGGGCTCCCCCGGCGAGGTCGCCGCGCACGGGCCCGGGAACGCGGCCGCCGCCGGTGCCCGGACGTGATCCGGGCGCCGGCGGCGGCGGTGATGCGCTCCTACTTGGTGAGCGGGGAGAGCTTCGGGTCGTTGGCGTAGGCCTCGGCCGCGTTCTCCTTGGTCACGATGACCGGCGGGAGCAGGTACGACGGGACGACCTTGCTGCCGTTGTTGTACGACTTGGTGTCGTTGATCGTCGGCTTGTCGCCCTTCTGCAGGGACTGGACCATCTTGATGGTCTCGGCGACGAGCTTGCGGGTGTCCTTGTTGATGGTGGAGTACTGCTCACCCGCCATGATCGACTTCACCGACTCGACCTCGGAGTCCTGGCCGGTCACGACCGGGACCGGCTTGCCGGCTCCCTTCACCGAGGTGATGATCGCGCGGGCGAGGGTGTCGTTCGGCGAGAGCACGCCGTCGAGCTTCTTCTTGCCGTTGTAGGTGGAGTTCAGCAGCGAGTCCATGCGGCTCTGGGCGTTCTCCGCCTTCCAGCCCTGGGTCGCGGTCTGCTTGATGTCGGTCTGGCCGGAGCCGACAACGATGTCGCCCTTGTCGATGGCGGGCTTGAGCACCTCCATCGCACCGTCGAAGAAGACCTTCGAGTTGTTGTCGTCCGGCGAACCGGAGAACAGCTCGATCGTGTAGGGGCCCTTGGCCTTCTTCGCCTTCATGCCGTCCAGCAGCGCCTGGCCCTGCAGCTGGCCGACCTTGAAGTTGTCGAACGCGATGTAGTAGTCGACGTCCTTCGTGTTGGTGATGAGCCGGTCGTAGGCTATGACGGTGGCGCCGGCCTGCTTGGCCTGCGCGACCTGGGTGGACAGCTGCGCGGCGTCGGTCGCGCCGATGACGATGACCTTCGCGCCCTTGGTGACCATGGAGGAGATCTGCGCCTGCTGGTCCGCGACGGTGGTCGAGGCGCCCGCGTACTGCACGTCGGCCTTGAAACCGGCGTCCTTCAGGCCGTTGGTGAACAGGTCACCGGCGAGCACCCAGTTCTCCGAGGTCTTCGCCGGGAGCGCGACACCGACCAGGGCGTCCTGCGCGAAGCCGCCCTTGGCGTCGCTGGTGTCCTTGCCGGTGGAGCCCTCGCGTTCGTTGGAGCACGCCGTGCCCAGGGCGAGCAGCGCGGCGGCGCCGATCACGGCGATGCCTCTGGTGATGGTTCTGCGCATGTGGGTTGTGCCCTTTCCGGGTGATGCGGTGAGAGACGAGCGCCGCCTGTGCGGCACCCTGGGGGGTACTGCCGGTCGGTCAGCCTGCGACCGGAGCCTTGTCGGGGTCGGAGGCCGGGTTCGGCGGGTCGACCGGTGCGGACGTCTCGTTCTGGCGGAACGGACGCATCAGGGTGCCGATGATCGAGAAGCGACCCTGGCTCTTGCTGTAGACGTCGAACGCGACGGCGAGGAGGAGGACCAGGCCCTTGATGATCTGAACCATGTCCGAGCCCACGCCCTCCAGTTGGAGGCCGTTGTTGAGCAGCGCCATGACCAGACCGCCGACGATGGAGCCGCTGATGGTGCCGAGACCACCGGACACCGCGGCGCCGCCGATGAAGACGGCCGCGATGGCGTCGAGTTCCCAGCTCAGACCGTCCTGCGGGCCGGATGCCGCGGAACGGGCCACGAAGATCATGCCGGCGAGCGCGGCCAGCACGGACATGTTCATCATGACCAGGAAGTTGACGCGCCGGAGCTTGACGCCGGACAGTTCGGCCGCGCGGGAGTTGCCTCCGACGGCGTAGATGTGCCGGCCCCCGATGGTGTTGCGGGTGTAGTACGAGTACGCGAGCACCAGGGCGATCAGGATGATGCCGGAGATCGGGAAGCTGGTGCCGATCCGGCCGCCGGCGAAGCGCAGTGTGGTGAAGATGATGATGCCCACCATCACGGCCAGGCGGATCCCCGTCACCCACAGCGGCGCGGCGTCGGCGTGCATGACGCGCCGGGTCTGCCGGGCCCGCCACTCGCGCCAGACCACGCCCGCGCAGGCGAGCAGGCCGAGCAGCAGCGTCAGGTTGTTGTAGCCGGTGTCCGGGCCGACCTCGGGCAGGAAGCCGGCACCGATGTCACGGAACCCGGTGGGGACCGGCACGGTGTCCGCGTTGCCGATGTACTGGTTGCCGCCGCGGAACAGGAGCATGCCGGCCAGGGTGACGATGAACGCCGGCACTCCCACGTAGGCGACCCAGAAGCCCTGCCAGGCACCGATCGCCGCGCCGACGAGCAGGCCGAGCAGGATGCCCACCGGCCAGGGGAGCGAGTGCTCCTGCATCGTCTTGGCGACCACGATCCCGGTGAACGCGGCCACCGAGCCGACCGAGAGGTCGATGTGCCCGGCGACGATCACCATCAGCATGCCGATGGCCAGGATCAGGATGTAGGAGTACTGGCTGACCACGGCGATGAGGTTGCCGGAGGTCAGCGTCAGTCCCCCCGTCCAGATCTGGAACAGGAGCACGATCGCGACGAGCGTGGCGATCATGCCGAACTGGCGGGCGTTGGAGGCCGTGCCCCCGAAGAGGTTCTTCTGCAGGTCTGAGATGCGGCTCATGGGCTCGGTGTCTTCTTCATAGAGGTCATCTGTTTCATGAGGAGTTCCGGGTTCGCGTCGCGGCGCGTCACCTCACCGGTGATGGCGCCCTCGAACACCGTGTAGATGCGGTCGCACAGTCCGATGAGCTCGGGCAGCTCCGAGGAGATGACGATGACGCCCTTGCCCTCGCCCACCAGTCGCTGGATGATCCCGTAGATCTCGTACTTGGCACCCACGTCGATGCCGCGGGTGGGCTCGTCGAGGATGAGCAGGTCGGGGTCGGTGAACATCCACTTGGCCAGGACGACCTTCTGCTGGTTGCCGCCGGAGAGCTTGACGACCTCCTCGTCGACGCCGGGGGTCTTGATCCGCAGGCTCTGGCGGTACTCCTCGGCGATCCGGTGCTCGCGCACCGGGTCGATGACCTGGTGGCGGGAGATCTTCGAGAGCTTGGCGGCGACCATCGAGGTCTTGATGTCGTCCAGCAGGTTGAGGCCGATCGACTTGCGGTCCTCGCTGACGTAGGCGAGGCCGTGCCGGATGGCCTCCGAGACCGTCTTGAGGTGGATCTCCTTGCCGTCCTTGAAGACCCGTCCCGACAGGAAGGTGCCGTAGGAGCGGCCGAACAGGCTCATCGCGAGTTCGGTGCGTCCGGCGCCCATGAGGCCGGCGAAGCCGACGATCTCACCGCGCCGCACCGTGAAGGTGGAGCCCTTGCACACGAGCCGTTCCTCGGAGGCGGGGTGCCGCACGGTCCAGTCGCGGACCTCGAAGAACACCTCCCCGATGTCGGGCGTGTGGTCGGGGAACCGGCTGTCGAGCTCCCGGCCGACCATGCCGCGCACGATGCGGTCCTCGTTCACACCGTCGGCCTCGACGTCCAGGCTCTCGATCGTCCGCCCGTCGCGCAGGATGGTGATGGTGTCGGCGACCGCCTCGATCTCGTTCAGCTTGTGCGAGATCATGATCGAGGTGATGCCGCGGTCCCGGAAGCCGCGCAGCAGGTCGAGCAGGTGCTGCGAGTCCGTCTCGTTCAGGGCCGCGGTCGGCTCGTCGAGGATGAGCAGCTTCACGTCCTTGGCGAAGGCCTTGGCGATCTCGACGAGTTGCTGCTTGCCGACGCCGATGTCCTTGACGAGCGTGTCCGGGTCCTCCTTGAGGCCGACCTGCTCCATCAGCTCCAGCGCCCGGTGCTGTGCGGCCTTCCAGTCGATCGAGCCGCGCTTGCGCGGCTCGTTGCCGAGGAAGATGTTCTCCGTGATCGACATGCCGGGGACCAGCGCCAGTTCCTGGTGGATGATGACGATGCCGGCCTGCTCGCTGGCCCGGATGTCGTGGAACCTGACGGTGTCGCCCCGGTAGACGATCTCACCGGTGTAACTGCCGTGCGGGTGGACGCCGCTCAGCACCTTCATGAGGGTGGACTTGCCTGCGCCGTTCTCGCCGCAGATCGCGTGGATCTCCCCCTCCTTCACCACCAGGTTGACGTCCGCGAGCGCCGTCACGCCGGGGAACGTCTTGGTGATGGACCGCATCTCCAGCAGTACCGGGGTGCTGCTCATGCGCGGAGCTCCACGCCGCGGACGCCGCGCAGATCACGCGGGCCCGCCTCCCCAGGGATGCGACATTTCGTGGACATCAACTTGCCTCCGATGACACTGCGCCGTGCCTCCGTGCCGGACCTGTTACGGCTTGGGCACCGGACTTTAAATCCATTTGTTTTACTAAGTCAACGCCCTTGCGCGGTATCGTCATTGCGGCAAGAGAGGAACGCGCGTGCGGCAAGCAGGAACAAACCTCCCCAAAGTCGGGCGGTACAACCGGGCGGTGGTCCTGGACCAGATCCAACTCGCCGACGGGATCAGCCGGGTCGAGATCGCCCAGAAGACGGGACTGACCCCGCAGACCGTCTCGGGGATCGTGCGCCGTCTGCTGGACGAGGGGATCGTGCGCGAGGACGGGGCCAGCCGGGGCGCCGGCGGCGGCAAGCCCCGCACCACCCTGCGGGTCAACGCGGACGCGGGCAACGCCGTCGGGCTCGTCTTCGACCCGGTCGAACTCACCTGCTCCGTGGTCGACCTGCTGGGACGTCCGCTGGTCGTCAAACGGCGGCCCACACCCCCCGGCACCGATCCGACACACGTGGTGGCCGCCATGGCCGACCTGGTCGCCGAGGTGCTTGCCGAGGCCGACGTGCCGCTCGGCAACGTCCTGGGGCTGGGCCTGGCCACCCCCGGGCCGATCGACCAGCGGAACGGCATGATCGTCGCCCCGCCGCAGCTCGCGCACTGGACCCGGGTGCCGCTGCAGCAGATGCTCGGCGACGCCACCGGCCTTCCGGTGACCCTCGACAACGACGCCACCGCCGCCGCGGTCGGCGAGCGCTGGTCGGGCGCGGGCCGGGGCGTGGCGAACTTCGCCTACCTGTTCTTCGGCACCGGCATCGGCGGCGGACTGGTCCTCAACCACCAGGTGTACCGCGGTGGTTCGCTCAACGCCGGCGAGTTCGGCCATTCCACGGTGGTGTCGGACGGTCCTGAGTGCTACTGCGGCAACCGGGGCTGCCTGGAAGGGCTGGCGAACCCGTCCGCGATCGTGGCCGAGACGCACCGCCGCCTCATCGGCGATCCCGGAGGCAGCATGCTGTCACCGGCGTTCGGCCGGGACCCTGCCTCCGTCGACCACGCCGCGGTCCAGCTCGCGGCGGGAGCCGGTGACCCGGTCGCGGCCGCGGTCATCGACGAGGCCGCGCAGCACGTGGCCACGGTCGCGGTGACGATCGCCAACTTCATCGACGTGGACCTGATCATCCTCGGCGGTCACGGCATCCAGCACGTGGAGTCCCGCTACGTCGGCGCGGTCGCCTCCGCACTGACCGCGAGACCCCTGGCCCGGCACATCCGCGTCGTCCAGGTCGAGGCCTCCCCGCTCGGCGCCGACGCGGCCGTCGTGGGCAGCGCCGCACTCGTGCTGCACGCCACCTTCTCGCCGCAGTTGTCGTCGCTCGTCCTGGACTGACGGAGGGCGGACGACGGGGCGCACGGCGGCGCGCACGGCGGGAGTTCCACGAGGGGTGACGTCAGCGTGCCGGCGCGCCGATGAGGCGCTCGACCGCCGCCAGGTACCCGGCGGCGTCCCGTTCGGGATCCCAGGCGCTGTGCAGCGCCAGCCCCTGGTAGATCGCGACGACCAGCAGGAAGGGCAGGGCCGCGACGGCCAGGCGGCGGGGCCGGCCCCGCGCCTGCCGTCACGCCAGAGGCAGCCTGACCCGCAGCAACGCCCCGCCCTGCGGGGCCGATCCGGCGTCGGCGTGGCCGCCGTGCCGGTGGACGATGTCACGGACGATCGCCAGGCCGAGCCCTGCGCCTCCCGCGTCGCGGGTGCGTGACTCGTCCAGCCGGATGAAGCGGTCGAAAACGCGTTCCCGGTCTGCCTCCGGGATGCCCGGGCCGTCGTCGGTCACCTCCAGCACGGCCCACCGGGCGTCGCGGGAGACACGCACCGCGACGGAAGCGGTCGCGTGACGGCGGGCGTTGTCCAGGAGGTTGTCCAGGACGCGTTCCAGCCCCTGCCGGTCACCGCGGACCGTCACCGCCTGCGGGGCCTCGACGGTCACGGGCACCGCGCCCGAGCGCAGCGCGCCCCTCTCGCGGGCCAGTTCGTCCAGGGCCACCGGTTCCATGGGGGTCTCCTCCCCCGCGTCGAAGCGGGCGAGCAGGAGGAGGTCGGAGGCGAGCGCCTGGAGCCTCGTGACGTCGTCCACCGCGCTGTCCAGGTCCAGCAGGGCCGGGTGGGCGGCCGCCACCTCCAGTTCGGTGCGCAGCGCCGCGATCGGGCTGCGCAGTTCGTGAGAGGCGTCGGCCACGAAGCGCCGTTGCCTTTCGACGGCGGCCTGCAGGGCCGTGAGCGTCTCGTTGGTGGCCCGCGCCAGCCGGGCCACCTCGTCGCGGGCCGGCGGCACGGGCACCCTGCGGGACAGGTCGGTACTGGAGGTGATCGCCTCCATCTCGGCGCGGATGGCGTCGACGGGGCGCAGCGCGTTGCGTGCGCCGAGCCAGGTCACCGTCCAGACCACGGCGAGCATCACGGGCAGGCCGGCCAGCAGGAAGACGGCCGCCGTGCGGACGGCGTCCTGTTCGGCGGAGAGGGAGGCGCCCGCGGTGACGGTCCAGCGCTCGCCGTCGCGCTCCCCCGAGAGGACGGCGAACCGGTACGACGCCTGCCTGCCGTCCACCATCGCGGTCCCCGTGCCGTACTCCGCCTCGGTGTCGGCCTCGGTCCCGGTGTCGCCGTCGTCGTCCCGGTCCGGCACCGGCGCACCGGTGATCCGCCGGACGTCCTCCCCGGACGCGAGGAGGGTGCCGCCGCCGTCGGTGACCTGGACCGGGTACTCGTCGCCGTCCGGCAGGTCGAGGCGGTCGTACGGGGTCCCGGCGGCGATCCGCGCGGCGACCTCGCGCGCGGCTACCTCGGCCCGCAGGCCGGCCTGCCCGGTGAGGTTCGCCCGCAGGGCGAGGACGAGGCCGAGGCCCGCGAGGACCAGGGCGACGCCCACCACCGCGGTCGCGGACAGTGCCGTGCGGGCGCGGACCGACCTCATCCGGCCTCCAGCACGTACCCGGCGCCGCGGACGGTGCGGATGGTGGCGGCCCCGAGTTTGCGGCGCAGCGCGCTGACGTACACCTCGACGATGTTGGGGTCGCCGCTGTAGGCGAAGTCCCACACGTGCTCGATGATGTCGGCCTTGGTGACCACCTCGCCGGCGTTGAGCACCAGGTGCTCCAGTACGGCGAACTCCCGCGCCGTGAGCGGGATCTCGGTCCCGTCGCGGGTGACCCTGCGGCGGCCCGGCTCGACGGTCAGCGCGCCGACGGTCACGACGGGTGAGCCGCCGTGGGAGCGCCGCCGCAGCAGCGCGCGGACCCGGGCCAGGAGCACGACGTAGGCGAAGGGCTTCGTCAGGTAGTCGTCGGCGCCGGTGTCCAGGCCCTCCGCCTCGTCGTACACCCCGTCCTTGGCGGTCAGCATCAGGATCGGGGTGTCGTCGCCCGCGGCCCGCAGGGCGGCGCAGACGCGGTAGCCGCTCATGCCGGGCAGCATGATGTCCAGCAGGATCAGGTCGTAGGCCTGCTGCGCGGCCTGGTGCAGCGCCTCCACGCCGTCGTGCACCACGTCGACACCGAAGCCCTCGGCTGTCAGCCCCTTCGCCAGCGAGGCGGCAAGGCTGCGCTCGTCCTCCACGATCAGCAGGCGCATGGGTACAGGGTGCCAAAACGCTCCTGAGGATTCCTTCAGGATCCTTCAGCGTGGCTTCAGGTGCCGCGGGCGACGGTGGTGGTCGTCGGAACACCTACAGAAGGACACCATCATGAGGCGCAAGACGCTGATCGCCACCGCGGCCGCCGTCGCCGTCCTGGCCGGAACGGGCGGCGTCGCGGCGGCCACCATGGCGGACGACGACCGTCAGCGGCCCGCCGCCGTGGCCGCCGACGACCGCGACACCCGCGACGCGGGCGACGACAAGCCCCGCGACGGCGGCACCCGTACGGTGAGCCTCGCCGACGCGGTCACCGCGGCGCGGGCCGAGGCCCCGGGCACCGTGGTGTCGGCGGAACTGGACGAGGACCGCGGACGCACCGAATGGGAGGTCGAGACGCTCGCCGGGGACGGCACCTGGCACGAGGTGACGATCGACGCCGCGAACGGCAAGGTCGTCGCCACCCGCGAGGAGCAGGACCAGGAGGACGCCGACGAGGCCCGGGACGCACTGCGCGGCTCACGCACCGATCTCGTGGAGGCGGCCAAGGCGGCCGCCGGCGCCCGCCCCGGTACGGTCACCTCCGTCTCACTGGACGACGACACCCGCGCCTGGGAGGTCGAACTGACCGGGAACGGCGCCGAGTACGAGGTCCGCGTCGATCCGGCCACCGGCGACACCGCCTGACGCGGGGCCGGGCGGCGGCCTCAGATCCGCCCCCCGGGTGGGAAGCCCGTCCAGCGCAGTTCCTCCGGCAGGTGGCGCATGTCGTTCTGGACCAGGACCGACACGGGCCGCCCCGGCGTGTAGCGGATGACGGTGAGGGCCGCGTTGGCCTGGTTCACACCGAGCCACCGCCATGCCGGGGCGTCCATGGCATGCCTCACCAGCCAGCCCACCAGGAAGTTGTGGGTGACGACCAGTTCGTGCCGCTCCCCGTCGCCCTCGGCGGGGCCGGTGAACTGCTCCAGCGCGCGCAGGGCCAGCGAGGGACCGAGCGCGCGCTCCTCCGCCGTGGTGCCCTCCAGGAAGCGCAGGAGGTGGTCGGCGCTGTCGGGGGGCAGTTCCTCCCGCCGCGGGAAGTACGGGACGTAGTCGCCGGCGGTCTCCGAGACGCGGAGGTCGGCACCGTCCAGGTGCTCCCCGATCAGGGCCGCCGTCTGCGCGGCCCTGGGCAGCGGGCCGTGGTGGACCACAGATATCGGCAGGTCGGCCAGCCTGCGGCCGAGCAGGGCCGCCTGGCGGCGCCCGTCGTCCGACAGCCCGCTCTCGTCCGGCAGGGCCTCTCCGTGCCGGACCAGATAGAGGTAACGTGTGGCCGCAGCCGCCATGCCCGGGCTCCTTCGCGAAGCGTCATGATCGTGTGGTCGACCCTGGGCACGACGCCGCGGACGCCGTCCCGGTTCCCGCGGGCGGAGCGTCAGGGGAGCAGGGCGCCCCGGTAGATCCCGGTGCGCAGCGGCGCGTGCATCATGGCGGAGGGTTCGTGGCGGAACATCCGCTCGGCGATGGCGTAGTCGCCCATGAGGTCCATCACGAACGGCGTCGAGTCCCAGGCGAGGGTCATGAGCGCCGTTCCCGCGTTCTTCCGGAAGGTCATGGACCCGTGGGGCGCGTTGCCCGCGGCCAGGGCGAGGGCGCTCTCCCACGAGCCGCCGGACCGGACGATGGCGCGGACCTCCGCCGCCCGGTGGTCGGGCACCAGGGACTCGTGACGCCGCACGGCCTCCTCGAACGTTCCCGGCGGCGGGACGTCCAACCCGGTGACGCCGTAGTCGACCGATCGCGTCCGGGGCACCCGGACCACCTCGGACGGCGCGGCACACCGCCGCGCCCTCCTCCCATCGTCCCCCTGCGGCGTATCGGCGCGAGTCCGTGCTCTCACCTGCGTGCTCACACCCAGTTGCGCCGGGCCGCCGCGACGCCCGCGCCGAACCGGTTGGTGGTGCCCAGTTCCGTGTAGAGATCCTGGATCCGCCGGCGCAGGGTGCGCGTCGAGACGCCGAACTGGCGGGCGATGGCATCGTCCTTGACGCCGGCGGCGAAGAGCGCGAGCAGGTTCCGCTCCTCGTCGGTGGGTTCGCGCACCGGGTCGCCCGGGTCGCCCGGGGGGTACGGCTGCGGCGCCGGCGGCTGCTGGGCGCCCGGTCCGGCCAGCGGGGCGGCACCGGCCCAGTAGCGCTCGAAGAGCTCGGTCAGGGCCTCCAGCAACGGAGGCGCCTCGGTGTAGAGGGTGTCGGTGCTGTCGGGGCCCAGGCTCAGCGAGACCATGGCCGCCGAGCGGTCCGCCATCGTCAGCTTGACGGGCAGCGAGGACACGACCCTGGCCTCCTCGCCGCGCGACACGAGACTGCCCAGTTCCTGCCCGCCGCCGTCCTCGTCGAAGCTGGCGGCCGCGTAGACGACCCGCACCCGCACGCCGCGGCGTACGGCGGCCTCGTCGAGCGGCCCGTTCGGAGCGAAGAGGAAGGGCGGCCGGGCCAGGCCGCAGATCTCGTACGTGGCGGCCTGGTGCAACCGGTAGTAGCAGTCCCCGACTTCCTCGGGACCGCTGATCGTCCGGGTGGCGGGCTCGCCGGCGCTGGACCGCCTGGCCTCGTCGAACAGCGCGCCGAGCGGCCCGGTGGCGTCGCGTATGGCGGCCAGCTGGCGTTCGCGGGACTCCACCAGTGCCCGCAGCGCGTGCCGCGGATCCACGGTCAGGTACTCGCCGGAGGAGCGGCGGCTCAGCAGTCCGGAGTGGTGCAGGCGTTCCAGCAGGGCCACCGCCGCTCCGGTGCCCAGCCCGAACGCCGCGGTGACGTCGTCGGCCGTGCCGCCACCGCGCGCGAGCAGACCGCGGTAGACGGCCTCCGCCGCCGCGTCGAGTCCGACCAGCTCCAAGGGTACGGCGGCGTCCGTCATCGTTCTCCACCTCGTTCTTCCTGCGCGTGAGCGAATTGACGTCATATCGGCAACGTGTGACAGGTGTGCCGCGGCACGGCGACCGCTCACACCGTGCAGTGTGTCTCGCTTGCCGATCATTGCGCCAATTTGCGCTCTGTCCACTTGGTGACATGGCACAGAAGTGCCAAAGGGCCGCCTTTACAGGGATCCGAACGGATGGCTGACTGCGTTCAACCCCAGCCCATCGATTCCATGAGGTTCCCTTGCGCATGCCTCCGTCCCGCAGACGCGGGTTGACAGCCGCCGTCGCCGCCCTGGTGGTGCTGACGGCCACGGGTCCGGTCGCGTCCGCCGACCCTTCGGCGACGTCCCCCTCCCCCACCGCGACCGGCGCCGCTCCCGCGGCCGCGCGCACCGTCACGCTGATCACCGGTGACAAGGTCACCGTGACCGGGAACGGCCGCACCGAGTCCGTCACCTCGGTCACCGGCCCCAACGGCAGGACCGCCGGCGCCCACGTGATGTCGGTGGGCCCGGACACCTACGTGTACCCCGACGCCGCGGTGCCCTACATCGCGTCAGGAGCCCTGGACGAGGGGCTCTTCAACATCACCGCGCTGCTGGCGGACGGCTACGACGACGCCCGCACCGACCGGCTGCCGCTCATCGTGACCTACACCGATGCCGCGGCACGCTCCCGCACCGCGAAGACCCCGGCGGGCGCGCGCAGGACGCTGACGCTCGACAGCATCCAGGGCGCGGCGATCTCCGCCGAGCACGACCGGGCGGCGGACTTCTGGTCCTCGCTGACCGGCACCGGGGCGAGGGCCGCCGGGACGGCCGCGAAGGCGGCGGACGGCGCTCGACTGGCCGGCGGCGTCGCCAAGGTGTGGCTGGACGGCAAGGTCAAGGCCACGCTGTCCGACACGACGGCGCAGATCGGCGCCCCGGAGGTGTGGGGCGGCGGGGACACCGGGCAGGGCGTGGACGTCGCCGTGCTCGACACCGGCATCGACGCCGCGCACCCGGACTTCGCCGGCCGCATAGCGGCGACGCAGAGCTTCGTGCCCGACCAGGACGTCACCGACCGGCACGGCCACGGCACCCACGTCGCCTCCACCGTCGCCGGGACCGGCGCCGCCTCAGGCGGCACGGAGAAGGGTGTCGCCCCTGGTGCGTCCCTGCACATCGGCAAGGTCCTGGACAACGACGGCAGCGGCCAGGACTCCTGGATCCTCGCCGGCATGGAATGGGCCGCCCGCGACCAGCACGCCAAGGTCGTCAGCATGAGCCTGGGCGGCGGGGCCACCGACGGCACCGATCCGCTCAGCGAGGCGGTGAACCGGCTCAGCGAGGAGACCGGGGCGCTGTTCGTCATCGCGGCGGGCAACTCGGGCCCCTCGCCCTACACCGTGAGCGCCCCCGGTGCCGCCGACGCGGCGCTGACGGTGGGCGCGGTCAACGGCCCCGGCAAGGGGGTGGACCAGCTCGCCGAGTTCTCCAGCCGTGGCCCGCGCGTGGGCGACAACGCCGTCAAGCCCGATCTGACCGGCCCGGGTGTGAACGTGCTGGCGGCGCGCTCGCAGTACGCGCCGGAGGGCGAGGGCGCCTACCAGACGATGAGCGGCACCTCGATGGCGACGCCGCACGTGGCGGGCGCCGCGGCCCTCCTGGCCGCCGAGCACCCGGACTGGACGGGGCGGCAGCTCAAGGACGCGCTGATCAGCACCACGGCGAGCACCATCGACAGGTTCAGCCCCTTCGAGTCCGGCAGCGGGCGCGTGGACGTCGCCGCCGCCGTGAAGGCCACGCTGGTCGCCTCCGGTGACGCCTACGCGCAGACCCACTACCCGTACACGCCGGGTCAGACGGTCCGCAAGGACGTCACCTACACCAACTCGGGCGCCGAACCCGTCACCGTGGACCTGGCCCTGCGCCCGGGTCAGCTGCCCGAGGGACTGTTCACCCTCAGCGACTCGCGGCTGACCGTGCCCGCGCACGGCACCGCCTCCGTCGGCGTCATCACCCACCTCGACGCCGCCGAGGACAACGGCGCCTATGCCACCCGCCTCGTCGCCACCGACACCGACGGCGCGACCCTGGCCCGCACCACGGTCGGGGTGAACAAGGAGGGCCGCCGGACCGTACTGACGGTCACGGCGAAGGACCGGCGCGGCAAGGCCCTGCCCGGCACCCTCATCCTCAAGGACGTGGAGCGCAACACCGCCCCCAAGGCGTTCGCCGTCGACGCCTCGGGCCGCATGGACCTGCGCCTGCCCCCGAGCACCTACTCGGCGTGGTTGAACGCGGACGTGCCCGGCATCGACGGCACGCACACGCTGGGCTTCGCGATGTTCTCGGCGCCGCAGATCGACCTCGACGCCGACCGCACCGTCAGCTTCGACGCCGCGGACCTGCGCAAGGCCGCCGCCGTGACGCCGCAGCCGACCGCCAACCAGTTCATGCGCGTCGACCAGTACCGCTCCAACGGCGACCTGTACCCGTTCATGGACAGCTACATGCCGCAGTACTGGCTGTACGACAGCCTCTGGGTGACCCCGACTCCCAAGGTGAGCACGGGTTCCTACCACTTCGCGACCCGCTGGCGGCAGATCCAGGCGCCGCTGACGTTCTCCTCCGGCTCGCACACCTACGGCGACGTCACCATCCAGAGCCTGTCGCCCAAGCTGCCGGACGGCACGGGCACCTACCGGGCGGTCTGGGCGGGTGACGGCTCCGCGGCCGACTTCCGCAAGGTCAAGGTGCGCGGCCAGGTGGCCGTCGTCCGTCGCAGCGACAGCGTGTCGGCCCCGGACCAGGCCGCCGCCGCGGCGAAGGCCGGCGCACGCCAGCTGCTGATCCTGAACGACGGCTACGGCAAGTACGACCCCTGGGCCGACCTGCCCGAGGGCGCCCCGCTGCCCGTGGCCTCGCTCGGCACCGACGACAGCGCGCGGCTGCTGAGCCGGCTCCGCAAGCCCGGCACCGCGACGCTGAAGGTGGTCTCGCACCCGTACCCCCGCTACGCCTACGACCTGATCCGCCACAACGACGGGGCGGTCCCGAAGGACCCGTCCTACCGGCCCGGCCCCGGCGAACTGGCGCGCATCGACGAGTCGTTCCGCAACACCAAGCAGGGCAGGGCCGTGGCGTACCGCGAGGACGTCTCGGTCATCGGCAACCGGCCCACGCTCGTCGATGCGACGCAGGTCGCGGCCCAGGGCGCCCTCACCTCGTGGGTCACGGCGGGTGAGCGCTGGATCTCCGCGGCCGCCATGCCCGATCTCGGCCAGCGGGGCGTCATCCGCACGTACAAGGCGCGCAGCACGGCCAGTGAGACCTGGTTCGCGCCGATCCAGCGCCCGCGGGCGCTCAACGACGGCATCAGCTGGACGGCCCCCTTCCGGGTCGGCGACATCATCAGCACGTCCAGCCTGCCGGCCTGGGGCGACTCCGGCGGTCACGCGGGCGTGACGTGGGCCGACGGCGACACGTCGAAGATCTCGCTGTACCAGGGCGACGAGCTGCTCGGAGAGGACTACAACGAGCGGATCATCACGGCCGAGGAGCTTTCGCCCGACCCGCGGCCCTACCGGATCGTGGTGGAGGGCAAGCGGAACCTGCCGGACCGTCCGTACTCGACCCGCACCCGGACCGAGTGGGGCTTCGTCTCCAGCACCACGGACTACACGACGCTCACCCCCCTGCCGCTGGTCCAGCTCGACTACGCGGTGGCCACCGACCTGTCCGGCAAGGCGCAGCGGCGGACCGGGCTGACGGTCACCGCCTCGCACCTGAAGGGCGCGGCGGACGCCGGGGCGATCCGCACGGTGACCCTGGAGGTGTCGTACGACGACGGCGCCACCTGGCGCAAGGCGACGCTGCGGCAGTCGGGCAACGGCTGGAAGGCGCAGCTCGACGCGCCGTCGCGGGCCCGCTTCGCGAGCCTGCGGACGACGGCGCGGGACTCGAAGGGGAACAGCGTCAGCCAGACCCTGATCCGCGCCTTCGGCGTCAAGTAGCCGACGGCACGACGGACGAAGGGCCCTTGTCCCCGGTGCTGCACCGGGGACAAGGGCCCTGTCGTCGCTCGGCTTGACCTTGGTGTCGAGCCTGACGCCCACGTTCTTGAGCATCGCCGTGAACAGCTGCGCCTCGTTGGCGGCGCCTTCAACCGAGTCCGTCGCGGGCCCACGAACAATGGGTGGCCATCGCCCGACGGCTCGGAAAATATCCTCCTGCAGCCTGCATCCATACCAGGCGATCCACACCCAAAGAAATGACAATGCGCATTGCCGGACGGAAAAAGGGTTACAAGTCTTCGAGAATTCCCGCTATGACCTGCGCCACCTTATTCGACGCTTATCCGGCGCGCCGCTGCCGACAGCACGGAGGGCGGGCGCGGAATCGCTCCGCGCCCGCCCCTGGGGATCCCCCGGGTCAGTCCACCGCGAGGGTGAAGACGTGCAGGTCCGTGTCGGCCGGGAGCTTCACGCTCGTGATGGTCTTGCCGTCCGGCGCGGCGAAGGGCTTGGTGGCGAAGACGTACGTGGCCACCGGATCCTTGTCGGCGCCCGCCACGTTCCGGTACGCGGTCCTGGCGACCACCTCGTTGCCGAAGCGGACGCTGCCGCCGCCTCCTCCCACGGTCCAGTCGGTGAAGGACAGGTCGACGGAACCGGTGCTGCCGTCGGAGTAGGTGACCGTCGCCGTCGTCTGCTGGTCGCCGTTGACGGCGCTGCCGACGAACGACAACCGCGAGGCGGGAGTGGCCAGTTCGATGGTCTGGCCGGTCGCGGAGGCGTTGTCGGGGCGCCCCGCGGGCGAATCGGGCCAGGTGAAGCCGAGGCCTCCGGTGATCGTGCCCTGCGCGCCGCCGGTCAGGCCCGCCGCGGCGAGGGCCTGACGGGAGTAGCTCCAGCCGCCGCCGTCGTAGTCCGCCTCGTCGTGGTCACCAGAGTCGTCGGAGACGCCCGTGCTGTTGTACGCCGCGATGAGGGAGCCGGGAGCGGCGACCGTCAGGGACACCGGCTGCTCGTACGACGTGTCCCCGTAGGTCACCGCGACCTCGGCGTCGTAGAAGCCCTGCTTGACGTCTCCGGCGGTGGACAGGGTGATGTCCTGGGAGCCGTCCGTGAACGTCCCCTCCGCGGGGGACGCCGTGACGCCGTCGGGCACCTTCACGCGGAAGCTCACCCGCGGTGCCTGACCGCCGCTCAACGACAGGGCGCGGATGCCGACCCTGGTGCCGCCGCCCGGGGCGATCGTCGCCGTGGTGGGGCCGACGCCGACCTGGTGCGGCTGCTCGCCCTCCCGGAATGAGGGCGGCGCGTCCGCGGCGTCCGCTCCCCAGCCGCGGTCCGGGGTGCCCGACAGCGTGTAGTCGAGCCTGCCGCCGTCCTCGACGAAGGAGGCGGGCAGCCACGGCCGGTCGCTGGTGCGGCCGTCGACCTTCAGCGACCGGATGTACGGGGCGTCGGCCGCCGCGCCGGTGGCGCGTATGGAGATGTCGTTGCCGGCGGGGCGGTCGATCTCGATCCGCGGGAACAGCGGGGAGCCCAGGACGAGTTCGGCGCGGGAGGGCACCTGCGGGTACATGCCGAGGGCCGAGAAGACGTACCAGGACGACATCGCGCCGAGGTCGTCGTTGCCGGGGATGCCGCCCGGCTGCGTGGACCACAGGGCGCCCATCGCGGCCCGGACGGTCTCCTGCGTCTTGTAGGGCTTTCCGGCGTAGGCGTAGAGGTACGGCACGTTGATCGACGGCTCGTTGTCCATCTCGGACTTCCCACCGCCGCTGCCGGTGAACGCCCAGCTGCCGTCCGCCGTGTGGAAGAAGGCGTCCAGCCGGTCGAGGGCCTTGTTCCGTCCGCCCATCGCGGCGAACAGCCCGGCCGGGTCGTGCTGCACCATCCAGGTGTACTGGGCGGCCGTGCCCTCGACGAAGCCGTTGCCCGTGGCCGGGGTGAAGCCGGTGACCCAGCTGCCGTCGGCCGCGCGGTTGGCGATGTAGCCGCCGCTCGGGTCGGCCGCGAGGTTGAAGTTGTTCTGCCACCACTGGGAGCGCCGGGCGAAGTCGGCCGCCGTGCGCTTGTCCCCGGCGGCCTTGGCGAGCTGGGAGAGGGCGAAGTCGGCGCCCGACATCTCCAGGGTCTCGGCGGCGCCGCCCCAGGCGTTGGAGACGGACGGCATGTAGTGCAGCTTCAGGTACTTGTCCAGGGAGGGGCGCTGGCCCACGGAGAGGATGGGCTTGCCCGCCGGCGAAAGATCGCGCTCGGTCGGCACGGTCGCGGCCTTCACCAGGGAGTCCAGCGCGCCGCGCAGGTCGAAGTCCGTTCCGCCGAAGGCCCGGATCCCGGCGAGGGCGGCGGGCGACGGGTCGCCGTTCATGACGTGTGTGCCGGACGCGCCGTGCAGCCAGCGGTCCCAGACGCCGCCGTTCTGCCGGGCGAACTCGTACAGCGACTGGGCGATGTCGGAGCCGGTGCGCGGGCTCAGCAGGGTGAGCAGCTGGACCTGGGAGCGGTAGACGTCCCAGCCGGAGAAGGTGCCGTACTGGGCCTGGTGGCCGCGGGCGACCGTGTGGACCTCGCCGTCGCTGCCCCGGTATCTGCGGTCGCTGTCGCTGATGACGTTGGGGTGCATCATCGCGTGGTACAGCGCGGTGTAGAAGGTGGTGCGCTCGGCGTCCGTGCCGCCGCCGACCTTGATCGCGCCCAGCCGCTCGCGCCACGCGCGGCGGGCCGCGTCCCGTACGGCGTCGAAGGAGCGGTGCCGGGGGTTCTCCGCGGCGAGGTTGGCGGCGGCGCCGGCCTGGCTGACGTACGAGATGCCGACCTTGACGTTCACCGGTCCGCCGCCGGGCGCGAACTCCACCCAGCCGCCCGCGCCCTTGCCGGGAACCGGGTTCCCGCCATCGGCGAAGCCGCCGGTGCCGCCGGAGGCGCTGGTGGCTCCGGGGCTCACCTTGTCGTCCTGCCAGGTGCCGGTCGCCTTGAAGGCGCGGTCGAAGCGGGCGGTGAAGTAGAGGGTGTAGTAGGAGCGGCGGCCCTCCGGATCGAGGTAGCCGCAGAAGTTCCCGGAGGTGACGGAGCCGGAGACGGTACGGGTCTTCGGGTCGATGGTCACGGTCGAGTCCGTGGACCCGACCTCGGAGTTGGCGGTGCGGATCAGCAGGGAGGCCGGTTTGTCCGCGGGATAGGTGAAACGGCCGGAGCCCGTCCGCGTGGTGGCCGTCAGGTCCGCGGTGACGCCGGAGGACAGGCCGACCTTGTAGCGGCCGGGCTCGGCGGTCTCGTCGGCGTGCTTGAAGTCGGCGGCGTAGACGGCGTCCTTGGTGTCCGCGGCGGGCGAGGTGGTGACCTCCCCGGCGTACGGGAGGAACGGGATGTCGCCGCTGCCGCCCGCACAGCCGGTGCCCGACATGTGGGTGAGGCTGAAGCCCCGGACGCGGGGGGTGTCGTAGTGGTAACCGCCGGGCGCCGTGGTGCGGGTGGCGTCGCCGCCGGTGGTCTCGGGGCTCCAGGACAGCATGCCCTGCGGCATGACGGCGCCGGGGAAGACGTTGCCGCCGTTCCTGGTGCCGATCAGGGGGTCGACGTAGGAGGTGGGGTCCTGCACGAGATCGGGTGGCGGCGCGGCGGGCGCCGCGAGGGCGGGAGTGGCGCCGCCGACCGCCAGGACGGCGGCCAGCAGCACGGACGTCGGACGCAAGCGCATGACGCGGCCCTTCTTCTCACGGACGGGTCGCGCGCCACGGTCACACAAGCCGCGGGGACAGTAACGCGCCCCACCGGTGTCCCGGAAGACCGCCTCCGCCGCACGCCAACTCCCTTGACAACGTTGCCTCCTGGGCCGCTATAGTCATGACCGGATCAACTGACAACGTTGTCGCGCGCCACGGTTTCGTCACAAGCCCCCACGCCCGTTCCGGCTCCGCCGTCCCCCCGCCGCCCGCCTCACCGTTGCAGTCCCGGCCGCCACCGGCCCCGAGTAGACGACGCCGACAGCGTCCCCGCGTCCACGACGGACCACGTGGGCCGGCCCCGGCGCGCGATGGGCGAACTGCGACGCGTGGTGCGGCCGGACGGCTGGATCGCGCTCACGATCTGACCTGTGCCTCCTGCGGCAGGGCAGGACCTGCTCAGCCGTGCGATCCGGGCCGCCGGCGCTGTCCGGCCGGCCCACTTGCCGGCGCTCGCGCCCGAGGAGGACTTCCCACGTGACGAGGAGGGCCTGACCGATCTCCTCCGCTCGGCCGGCTTGCGGGAGACCGGCTGCGAGACGCTCCGGTGTGACCATCGGACCACTGTCGACGAATGGTGGAGCGGTCCCGCGGCCGGCGTGGCGTTCTCCGGACACCTCGTGCAGAGTCAGTCCTCGGGGACACGGTCCGCGATCGAGAGACACTTCCTCAGGTTCAGCGAGGAGTTCACCGACGCCGACGGCATGCTCACGCTGCCGCACGCGGCCTTGCTGGCCTGGGGACGCCGCTGAAGCCTTGCGCTCACCGTGTTCCGGGCGCCGTCGTCCATCACACACGGCCCCCCGGATGGACGCAGAGGTGACGGAGCCCGGGAGCGGTATCCAGCTACCCGGGCTCCTGAGGTGCCACCCAATTGCGCACACCGGCGGCGTTTAAGAGTCGCGGATCATTCTGAGATCGACGTGTTCTACCTTTGAACTACCGCGCCGCGAAGAGGCGCAGAGGGGAATCGAACCCCCATCCGTCGATGATCGTCCGCGCTCGGTCGATCCGGTGTTCGGCGGCGAATGCTGAGACTGGAGCGAGAGTCTGAGATTAACGGGGCTGCCTCTACCGGTTGGGCCACCCCGGCACGTGGTGCCGGGAGAGGGATTCGAACCCCCACTGATACCCCTGGTCAGCTTCAACGTCAGTTTCAGCTTGCGCTCTCGGCGCACCCCCCGCTCTCACGGGGGGCGTTGATGAGGCTACCCGAACAGGTAGCCGAAGACCGACTCGCCCACGCGCTGGTCGGCGACGTCCGCGCCGTTGGCCTCCTCGCGGGCGAACTTGACGGCCTGCTGCAGCTTCTCGACCCTGCCGAGCAGTTCGTTCACGCGGCGCGCCGGCAGCGCGCCGGAGAACTTCACGGTCGTCCAGTACCCGACGGGCACGTCCTCGTAGTACACCTCGACCTGCGCCGGGTGCTTCTCCGTGGCCTCGGCCTTCACGTGGTTGCGCGGCACCTTCCTGGTGCGGATCGTCCGGACCGGGTCGGTCTTCCAGCAGTCCGTCGACGGGTCCGGGTTCCACGACTCCGACGCGTCGAGGACCGGCAGCTTGCGCACGAACGTGTGCAGGTCGGTGAGCTGCTTCTCCAGGAACAGCAGGTACGGGACGGGGACCTGCGCGAGGAGCACCCGCCCGTCGACCACCACGTCCGCGGCCGCGGTCCGGTTGGCCCAGTCCTTGGTCGCCGTCACGTCGAAGAGCCGCGTCAGGGTGCCCCCGACCGCGTGCAGGACGTCCTCGGCCTTCACCTGGACCCGGGTGGACTCCGGGGGCAGTTGCTCGCCCTCCTCGTCCTTGGGCTGGTACGTCCGCGAGATCCCGGCGAGCAGCGCGGGCTTCTGGACGTCGTGATGGGCCTGGGTCAGTTCCTGGAGGGACTTGGACTTGACGCCCTTTTCCACGGCGATGATCTGATTGAGCTTCGGCACGTCACAGAAATTAGCAGTGCTCGGTGCGCACACACACCCGATTTTTCCGACGAGGGCGGACGGCCGTTCGAGAACCGCACGCGGATATCGTCCTCTCCTGCCTGCCCGAACTGGTCGCGCCCACCGTCCGTCTGCACTCCGCCTGGCTCGAGCCCCACGACGGGTGGGGGCCCGGCCGGCACGAGGACGGCTTCGGGCTGGGGCCGTCCGACGAGGTCGGCTCGCGGGACGGGTTCGCGGCCTGGGTGACGATGCCGGCCGGGCAGTCCGGCCCGGAGGCCGCGGCGGCGGGCCACGACGCCCGTGGCGATCGCGGGGAACTCGACGCTCGCCGCCCCGAGTTCGTCGGCGACCTCCAGGCAGCGGCGGTAACAGGGGGCGAGGACCTCGGCCTCTCCCTGGTCGCCGCCTTCCCCCATGGACCGCCCGCGTGGATCACGTGCCTGACCCGCGGTCCGAGGCCGAAGGCGGGCGCCGCCATCGCATCTCCCGGTGGGCAGGGACCGATGGCGGCACCCGCCTGTGCCAGTCGCGGACCCGCCGCCCGGTGGATGGCGCCGTCCACGCCACCGCCGCCCGTCAGCGACTCGTTGGCCGCGGTCACGACGGCGTCGGTCTCCTCAGCAGGTGATGTCACCTTCACGACGTCGATCAAAGGCATGCCCTGATCATGCCGGACCGCCTGATCGTTCGAGTGTCCGCAGGTTGCTGTATCGTGCAGGGCCGTTGATCGTTGTACAGATTTTTACCCCCAGGGGGGAACTTTTCATGCGTATTCGTCGCCTTGTGGCGATCACCGCTGCGACCGGCACGCTCGCGCTCGGTCTCGCGGCCTGTGGTGACTCCGGCGAGGACGCCGCGCCGAAGTCCGGGTCGACGCAGGGCTCCGCCACGCCGGAGAAGAAGGAGGTCACCCCCGTCGAGGCGCTGCGGAACGCCACCAAGGCGGTGGAGCAGCAGGCCTCCGCGAAGGTCAGCGTCGACTCCATCGATCCGGCGGAGGGCAACACCAAGGCCGAGGGCACGCTGAGCTGGGAGAAGGGCTCCGAAGGGGCAGAGCTCAGCGTGGACGCCGCTTCCGACCCCGACTTGCAGGACATGGCGGGCCCGGACGGCAAGGTGCACATGACGATGGCCGACGGCGGCGTGTACCTCCCCGTCGAGGGGGAGATGGCCGAGGCCGCGGGCGGCAAGAAGTGGCTCAAGCTCGACGGCGGCTCCGCGGAGGACAACCCGGCCGCCGACCTGCCGCACGGGCCCGCCGCGGCCCTCGCCGCCCTGTCCACCGCGGGGGACCTCACCAAGGCCGGTACGGAGCAGGTCGCCGGCGCCGAGGCGACCCACTACACGGGCACGGTGGACATCAAGAAGCTCGCCGCGGACACCGCCGTCCTCGATCTCATCAGCAAGGACGAGCGCGACGCGTACGTCAAGGAACTGCAGACCACCGGCCTCAAGAACACCGTCAAGATCGAGGCGTGGATCGGCGCCGACGACCTCGCCGTGCAGACCGTGGAGTCCGGTAAGACCGCCAAGGGCCCGGCCAAGCTGACGATCGGCTACTCCGGCTACGGCAAGACCTCCGCGATCAAGGTTCCCCCGGCCAAGGACGTCACCACGTTCGCCGAGATGGTGCAGAACGCCGCCCAGGGCTGATCCCCTCGCGTCGGTGGGTGCGCCGCGACCGCGCGCACCCACCGGCCGCGTGACGGGGCCCGCGCGACCTCACCGGCCTGCCGGCCGTACCGCCGGCCCGCGTCGCCGTTGCCGGCGGCGGCCTCGGAGCCCGCAGCCTGGGGCGGCGCGCGCAGCCCGTACCCTGAGGGGGCGATGAACCTCTTCAGCACGCCGTGGGGCGCACTCGAACTGACCCGATTCCCCGCGGAGCCGCGCGAGACGCTGCGGGCGTGGGACGCCGCCGACGACTACCTTCTGCGGCACGTCGCCGAGACGGGCACGGACCTGACGGGCACGACCGTCGTCCTGGGCGACCGCTGGGGGGCGCTGGCGACGGCGCTGGCCGCGTACCGTCCCGCGCAGATCACGGACTCCCACCTCGGGCAGCAGGCCACGCGCGCGAACCTGCGCCGCAATGTGCCGGACGCCGAGGTGCGGTTGCTGACCACGCGCGACGAGCCTCCCGCACGCATCGACGTGCTGCTGGTCCGGGTGCCCAAGAGCCTCGCCCTGCTGGAGGACCAGCTGCACCGGCTGGCGCCCGCGCTCCACCCGGACACCGTCGTCCTGGGTACGGGCATGGTCACCGAGATCCACACATCCACGCTGCGGCTGTTCGAGCGGATCGTCGGGCCGACCCGTACCTCGCCGGCGGTGCGCAAGGCGCGGCTGATTTTCAGCACGCCCGATCCGGCGGCGGCCCGCGGGACGAACCCGTGGCCGCTGCGGTACGCGCTGCCCGACGGCATCGGGCCGGTGTCCGGCCGTACCGTCACCAACCACGCGGGCGTGTTCTGCGCCGACCGCCTCGACATCGGCACCCGCTTCCTGCTCGAGCACCTTCCGGACCGCAAGGGCCCGGACCGCGTGGTCGACCTGGGCTGCGGCAACGGTGTCGTCGGCACCGCGGTCGCCCTGGCGAACCACGACGCAGACGTGCTGTTCGTCGACGAGTCGCACCAGGCGGTCGCCTCCGCCGAGCGGACCTTCCGCGACAACGCGGGCCCCGGGGGCAGGGCCCGGTTCCTCGTCGGGGACGCGGCCGACGCCGTGGACGCCGTCCGGCCCGAGGGGGCCGACCTCGTCCTCAACAACCCGCCGTTCCACTCCCACCAGGCGGTCACCGCCGCGACCGCCCAGCGCATGTTCGTCACCGCCCGGTCCGCGCTGCGGACCGGGGGCGAACTGCTGGTCGTCGGCAACCGGCACCTCGGCTACCACGTGCGCCTGCGGCGGCTCTTCGGGAACTGCGAGGTCGTCGCGTCGAATCCGAAGTTCGTGGTCCTGCGGGCCGTCAAGAGCTGACGGCGGGCCGCCGGACCCTTGAGGCCGCGCGAACCGGGCAGGCGTTCCTCATGGTGGACGAGACCTACGGCGGCGGCGGAGCGGAGGCGGGCGGGCACCGTACGGTGCCGCACACCGCCGATGTGCGGATCGAGGCGTGGGCGCCGACCAGGGAGCAGTGCCTGGTCGAGGCGGTGATGGGGCTGGTCGAGTGCTTCGCGGACGTCGCCGGGGTGCGGCCCGCGTGCGTACGGCGGGTGCCGGTGGCGGAGGCCCCCGACGACGATCTGCTGGCCGACCTCCTCGACGAGGTCATCTTCCGGCTCGAGGTGCACGGGGAGGTGCCCGTCGACGTCGAGGCCGAGTCGGACGACGACGGCGGCGGGCTGGACGTACGGATGGCGGTGGCCGACGTCGCGTCGGTCGAGGTCGTCGGCGCGGTGCCGAAGGCCGTCTCGCTGGGCGAGCTCCACCTGGCGCCCGGCCCGTACGGGTGGACCTGCGCGGCCACGGTCGACGTCTGAGACGTCCGACCGGTCCTCCGGGGCGTGGCTACCCCTTCACCACACCGAGGGGCACCAGGCGGACGACCCTGCGGCACAGTCCGGCGCCCTCGCTGGCCTCGACCACCGCCGAGACGTCCTTGTACGCCTCCGGCGCCTCCTCGGCGAGGCCGCGCCAGGACGAGGCGCGCACGGCGATCCCGCGGGCCTCGAGCCGCGCCCGCAGCTCCCTGCCGCTGACCCCGCGCGCGGCCTGGTGCCGGCTCTTCTCGCGGCCGGCCCCGTGGCAGGTCGAGTGGAACGCCGCACCTCGGGGGACTCCGGTGAGGACGTAGGAGCAGGTGCCCATGGTGCCGGGGATGAGCACGGGCTGGCCGACGCCGCGAAGGTCGGCGGGCAGGTCCGGGTGGCCGGGCGGAAGCGCCCGGGTGGCGCCCTTGCGGTGGACGCACAGGGTGCGCGGCGCCGCGTCCACCTCGTGCTCCTCGATCTTGGCCAGGTTGTGGGACACGTCGTAGACGAGCGTGAGAGGGACGCCCGCCTCGCGGCGGAAGACGCGGCGGGACAGCTCGCCCAGCAGCTGGCGGTTGGCCCGGGCGTAGTTGGCGGCGGCGGCCATCGCGCCGAGGTAGGCGCGGCCCTCGGGCGAGTCGACGGGGACGCAGGCGAGCTGCCGGTCGGGGACCTCGATGCCGTAGCGCCGCATCGCACGGTCCATCGCGCGCACGTGGTCGGAGCAGATCTGGTGGCCCAGTCCCCGGGAACCGCAGTGGATCATCACGCAGACCTGGCCGAGCGCGAGGCCGAAGGCGGCGGCGACCGGCTCGTCGTAGACCTCGGCCACCTCCTGGACCTCCAGGAAGTGGTTGCCCGAGCCGAGGCTGCCGACCTGCCCGAGGCCGCGTTCGCGGGCGCGTGCGCCGACCTGGCCGGTGTCCGCGTCGGCCACCGCCCCGCCGTCCTCGCAGCGGCGCAGGTCGCCGTCCTCGCCGTGCCCCTCCTCCACGGCGTAGCGGGACCCGCCCGCCAGCACGCGTTCCAGCAGGCGGTCGCTGCCCAGGTGCCAGACGGCTCCGGTGACCGCGCCGCGCGGCGTGTCCTGGCCCAGTCCGTCCATGATCGCGGGCAGGGCGGGTCCGATCGCCGCGCGGTCGCAGTCGGCGGCCAGCAGGCGTACGCCGCAGGAGATGTCGAAGCCCACCCCGCCGGGGGAGACCACGCCGCCGTCGGCGACGTCGGTCGCGGCCACCCCTCCGATGGGGAACCCGTAGCCCCAGTGGACGTCGGGCATGGCGTACGACGCTCCGACGATGCCCGGCAGCGCCGCGACGTTGACGACCTGTTCCAGGGCCTTCTCGGCGTGGCTCAGCAGGTCGCGCGAGGCGAACACGACACCGGGCACGCGCATCCGCGCGCGCCGGGTGATGCGGAAACGGTAGGGGTCCTCTTCCACGACTTCCATGACGGCTTCCATCACAGCCTCCGGGGCCGGTCGGCCGGCGAACTCACCCCCCAGGGGTCGCGTTGCCGCCCCCGGCGGCCTCAAACGGCGCCCGCGAGTGGCGGCCGGCACGTCCAGCCGTCCGTGGACGGCCACGGTTTCCGCGAAGGCCTGCGCCCCGGCCGGATCCGGGTTCCGGACGTAGCATGAGAAAACGAGCAGGAACGCACTCACCTGCGACGGTCCGGCCAGGGCGGTCCCGGCGACCGCGCCGGGGCACGGCGCCAGTCCGGCGCTCCACCGAGGAGCAGCTCATGATCCATTCAGCCGATATCCGCGAGTGGCGCGACCGCGACGTCATCGACCCCAAGGGTCACAAGATCGGCGCGCTGGAGGCGGTCTACGTCGACACCGCCACCGACGAGCCCTCCATGGCGACGGTGCGCACCGGGCTGCCCACGCGGCAGCGGCTGGTGTTCGTCCCCCTCGACGAGGCGGTCGTCGGGCCCGGCTACGTCCAGGTCGCCCTGTCCAAGGGACTGGTGAAGAAGGCTCCGTCCATCGGGACGGACGACGTCCTGCCCGTCGAGCAGGAAGGGGAGATCTTCCAGTACTACGACATGGCCTACCACCCGGGCGCCGGCGGCGAACGCAAACTCGCCCGGCGCTGAGCGCACCACGTCGCATCGGGGAGGTGTCCGGCCATGGCGCTCTTTCTCTTCCTGCTTCTGGCGGCCGTCGTCCTCGGCCTCATCGGCGTGGTCACCGACGGTCTGTTCTACCTGCTGATCATCGGCATCGTCGTACTCGTGATCGACCTGGTCTTCGTCGGGGTCAGGTGGCGGCGTTCGCGCCGCGGACTCCTGCGCTGACGCCGGCCGGCCGAGACGAGTGCCACCCGAACCGGTGGGTAGCAGGCATCAGGTACGAAGAATCCTCCGTACGAAGAGGGAATCCGTCATGACGGACCAGAAAGCCGCCGCCCGCCCGATCGGGCCCGACAGCGACCTGGAACAGGTCTTCGAACTCGCCCAGCAGCTCCGAGTGGACTCCGTGCGGGCCAGCACCTCGGCCGGCTCGGGCCACCCCACCTCCAGCCTGTCCGCCGCCGACCTGATGGCCGTGCTGATGGCCCGTCATCTCCGTTACGACTGGCAGCAGCCGAAGAACCCCGCCAACGACCACCTGATCTTCTCCAAGGGACACGCCTCTCCCCTGCTGTACGCGATGTTCCACGCCGCGGGCGCCGTCGACGAGCACGAACTCATGACGACGTACCGCACGTTCGGAGCGCGCCTGCAGGGCCACCCCACGCCCGTCCTTCCCTGGGTGGACGTGGCGACCGGATCGCTGGGCCAGGGCATCGCCTACGGCGTGGGCATCGCCACCGCGGGACGCGACCTGGAGCACGAGCCGTACCGGGTCTGGGTGTTGTGCGGCGACAGCGAGATGGCCGAGGGCTCGGTCTGGGAGGCCCTCGACAAGGCCGGCCAGCGTCAACTGCCCAACTTCGTGGCGATCGTCGACGTCAACCGGCTCGGCCAGCGCGGCCCCACGGAACTGCAGTGGGACACCGAGGCGTACGCCCGCCGCATCGAGGCCTTCGGCTGCCGCGCCCTGGTCGTCGACGGCCACGACCTGCAGTCCGTCGACCGGGCGCTGACCACCGCCGCCGACGGGCAGGCGCCCACCGTCATCGTGGCCAGGACCGTCAAGGGCCAGGGCGTCCCGGAGGTCGCCGACCACGAGGGCTGGCACGGCAAGCCGCTGCCGCCGGACCTCGCGGAGCACGCCATCGCGGAACTCGGCGGCGTACGCCACCTCACCGTCCGCGGCCCGCGGCCGCCCGACGCCGCGCCGCGCCCGCCGACGACGGCGCCGGCCCGCCTGGACCTGCCGCGCTTCCAGATCGGGGACGAGGTCGCCACCCGGGTCGCCTTCGGCAAGGCGCTCGTGGCGGTGGGCGTCCGCCCCGACGTCGTGGTGCTGGACGCCGAGGTCGGCAACTCCACGCACGCGGAGGACTTCGGCAAGGCCTACCCCGACCGCTACTTCGAGACGTACATCGCCGAGCAGCAGATGATCGCCTCTGCCGTGGGCATGGCCGTGCGCGGCTACCGTCCGTACGCCGCGACGTTCGCCGCCTTCCTCACGCGGGCCCACGACTTCATCCGCATGGCGGCCATCTCGCAGATCTCGATGGCCCTGTCGGGCAGCCACTGCGGCGTGGAGATCGGTGCGGACGGGCCGTCGCAGATGGGCGTCGAGGACCTGGCGATGATGCGCGCCGTCCACGGCTCCACGGTGCTCTACCCCAGCGACGCCACGTCCGCGGCCGCGCTGACGGCGGCCCAGGCCGACCTCGACGGCATCTCGTACCTGCGCACCACGCGCGGGGCGTATCCCGTCCTGTACGGGCCGGACGAGTCCTTCCCGGTGGGCGGTTCCAAGACCCTGCGGCAGTCCGGTGCCGACGAGGTCACACTCGTCGGGGCCGGGGTCACGCTGCACGAGTGCCTGGCGGCGGCGGACGCACTGGCCGGCGAGGGCATGGCGGCCCGGGTGATCGACCTGTACTCGGTCAAGCCCGTCGACGCCGACGCCCTCGCGCGCGCCGCCCGCGACACCGGTGCCCTCGTCGTCGCCGAGGACCACCACCCCGAGGGCGGCCTGGGCGAGGCCGTCCTGTCGGCCCTCGCCGCACGGCGCCAGGGGCCGGCCTTCGCGCACCTGGCCGTCCGCGACCTGCCCGGCTCCGGCACGACGGAGGAACTCATGGACGCCGCCGGCATCTCCCGCACCCACATCGCGGAGGCTGCGAGGCGCCTGGCCTCGGGCTGACTCCCCCTCGTCCGGTACGAGCACCGGCGGCCGCCGTCCCCGTGACGGCGGCCGCCGCCACGTCCGAGGGCCCCGCCGGACGCGCCGCATCGGGCAGCCCTTCACCTGGACGGTCTAACGGGTCCGCCGGCCAGGGCGCCCCTCGGCCGTCCGCCCGGACCGGGACCGGGGGCCGGAACACGCCCCGGCCCCCGGTCCCCCGCCGGGCGATCTTCCTCCGCGTCGCCCACGCTGGTGCCGGTGCCCGCCCACCCCGGCGGGCCCGCCGCACGGCAGGGCGGCCTTCGCTGCCGCCACGAACCCCCACAAGGGAGCAGGCATGACTTTGACGACGGATGCGCTCATACCCGCGCTCGAGGATGTGCGGGAGGCACACGCCGCGGTGGTCGACCGGTTCCGGGCCGACATGGCCGTCACCCCGGCCGGTCCCCATCGGCAGACCCTGGAACGTCATGCCGCCCAGACCCGGCACCACATCGCCCGCATCGACACCCACGTCCGGGACATGCGCCCGCGCCACCTGATCCGGGACACCGGCGACATGGTCCGCACCGCGTCGGCGGGCGCGTTCCACACGGCGATGGCGCCCCTGCACATCGGCGCCCGCATGGTCCGCGGGATCCTGCCGGGAGGGGCGCACGCCGACGAGCGCCAACTGCTCAGGAACACCGAGGACGAGTACACCGCCACCGCGCGGGCGCTCGCCGCCTGCCGCGCCGGCGAGAGCATCGCCACCCTCGCCCAGGACGACCGCGCCGCCGCGCTGCTGAGCACGCTGCGCCGGCAGGACGAACAGCTCCTGCGCGAGCTGGAGTCCAGCGTCGAGGACCAGGCGCTGGCGCTGGCCACCACGGCGGCCGGCGACGGCCACCACCCCCACGGTGCGGCCGGCATCGCCGACGTCGCCGTCCGCACGCTGCGCGCCACCGCCCAGCGCCTGCAGGCCGTCTGGACGGGCGGAGGGCAGGGCGGGCAGTCGACGGCCCGTCCCGCCGGGGACGCCGAGCGCCCGGCCGCGAAGGCCCCGAGGGCCCACGCGCCGCTGGCCCGCACCGTGGACCTGCCGCTGGCGGACTACGACCGGCTGCCCGTCGCCGAGATCATCCAGCGGCTGCGCCTGTTCTCGCAGGCGGACCTCTCCATGATCGAGGACTACGAACGGGAGCACGGCGACCGGGTCGGCATCCTCAACGCCATCGAGAACCTGCGCGGCAACCAGCCCTGGCCCGGCTACGACACCATGAGCCCGGATCAGATCACCGCGCGGCTGCGCGGAGCCGAACCGCTGATGGCCCGGCAGGCCATGGACTACGAGCGGCAGCACCGCGGGCGCCCTGACGTCATCAGCGCCGCCAAGCAGCGCACCCGCGCCGCCGTCTGAACCGCCGCCGCACGAGGGTCCCCGCCGTGGCTCCACGGCGGGGACGCTCGTACGGGTCCGAAGGCTGGTTCAGGCGGCGCCGTTTGGCACCGACCCGTTCGGGCAGGCGCGGGCCACGAGGCGAAGGACGCCGCATCCCGAAGCGGATGCCGACCCGGAAGGTGGGCACATGTCGACGGTTGAGGAGTCTGTCGAGGTCGCGGTGCCGGTCACGACGGCGTACAACCAGTGGACGCAGTTCGAGGAGTTCCCCCGGTTCATGGAGGGGGTGGAACGGATCGAGCAGCGCACACCGACCCTGACGCACTGGGTCGCCAAGGTCGACGGCGTCACGCGCGAGTTCGACGCCCGGATCAGCGAGCAGATCCCCGACGAGAGGGTCGCCTGGGCCACGGTCGGCGGTGACGTGCACCAGGCGGGGGTGGTCACCTTCCACCGCCTGGACGACCGGCACACCAAGGTGATGCTGCAGCTCGACCACGAGCCGCACGGCGTGGCCGNNACNGTGGCCGACAAGCTCGGCGTCGTCAGGCGCCAGGCCAAGGGCGACCTCAAGCGCTTCAAGGCGTACATCGAGGCCCGCGGCATGGAAAGCGGTTCCTGGCGCGGCGAGGTGTAGGGGACACTCCCGACCCGCAGGTCCCGGACACCGTCGGGTGTCCGGGACCTGCGCCGTCTACGGGCGACCGCGGCGAGCACCTCGTCCGCGGGCGTCCCCTCCGTTCGCGCCGTCATGGGCGACGGCGGGCGGGGTAGGCGTACCTGTGCCGTCAGGGAGCAGAAGGGAGCACTGCGATGACCGACGCATCATTGAGGGCCGTCGGCTGGGCGCGCTCGTTCCCCGTGTCCGGCGGGGTGAGGGCCGGCCGCAGGTGGACGCGGGACCATCTCGCCGCCCTGGACTGGACGAAGGACGCGCCGGGCACGGTGGACGACATCCTGCTGGCCGTGTCGGAGCTCATCACCAACGCGCACGTCCACGCACACAGCGACGCCGAGGTCGTCCTCACCTGGGACAGCCGGTGCCTGCACGTCAGCGTCCACGATGACGACGACACGGTGCCCGCGCCGCGCGACGCCGGCGTGGACGCCACCGGCGGGCGCGGGCTGGCCCTCGTGGACGGTCTCGCCGACCACTGGCAGACGCACGCCCAGCACCACGGCAAGACGATAACGGCGTGCTTCACGCCGCCCGGCCCGAAGCCGGCCGACCCCGATGACGAGCCGGTGCGCTGAAGCAGTGTCACCGGCGTTCCGGCCTCTGGCCGACCGCGGTCGGCCCGTCAGGGGCGGAACGCGTTCGGGTCGTGAGTGAGAGGGGCGTTGTGCACGGACGCCGAGTTGTACGTCCAACGGTCGTCGGTGGCCTGCCGGCGGCGGGCCTGCTCGATGAGCAGGCCGTCGGCGTTCTCGGTGCGGCGGTTGCTGCGGCGCAGGAGCTTGACGACCAGAAACGTCACGCAGGACACGAGCGCGAACAGAAGAATCCCGAGTTCGACCACAGCAGCTCTCCCCCATGTGTCAACAGCTACTTGACCTGCATCGTAGCCCCGGGACAGTGGCTTGTCCCTCCCCCTTGAGCCGCATTTGAGCTTGTGGGAAACCCGGTTGGCGTCGGAGGACGACGCTGCCATGATCGCCGGTCATGGGAGACGCGAGGACGGTGCGCGCGGTCAACGCGCTGACCGTGGAATGGGCGGGCCGGGCGCTGCGGCAGAGCGAGGAGACCGTGTTCTCCGCAGCGGGGCAGACGGTGACGGCCGCCTTCGGCGCCCTGGGCTACCGCTCGGCCGCCGTCACCGCGATCGGCGTCACGGCCGCGGGCGTACCCGCGTCCACGGCCAGGCGCGTGCGCGCCGAGTTCATCGGCCCGATCGGCTTCCTGACGGTGCACCGGACCTCCCGGCTGGTGCTCAATGCGGGATGGGTGGACGCCCGGCTTCCCGAAGAGGACGAGGACGGATGGGACGAGTCCGACGACGGCGCGGACGGGACGGCGTGACGCGGGCCCGCCCGGCGCCGCGCTCACACCCCCTGCCATGATCGAGACATGACATACGCTCGCCGCCGCTTCGCCGGCACGCTCGGACTGGTCCTGCTCGCGGTCGCCCTCGCGGGGTGCGCCGATCCGGCCGCCACTCCCGGGGCGGGGGGCCGCGACCGCGCGGGGAAGGGCTTCTGCCCGCCGCCGGAGGCACCGCAGGCGGATCCCTCGCCGTGCATCACCTTCGACTGGAACCAGCGGGTGGCGGAGAACCACGCCTTCCGCAGTCCCCTGCCGATCACCGAGGAGCAGCGGCGGCAGGCGGCGCCGAAGGCCGAAGCCCTGGCAGCGGCCCTGACGAAGCTGGCGGCCTCGGGCACCTCGCAGGACGCCCTGCGCGCGGCGGCGGCGCGGGCCCTGTCGCTGACGCCCGATCAGATCGAGCTGAGGGGTGCCCGCTTCGACCCTCTGCGCGACGTGCTGGTCGGCGGTGGCGAGGGGCGGGTCTGCGTCAACGGCTCCGTGGACGGTACGGGGAAGGCGGACGCCGAGGTGGTCGGGCGTACCGCGGACGGGACGTGCCTGCCGGGGCTGGGCGGGCACTGAGCCCGTCCCGTCAGGCGGTCGCCTCGTCCAGCAGTTCCAGTACGTGCCGGTAGGGGCGGCCGGTGGCGCGGGTCATGCCCATCTCGCAGGTGCGGTTGCACGAGGCGTACGCGTCGAAGGCGCCCGCGGTGATCTCCGCCGCCTGGGCGGCCGTCGCGGACCGGGTGACCTCGGGATGGAGCAGGCCGCGGTCCCCGGCGAAGGCGCAGCAGCCCCAGTTGTCGGGGACGGTGACCTTGTCACTGACCGCGGCCGCGACCTGGCGCAGGGCGGCGTCGATGCCCAGGTGGACGGTGGAGCAGGTGGGGTGCAGGGCCAGGGAGCCCGTGCGGCGCGCAGCGGGCAGGGCGGGAAGCAGGTGCTCGGCGGTGAAGGCGACGCTGTCGACGAACCGCAGTGCCGAGTAGCGGGCGCGCTCGGACTCCGCGAGGGTGTCGGCCAGTTGCTCGAGACCGTGGGTGCAGGAGGAGGCGTCGCACACGACCGGCAGCCGCCCGCCGTCGCTGGCCTCCCACAGGGCTTCCAGGGTCCGGCCGGCCATGGTGCGGTGCCCGTCGGTGTAGCCCTTGGACTGCCACGGCGTGCCGCAGCACAGGCCGGTCAGGCCGTCGGGGACCGTGACCTGGACGCCGGCGCGTTCGCACAGCCGCAGGAAGGCGGCGGCCGCGCCGCCGGAGTCCCCTTCGGGGGCGAAGACGCTGCCGATGCAGGCGGCGAAGAACACCGCCCGCGCCCCTTCGGGGCGTCGGGGGGCCGGGCGGGCCGGGCCACCGCGCGGGATGTCGCCGGACCAGGTGGGCACCAGCTCCGTCGCCCCCAGCCTGCGGACCGCGCCGGTGGCGCCGCGCAGGACCGGGGCGGGCAGGACATGGGCGGTGTTGAGGGCCGCGCGCTCCCCGGTGACCGCGCTCCCCCAGTGCCGGGCCGTGGTGTCGCCCAGGCGCTGGGCGGTGGAGCTGTGGCGCCGCGCGCGCAGGCGCTTCATGACCGCGCCGGTGTCGATCGTGACGGGGCACGCGGTCACGCAGAGGCTGTCGGCCGCGCAGCTGTCGACGGCCGCGTAGGCGTAGTCCGCCTCCAGGGTGCGGCGGCGTTCCTCGTCGCCCGCGGCGGTGGCCAGGGCGATCTCGCGCTGCAGGGCGATGCGCTGCCGGGGCGTGGTGGTGACGTCGGCGGTCGGGCAGACCGGCTCGCAGTAGCCGCACTCCACGCACGCGTCCACGGCCGGGTCGACCGCGGGGACGCTCTTCAGGTCACGCAGGTGCGCGGCCGGGTCGTCGGTCAGGAGCACGCCGGGGTTGAGGACGTCGTGGGGGTCGCACAGCCGCTTCAGCTCGCGCATGACCTCGTACAGCTCGTCGCCGTACTGGCGGTGGACGAAGGGGGCCATGGCGCGGCCGGTGCCGTGCTCGGCCTTCAGGGTGCCGCCGGCGTCCAGGACCAGGTCGACCATGGCGTCGGTGAAGCGGGCGTAGCGCTCGGTCTCGGCGCGGGTGTCGAAGTCCTGGGTGAGCATGAAGTGCAGGTTCCCGTCGCGGGCGTGGCCGAAGATGACCGCGTCCTGGTAGCCGTACCGGTCGAAGAGGCCGATCAGCCCCTCGCAGGTGCCGGTGAGCCGCTCCATGGGCACCGCGATGTCCTCCAGGAGCGCGGTCGTCCCGGCGGGGCGTGCTCCGGCGACGGCCGTGTACAGGCCCTTGCGCAGGTGCCAGAGGCGGCCGCGGACCGCGGCGTCGCGGGTGAGCGCGGCCCCGGTGACGGCGGGCAGCCGGTCCAGGACGGGCCGGGCGGCGGCGACGGTCGCGTCGAGCGCCTCGGCGCTGTCCTCGGCGAACTCCACCAGCAGGGCGGCGTGGCGCTCCACGCGCAGCCCGCGCAGTTCCTCGACGGGGTCGGCGGCCTGCTGTGCGACGCGCAGGGAGGCGGCGTCGAGGAGTTCGGCGGTGCGGGCGCCGGCGGCCAGCAGCGCGGGCAGGGCGTCGGTCGCCTCGGCGAGGCCCGGCAGGATCAGCAGGCCGGTGGCGGTGTGCGGCAGCAGGGGGACGGTGCGGAAGACGGCCTCGCCGACGAAGCCGAGGGTGCCCTCGCTGCCGATCATCAGGTGGGCGAGGATGTCGGCGGGGTCGGTGTGGTCGAGGAACGAGTTGAGCCCGTAGCCCATGGTGTTCTTCATCGCGAACAGCCGCTCGATGGTGGCGCGTGAGGCGGCCGAGCCGCGGACCCGGTCGCGCAGCCTGAGCAGCCCGGCGTGCAGGTCGGGCTCGTGGGCGCGCAGGGCGGCGTCCGCGTCGGGTGCGGCGGTGTCGACGACGGTGCCCGAGGGCAGCACGAACTGCAGCGACTCCATGGTGCGGTAGGCGTTGTCCCGGGTGCCGCAGTTCATGCCGCTGGAGTTGTTGGCGACGAGCCCGCCGATGGTGCAGGCGCTCTCGCTCGCGGGGTCGGGGCCGAGCCGGCGCCCGTGCCGGGCCAGCCGCGCGTTGGCCTGACGCACCGTGAGTCCCGGCTGCAGCCGGATGCGCAGGCCCTCGTCGAGGACCTCGGCGGAGCGCCAGTGCGTACGGACGTCCACCAGCACACCGTCACCGCCGGCCTGCCCCGCCAGGCTCGTACCGCCGGAACGCAGCGTCAGCGGCACCCCGGCCCGGCGCGCGCCGGCCATGAGCGCGCCCACCTCGGCGGCGGAGGCGGCGCGCACCACGGCCTGCGGCGTGAAGAGGTACGGCGAGGCGTCGTGGGCGGCCGCGACCCTGCGGGGCACGTCGGTGGAGACCCGGGAGGGGTCGGCCACGCAGTCGGCGAGCCACGCGGCCGGGGCGGGGTCGGCGGTACGGGACGTGATGGCGGGGGTGCCTGCGGAGGTGCTCATGGTTCCTCGGGTACGACGGTGCGACGCGACGGCGGCCGACGGTCAGCGGGCGGGGTCGGTGATCCGCAGCAGGCGGGGCGGCTGTGCGGCTGGTTCGGGCAGGCGCAGCGGGGCCAGGCCGGGGGTGATGCTGCCCAGCAGCGTCGCGCGGCGGGCGCCGGTGCCCGAGGTGAGGGTGCCGGGCAGGCCGTTGACGGTGAGGAAGCCGAGCACGGCGAACGCGAGGGCCTCCTTGGCGTCGGAGGGCAGGCCCAACTCGTCGCTGGGCCGCAGTGTCACACCGGGCAGTTCCTCACCGATCATGCGCATCAGCACCGGGTTTCGGGCGCCTCCGCCGGACACGACCAGGCTGGTGACCCCGTGCGCCCGGCAGGCGTCGGCGACGGTGACGGCGGTGAGCCTGGTCAGGGTCGCGAGGACGTCGTCGGTACCGGGTGCCGGCACGGCGGCCAGGGCCCGCTGCAGGTACGGCAGGTGGAAGAGTTCCTTGCCGGTGCTCTTCGGCGCGGGCCTGCGGTAGTAGGGGTCGTCGAGGAGGACCTTGAGCAGGTCGGGGTCGGTGCGTCCGGCGGCCGCGCGGCGTCCGTCCTCGTCGTAGGCGGCGGCGCCGCCGGTGAAGTGGCGTACGGCCGCGTCCAGCAGGGCGTTGGCGGGGCCGGTGTCGAAGGCCAGGGGCTCCGCGCCGGGGGCGACGACCGTGATGTTCGCGATGCCGCCGAGGTTGAGCGCGGCGGGCACGCCCGGGAGCCCGCGCAGCAGCAGGGTGTCGGTCATGCCGACCAGCGGGGCGCCCTGGCCGCCCGCGGCCACGTCCCTGCTGCGCAGGTCGGACACGACCGGCAGCCCGGTGGCCTCGGCGATCCAGGCCGGCTGGCCCAGTTGCAGGGTGCCGCGGACGGTTCCGTCCTCGACCCAGTGGTGCATCGTCTGGCCGTGGGACACGACCAGATCGGCGTCGCCCCCGCACAGCTCGCCGAGCGCGCGTGCCGCGGCCCCCGCGAAGGCCTGGCCGACTCCGGTGTCCAGGGCGCAGACGTCCCGGGTGGTCGTCGTCGCGGGCGGCAGCGTGGCGGTGATGAGGTCCCGCAGTGCGTCGGCGTAGGGCACGGACAGATGGCCGAGGGGCCGCATGAGCAGGTTCTCGCCGTCCAGGGTGAGGTCGGCGGCGGCCGCCTCGATGGCGTCGTACGAGGTGCCCGACATCAGGCCGATCACGCGCATTGCTTCTCCCAACTCGTCTGTGCGGGCGGTCGTGTGGTGCCCCGGGGTGGGGGCCGCCCGTCGGCGGCCCCCACCCCGGGAGTCCTCATTCGACGCCGGCGCCCGCCGCGACGCGACCCGGACCGCTACCGGACTCCGGTCCGCCGTCGGTCAGCTCGGCCTCGTGCACCTCGCGGACCTCGGGGGCCTTGTGGAACAGGCTCATCACACCGCCTATGACCAGGGTGATCACCACGCCGATCGGCACCAGCCACTGGGCGGCGATGGCGGTCGGCACCGTCGCGCCCGCCACGGTGACGTCGATCTTCACCGAGCGCACGATGTAGGTCATCACGCCGACCGTGACCAGGAAGGCGACGACCGCGTCGATCTCGTTGGCGCGCCTGACGATCCGGCCGAGCAGGAAGGCGCCGAGCAGCGCGCCGTAGGTGTAGCCCGCGATGGTCAGTCCGGTGATGTACACGTTGCCGGTGCTGGTGCTGAATGCGCAGGCGAAGACCGCCATCAGCACGGCCCAGACCAGCGTCATCACCCGGGCGAGCTTGAGCAGCGACTCCTCCGACGGGGTGCTGCGGAAGAAGCTGTGGATGATGTCGGCGACGGTCGAGTTGGACATGGAGTTCAGCGCGGAGGACAAGGAGCCCATCGCGGCGCCGAGGATGCCGGCCACGAGCAGGCCGGAGATCACCACGGGCAACCCGTGCAGGATGAAGTTCGGGTAGAGGTTGTCGGAGCTGTGCAGGCCCAGCTCGGAGAAGCTCTTGCCCTTGTTGTACGACCACAGCAGCGCGCCGACGAGGGAGAAGGCGGCGAACTGCAGGGTGACGAAGACGCCGGAGGCGATCATGGCCTTCTGGCCGTCGCGCAGGGAGCGGGTGGCCAGGACGCGCTGGACGATCAGCTGGTCGGAGCCGTGGCTGGCCATCGCGAAGATGGCGCCGCCGATGATCGCGGTCGGCAGGGCGAACGGGCTGGTGAGGATGTGGGCCAGGTCGAAGTTGGTGTCGAACAGCTTGAAGTGGCCCGAGTGCAGGGCGTCGGAGAAGCCGCTGGTGCCGACGTGGCCGGAGAGCACGGCGATGGCGAGGATGGCGCCGCCGAGGTAGAGGCCCATCTGGATGGCGTCGGTCCAGATGACCGCCTTGATGCCGCCGAGGTAGGTGTAGACGACGGTGATCAGCGTGAGGACGATGATGATCACGCGGTAGCTCGCGTTCACGCCGAACTCGTCGAGCAGCAGCTTGATCGGGATCGCGGAGGCGAACAGGCGGACGCCCTCGGCCAGGAGGCGGGTGAAGACGAAGGTCACCGAGGCGAGTCCTTGCAGCTTCAACCCGAATCTGTTGCCCAGGTACTGGTAGGCGCTGACGAACCCGCCGCGCTTGTACAGGGGGATCAGCACGGTGGCGACGACCACGCGGCCGATGACGTAGCCGAGGGCGAGTTCGACGTTGCCGAAGCCCTGGCCGCTGTAGGCACCGCCGGGCACGCTGATGACGGTCAGCACGCTGGTCTCGGTGGCCACCACGGAGAAGGAGACGGTCCACCAGGGCATGTGGCCCTCGCCGACGAAGTAGTCCTTCGCCGTCTTCTGCCGTCCGGCCAGTCGCAGTCCGATCCAGGCGATGGCGACCAGATAGACGACGATCACGACGAGGTCGAGTTGACGCACGCGCTCGCTCCTAAGCAACAGCCGGCGGGATCACCGGCGTGGTGGGGACAGTGGGTGACGTCGTCCGGCGGACTCGGACGACGTGGGGTTCGTGCGGCACGGTGGCGTCCCGTGCCAGCAGGCGCGCGCCGTCCAGCGGGTCCCCGAGCGGGGGCCGCGGGTCCAGCGGTCGCGCGGAGGCCTCGAGCGCCGCGCGCAGCGGTGCCATGAGCGGTTCGCCGAGGCCGGTCAGCCCGCCGGTGACGGTGACGGGCAGGACCTCGCCGCCGATCCGGGCCGCCGCGGCGAGGACGGCCTCGCCGAGTGCGGTGGCGGCGTCCCGGACGATCTCCCCGGCGACGGGGTCGCCGGACGCGGCGGCGTGGGCCACGTCCGGGGCGAAGGAGGCAGCGGTACGAGCCGGGTTGCCGCCGGCGGCCAGCGCGGCGGGCAGCGTGTCCGGATCGCCGAAGCGCCGGCCGGCCGCGGCCAGCAGCGCGGTGTCCGGTCCGCGGCCGTCGTGGGCGCGCAGCGCGGCCCGCAGGCCGGTGACCCCGATCCACGCGCCGCTGCCCTCGTCGCCGAGCCACGGGCCCCAGCCGTCGACGCGGGCGTACGAGCCGTCCTCGCCGATGCCGATGGCGACCGAGCCGGTGCCGATGGCCAGCACCACGCCCGTACGGCCGCCGAGGGCGCCCGCGTGTGCGGTGACGGCGTCGCTGGTGACGGCGACCTCGTCCGCGGGCAGGTCCTGGAGCAGCAGTCCGGCGAGGGCGCGGGCGGCCTCGGGGGCCGCGGCCGCTCCGGCGGCACCGACACAGACGGCGGCGAGCCGGCCGGGGGCGTGCTGCTCGATCAGCGGCCGGACGGCGGCAAGCACCGCGCCGTGCGCGGCCTCGACACCGCCCTCGGCTGCGAGTCCGGGTGCCCCCGGAACCTCGTGGACGGGGCCGGCGGTGCCGTCCGTGCTGATGAGCACGGCACGGCAGCCCGTCTTCCCCAGGTCCACAGCCACTGCTGCTGTCATGCGGCACGCCCTCGTGTCGTACGGGATCCGGCACGGCGGGTGGTCACGGTCGGCGGTGACCGGCGCGGATCGCGGTGCAGCGAGTATCGGAAGGTAGACCTCCGTATGTCAATAAGTAACTTCACGAAATGCATCACGTAAATTTTTGACGCAGTCGACGGGGCGTGGTTACGCTGACGCCACCCACTCAGGAGGGAACCCATCCATGGCCTCCCAGGACCCGACCCGCACCTCCGCGCAGCCGGCACAGGAGACCGCCTCAGGCGGCGACACCCTGGCCCGCATCCGCGCGGCCCTGCCCGGCCTGGCGCCCTCCGAGCGGCGGGTGGCCGAAGCCGTCCTGGCCGATCCGGCACAGGCGGCGGAGCTGTCCATCAGCGCCCTCGCCGAACGGGCTACCACCTCCGTGGCCACCGTCATGCGCTTCTGCCGGACGATGAAACTGGGCAACTACCCCCAGCTGCGGCTCGCCCTGGCCGCGGCCGCGGCCCGCGAGCACGCGCTCGGCGGCGAGCGCCCGACACCTGGCACCGACATCAGCGCCACCGACACCCTCGAACAGATCGTCCACAAGATCGTCTACAACGAGGTCCGCGCCCTGGAGGACTCCGGGGCCGGACTGGACATCGAGGCGCTCGGCCGGGCCGTCGACGCCGTGGCGGGCGCCCGGCGCGTGGACATCTTCGGCATCGGCGCCAGCGCCTTCGTCGGGCAGGACCTGCACCAGAAGCTGCACCGCATCGGCCACATGGCGTTCATCTGGACCGACCGCCACGCGGCCCTGACCGCCGCCGCCCTCCTCGGCCCCGGCGACGTGGCACTGGCCGTCTCCCACTCCGGGGAGACCGAGGACACCGTCGAGCCCCTCCAGGCGGCCGCCGAACGCGGCGCCACCACCATCGCCCTCACCAACGTCCCGGGCTCCACCCTCGCCGACAGCGCCGACCTGGTGCTCGCGACCTGCGCCCGCGAGACCCCCTTCAGGTCCGGCGCCACCGTCAGCCGGATCGCCCAGCTCGCCGTGATCGACTGCCTGTTCGTCGGCGTCGCCCAGCGCTCCTACGACGCCACGACCGCGGCCCTGCAGAAGACCTACGGAGCCGTGCAGCGCCGCAGGCGCCCGCAGCCCCAGCGCCGCACACCGGCCGACGACTGACGGCCGGCCCCGCACCACACCCCAGCACCACCGAAAGGACGACCGCGCCGTGGACCTCAGCACACTCGGCACCGAGACCCGCAACGAGCGGACCGCCGAACTGGACCGCATGCCGGTCTCCGAGCTCCTCACCGTGATGAACGCCGAGGACCAGACCGTCGCCCTCACCGTCCGGGAGGCGCTCCCCGACATCGGCACCGCCGTCGAGGCCATCACCGAGTCCCTGCGCCGCGGCGGCCGCCTCATCTACCTCGGGGCCGGCACCAGCGGCCGCATCGGCCTGCTCGACGCCGTCGAGTGCCCGCCGACCTTCGGCACGGCGCCCGAGCAGGTCGTCGGCCTGCTCTCCGGAGGCCCGGGCGCCTTCGTCGTGGCCGTCGAGGGTGCCGAGGACGAGCCCGCCCGGGCGGTCGCCGACCTCGACGAGATCGGCGTCGACGAACGCGACACCGTCGTCGGCCTCGCAGCCAGCGGGCGCACCCCGTACGTCATCGGCGGCCTCAAGCACGCCGCGACGCGAGGTGCCGTCACCGTCTCCGTGGCCTGCAACCGCGACGCACTCGTCAGCCGATACGCCGACATCCCGATCGAGGTGCCGACCGGCCCGGAGATCCTCACCGGCTCCACCCGGCTCAAGGGCGGCACCGCCGAGAAGATGGTCTGCAACATGCTCTCCACGGCGTCCATGGTCCGCGTCGGCAAGGTCTACGGGAACCTCATGGTCGACGTGCGCGCCACCAACAACAAGCTGGTGGACCGCGCACAGCGCATGGTCGTCCAGGCCACCGGGGCCGACCCCGACACCGCCGCCGAGGCCCTGACCGCCGCCGGCGGCCACGCCAAGACGGCCATCGTGATGCTGCTCACCGGCACCACCGCCGAGGACGCCGCCCGGCGCATCGAGCAGGCCCACGGCGACACCCGCACCGCCGCCGGCCAGGCCTGAGACCGGCGCCCGCCGGGCCGGGCGGCCCGGCGGTCCCCGTCCACTCACGCCACGGGCGCCACATCCGGAACGCCGCCGTCCGTGCAGGCCCCGGTGATCGGGGGAATCTGCCGCACAGCGCGGCAGTTTCCGCGTGGGGAGGCGAGCCTCCCCACCACACGGCCAAGGCCGACCCTGCAGCAGAGCCTGCTGCCCAGGGAACCGCCCGCCCATAACGCGGTCGACGCCGCCTACGGCTACCGGCCCGCCGACCTCGCCGCGGGCGTGGGCGGCGACTGGTTCGACGTGATCCCGCTGTCCGGGGCGCGCGTCGCCCTGGTCATGGGCGACGTCGTGGGGCACGGGGTGCGGGCGGCCGCGACGATGGGCCTCGCGCGCTCGCCGCGGCCGACGGCGCCCACTGGGACGTACCGGCCGATCCCGCCGCCGTAGCGGCGGTACGCGAGGAGGCGAGCGCGCAGCTCGCGGCCTGGGGACTGCAGGACCGGGCCTTCGCCACCGAGGTCATCGTCAGCGAACTCGTCACCAACGCCCTGCGGCACGGACGCGCCCCCATCCGTCTGCGGCTCATCAGGGACCGATCCCTGATCTGCGAGGTCACCGACGGGAGCAACGCCGCGCCCCATCTGCGCCGGGCGCGCACCTACGACGAGGGCGGCCGCGGGCTCTTCCTGGTGGCACAGCTCTCCTCCCGCTGGGGCAGCCGGCCGACGGACTGCGGCAAGACCATCTGGGCGGAGCAGCAGCTGGACCAGGCCGGCTGAGCCCTGTCGCCGCCCTTCGGAACTCCGGACGGGCCGCAGCGTCGCACCGCCGATAGAGTGAAGATCACGGGGCCCGGCGACCACGGGAAGGCGGCGACGGCCATGGCCGGACGGTTCGGCTACCGGCGGATCTACGAGGACTCCTCGGCGCAGGAGGGCAAGCGCGTGCTCGTCGACCGGCTGTGGCCCCGGGGCGTGAGCAAGGAGCGGGCCCACCTGGACGAGTGGCTCCGCGACGTGGCGCCGTCCTCCGACCTGCGCCAGTGGTACCACCACGACACGGAGCGCTTCTCCGAGTTCCGCGACCGGTACATCGCCGAACTGCAGGACTCCGATCACCGGCCCGCCGTCGAGCACCTGCGCGACCTCGCCGCCCACGACCGGGTCACCCTGCTGACCGCCACCAAGGACGTCGACCACAGTGAGGCGGCCGTCCTCGCCGGCTGGCTGGACTCGGCGGGGGCCGCGGGTCACTAGGCCTCCTCGTCGCCCGCCTCGCGACGGCGCGCTAGCGTGGTGCCATGCGTCATATGGTGACCGATGCCGACACCGCGACGACGGTGGGCAGCGGCGACGTACCCGTCCTGTCCACACCGCAGTTGATCGCCTGGCTGGAGGCGGAGACGGTGCACGCCGCGGCGCCCTTCACGGCGGCCGGCCAGACGACGGTGGGGACGGCGCTGCGCGTCGAGCACGTCCGCGCCACCCCGGTCGGCGGCAAGGTGGACGTCTCCGCGGACCCGCCACCCTCCCCCACCGGGCGCCGCCTCACCTTCCGGGTCCGGGCCGTGGACGACGCGGGCCAGCTCGTCGCGACCGGCGAGATCGACCGTGCCCTCGTCGACCGTGAGAGTTTCCTGGCGGCCGCACTCGGCCCGGAGCAGCCGGGCGAGGCTTCCTGACGAAGGGGGCGACTCGCCCGGCGCCCGTAGTTCATTCATCAGTGCTTGAAGACGTCCTTGGTCCTCTCCTTCGCACCCCGCATCTTGCCGCGCGATTCGAGGGCCGCGCCCTTGGCCGCGAGCTTCTCCTTGTGCATCGCGTGGGCCGCCTTCCGCACCGACTTCCCGACGACCTGCTCCATCTTCGCCTTGGTCTTCTCTCCCGCGCTCATCTCGGCACCTCCACGACCTCTCACCGGCCGCGTGCCCGGGCGGCGGTGACCCAAACCCCCTGCCGGGCACGCGGAGGCGCGGGATCCGGGCCGTCGGATCCCGATGAACGCATTCGTCGCGGACAGGGGGCTCGATGACGTGGCGGCTGGTGCGGGGGGACACCGTGATCGGCAACCTCGGCCATGACGGCTGCGACATGCCGTTCATCCTGCTCCGCTTCACCCCCGAGCCGGGTCGGGAGGCCGTCCGGCCCCACTTCGAGGCGCCGGCGGCGGCCGTCGGCGGCACGGACCCAGACGGCCGACGGCTCTCGGCCGTCGTCAAGGCCTTGCGGGAGATGGAGCTCACCCTCGAGGACGCGGAGGGTCGAGAGCCCTCCCTGCGCGTGTGGCGCGACTGCTTCCTGCACATCCACGGAGCAAACGGCAAGCTGCGCTCTGACCCGGCTCCGCCGGGTCAGAGCAGTGAGGCGGTGACCTCGGCGAGGCGCTTCCGGTACTCCGCGTCGTAAGCCTCGGCGGCCGCCCGGGCCTCCTTCCCGCCCTCGAAGTACCGACCGGTGACGCCCGCCGTCTCCGGCGCGTCGACCAGGCGCCGGGTGGCGGCGACGCCCTGCTCCGGGGAGTCGACCACCTCCATCCCCGAGCGCCGCGACATGGCGGTGGGCATGTAGGTCGCCGGGTGGACGCTGTTGACGGTGATGACGGTGCCGGAGAGTTCCCCGGCGAGGTCGAGGCTGTGGCAGATGAGCGCCAGCTTGGACCGGCAGTAGGCGGCGACGTCGGTGTAGGCGCGGGTGAGCTCGGGGTCGTCGAGGTCGAGCGGCTGCTGGCCGATGGAGGCGACGTTCACGATCCGGGAGGGCGCCGCGCGGTGGAGCAGCGGGAGGAGTTCCCGGGTCAGTACCGGTGCCAGGTAGTTGACGGCGAGGCGCAGTTCGTGTCCGTCGGCGGACGTCTGGCGCCGGGTGCCCTCGGCGTGGAAGCCGACACCGGCGTTGTCACAGCACATGTGACGACGCGTCCGCTACCGCCCGGATCGGGGGTCCACCAGGAGCAGCACGCGGCCGGCGGCCGATGGCCCGGAGAAGGCGCACAGGACGTCCATGCCCCTTCGACCCCGCAGTTCGCGGAGGTCGACGTCGAAGCCGACTTCGCCGGCCGAGAGGAGCCGGAAGACCGCAAGCGCACCGGGAACCGGCGAGACAGGCGGCATCGCCGTCTCCGCGCCCTCCTGACGTGCCAGGACCTCGGCGGCCCGGGGCAGCCGTCCGGCGACGCCTCCCTCCAAGTACGTCCACGCCCATCCGCGCGACCGGACGAGATCGAACACCGCCCGCCAGTCCTCGGCCATGGTGCCGGGCAGGTGGACGTCCGGCAGAGCCCCCGTCAGGTCGGGGTCGAAGAGGTCCTGGACGTCGTCCCACAGCAGATCCGGCAGCGCACCATGCTGCCCGCGGACGCCTACCGGCCGCATCCTGGTCTCGCCGTGTCCCCGAACTCCCGGCCATAGCGGGTCTTGTCGGCACACGACGCCTTTCGGGCGGTCCCGTGATGACACAACTGTGCCATGGCACAAGAACGACGCCTGGATTCCCTTGAGCGCGGGACGCGGCCGCCTCCAAGATCAATGGCCGTCCACTCTTCACATGGCTTGAGGAGTTTCCTTGCCCACGGTTCACATCCCCCGGCCCAGGCCCGGGGCGATCGCGCTCGGCGTGGTCGCCGCCCTGGCACTCGGGGTCATACCGGCCACGGCCGCCGTATCCGCGGACCACGCCGGTCGCGGGCCCGCCGCCGGTGCCGCACAACGCCCGCCCGGCGACGGCGGCACGCACACCGTCACCCTGATCACCGGTGACAAGGTCACCATCGGCACCGCACCCGACGGCACCGCCGTCCGGTCCTTCGAGGGCGTGAACGGGACCACCACCGGTTTCCACCGCGCCGTCGTCGACGGCGCCACATACGTCTACCCCGACGCGGCCCTGCCCTTCGTCGGCGCCGGCACGCTGGACAAGCAGTTGTTCAACGTGACGAAGCTGATCGCAGAGGGTTACGACGACGCGCACTCCGCCCGCCTGCCCCTCATCGTCGGCTACACCGACTCCGCGGCCCGGTCCCGGACCCTGCCGGCCATGGCCGGCTCGAAGGTCGTCCGCCGACTGGACAGCGTCCAGGGCGCGGCCGTCACCCAGGACCGCGCGCAGGCCTCGAAGTTCTGGTCCGCGCTCACCGGGGGTTCCGGTGCCGCGGCCCGCTCGGCGAAACCCTCCTTCGCGGGCGGGATCGCCAAGATCTGGCTCGACGGCAAGGTGAAGGCCGACCTGGCCGACTCCACGGCGCAGATCGGCGCGCCGGAGGTGTGGGCGCAGGGCAACACCGGAGAGGGCGTCAAGGTCGCGGTGCTCGACACCGGCGTGGACGCCGAACACCCGGACCTCGCCGACCGGATCGACACCAGCGCCAGCTTCATCCCGGACGAGCCGGACACCCTCGACTACCAGGGTCACGGCACGCACGTCGCCTCGACGATCGCCGGTACGGGCAGCGCGTCGGACGGCAAGGAGCGGGGCGTCGCCCCCGGTGTCCGCCTGGACATCGGCAAGGTGCTCAACAGCGAGGGCAGCGGCCAGGAGTCCTGGATCATCGCCGGCATGGAGTGGGCGGCCCAGGACCAGAAGGCCAGGATCATCAGCATGAGCCTGGGCGGCGGCGGTGACCACACCGACCCGATGAGCCAGGCGGTCGACCGGCTCAGCCGCGAGACCGGCGCGCTGTTCGTCATCGCGGCGGGCAACAGCGGCCCGCACTCCATCGGCAGCCCCGGCGCGGCCGACTCCGCACTGACCGTCGGCGCCGTGGACTCCGCGGACCGGCTGGCCGACTTCTCCAGCACCGGCCCGCGTGACGGCGACGCCGGGCTGAAGCCGGAGATCACCGCGCCCGGCGTCGACATCCTGGCGGCCCGTTCCCACTACAAGCGGGGCTCGGGCTACTACACGACGATGAGCGGCACTTCGATGGCGACGCCGCACGTCGCGGGCGCCGCCGCGCTGCTGGCCGCCGCCCACCCGGACTGGACGGGCCCGCAGTTGAAGGAGGCGCTGGTCAGCAGCGCCAAGGCCACCCCGTCGTACTCCCCCTACGAGGCGGGCGCGGGCCGGCTGGACGCGCCGGCCGCCGTCCGCACGTCGGTCTTCGCGACCGTCAGCGCCTTCTCCGGCTTCTACGCCTGGCCCCAGAAGCCGGGCGAGACCGACGTCCGGAAGGTGACGTACACCAACACCGGCGGCGCACCGGTCGGCCTGGACCTGGCGATCGACTCGAAGGCCCCGGCAGGGCTGTTCACGCTCTCCGAGGACAGGGTCACCGTCCCGGCGCACGGCACCGCCACGGTGTCCCTGACCGCCGAGCTGGACCGGCTGCCGCTCGACCAGTCGGTCAGCGGCATGATCACCGGCACGGACGGCACCGGAACCGTCCGGGCCCGGACCCTGATCGGCGCCGCCAAGGAGGGCCGCCGGCAGACGCTGACGGTCAACGCCAAGGACCGCTCGGGCAAGCCCCTGGCGGGCCGGGTCATGCTCACCGCCAAGGGCCTGTTCACGACGATCGACCTCGACGAGGCGGGCACCGGCACCGCGCGGCTGCCCGTCGGCACCTACAGCGGGTGGCTCACCGCGGACGTCCAGGGGGCGGGCGGCCCGCACTCCCTGGGCATGGCGCTGCTGCCCTTCAACGACGTGAGCCTGGACCAGGACCGCACCGTCACCCTCGACGGCCGCAGGATGCGCCAGATCCTGGCGCGCGCCCCGCAGCAGACCACCGCTGTCGCCCCGCGCCTGGACGTCCACCGCTCGTTCGGCGACAGCCTCGTCGAGTCCTCGATGCTGCCCAACGAGACGTACGACAGCATCTGGGCACTCCCGACCGGCAAGAAGGTGACCGACGGCGAGTTCGAGTTCGGTGCCCGCTTCCGTCTGGAGCAGCCGGCGCTGACGGTGGGCACGGCGACGAAGACCTACGCCGACCCGCTGGTCAAGCGCGGCGCCGAGCCGCTGCCCGCCGGCACCCGCACGCTCACGGCCGTCTACGCCGGTGAGGGCACGGCCGCCGAACTGGCCCGCCTCAAGCCGCGCGGCAAGGCCGTGGTGGTGCGGGGCGGCGACCCGGCCGGAATCCAGGCACAGGCGGAGGCCGCCGCGGCGGCGGGCGCCCAGGTGCTCGTCGTCGTCAACGACGGCATCGGCCGGCTGCAGCCGTGGGACGAGTCCCCGTGGAGCCCGGAGAGCCCGGCGCCGCTGACGGTGGCGACCCTCGACGCCGACCAGGGCGCCGACCTGATCGGAGCGCTCGGGCGCGGCACGGTCAGGCTGAAGGTCACCTCCAACCCCACGACCGACTACGTCTACGACGTGGTGCACCACTGGTCGGGCGCGGTACCGGCGGATCCGACCTGGCGCGTCACCCGGCGCGACCTGGGCAAGGTCGACGTCTCCTTCCGCAATCACCGTCAGGGCAAGGCGCTGGAGTTCCGCCCCGACGTCTGGCGCGGCTGGGTCGTCGGCAACCAGCTCACCGCTCCCGCCCAGGGCGACCGGACCGACTGGGTCACCGCAGACGCCAGTTGGCTGGACGACGCCTTCATCGCGGGCGAGACGGGGCAGCACTCGATGGACCTCCTGCGCTACCCGGCCGGGAAGACCGGCGAGGTCAGCTGGTTCGGCCCGATCCAGCGGCCCCGGATGGGCCCGATCGGCTACCAGCCGGTCCGCTACCTCGACGGGGTGTACATCCCGGCCCCCGGCTGGGGCGACTCGGGCTCGGGCCACGTCGGCGAGGCCTACGCCAACTTCAAGGTGAAGGACTGGATGTCGCTCTACCAGGGCGACCGGCAGCTCGACTGGGGCAACGCCGAGTACCTGCCCGTCACGGGGCTCGCCCCCGAGCGGCTGCCCTACCGGCTGGTGGTCGACAACGACCGTGCGGAATGGAAAGCCCCGTACTCGACGCACACACTGACGGAGTGGAACTTCACCTCCGCGGTCACGGGCAGCGAGTCGGCGGTGTCCCTGCCGCTGATCCAGCTCGACTACGGCGTGGACACCGACAAGGCCGGCCGGGCCGACCGGCACGCCGGGCTGACGGTGACCGCCTCGCACCTGCCCGGCACGACCGCCGCCATCGGGAAGCCCTCGCTCGAGGTCTCCTACGACGACGGGAAGACCTGGCAGCGGGCCGGCCTCGACCGCCGCGGTGACGGCTGGCGGACGGATCTGCGTGCCCCGAAGTCCGCGGGCTTCGCCACGCTCCGGGTCACCGCCCGGGACGACGCGGGCAACACCGTCTCTCAGACGATCACTCGGGCGTTCGGTCTGCGCTGACGCACCGGCGCACCACCCGGCGGGCGGGACCGCGAGCAGCGGTCCCGCCCGCCGGCGTCTGCGGGCGGCTCCGGGCGCGCGACGGCACTGGGTCAGCGGGCCCGCGGGCGGAACGCCGGCCCCGAGCACGGCACGAGCGTCGCCCGGCGCATCCGCAGCGGCACCGTCGGGATGAACGGATACGTGATGCCGGACATCGGCTCCCCGTACGGGGGCGTGAAGTCCAGCGGCCCCGTACGGGAACCGGCCCGGAGGGAGTCCAGGCGTACCAGCAGTCGCAGTCGGTCTACCGGCCGTGACGTCCGCGTCGTGTCGCGGGGGCCGTCCCCGGCCGGAAGGTCGTCACCTTCTTGACAGGTGACGATGACTGTGCGACCGTCGGCATCAGCCGCGGTGGTATCCGACTCCGCCGATCCCCCACCGGAGGATTCCCGTGAAGGTGCTCAACGTCATGAAAGTGGCCACGGTGGCCGTGGCCATCGTCACCGTCGCCTGCGGGTGTTTCCTCCAGGTCTTCTGAGGACGACGCAGCGAGAGAGAGGACCGGCATGCCGAACACGCAGAATGCGGTCAAGGTCGTGAAGGTGGTCGTGGCCGCGGACAGCGGCGCGGCGACGCGGCAGGCCCGCTTCGGCGCCCTGCCCGCACGCGTCCGGCCGGAGGACACCACCGAAGTGGTCCCCATAGTCGAACGCTACCCGTCGCAGGACCTCTACGACCCCGAGAAGTGGCTCACCTGCAGGTGGGTGTAGCCGCGGGCGCCGCGCCCCCGGCCGGACCCCGGTCCGGCCGGGGGCGCGGCCATGGGTCCGCCGCGGCTCACCGCCGCCCGGCCGGCCCGAGGAGCCTGCCGAGGGGGCCCTCGTGGAGGCCCTCGCAGGTGAGGGCGTGGGAGAGGATCACCACGGCGATGCAGACCACTCCCACTACGGGGGCGATGAACCAGCCGCCGATGCCGCAGACCGCGTACATGGCGAGACCGGTCAGCGGCCGGATCCGCTGCGTCCGGAGGTAACGGGGCGACACCCGGGGCTGCAGCAGCTCCGGACGGTCCCGCGGATAGGTGAACACCCCCACCACGGAGCCGACATGACGGCCGCGAGGTGCGGCACAAATGGCCGTTCGGGGAATGGCGGGGCGGTTTCCGGCCCGGGGTGGACCCGGAGCGCCGTGATTACGCCGGCCTCGTCGGCTTCGCCGACCCGGACGGCAACACCTGGGTGGTGCGGGAGCGAGGTTTCCGCCGAGCGGCATGAGCCGCGGGGAGCCGGCGTCCCTGCGGAGGCTCGTGCGCGCCCACAGGACGCAACGGGGCCCGCCGTCACGCGGGGGTCGTTTTCGGCTTGTGTACGTTTCGAACAGTTCGGATAGATTTTACGTATGGCGACACTGCGGGCACTGGAGTGCCTGGTGGCCCTGGTCGACGAGGGTTCGGTCACCCGGGCCGCGGCCTCCCTGCACATGTCCCAGCCGGCGCTCTCCCACCAGGTCGCGGCACTGGAGCGGGAGCTCGGCACCCCCGTCGTCGAGCGGCTGGCCCGCGGTGTGCGGGTGACGGCGGCCGGACGAGCCGCGGCCGAGGAGGCCCGGATCGCGCTGGACGCCGCGGCCCGGGCCGTCCGCGTCGGACGGCAGGTCGGCGCGGGCAACGACGGGCGGCTGCGGATCGCCTGCGCGGAGACCATGACCGCGTGGCTCCTGGTGCCGGTGCTGCGGCGCTGGCACGCGCGCCGCCCCGGGGTACGGCTGGAACTGGCGGAGTTCACCAGCGCCGACCGCATGGTGGAGCACCTGATGAACGGCGCCACCGACCTTGTCGTGGGCCCGGAACCCACCGCGACCACGGCCCATGTCGAAACGCTGGGACGGGAGGAGATCGTGGTGGTCACCTTCGCCTCCCATCCGTTCGCCTCGCGGGTGTCGGTCGCGCTCGAGGAACTCGCCGACGAGCCCTTCGTGCACTACGACCCGGACAACGGGATGGCGGTCTGGGTGGACCGGTTCGCCGCGGCGCACCAGGTGAGCCTCAGACCCGTACTGCGCACCCGCAGCCCGCGCACCGCCGCCCAGCTCGCGGGCGCGGGCATGGGGGTGACCCTGGTGCCGGTCTCCGCCCTGGCGGGTCGCCCGGCGGCGGTCGTCCGGCGGCTGGAGCCCCGTGTCCACCGCGAGATCGTGGCACTCACGCTCACGCCCTCCGACGCCCTGGTCCGGCGGTTCGTCGCCGACCTGCGCGGCCGGGGGCTCCCCGAGGTCAACACGGCCGCCGCCCTCCCGACCGCTTAGGCCCGTGCGGCTCGGCGGTCCGCAGGTGGCCAGCGGACACACAACCCGATCGCATCGCCCGAGGAGGCCCGAGATGACCGGCACCGTCCACTACCGCACCGTCGAGGTCGACGGCCTGGAGGTCTTCCGCCGGGAGGCCGGTGACCCCCGGGCCCCCGTCCTGCTGCTGCTCCACGGCTTCCCGACGAGCTCTCACATGTTCCGGAACCTGATCCCCGCCCTCGCCGACCGCTACCGGGTGATCGCCCCCGACCACATCGGCTTCGGCCAGTCCGCCATGCCGGCGGTGACGGACTTCCCGTACACCTTCGACGCCCTCACGAAGGTCACCTCCGGGCTGCTCGAACAGCTCGGCGTGGACCGCTTCGCCATGTACGTCCAGGACTACGGGGCCCCCATCGGATGGCGGCTGGCGCTGGCGGACCCGCGGCGGATCACCGCGATCGTCAGCCAGAGCGGCAACGCGTACACGGAGGGCTTCGCGAGGCCCTTCTGGGACGGCCTGTTCGCCTACGCCGAGGACCCGAACCCCGAGACCGAGGCCGCGGTGCGCGTAGCGCTCACCCTCGAGGTCACACGCTGGCAGTATCTGAACGGGGTGGACGACCAGAGCCTGGTGAGTCCCGACAACTGGGTCCACGACCAGGCGCTGCTGGACCGCCCGGGCAACGCCGAGATCCAGTTGAGCCTGTTCCGCGACTACCCGCGCAACATCGACGCGTACCCGGCGGTCCACGAGTACTTCAGGAGCTCCCGGGTCCCGCTGCTGGCGGTGTGGGGCGAGCGTGACGAGATCTTCGGACCCGACGGTGCCCGCGCCTTCCGGAGGGACCTGCCGGACGCCGAGGTCCACCTGGTGGAGTCGGGGCACTTCGCGCTGGAGAGCCACCTGGAGACGGTCACGGAGCACATCCGGGGCTTCCTCGGCCGGGTCCTGGCCTGAGCCGCGTGACCCCGCCGGGGCGCCCTGCCGGGAGCCGGCGGCTCAACCGGGCGCGGTGCCACCGGCGCGGCTGCGTCGGCAGTGGCGGGCCACGCGCGTCCGGTTCCCGCAGATGTTGCCGGTGCACCACTTGCGGCGGCTGTTCCCCGCCAGGAACAGCATCGAGCACTCCGGGTTGGCGCAGCGCCGCAGGAGCCCCAGCCGGCCGGGACTCCCGAGCAGCGCGACGGCCTCGGCCGCGATCACGGCGAGGGCGGCGTTCCCTCCGTACTCGGTGTGCCACCGGGAGGTCTCCCGCAGGCCCTCGGGGGTGACGACGGCTCGCCCCGATCCGCGTCAACGCCGTGTCGCCCGGCACCATCGACACCGGCGCATGGGACGGACTGGGCGACGCGGGCAAGTCCGAGCTCTTCGCCCGCCTGTCCGGGAGCAGTCCCGCGCGGCGGAGCGGCACGCCGCAAGACGTCGCCCAGGCCGTGGTGTTCGCGATGACGAACACGTTCATGACCGGGGTCTCCCTCGCGGGTCGACGGCGGCCAGCCGCTCGTGTGAACGACGACCCGTGGCCGGGCCGTGGCGGTCCCGCTTCCGCCTCGGCCCGCTACCGGTCGCCGCGCGGCTCGAGGAGGTCCAGCTGCCGGTCGTGCACCCTGCCGAGCAGGAGCAGCGCCAGCACGGAACCGACCAGGGCGCAGAACATGTCCCACTGGGTGTCCCAGACGTCCCCCTGCGTGGCGAGGAAGGCGTCCGCGGCGTCGCCGCCGATCAACGCGGCCCACCACTCCAGCAGTTCGAAGAAGGCGCTGAAGGCCATGCAGGCGCACACGGTCAGCGGCGCGAGCCACCTGCTGCCGCGCAGCGGCGAGGTGCGGACGAGGACCTCGCGGACCAGCACGGCGGGCACGAAGCCCTGCATGAGGTGGCCGATCCGGTCGTAGGGGTTGCGCGACAGGTTCAGGGTGTCGCGCAGCCACTCCCCGAACGGCACCTGGGCGTAGGTGTAGTGCCCCCCCACCGACAGGACCAGGGCGTGCAGGGCGAGCAGCGCGCACAGCAGCCCGGTCAGCGGGAACCTGCGGCGCAGGGCGACCGCGATCGGCAGCCCGATCATGATCCAGAAGGTCTCCAGCACCCATGTGCCGCGGTCACGGGGCTGGATCCCGGACACCACCAGGGCGGCGAGCGCGAAGGCGGCGGCCGCCACGGGCAGGCCGAAACGCCGGACGGGGACGGTGAGGTCTGTCATGCCCCCAGGGTCGCGAGGTGCGGCACGAGGGCGCATGAGTACGCCTACTCAGCTTGGAGACGCAGCTCACACCAGGCCGTGTCACAGGGCCGCGGGCTGCCTCGTCCCAGGAGGTGAGTCCGTGGACGGCCACGGACGCCGCACGACGCCGCACGACGCCGGACGACGCCGGACACGACACCTGAGGAGCACACCATGGACGCGCGACTCGACTACTTCGCCGACCCGACCGCGGGCCGGGCCCTCAAGCACTTCATGGCGGTGGGCAGGGCCTTCAAGGAGTCGTCGCTGCCCGCCGCGACGCAGGAGCTCGTCGCGCTGAGGGTCAGCCAGATCAACGGGTGCGCCGCCTGCCTCGACATGCACACCAAGGAGGCCGCCGCCGCGGGCGAGACCGCGGTACGGCTGCATCTGGTCGCGGCGTGGCGGGAGGCCACCGTCTTCACCGAGGCCGAGCGTGCCGCGCTGGAACTGGCGGAGGAGGGCACCCGGATCGCGGACGCGGGCGCCGGGGTCCGCGACGAGGTGTGGGCTCGGGCCGCCCGGCACTTCGACGGCGAGCAGCTCACCACCCTGGTCCTCCTGGTCTCCTTCATGAACGCGGTGAACCGGCTGAACGTCATCGCCCGGCAGCCGGCGGGTGACTACGAGCCCGGCCGGTTCCACTGACCGGGACCGGGGGAAGGGGGTCGGGTGTGAGCAAGGTGGAGGACTTCGAGGAGCTGCGGCCGCTGCTGTTCTCGATCGCGTACCGGATCCTGGGCAGCGTGGGCGAGGCCGAGGACGCGGTGCAGGAGACGTGGCTGCGCTTCGACGCCTCGTCGACCCGGCCGGTGTCGACGAAGGCGTTCCTGTCGGCCGCGGTGACACGCGTCTCGATCGACGTACTGCGCTCCGCGCGGGTGCGGCGGGAGGAGTACGTCGGACCGTGGTTCCCCGAGCCGCTGCTGAGCGACCCGTACGAGGATCCGGCACGTTCGGCGGAGCTCGCCGACTCGGTGTCGATGGCCGCGCTCCTGCTGCTGGAGCGGCTCAGCCCGCTCGAGCGGTCGGTGTTCGTGCTGCGCGAGGTGTTCGGCTTCGGCTTCGGCGATGTGGCCGAGGCGGTGGGGCGTTCGGAGGCGGCGTGCCGTCAGCTGGTGGTCCGGGCGCGCCGGCACATGGAGGCCGGGCGGCCGCGGTTCGCGGCGGACCGCGGGGCACGGCAGGAGCTCGCGCGGCGGTTCTTCGGCGCGCTGAAGGACGGCGACGTCGGCGCGCTCCGGGAACTGCTCGCCGCCGACGTGCAGCTCGTCGGGGACGGCGGCGGCAGGGCACCGCAGCTGGCGCGGGCCGTCGTGGGCGCGGAGAACGTGGCCCGGGTACTGGGCGCGGTCTTCCCCCTGTTGAGCCGGGTCGACGTGACGTTCGAGCCGCGCGAGGTCAACGGCCAGCCCGGGGCGGTCTTCCGCGACCGGGACGGCAGGGTCCTGTACACCCTCGTCCTCGACATGCTCGACGGAAGGGTCCAGGCCGTCCGCACGGTGCTCAACCCCGACAAGCTGGGCCACCTCGGCCCGGTCGCCGACGCCTGGGCCGTCCACCGGGAGGTGCAGCGGGCACGCCGGCCGGTCGATTGACGGGTCGCTCCCCGGGGTCGCCCCTCCGGCTCAAAAACCGTGTGCGCCGGCCGGGACGGGAACCTACCCTCCGGGCATGGACCTTCGTGAGGAACTGCCGGGGGACGCCGAGTCGGTGCGGGACGTCCATCTCCGGGCCTTCGGCGGCCACGGCCCGGTCGTGGCCGGTCTGGTGGACACCCTGCGCGGGAGCGTCACGCCCGCCGACGGACTCTCGCTGGTCGCCGAGCACGACGAACGGGTCGTCGGGCACGTCATGTTCACCCGCGGCCTGCTCGACGCCCCGCGGCGGCTGGTCGACGTGCGGGTGCTCAGCCCGCTGGCCGTCCTGCCCGGGCATCAACGGACCGGCATCGGCGCGGCGTTGGTCCGGCACGGCCTGCGGACCCTGGCCGCGCGGGCGGTGCCCGTGGTCTTCGTCGAGGGCGATCCCGCCTACTACGCACGCCTCGGGTTCCTGCCCGCCGGTGACCACGGCTTCCGCAAGCCGTCCCTGCGCATCCCCGACGCGGCCTTCCGTGCGATGACGCTCCCCGCGTACGAACCCTGGATGACGGGCACCCTCGTCTACTCCGAGCCGTTCTGGCGGCACGACGCGGTCGGCCTCCGCGACCCGGCGGCGCCGGAAGACCATCTGCCACGCGGCGAGCGGTGCCCGACAATCCACGCGTGGCCACCATGAACGCCGACGGCACCGAACGGGGCCGGCGTCCCCGCCCCTCCCTGACCGCGCGGTCCGGGCGCGCCTACGGGGCGATCCCGCCCACGGCGCTGGTGCTGCTCGGCATCGTCGTGCTCCAGGAGTCGCTGCACGTGTCGCAGTGGATCGCGGTGCTCTGCGTGGTGGCGGCGTCGGCCGGTGCCGCACGCGAGGCGCGCCCGGACGTGTGAGCGCAGGCAGCGGGAACCGCATGCGGCCGGTTGACGCGGGGCGGGCCCGCCCGGAAGGGTTCCGCAGCCTGGCGGAGGCGGTCGGGGCGCCTGCCGGGTCGGACCAGGGGGCACCCGGCGCCCTGCTCCCGTGCCCGCGCACGGGAGCCCGCTCAGCGTGCGGGGACGGGGAAGAGCATGCAGCTGCTCGTGGCGTGGGCGAGGAGGCGGTCCGTGGCGTCGAACAGCTCGGCCTGCGCGAGGGCGGTGCGGCGGCCCTGGTTGAGGACGGTGCCTACGGCGCGGACCTTGCCGGTGTCGACGGTGATCGGGCGCAGGAACTTCAGGTTCAGGTCGAGCGAGGTGTAGCCCATGCCCTCCGGGAGGACGGACTGCACGGCGCAGCCGGCGGCCGAGTCGAGGAGGGTGGCGTAGACGCCGCCGTGCACGCTGCCGATGGGGTTGTAGTGCTCCTCCCCCGGTTCCATGGCGAAGACGGCGCGGCCCTCCTCGACCTCCTCCAGGGTGAAGCCGAGGGTCGAGGCGATGGGCGGCGCGGGAAGGCGCCCGGCCAGCACGTCGCGCAGGAACTCAAGACCGCTCGTGCGGCCGACCGCGGCCGCGGAGACCTTGGGGTCCCCCCACTCGAACGTGCGCGACCTCGCCATGGGGCGTTCCCTCCCTGACCGACTGACTTTGACATACGAAGTTAGCCAGCCGCACATCTGGATGTCAACGCCGAAGCCAGCCTACGATGACCGCATGACCTGGCTGGACACCAGTACCGAGAACTGCACGGTGCAGCGCACCCTCGACCTCGTCGGCGAGAAGTGGTCGCTGCTGGTGCTGCGGGACGCCATGAACGGCGTGCGCCGCTTCGACGACTTCCGCCGGCACATGGGGTTGTCCGAGGCGGTGCTGGCCGACCGGCTGCGCAAGCTGGTCGCCGCGGGGATCCTCGACACCGTCCCGTACCGGGAGCCGGGCAGCCGTACCCGCAACGAGTACCGGCTCACGCCCAAGGGCTGGGACCTGTGGCCCGCGATGATCGCCCTCAAGCAGTGGGGCGACCGGTACACCGCCGACCCCGAGGGCCCGCCCCTGGAGGTCCGCCACCGCGACTGCGACGAGCCCGTCGAGGCGGTCGTCGTCTGCGCCGGCGGCCATGACGCGCTGGCACCCCGGCAGGCCTACACCCGGCCCGGCGCCTCCGCCCGCACGCCGGGCTGAACCCCGTAGCGGGCGGCGTCGGCGAAGCCCTCCGCCCCGCAGCCACCGTGACGGGCGTCGACGCCCTCTCCCCCGTGCCCCCGTGTCCCCCGCCGGGGGCGTCGACGTCCAGGCCATCCGTCAGGACGCTCCCCCGGTCCCCGATGGCCTCACGAGCGCGAAGCCGAACGGGCAGGGCCCCCGCCCTCCCCCGCTTCGTGCGGTGGCTCCGTTGTCGGTGCCATGACGATGATGGCAGGGCGGACGGTCCGTGCGCATTGCCGGTTCCCGGCAGCGTTGACGCCTTGTTGGCGCCTTGTTGACGGCCTGCCGGCGGCGGTACGCCCGGAACTAGAGCGGCAGGTCGGGCCAGCCGAGCAACCGCGCGCCCATCGCCGCGGTCTCCAGGGTGTAGCGGTGCAGCGGGTCGCCGGGGTCGTAGCCGGTCAGTACCTTGATGCGCTCCAGGCGGTACGTGAACGTCCGCACGCCGAGGCCGAGCCGGCGCGCGGCCTCCGCGTTGACGTGCCCGGCCTCGGCGTGCGCGGTGATCGTCTCCAGCAGCGGTCCGGCCCCGCCCCGCGCCTGCTCCAGCGGCCCCAGAACACTGTGGACGAGGTCGGCCATGGCGGCCCGGTCCCGCATCAGCACGGGGAAGACCAGCAGTTCCTCGGCCCGCAGTACTGGGGCATGCAGCCGCAGCCGGTCGGCGACGTCCAGCGCCCCCAGGGCCTCCTCGTAACTGCGCACGATGCCGCTCGTACCGGAGTGGGTTCGGCCGACCGCGACGCGGCGGGCGGCACCGTACCCGGGGCCGGGGCGCAGCGCCGTGTCGGCGAACGCCTCGAAGACGGCGCGCTCGCCGCCGGGCGCGATGCACACCAGCCGGCCGTCCTTGCCGGCCACCAGGACGTCGCGGTGGCCGAAGCGGCCCACCAGTTCACGCTCGACGCGCCGCACCACGGGCTGGCTGTCCTCGTAGGCGTCCTCGCCGCGCGCCACCGCCACCGCGTGCCCGCGGCCCAGCCGCAGCCCGAAGCGCTCGGCGCGCTCGGCGAGGCGTCCCGGGTCGCTGCGCCCGTACAGCAGGTCGTCGACGAACTCCCCACGGGCCGCCTCGTCCTGACGGACCAGAAGCCGCTGCCCGCGCTGGTGGCCCTCGCCGATCGCGAGCACCGCGGCGTCCAGGGCGGTCAGCACCGCCTCACCGGCCCGCTGCACCTCCGTGGCGGTGTCGGCGGCCGCCACGCCGCGCAGTGTGCCCCACGCGTCGCGAGTCGCCGCCACGTACGCGCCGACGAGGCCGCGCAGTCCGCTCCCCCCGCCGCTCGCGCGCCCGCCGGAGGCGCGGAGCGCGTCGAGTTCGTCCCGTCTCAGCCGCCGGCCCGTCGCCGAGACCTCGTCCAGCATCCGCGCGTACGCCTCGAACTCCTCCCCCGGTACGCCCCCCATGATCCGGTCTCCCTCCGGGCACCCGCAGTTGCCGTCCCCCGGCGACCTGGACCGTATCAACCCTGCGCGGTCCGAAGGTCGTCGCCCCAACATCGATTGGCGTACCCGGCGATGCCCAACGCCACTTCTTCATCACCGACTTGACGCACAACCGTTCGAGGGGCGATGATCTCCGCACACTCCCCAGGTCTCCCCCCGTGGCCTGGGGAGTGCCGCGTTCAGCCGTCCGCGCCTCCGGCGAGGAGGTCGGCGGAGGCGGTGCGCCGGTAGACCACGCGGCGGTCGACACGGGTGCCGGTGACCAGTCCGGCGTCGCGCAGCACCGCCAGGTGGCCGCCGACGGTGCCGAGCGACAGGCCGAGGTGGGCGGCGAGCTCGCTGGTGGTGGCGGGGCGCCCCAGTTCGTGGAGGATCGCCGCACGGCCGGTGCCGATGAGGCGTCCCAGAGCGTGGCCGGGCCCCGTGCGGCCCGCGGTCGCGGCGGCTCCGCGCGCCGGGTCGACCAGCGCGTACGACGCGGGCGGCGCCTCGCACAGCCACGTGCCCCGGGACACGGCGGCGACCGGCACGAACAGCATGCCCTCGTCGCCGACAACCCGGTCCGGGGAGCCCTGGTGGCTGAAGCGAATCACGTCCGCGCCGACCCAGGCACTGTGCCGGTTCATCTGCTCCAGGGCGCGGGGCCAGCCGTAGGCGGCGAGCAGCCCGGCCCGGTAGGTGACGTCCCGCTCCAGCAGTGCGCGACGGCGCGGCCAGTCGGCGGCGACGTGCGCGGTCCAGGTGCGCCGGAAGAGCTCGGCGGTCCTGGCGGCCCAGTCGCGTCCGGTCAGCCGGCCGAGGTCGTGCTCCTCCCGGCTGTGCGCCACCGACTTCTCCAGCTCGGCGCGCACCAGTGCGTCGGGCGCCCGGGCCACCTCGGCCAGTTCGCCGTCGATCGTGGTCCGCATACCGCCCGCCGGAGGCAGGACGATGTGCGCCGGCATCCACTTCGTGGACCTCAGCAGCCGCACCAGGCCCTTCGCGAAGGGGTCGGCGTCGAGCACGGCGCGGAAGGCGCCATGGTGGCGGTCGTACCCTCCATCGCGGCTGCGTCGGCTGAAGGTTGCCTGCCCGCGAGCGGCCCTTCGCTCTCAACGCGCGGGCAGCAGGACGCCCGGGTTGAGGATGCCCGCCGGGTCGAGGGCGGACTTGGCGGCGGTGAGGGCGGCCGCGAAGGGACCGGGGCGCTGGGTGTCGTACCACGGGCGGTGGTCGCGGCCGACCGCGTGGTGGTGGGTGATCGTGCCGCCGTGGTCGGCGATGGCCTGGGAGACGGCGGCCTTGATGTCGTCCCATTGGGCCACCGTGCTGCCCCAGCGTCCCGCGGCGTAGACCCCGAAGTAGGGGGCGGGCCCGTCGGGGTGGACATGGCTGAAGCGGCAGGTGACCACGCCCGTGCCGCAGACGGTGCGGATCGCCTCGTTCGCGGCGTGGGTGACCGCCGCGTGGAGTTCCTCGAAGCGGTCCCAGGTGCAGGCGGTCTCGAAGGTCTCCACGACCAGGGACTGCTGGGCCAGGGCGTCGCGCTGGTAGGGCATGCGCAGGAAGGACGAACGCCAGGAGCGGTCGGTCCCGGCGGAGGCCCCCGCGTCGTCTGCGCCGTCCGCACCCGCGTCCGTGTGGCGGGCCGGCGCGGGCACGTTGCCGCCGTGGTCACGGCACAGCTCCAGGGCGCGGTCCATCCAGGGCCCCAGCGGGTGGTCGGCGGACTCGAAGGCCAGGATCAGGACGCTGCCGCCGGTGGTGACGCCCGCGTTGACGAGCGCCTCGGCGGGGTCCAGCAAACGGCAGTTGGACGGGTGGAGCCCGGACTGCGCCAGGGCGCGGGTGGCGGTGACGGCGGCCGTGAAGTCGGCGAAGTGGACGGAGGCGTTCGCGCGCCACCGGGGGCGTCGCTGCAGGCGCATCCAGGCCTCGGTGATGACCCCGAGGATTCCCTCGGAGCCGAGGAACATCCGGTCGGGGGACGGCCCCGCGCCCGAGGCGGGCAGTCGCCCGGACTCACCGGTGCCGGACGGCGTGACGACGCGCAGCGCCTGCGTGAGGTCGTCGATGTGGGTGTACAGGGTGGCGTAGTGTCCGCCCGCCCGGGTGGCCAGCCAGCCGCCGAGGGTGGAGTACTCGAACGACTGCGGGAAGTGACGCAACGTCAGTCCGGCGGGCCGCAGCTGGTCCTCCAGGTGCGGGCCGAGCACACCGGCCTGGATGCGGGCGGACCGGCTCACGGGATCCACCTCCAGGACGCGGTCGAGGCGCCCCGTGTCGAGGGTCACCGCCGGCCGGCCGCCGGCGAGGCGGGGTTCCACGCCGCCGACGACGGAACTGCCGCCCCCGAAGGGGATGACGGCGATCCCCTCGCGGGTGCACCAGTCGAGGAGGTCGGCGACGTCCTGCTCGGTGCGGGGGCGGGCGACGAGGTCGGGGGCGTGGCGCAGGTCGCCGTGGAGGTTGCGGACGACGTCCCGGAAGGCCTTGCCGTGGGTGTGCGCGGCGCGGTCGTGCGGGGTGGCGGAGCACAGGTGGGCCAGTGACCGCGGCGCCGTGACCCGTACGGGCGGCAGGGCGAGGGAGGCGACGTCCGGGGGGAGGTGGACGCTGAGGTCGGCGTCCGGGAGCAGTCCGGCCACCCGGTCGGTCAGCGCGGTGCGTTCGGCGCCGCGCACCGCGTGCTCGATAGTGCCCCACCCCCACCACGAGCGTGTTCCGGCGTGCGTCATGCGTGTCCCGCCCCTCGCCTCGGTGCGATATGACCAGCGAGTAAATTACCACCGGGTCATATCCTGCGGGAGGCGAACTGACCATAAGGTCAGTTCCTTGCCTACAATCACGGACGTGGCGAGCGCGCGAACCCGTACCGCCGGGACCAAGGGCGTACCCCGCGCCGAGCGCGAGGAGCAACTGCTCACCGCGGCCGTCGAGGAGTTCGGCCGCCGCGGCTACGGCGGCGCGTCGATGGCGGCCGTCGCCGAGCGGGTCGGGGTCACCAAGCCCCTGCTGTACCAGTACTTCGGGTCCAAGGACGCGCTGTACGCCGCGGCCCTGGAGCGGGTCGCCGGCTCGCTGACCCGCGCGCTCGACGGCGCGCTGGTCCCCGGTGCGACCTCGCTGGGGACGCCGCTGTCCGTGCTCGGCGCGATCTTCGGCACGCTGGAGGGGCAACGCCACGCCTGGTTCGTGCTGTACGACCGGACCCTGCCCGCCACGGGTGCGCTGCGCGAGGCGGCCGAGCGCCACCGTGCCGCCATCGACGGGCTGGCGGCCGCGGGCAGCGCGGAGTTCCTCGCCGCCCGCGGGATCGGCGACCCGCTGGACTGCGACGCGCTCAAGCACCTGTGGACCGGCACCGTCAGCACCCTGGTCACCTGGTGGATCCACCATCCCGGCGAGTCCGCGCAGGAGATGGCCGAGCGCTGCCGGCGCCTCATCGCCGCGATCGTCGCCTGAGGCGCCACACCCCGTCGCACGCCTCCGTCCCCGCCCCGGCCGCGTTCAAAGGGTGACGAGCCGTATCGCCGCGAGCAGGGTCAGGGCGACCGTGACGCGCTCGAAGACCTTCGGGCTGATACGGCTGATGGTCGCGCGTCCGGCGACGGCACCCGCGAGCACCGCCGGGGCGGCCATCGCGCCGAAGAGGAGGGTGTCGGGCGTGATCAGCCCCAGGGCGGCGCTGAAGGGCACCTTGAAGGCGTTGAGCAGCAGGAAGAACCACGCGCTGGTGCCGAGGAAGCCCAGCATGGGCAGCCCCACGGCCAGGAAGTACAGCGCCATGATCGGGCCCGCCGCGTTGGCCGTCATCGTGGCGAAGCCCGCCAGGATCCCGGCGCCCGCGGCGACGGCCCGGTGCTGGGCGACCGGGTCGTCCGGGCCCCGGCGCCGGCTCCACCAGTGGACGGCGAGCATCGACAGCAGCAGCGCGCCGATCAGTTCGCGCATCCGCGCGTCGTCGACCCGGTCGACGACCACCGCGCCCAGCAGCACCCCGACCACGACCCACGGGAAGAGCCGGACCAGCCGGCCCCAGTCGGCGTGCCGGCGGTAGGCGGCCACGGCGACCACGTCGCCGACGAGCAGCAGGGGCAGCAGCACGCCGGTGGACAGCTTGGCTGGCAGGACCAGCGCGAACAGCGCCACCCCCACCGTCCCCGCCCCGGACACCCCGGTCTTGGAGTAGCCGACGAGGAAGAGGGCGAGCAGCGCCACGGCCCACTGCGCCGGGTCGAGCGAGGGCATCAGGACCGCCGGGGGGCGGAGAGTGCGAAGGTCACGGCACGTTCTTACCTGGCCCGGGCCGCGCCTCCGCGGCCGGGGTGGGTGCCACGGAGGGGGCCGGGGCGGGGCCGGGCGGGCCCCGCCGCCGTGGCCGGGCCAACTGCGCCGTGACCGCTCCCGGTTTGTCACCGAGGGTTCCCCGCGGGTCCGTCGCCGCGTGGGCTGCCCGTCCCCGCGCGGGTCTGGGATGAGGATCAAGGACCGGGCGGCGCCACGCACCGCCCGGTGGAGACGAACGTCAGGAGAACGCATGTCCGTCACAGCCGCCGAACCGCGCGACAGGGCACGCCGGGCGGGGAAGGCCGCGCGGAGGGGTGCGGTGTTCGCCGCCGCCCTGGCGCTGGTCGCCGTCGTCCCGCCGGCCCTCGCGGGGGCGCAGTCGCCCGCGGACTCCGGCACGCACGGGATCGCGTGGACGACGCAGCAGGTGGCGCCCGGCCTGGAGGTCCGCAGCGGCGTGCTGCGGGACCCGTCGGCCGCCGGGGCGTGGACGGTGACCGTGCAGGCCCCCGCTGTCAACCGGCTGACGGGCGCCGCCACGTGGGCCCCGCTGGGTGACCGCGCCTGGGCCGACGCGACCGCCGGGCGGCTGCGCGAGGCCGGGCTCGAGCCGCGGCTGGAGGCGGTGGAGTGGGACACCTACGCCGACACCCCGCGCGGCGTGATGGGCTGGCAGGTCCGGGTCGGCCGGTACGCCACCCAGGCCGAGGCGGGAACGGCGAACGCGGCGGTCGTGGCGGCCGGTTTCCGCACGTCGACGGAGTGGACGGGCTACGACGGCCGGCAGGCCGCCGACGGCGAGCGCATCCACGTGGCCGTGGTGGACCCGGCGCGGCTGCGCGGGTCGGTCGCGGTCAGCGACGGCGGCAACGTCGCCGACCGGGAGAAGACCTCGGCGGTCGCCGGGCGGCTGGGATCGCTGCTCGGCGTCAACGGCGGCTTCTTCGTCACCTCGGACTCCGACGGCGTCCAGGGCACCGTCGCGGGTCTGTCCGCGGTGGACGGCAAACTGGAGTCGATGGCGGTCGGCTCGCGGGCGGCGCTGGTCCTCGGCGACGGCGGACGGCGGCCGCGGATCGCGGACCTGTCCACGACGGTCACCGTGCGGGCCGGCTCCGCCCGCCACGCGGTGCAGGGCATCAACCGCCTGCCCGGCAAGGCCCGCAACTGCGGCCGTCCCGGTGGTGTCCCGACCGAGCAGCCCCGCCACGACACGACCTGCACCCTGGCGGACGACCTGGTGGAGTTCACCCCCGCGTTCCGTGCGCCGCTGCCCACGGGCGGCGGCGCGCAGGTGGTGCTCGACGCGCACGGGATCGTGCTCTCCACCGGCGCCCGCGGCGGGTCCGTCCCGGAGCGCGGCACGGTGCTGCAGGGCACCGGCGCCTCCGCGGCGTGGCTGACCGAGCACGCGCGGACCGGCAGGCGGCTGGTCGTGAAGGAGGTCGTCCGGGACGCCGAGGGGCGTCAGGTCCGGCTCGGCCGCGGCGACAGCATCGTGAGTGCGGCGCCCACCCTGGTGGAGGACGGCCGTGTCCACATCGACGCCGCCGCCGAGGGCACCCTGGACCCGATGGACCTCTCGTTCGGTTTCGCGTGGTCCAACGTGCGCCAGCCGCGGACGATGGCCGGCATCGACCGGCGGGGCCGTCTGCTCCTGGTGACGGTGGACGGACGGCAGCCCGGGGTGAGCGAGGGCTTCACCCTCGGCGAGGCGGCCCGCTTCATGAGGTCGCTGGGCGCGGTGCAGGCCCTCAACCTCGACGGTGGCGGCTCGTCGGCGATGGTGGTCGACGGTGTCCTGGCCAACGTCCCCTCCGACGCGACCGGTGAGCGGGCCGTCGGCGACACGATCCAGGTCCTGCCGGGGCGCCGCGGCGAGGACTGAGCCGGGGCCGGTACGCCCGGCCGCCGCCGGCGACCCACGGCCGCCCCGGGGCCCGACCCCGGGGGCGGCCGACTGCTCCGTCCGGCCGGGCGGGCCGGTTCTTCATCCCTTTTGCCCCGGTATGATGCGCTTCGTGATCATGTCCGGATGGCTGCGGCGCCGACGTGCCCGCCTCGGCGGGCGCTGGGGGGTCGGGCGGCCGGCCCCGGTGATCCTGACCGTGCTCATCGCCGCCCTGGCCTTCGCCACCCCGCGCGAGATCGCGATCAGCCGTCTGCTGCCCGTGGCCCCCGCCCTGGCCGCCGCGATGTGGCCGGTACTGGCGACCGTGCTGCTGGGCGCGTTCTGCCTGCTCGTCATGGTGGGCCTGAGCTTCGTCTACACGGACCTGGGAACCCCGTACACCGGGGCCGCCATCGTCGCGGTCACCTTGGCGGCGGCCTACGCCAGCCATGTACGGATCCAGCGCGAGGAGGCGCTCTTCCACGCCCGGACGGTCGCCGACGCGGCGCAGACGGTACTGCTCCGGCCGCTGCCGCGGCACATCCAGGGTATGGAGATCGAGTCGCTGTATCTGGCGGCGCAGGAGCATGCGCGCATCGGCGGCGACTTCTACGAGGTGGCCGACACCCCCTACGGGGTGCGGCTGCTGATCGGCGACGTACGCGGCAAGGGACTGTCCGCCGTGGGCGCGGCCTCCGCCGTGATCAGCTGCTTCCGGGAGGCGGCGTACGACGAGCCGGACCTGCGGGGCATCATCCACCGCCTGGAGACGAGCATCGGGCGCCACAGCTCCGGCCACCCCGGCCAGGACCTGCCGGAGCGCTTCGCCACCGCCGTGATCGCCGAGATCCCGCACGACGGCGGCCGCCTGAGGCTGCTCAACTGCGGGCATCCCCCGCCGATCATCGTGCACGCCGGCCGCATCCGGGTACTGGAGCCGAGCGCCGCCTCCCCGCCGCTGAACCTCGCCGACCTCATCGGGGACGACTACTTCGTCGACACCCATGCCTTCGCCCCCGGCGACCAGTTGCTGCTCTACACCGACGGCGTCACCGAGACCCGCGACCGCACCGGGGCGTTCTTCCCCCTGCCGGAGTGGCTGCTGCGCCAGGGCCCGGCGGCGCCCCGCGAACTGCTGGACCGGCTGCACCACGAACTGGTCCGCTACAGCGGCGGGCGGCTCGAGGACGACATCGCAGCGCTGGCCGTGCGCCGGCCGCACCTCCCGGCCGGCGACGCCGCGTAAATCGCTGCCACTCCGGCCCGGTCCGGCTCTACGCTCGCCGCCATGCCCCGTCCTCACGGATTCTCCTACCGCCGGTACGGCGACGGCACCGTGGTCGTCACCCACGGCGCGCACACGGCCGCCGTCCTGCGCGGGGAGCGCGCCGAGCGGTTCCTGGACGAGGTGGAGCGCGGCGACGCCCAGTTGGTCATGGCCCGCTGGACCGGCAACCACAAGCGCGGCAACGAGCGCGGCGCCCGCGCCCACCCCCGCAACCAGGGCTGACGGGCCACGGCCCCGCCCCCGCACTCGCTCCCCCTCCCGCCGTACACAAAATGTATAGACTCACTCCCTTTTGTACGCTTTCCCTATGGAACGTCGTCGGCCGGCCGGTGCCGGATCCGCGACCGCGGTGGGCGCACCGCGGGTGAGCCTGCGGACCGAGCAGCGTGACCTGACCCGCAACCGGGTCCTGGACGGTGCGGTCGAGGTCTTCGCCGCGAAGTCGTCCGTCGCCGCCACCATGGAGGACATCGCCCGCGCCGCCGGCGTCACCCGGGCCACGGTGTACGCGCACTTCCGCGGAAAGGCGGAGATCGCCGCCGCCCTGACGGACCGGGTGTACCAGGCCACCGACGCCCTCTACGCCGAACTGGCCGCCGTCCCCGAGTGGACCCGCGCCGCCGTGCGCGAGTGGCTGGAGCACGCGGCATCGAGCTGGCGGGCCCTCGCGCCGACCATCCGCGTTCTGCTGGCCGCCACCCCGTCGGCCGCCGGTGACGAGGGCGGCGCCCGCGACCGCTACCTCGCGGCGCACGAACGCTACGTGGCCCTGCTGACCGCCGCGCCCCGCCGGTGGCGGCGCGTCACCCCCGCGCAGGCACGGCAGCGCGCCCTGATGGCCGTGCTCCAGACCGGGTCGTTCCTCACCGCCTGGATCGCCGGCGGCCTTCCGGTCGACACCGACGACCCGCTGGAACTCCTCGCCGACGACCTGTGCCACCTGCTGCGCCCCGCCCTCGCCGGCCGGCCCGCCGCGCCGCGCCGTACCCCCGGCCCGACGTGAGGGCCGCACCCGACCCCCCGAGTCCATTGGAGGCATGCGCCATGGCCGCGACCGAGCCCCGGAACTACCCCTTCACCGAAGCCGACCGGCTGACCGTCGACCCGGCCTTCGCCGGACTGCGCAAGGACGAGCCGCTGTGCCGGGTCCGGTTCCCCTACGGGGAGGCCGCCTGGCTGGTCACCCGGTACGAGGACGTCAGGACCGTCCTGGGCGACCCCCGGTTCAGCCGGGCCGAGGCCGTCCACCGCGACGAGCCGCGCCTGCGGCCGCACCGGGGCCTGGAGGGCAGCATCCTCGACCTCGACCCGCCGGACCACACCCGGCTGCGGCGGATCGTGGCCAAGGCCTTCACCGCCCGGCACATCGAGCGCCTGCGGCCCCGCACCGAGCAGATCGCGGCCGAACTGGCCGACGGGATGGCCGCCCGCGGCGCGCCCGCCGACCTCGTGGCGGACTTCGCCCTGCCACTGCCCGTCACCGTCATCTGCGAACTGCTCGGCGTCCCCCTGGCCGACCGCGCCGACTTCCGCACCTGGTCCGACGCGCTGCTGTCCACCACCAAGTACACCCCGCGGGAGATCCAGGACTGCACGGACGCCCTGATGGCCTACATGGCCGGGCTGATCGCCGAACGGCGCACCACGCCGCACGACGACCTCCTCGGCGCGCTGGTCGACGCCCGCGACAACGACGAGCGCCTGTCGGAACGCGAGCTGCAGGTCCTGGCTGTATCGCTGCTGGTCGCGGGCCACGAGACCACCGCCTCGCAGATCCCGAACTTCGTCTACACCCTGCTCACCCACCCCGGGCAGCTCGCGGCGCTGCGCGCCGACCCCGGCCTCGTCCCCGGCGCCGTCGAGGAGCTGATGCGCTACGTCCCCCTGGGCAACGGCGCCGGAATGCCCCGCTACGCGCTGGACGACGTCGAACTCAGCGGCGGCACCGTGCGCGCCGGGGAGGCGGTGGTGGTCTGCCCCGTGTCGGCCAACCGCGACGAGGCGGTCTACACCGACCCCGACCGGCTCGACGTACTGCGCCAGGAGTCCTCCCACGTCGGCTTCGGGCACGGACCGCACCACTGCCTGGGCGCCCAACTGGCCCGCATGGAACTGCAGGTGGCGCTGAGCACCCTGCTCGACCGGCTGCCCGGACTGCGCCTGGCCGGGCCGGAGGAGAGCGTCGTGTGGAAGTCCGGCGTCGCGCTGCGCGGACCCGAACGGATGCCGGTCACCTGGGACGGGAGCCGAGACGCCTGACGACACCCGACGGCACCTGATGACACCTGACGACCCCGAAGGAGGCGCGCCATGACCTGGCAGATCGAGGTGGACCGGAACACCTGCATCGGCACCGGTTCCTGCGCCGGCATCGCCCCCGAGCACTTCGAGCTCCGCGACCGCAAGTCCTGCCCCAGGCACCCGACGGCCGAACCGGACGAGCTCCTGGTCGACGCCGCCGAGTCCTGCCCGGTGGAGGCGATCACGATCCGGGACGCGACCAGCGGGGAACTGATCGCGCCCGAGCCGTAGGCCCGGGCGGCCCTCAGACCAGCGTGCGGGGGCGGAGCTCCGGCTCGGTGGAGGCATCGGTCATCACCGCGTAGACGCTGCCCTCCTGCCCCGCCGCGCCCCCGTGCCGCCCGTCCGGCGTCAGCGCCAGCGCCCGCAGCTCGGACCGGAACTCGTCGGGCAGGCCGGCCGCCTCCTCCAGGGCGACCCGGCACGCGTCCGCGGGCTCCTTGCCCAGCGCCAGCAGGTCGACCACCGTGCGCGCCGTCCCGCCGCGCAGGCTCAGCTCGCCGCGGCCGGTGCACGCCGCCCCGCCACCGCGCAGATCGCACCAGTTGCCCGCCCCCGGGACTGCGGAGTCGCCCACCCGTCCCGGGTACTTGAAGGGGTAGCCCGAGGTCGAGACGCCCACGCACATCTCGCCGTGCGCGTCGAGCGCGACGATGTTGATCGTCCCCCACGGCCCCTCGTGCGGCGCCATCCGCCGCACCAGCTCCAGCGCCGCCCGGCGGTAGCGGTGGTCGCCGTCGACCGCCGGGGTGTTCTCCCCCTCGACCGCCTCGGCGGCGGTCAGCAACTGCTCGCGCCACATGGCCCGGGACTCGTCGGTCAGCAGTTCGGCGCCCTCGAACCCGTTCTCCCGGGCGAACAACGCGGCACCCTCCCCCACCAGCAGGCAGTGCTGAGGCAGCCGCTCCATCACCGCGCGCGCCACCGAGATCGGGTTGGGGAACCCGCGCAGCGCGCCGACCGCGCCGAACCTGCGGTCCGAGCCCGTCATCACGGAGGCGTCCAGCTCGACGACGCCCTGCGCGTTGGGCAGCCCGCCGGTGCCGACGTAGTGGTCGGTGAGGTTGTCCTCGCAGCGGCGCATCGCCGCCTCCACGGCGTCCAGCGCCGTCCCGCCCCGCCGCAGCACGTCCATCCCGGCCGGCAGGCCGACCTCGCTGCGCTCGCTTCCGATGATGACGGGCTGCGTCATGGCGTTCCCTTCGACGGTGGGTCGGGCCGCGCGGGCCGCCGGCGGGCCGACACCCGCGACGAACTGGTCCGACGTCGCCGCGAGCCTAGCGGGAGGCTCGCTGACTCCGGTCAGCGCCCGGGGCCGGCCGACAGGGCGCGCGGTTCGTCGCGGATCCGGCCGACGTGGGCGTGCCGGTCGGTGCGGTCCTCGTCGGGCGCTGGTACCGGCGGGTCGCGCAGCGCCCCGTACCCCTCCTGGTCCATCGCCAGGGGGACGAACCACACCCCTTCGTCCCCGCCCGGCGTCCCCATGCGCGGTCCGTACCCGGGCCCCGGGGGACCGTATTCACCCGTCCGGCCCTTTCGCCGAGCGCGGAGGGAAATCCACGCTGTCTGCGGGCGCAGTGACGACGCGCATGATCACAGTTGCCACTGCGCCGCCCGTAGTTGCGCCCTCCACGCCGCTCACCCGGGTCCCACGATCGGCGCTGGTGACACCGCCCGCACCGCGCCCGCGCGGTGTTCCCGGGCTGCCCCGGCCCGGCCCGCCGCCCAAGCTGGAGTTGACGGATGCGGTCAGGACTTGTCGACGAACACCTCGAGGTGAGCAGATGGCACAGACGCCGATTACCCCCGAGAACGTGCGCAGGACGCAGTTCACCACCGTCCGCCTCCGCGAGGCCTACGACGAGCGCGAGGTCGACGACTTCCTGGACGAGGTGCAGGCCGAGCTGACCCGGCTGCTGCGGATCAACCAGGACCTGCGCGCCGAGCTCTCCGCCGCCGAGACCGCAGCCGCCCGGCAGCACGAGGAGCCCGCTCTCGAGGTGGCGTCCGCACCTGAACCCGAGCCCGAGCCGGAGCCCGAAGTGGTGCCCGAGCCGGAGCCCGCCCCCGTCGCGGCCGATGCCGAAGCGGAAGCCGCAGCCGCAGCCGCAGCCGCAGATCCCGCGGCAGCCGAGGAGGCCGAGGAGGCGACCGAGAAGCAGCCCGGGTTCGCCGTCGACAGCACGGCCCGTCTGCTCGCCCTGGCCGAGCACACCGCCGAGCGGGCCGTCGCCGAAGCCCGCGCCGAAGCCCACAAGATCGTCGGTGAGGCCCTCGGCCAGGCGGAGAACCTGCGCCGCGACGCCGGCGAGCGCGCCCAGGCCCTCGAGCACGAGGCCCGCGAGAAGCACCGTCAGGCGATGATCGCGCTGACCTCCGCGCGCACCGCGCTCCAGCGCAAGGTCGACGACCTCCGCACCTTCGAGCATGCCTACCGCGGCCGTCTGACCGCGCACATGCAGTCCCAGCTGCGCCGCCTCGACCGCGACCTCGCCCGTTCCCTCGCGCCGCCCCCCGCTCCCCCCACGGTCTCCCTCACCCGCGCCACCGCCAAGCGCGTCGCGGACGCCCACCCCGTCCCCGCGGCCCCCACCCCGGACTCGGCCCCGGACACCGCCGCTCTCACCTCCGCGGGCGCCCTGAGCGGGGAGGAGGACTAGACCCGCCGGTCACCGCTCGGCGGCGGGGAGCCGGTAGACGGAGACATGGGAACGGGATTCGGCGGTGAACTCGCCTCCGCTCCAGTCGGCGTGGCGGGACTCCAGGCCGAATCCCGCGAGGCGGGCCATGAGGTCGAGTTCGGCGGGCCAGATGTAGCGGTGCGGGGAGCGGAACAGCCGTGCCCGCTCGCCGTCGGCGAAACGGAAGTGGTGCGAGACGACCTGCTGGCGCAGGACGTCGTAGGTGTCCACGCCCATGGAGCCGGACTCGGAGTGCCAGACCACGGCCTGCTGGCCGGGCGGCAGTTTGCGCAGCTCGGGGACCCACAGTTCGGTCACGAAGCGCCCGCCCGGTGCGAGATGGCGGGCGGCGTTGCGGAAGCAGGCGACCTGTTCGGCCTGGGTGAGCAGGTTGGAGATGGTGTTGTAGACGAGGTAGACCAGCCGGAAGGTGCCCGGGGCTCGGGTGGTGGCCATGTCGCCGGTGACGACCGGGATCGTCGCGTCGTCCGCCTTGGTGCGCAGCCGGTCGACCATCGGCCCTGAGAGCTCGATGCCGCTGACCGGCACGCCTCGCGCCGCGAGCGGCACGGCGACGCGGCCGGTGCCGATGGCGAATTCGAGCGCCCGTCCGCCGTCGGCGAGTTCGGCGAGACGGTCCACGGCCGGGCCGAGCACCTCCGGGGCGAACATGCCCGTCCCGGGGGTGTCGTAGCTCCGGGCGGTCGCCGCGTCCCAGATGTCGTCCTGTCGCATGCGTCCGACGATCCACGAAGCGGACGGAGAAGTCGAAGGAATTGCGCGCGGGGAATCAGGCGGCGAAAGGCGGGGAACACGGATCGAACACCGTTCTGCGGGGCATGGATGTCCCAACACGGCGACGGGACCCGGGGAGGCGCCCGTGAAGGTGGCACTGCTCACGAGGGAGTACCCGCCCTACGTCTACGGCGGGGCGGGCGTCCACGTGGAGTTCCTGGCCCGCGAGCTGCGATCGCTGACGGAGCTTCAGGTCCACTGCTGGGGGGCCGGGGCGGACGGCGGGGACGCTCCCGGCGTCACCCGGCACGCCGCCGCCGCGGAGCTGGAGGGCGCCAACGAGGCGTTGCGCAGCCTGTCGGTGGACCTGTCGATGGCGGCCGCGCTGGCCGGACGGGACCTGGTGCACTCGCACACCTGGTACGCCAACCTCGCCGGCCACCTGGCCAAGCTGCTGTACGGCGTGCCGCACGTGCTGACCGCCCACTCCCTCGAACCGCTGCGCCCCTGGAAGGCCGAGCAGCTCGGCGGCGGGTACGCGCTCTCGAGCTGGGCGGAACGGACCGCGGTCGAGGCCGCGGACGGCGTCATCGCCGTGTCGCACGGGATGCGCGCGGACATCCTGCGCAGCTACCCCGCGCTCGACCCGGCGCGGGTGCACGTCGTCCACAACGGCATCGACACCCGGCTCTACCAACCTGACGCGTCCACCGCGGCACTGATGGCGCATGGCGTCGATCCCGGCCGCCCGTACGCGCTGTTCGTCGGGCGGATCACACGGCAGAAGGGGGTCCCGCACCTGCTGCGGGCCGCCCGGCGGATCGATTCGGGCCTGCAGATCGTGCTGTGCGCCGGGGCGCCCGACACCCCGGCGATCGACCGGGAGTTCCGCGAACTGGTGGAGGAACTGCGGGCGGTGCGCGGCGGGGTGATCTGGATCCCGGAGATGCTCCCCCGGCCCGAGGTCGTGCAACTGCTCACGCACGCCGCAGTGTTCGTGTGCCCTTCGGTCTACGAACCGCTGGGCATCGTGAACCTGGAGGCGATGGCGTGCGGCACCCCGGTGGTCGCCTCCGCGGTGGGCGGGATCCCGGAGGTGGTGGAGGACGGCGTCACCGGCCTCCTGGTGCCGTACGAGGAGAAGGACGCCGAGGCGTTCGAGGCGGGTCTGGCCGCGGCGGTCGACGCGCTCACCGGCGATCGGGCGGCGGCGGCGCGGATGGGGGCCGCGGGACGTGAGCGTGCGGTGGCGGAGTTCGGGTGGGACGCGGTGGCCCGCCGCACCGTGGGCGTGTACGAGGAGATCTGCAATTCGCTAGGGCGGTAGCGGCAGAGGGGGCAGGGATGCGTGGCGGACCTTCGGTGCTCGGAATCGTGCTCGCGGGCGGGGAGGGCAAGCGGTTGATGCCGCTGACCGCCGACCGCGCCAAACCGGCGGTGCCGTTCGGCGGCGCCTACCGGCTGGTGGACTTCGTCCTGTCCAACCTCGTCAACGGCGACGTCATGCGCATCTGCGTGCTGACGCAGTACAAGTCGCACTCCCTGGACCGGCACATCACCACGACCTGGCGGATGTCGAACCTGCTGGGCAACTACGTCACCCCCGTCCCCGCGCAGCAGCGGCTGGGCCCGCGGTGGTTCCTGGGCAGCGCGGACGCCATCTACCAGTCGCTGAACCTGGTGTACGACGAACAGCCCGACTACATCGTGGTGTTCGGCGCCGACCACGTGTACCGCATGGACCCACGACAGATGCTGCGCCAGCACATCGAGGCCGGCGCGGGAGCCACGGTCGCGGGCATCCGCGTCCCGCGCGACCAGGCGCCCTCGTTCGGGATCATCACCCCGGGACCCGGCGGGGTGCGGGTGGAGCGGTTCCTGGAGAAGCCCACCGATCCGCCGGGCCTGCCCGGCGACCCCGACCGGGTGTACGCCTCGATGGGCAACTACGTGTTCACCACGAAGGTGCTGCTGGACGCGCTGGCCCAGGACGCCGAGGACGACGCGTCGGTGCACGACATGGGCGGCAGCATCATCCCGCTGCTGACCGCCAAGGGGCAGGTGCAGGTCTACGACTTCGACGACAACCACGTGCCCGGCGAGACCGCCCGCGACCACGGCTACTGGCGGGACGTGGGCACCCTGGACGCGTACTACGACTCCCACCAGGACCTGATCTCCGTCCACCCGGTCTTCAACCTGTACAACGACCAGTGGCCGCTGTACACGCACTCGCTGCGGCTGCCCCCGGCGAAGTTCGTGGCCGGCGGGATCGCGAGCGAGTCGATGGTCAGCCCGGGCTGCATCATCTCCGGGCAGGTCACGCAGTCCGTGCTGTCGCCGGGTGTGGTCGTCGAGGAGGGCGCGGTGGTGCAGGGGTCGGTGCTGCACGACAACGTCCGCATCGGGCGGGGCGCGGTCGTGCGCCGCGCGATCCTCGACAAGAACGTGGCGGTGCCCGCGGGCGCCACGGTCGGCGTCAACCCGGAGCGCGACCGCGAGCTCTACCACGCCTCCGCGAACGGGATCATCGCGCTGGGCAAGGGGCAGCGCGTGCTCTGACCGTGGCCGGTCCGCCGGCGTTCCGGGCACCACCCGCTCAGGCCGCGGGTGCGGACTACGCGGGCCGAGCGGTCTACGACGGCGGGCGTTCCCTCAGCGGCCGTCAGCTCACCCTCACCGGTTTCGTCAGCATCGGCCGCGACGGCACCCCGTTCCTGACCCGGATGGTGCTGAACTGCTGCGCCGCCGACGCCCGCGCGGTCAAGATCGGCCTGACCGGGCAGGTGCCGCCCGTCCTGCGGCCGGACGCCTGGCTGGAGGTGACCGGGACCCACACCCCGCGCCGGGCCAAGAATCCGGTCAACGACGGTCCCGTCCCCTTCCTGGACGTGAGCCGCGCCCGGCCGGTTCGGGAGCCGGCGGAGCCGTACGAGGGCTGACGCGTCGGCGCCCGGTCAGCCCGGCTGGCCGCTGTCCTTGAGGGCGCCCCAGCCGTGCCACCGCTCGACCTCGATGAAGGCGCTGAAGCGCTCGCGGTCCCGCTGGGGGTAGGCACGGTCGAGGTACTGCTGGGCCAGCCGGTCGATGTCGGCGAGACCGGTGTCCTCGCGCAGTTCGGCGACGCGCCCGATCAGGGTGACGTGGGTGTACCAGTTTCCCTCGTCCAGGACGGTGAGGGTGACCCGGGGGTCGTTGCGCAGGTGGTCCAGACGCTTGCGGCTGCCGTCCATGTTGACCAGCACCCGGCCGTCGTCCCACAGGTACCAGGTGGCCGTGGAGACCGGCTGGCCGTCGGACCGCAGTGTCGTGATGACGGCCGGGTTCGGCTTCTTCAGCATCTCGATCGCGGCGGGGGGAAGCGGGGGCTTGGACACGGGGAGCTCCTTCTCGGTGATCTTCGGCGCTGCGCCTCACGGTGCCACATCCCGTCCCGCCGGACGGCGGCCCGGGCCCGGCGCGCCCTGTGCTGTCCGCCGAAGGGGCGCGCCGTGCCCGGGCGGCGCCGGGCGGAGCGCCGCCCGCGTTCCGTCGACGGCCGAGACCGTGCGCCCATGCCTGAGGGCGGCCTGATCGACGTGACCCTGGTACGCGCGGCGGCCGGCCGAGCCGGTGGAGCGGCGCCGCAGCGCTGAGGTCCAGGCGCGACTTGCCGCCGTCACACGGGGCGTCCGGGGGCACACGCGGACGGTCGGGGAAGGCAATTCGGCGGTAGGGGTGTTCGACGGTAGGGGTGTTCGGCGGGCTCCGTCTGCGGGAGACCCCGGCGAGCGCAGGCGCCGGCCGGCGCGCTCACCCGGCGGCGGCTGTTCCAACTGCTCCCGGCAGCAGAGGCGACGGTGGCAGCGATGCCGGGACTGACCGCGCTCCTGCGGGAGTTCGGGCTGGTGCCCGCCGACTGGTGCACCGGTGCGGTGCGAGGAACCGCCCCAGCCGGTGGCCGGGGCTCTCGTGGCGGGGGCCCTCAGGTCCCCACGCCCGGGTCGGCCCCGCGCCGTTCGACGAGGTCCGGGGCGTCCGGTCGACGGCCTCGGGATCGAGGCGGGCGCGCCCGCGGGAACTCCCGGGAGTCGCGGAGGTGGTACGCGATCCCCGGCATCTCACCGTCCGCACGGGCGCGCCGGCTGCCGCTCGTCGATGGCGGCATCACGATGACGCGACGCTGCATGCCGCAAGGATGACCCGTCCGGCCCGGCCCCGCATCCCGGCCGCCGGACGGCGACCCCGCGGCGGCACCCGGATGGCCCGTCCGCCGCTGCCGGGGGCGGCAGGGCGTGCCAGGCTGGCCGGGACCCGTCAGCCCAGCGAGGGAGCCTCCGGTCATGACCGAACGGACGATGCGGGCCGTCGCCTCCTACCGGGGTCTGCCCGTCGGGGACCCCGAGAGCCTCGTCGACGTCGACCTGCCGCTGCCGGATCCCGGGCCCCGTGACGTCCTGGTCCGGGTGCTGGCGGTGTCGGTCAATCCCGTGGACGTCAAGGTCCGCGCGGGGCTGCCCGCCTCCGAGGAGCCCCGCGTCCTCGGCTTCGACGCCGCGGGCGTCGTCGAAGCCGTGGGCGAGGAGGTGACGACCCTTCAGGCCGGGGACGAGGTCTGGTACGCCGGGGACCTGAACCGGGCCGGCAGCAACGCCGAGTTCCAGGCCGTCGACGAGCGCCTCGTGGCCCGCAAGCCGCGCACCTTCGGCTTCACGGAGGCCGCCGCCCTGCCGCTGACCGGCATCACGGCCTGGGAGACCCTCTTCGACCGGTTCGCCCTCGACGGCAGGTCGACCGGCACCCTGCTGGCGCTGGGCGGCGCCGGCGGCGTGGGCTCGATCCTCATCCAGCTGGCGAAGCAGCTGACCGGCCTGCGGGTGCTGGCCTCGGCCGGCCGTCCCGAGACGGCGCAGTGGGTCACCGGGCTCGGGGCCGACGCCGTGGTCGACCACCACGAGCTCGCCGCGACCGCCGCCGCGGCCGCCCCGGAGGGCGTCGACTACCTGCTCTCCCCGCACTCCGCCGGCAACGTCGGCACCTACGCCCGGATCATGCGCCCCGGCGGACACATCACGGCGATCGACGAACCCGAGGGCCTGGACCTGCTGCCGCTCAAGGCCAAGAGCATCGCGTGGCACTGGGAGTTCATGTTCACCCGGCCGATGTTCCGGACCCCCGACATGATCGAGCACAAGAATCTGCTGCAGAAGATCGCGGCCCTGGTGGACGACGGCCGCATCCGCAGCACCGTCACCACCACCGTCGAGGACTTCTCGGCCGCCGGGCTGCGCCGCGCCCACGAGATGGTGGAGTCCGGCCGGAGCATCGGCAAGATCGTCGTCACCCGCTGAGGGCTCCCCGCCAACGGGCGCGCGGGCCCCCGGCATGCACGGCACGCGCTGGTCCTCGCCGCTGCCCGGCGATAAGCGGGGCCTTGGGATCCGGCCGTGCTCAGACGGCCTCCCCGCCCTCACGGCGGCGGATGGTGACGTACTCACTGGCGTCGCGGCCCGCCAGGCGGCGCTGGAGGGATCCCCCGATGCGCCCGGCCTGCAGCTTGGCGAGTTCGGCCTTCTCACCGTGGAAGAGTTCGTCCACCGTCAGCGACCACAGCGCCAGCCAGCGGCCGAAGTGCTCCGGGCCCAGGGGGGCCATGCGGTGCAGGGCCAGATGCGGGGCGAGCGCGTTGCGCCGGTACCGGCCGGCGGCGAACAGCACCGATTCCCAGAAGTCACACATGACGGGCATGTGCGCGTCGAGGTCCATCCGGGCCACCTCGGTGAAGACCGGGCCGATCAGGGGGTCGGCGAACGCCCGGAGGTAGAAGGCGGTCACCAGCCGTTCGACGTCCGTACGGTCCGCGAGGTCGCGCCCCGCGCCGCCCTGCGCGGCCACGGGCCCGGGCGCGCTCACAGCCGCTCCAGGACGAGCGCGGCACCGCATCCGGCCAGGCACAGCGCCTTGACCACCTCGAGCGCGACGTACCGCAGATGGGCCCGGCTTCGCGGTCCGCCCTCCCCCGCGAGGACGGCGGCCGTGCGGCGGTTCAACGAGGGCCGCACCACCAGCAGTTGCACGAGAAGCATGGCGACGGCCCCGGCCCCCAGACCCAGCGCGACGGGCCCCGGCGCCTCCCACGCCACAGCCACTGCGGCGATCGCCGCGAGCACGGCCTCGACGCGGTTCAGCGCGCGGAAGACGATCCGCCCGATGCCCAGGCCCAGGGGCACGGTGATCCCCTCGGCGCGGAACTTGAGGGGAGCCTCCAGGAACGAGATCCCGAGCACCATCCCCAGCCATACGAAGACCGCGGCCACCTGCGCCAGCACGGCGCCGGCGTTCACCGGGCCCTCCGCTCGCGGCGGCTCCGGGCGGTGCGCACGGGATGACGTCTGCTGCGGTGAAGGTCCATGCCTCCACCCTAGCGTAAATTTGCATCTCAGCTGCGTATTAGAGTCCCGTCACATCCCCCAACCGGCTTGGGATCCGCCGGATCGCGGCCGAGAACGGCCCGATGACCTCGCCCGATCTGCTGCCCGACCACCGGCTCGAGCTCACCTCCGTCGTCGCCAACAGCACCATGAACCGCGAGCGGGGCCTGACCGGCGCCAACAGCTACGCCCGCGAACTCGGCTTCGACCCGGCCGACCACCTGCTCTCCCGCGCCCCCGAACCGCGCCGGCTCGACCTGTGCAGCGGGGAAGGGCTCGCCCTGCGGGAGGCCGCCGGACGCCTGCCGGCGACGGCGCGGCTCACCGGTGTCGACCTGGTGGGGACCCTGGCGGTCGCGCCCCCGCCGCCCACGGTGGACCTGGTCACCGCGTCGGTCGCACACCGCCATCGCACTCGGACTACGAGCCCGAGCGCACGCGCGGTGACCGGACGGAAAGCCGACGACGGCGCCGGAGGGGCACCAGGGGCGCGTCGAGCGCAAGGCCGAACACACCGAGTCACCAGGAACGGAACGGGGGTTGGCGGGGGTCAGTTGCCGTCGGCGTGGAGGTTCTTGACCTTGATCCAGTCACGGCTGCGGCGACCGGGCAGATACGTACTGGTCAACCGCTTGGCCACCACCCCGTCATACCCCTCCTGCCGGATGTAGTGCAACGCCTCACTCGCCATCGCCGGCCAGTACGGCGGCACCACCACATGCGGCCCCGACACCCCCAGATCATCCAGCAACGCCCGCCGCGCCGTGAACGGCGAATGCAACACCGGCTCCCCCAGATGCAAGATGTCGTACACCACCAACTGCACCGGCATCGCCGCCGCGGCCTCCGCCACCGCCGCCGGATGCCGCACACTCATCCGCCGCTGCAACCGCTCCACCGACACCCCGCCATGCTTCCCCAACGCCACCACCTCCCCGTCCAGCACCCCCACCAGACCCGGCGGCAACACCCCCGCCAACCCCACCAGCTCCGGATACCCCGCCGTCACGTCCTGCCCGATCCCCGACACCAACCGCACCCGCCCGTCCCCCGGCAGATACACCAGCACCCGCGCCCCGTTGAACAACGGCTCGAACCCGTACTCCGCCTCCGCCTCCGCCCCCGGCAACGGCCCCGCCACCGCCAGCATCGGCGACCACGCAGGCAGATCGGCCCGAACCACGGAATCCGCAGGAACACGCGTACCCATATACACCAGCATCCCCCCACACCCCCCGACCGGCGAATCAAACACCGCGGAGCCCCGCACACCGCTCGCACACCCGGCGCCCGCCGCCTCCCGCGGCACACTGGAGGCATGGACGCGGACTGCGGGACCGGTCTGCCGTGACAGGCCGGGGACATCGGGCCGGTCGCGACCGAACTCCGGCCGCCAGGTGTGGCGTTCGCCGACTGCCACATGCCCGCCGGGTACGGCGCCGGCCGGCCGGTCCGCCGAGGCACCGTCCGTGGGAGCAGCCATGAGTTCGACCGCGATCGCAGACTACGCACTGATCTCCGACCGGCACTCGGCCGCGCTGGTGAGCCGGGACGGCTCGGTCGACTGGTTGTGCTTCCCCCGTTTCGACAGTCCCTCGGTCTTCGCGCGACTGCTGGACGGCGCGGCAGGGCACTGGTCGGTCCGGCCCTCGGTCCCGTACGAGGCCACGCGGCACTACGTGGACCGGTCCATGGTCCTGGAGACGACCTTCCGCACCGGATCGGGGACGGTCACGCTCACGGACGCGCTGCTGACCGGCCCGGACGGCGACGCCCACAGCCTCGGGGCCGGCGCGCCGCGCATGCTGGCCCGCCGGCTGACCTGCACCGAGGGCGAGGTGCCGATGGAGACGGAGTACCGTCCGCGCCCGGAGTACGGTCTCGTGGCGCCGATCCTGTCCGAGACCGAGGGCGGGGTCACGTCGCGGGGCGGGGCCGAGTGGCTGGTGCTCACCGCCGCGCACCGCATGGACTTCGCCGACTCCACGGCCCACGGCGCCTTCACCCTGCGGGCCGGGCAGTCCGTCTGCCTCGGTCTGCAGCGTTCGACGCTGGAGGAGCCCCCGGCCCACGTCTGGACGCAGGAGGACCTCTCCGGCCGCCTGGACGCCACGATCGGCGCGTGGCAGTCGTGGTCGGACGTGCACCAGGCGTACGACGGGCCCTGGCGCGACCTGGTGCACCACAGCGGCCGGGTGCTGCAGGCGCTCTCGTTCCAGCCCAGCGGCGCCATCGTCGCGGCGGCGACCACCTCGCTGCCGGAGGGCGTGGGCGGCGAGCGCAACTGGGACTACCGCTACGCCTGGGTCAGGGACGCGTGCCTGACGATGGAGGCTCTGTGGGTGGCGGCCTGCCCCGACGAGGCGCACGACTTCTTCGCCTTCCTGGCGACCGCCGCGCCGTCGCTGGGCGCGGACCGGACGCCGCAGATCATGTTCGGCGTGGGCGGCGAGCACGATCTGAGCGAGCGCACCCTGCCCCACCTGCGAGGATGGCGGGAAAGCCGGCCGGTGCGGGTGGGCAACGGGGCGTGGTGCCAGCAGCAGATCGACGTCCACGGGGAGCTCCTCGACGCCGCGTACCGCCTCGCCGACCAGTTGGACCGCATCGACGACGACACCCGGCGCTTCCTCGTCGCCTGCGCGGACGCGGCGGCGGAGCGCTGGACGGAGAAGGACCAGGGCATCTGGGAGGTCCGCGGCGAACCCCGCCACTTCCTGTACTCCAAGGTCATGTGCTGGACGGCGCTGGACCGGGCCATCAGACTCGCCGGGCCTCTGGGCGCGCCCCGCGGGAAGGTCGCGGCCTGGCGCAGGACCCGGGACGAGATCCACCGGACCGTGCTGCGCGAGGGCTGGAGCGAGGAGGCGGGTGCCTTCACGCAGCACTTCGGCTCGACCGCCCTCGACGCGTCGAACCTGATGATGCCGATCGTCGGTTTCCTGCCCGCCGACGACCCGCGGGTCCGCGCCACCATCGACGCGACGGAGCGGGACCTCACCGATGACGCGGGTCTGGTCTACCGGTACCGCACCGAGGAGGGCGTGGACGGCCTCGCCGGGGAGGAGGGCACCTTCCTGCTGTGCACTTTCTGGCTGGCCCAGGCGCTGGCCCTGGCCGGCCGGGCCGAGCGGGCCAGTGACGTCTTCGCCCGGGCGGCGGCGTACGTCAACGACGTGGGCCTCCTGGCGGAGGAGATCGACCCGGCCACCGGTGAACTGCTCGGCAACTTCCCGCAGGCGTTCAGCCACATCGGTCTCGTCACGGCCGCCTGGGCGATCAGTGAGGCCCGGCAGCCCATCGCCGCATGACGATCCGTCAGAATCGTTGCCGGGGGGGCGGAGTCGGCCGGAAGCGTGGGTCTGGGATGTACGAAGCGGGCCCGGGGCCGTTTCATCGGGGGCCACTCCGGGGCCCCGGGCCGCTGATGCCATCAGACACCCGCCGGGGCGTTCCTGCGACCCGGACTGACCCACCCGGGCTCAACCCGGCGTCGCACCGGTGGGTGTGACGGGGCGTCCGGTACGCGTCCGGCGCCGTGCGGCACCGCTCCCGACGCGCCCTCGCCGCTCGCCCCTCGCCACGCAAGCGCACGACCGGCGCCGGCCGGGAAGGGGGCCAGGCCGGCGCCGAATCGGAGCGGGGCCGTTCTCCTGCTCCGCAGTCTCCGTGGGGACCGGACCGCTCGTCGGTTCCCGCGGAGCCCCCGGGAGCAGGTCTCCCGCGCCTGGTGCAACCGCGAAGCGGACTCGGCCATTCCCTGTCCGGTCCGCAGTGGTCGTGACGCCGCTACCGGTCGTCCGCGAGCAGACCGAACAGCAGGTCGTCGGTCCATTCGCCCTTGATCCAGGAGTGGGCCGGGCGGCGGCCCTCCAGCCGGAACCCGACGCGTTCCAGCAGCCGTGCGGAGGCGGTGTTGCGGGCGTCGCACTCGGCGGACACGCGGTGCAGACCGCCCTCGGTGAAGAGCCGGTCCAGCAGCGCGGTGACGGCCTCGGTGGCGTAGCCGTGGCCCTGGTGCGCGCGGGCGAGGGTGAAGCCGAGGTCGGCCTGCATCCGGTTGTCGTGCAGGCGCACGCCCATGTCGCCGATCAGCTCGCCGGTGGCGGTGAGCTCCACCGCGTACTGGAACCAGCCGGGCTCCCCGGGATCCGCCGCGGCGAAGCCGGCGACGAGGCCGGCGGCTTCCTCGCGGGACACCGGTTCGCTCCAGCCCTGGTAGCGGGCGACGGCGGGGTCGGAACGGTACGCGGCCAGGGCGGGCGCGTCACCGGGGCGGAAGCGACGCACGCGCAGGCGGGAGGTCTGCAGGAACATGCCCGCGATGCTCTCACGCCCCGGCGCGCCATCCGGCGGCCCGCCCGGTACGCGGGTCCGCTGCGTTGGTGCTCGCTCTGCGCAGGCACGATGCTGGTCAGTGGATGGCCCGGCCGAGCCCGGTTCCCCCGCCCCGGCGGGGGAAGGAACCTAGCGAGGGCGAGATGACAGCCATGGAGCCACTTCCCACCGCCGCCGGTGGACAGCCGCAGTCGCGGGGCGCCGACGGCGGCAGCGCCTACACCGCCTCCGCCACGCTCGACGACCACGGGGTCGTCACCGGCTGGAGCGCCCAGGCCCACCATCTGCTCGGTCACACGCCCGCCGAGATCATCGGCCATCCCGCCACGCTGCTCCTCGCCGGACCCCCGCCGCACGCCCCGCCGCCCTCCACGTCGCGCTGGGCCGGGACGCTCGCGCTCCGCCACCGCGACGGACACACCCTGCGTCTGCGAGTGCTCGCCCACCGCCGCGGGACCGACGGCGGGGGCGACGGCACGGGGGCCGGCCGGGCCGGCGGCGGTCACGACGGGGGCGGCTGGCTCGTGGTCGCGGCGGTCCCAGCCTCCTCGGGCGACCCTCCGGTCCACGAAGCCGTCCGCGGCTGGGCGTTCGCGCAGTCACCGTGCCCCCAGGCGGTGTTCGACTCCGGCCTGCGTCTGACGTGGGCCAACGCGGCCTTCGAGGACACCCTGGGCCTGCGCGAGGCCGAGATGCGCGGCCTGCGACTGGCCGACCTCGCCCCCGGTGACACCGCCCGGCAGACGGAGACGCACATGCGGAGCGTGCTGGCCACAGGCCGTCCCCAGCATGCCCCCGCGCCCTTCGCGGCGGACGGCGCCACCGCCGCCAGCCGCAACGGAAGCCCGGACACCCGGCGCGGGGACGAAGACGGGGCGCGCGACGGGACGGGCGCGGTGGACGGCGCCGACGCGAGGTACGCCCTGCGGGCGACGCTCACCCCGCTCGCGGATCCGGCGGGGACGGTCCGCGGGGTGGTGCTCACCACCCACCCGGCCGCCGAGGACCCCGAGGTCCGGCGCCGTGCGCATCTCCTGCACGACGCGGCCACCCGCATCGGCACGACCCTGGACACCACCCGCACCGCGCAGGAACTCACCGACCTGGTGGTGCCCGAACTCGCCGACTACGCCGCAGTCGACCTGATCGAGCCCTCCACCCGCGCCCGGGCGTCCGGCCCCGACGGTCCGGTGACCGTGACCCGCACCGCCGCGAGGTCCATCCTGCCCGGCACGCCCGAGGCCCTGATCGCCCTCGGCGACACCGCGACCTATCCCCCGGGCTCACCTCCGGCGCAGACGCTGGCCACCGGGAAGGCCGCGCTGTACGACATCACCGAGGCCACCCTCGCCCGCTGGGCCGCCCAGGACCCGCGGGCCGCCTGGATCCGCGAGGCGGGCACCCACTCGGTCATCGCGATCCCCCTCACGGCCGGCGGCAGCACCCTGGGGCTGGCGGTCTTCAGCCGGCACCGCAATCCCGTCCCGTTCAACGCCGACGACCTCGCACTGACCGGCAGACTCGCCCACCGGGCGGCCACCGCGATCCACAACGCCCGCCGCTACGCCCGCGAGCGCACGACGACGATGACGCTGCAGCGCAGCCTGCTGCCGCACACCCTGCCCGAGCAGGCCGCCCTGGACGTCGCCACGCGCTACCTCCCCGCGACGACCCATGCCGGAGTGGGCGGCGACTGGTTCGACGTGATCCCGCTGTCCGGGACCCGCGTCGCGCTCGTGGTCGGGGACGTCGTCGGGCACGGCATCCGCGCCTCGGCCACGATGGGCCGGCTGCGCACCGCGGTGCGCACCCTCGCCGACGTGGACCTGCCTCCGGACGAACTCCTCACCCACCTCGACGACCTGGTGATCCACCTCTGCTCCGACGACGCCGGGGACGACCAGGACGCGGAGACCGCGGGCGGGATCGGCACCACATGCCTGTACGCGGTGTACGACCCGACGACCCGCCAGTGCAGCCTCGCCCGCGCCGGGCACCCGCCGCCCGCCGTGGTGACCCCCGACCACGCCGTCCACTTCCTGGACGTCCCTGCCGGTCCCCCGCTGGGCCTGGGCGGGCTGCCCTTCGAGACGATGACCACGAACCTCCCCGAAGGGACGGTCCTCGCCCTCTACACCAACGGGCTGCTTGACCCGCACCACCACGACATCGACCAGTCCCTGGACAAGATGTTCACCGCCCTCGCGCACCCGGCGGGGTCCCTGGACGCGATCTGCGACCGGGTCCTGACCACCCTCATCACGCACCGTCCGACGGACGACATCGCCCTGCTGGTCGCCCGGACCCGAACGCTGCCGCCGGATCACATCGCCACCTGGCAGCTGCCCGACGACCCCGCCACCGTCGCCCAGGCCCGCCACCACGCGACGACTCAGCTCACGGCATGGGGCCTGGAGGAGACCTCGTTCACCACCGAACTCCTCGTCAGCGAACTGGTCACCAACGCCATCCGCTACGGCAAGCCGCCCATCCGGCTGCGGCTGATCCACAACACCACGGCGCTCATCACCGAGGTCACCGACACGAGCAACACCACCCCGCACCTGCGTCGTGCCCGTACGTACGACGAGGGCGGGCGGGGTCTGCTCCTGGTGGCACAGCTCGCCCAGCAGTGGGGCACCCGCCACCATCCGCGCGGCAAGACGATCTGGACCGAGCAGGCCCTGACGCCCGCGTGACGCACACCTGACAGCCATACCCCCGCCCGGTATCCGCTATAGGCGTCCGCACGCCTTGGAATATACCCCCTGGGGGTATATTTTGGGGTCCCGTGCCCGCCCGGCACGCGAACCTCGGCAACGGCACCCACGGAGCACCCTTGAACACCGGAACGAAGATCACCGCGTTCGCCGTCGTCCTGGCGGCCTCCTTCGGCACCGCCTACGGCGTGGGCGCGGCCCTCGACCCGGTCCGCACCCCGGCGGCCGGCGCGAACGCGCCGGGGGCGGCGCACGCGCACGACGACACCGCCGGCGAGGCATCGGCCGCGCCTCCCGCGGGCGGCCTGGCGGTCAGCGAGGCGGGCTACGCCCTCGAACTGCTCACGCCGCACATCGCGTCCGATCGCCCGGCCGAACTGCGCTTCCTCATACGCGACGCCGACGGCCGGCCGCTCACCTCGTACCGGCGCGCCCATGAGAAGCAGCTGCACCTGATCCTCGCCTCACGCGACCTGACCGGCTACCGCCATCTGCATCCCGTCCGCGCCGCCGACGGCACGTGGAGCACCGCGGTCAGCCTCCCCCGGGCCGGCGGCTACCGGGTCTTCGCCGACTTCACCCCCGCCGTGGAGGGCGGCCGGAACCTCACACTCGGCACGGACCTCTCCGTGGCCGGTGACTACCGGCCCGCCACCCCCGCGCCGACCTCCCGGACGGCGACCGTGGACGGCTACACCGTCACCCTCGGCGGGACCCTGCGGCCCGGCGCCGAGCGGGAGCTCCGGCTGACGGTGGCCAAGGAGGGCCGGGAGGTCACCGATCTGCAGCCGTACCTCGGCGCGTACGGCCACCTGGTGGCGCTGCGCGCCGGCGACCTGGCGTATCTGCACGTGCACCCGGGCGGCGCCCCGGGCGACGGCGGCACCGCGCCCGGGCCGGACGTCTCCTTCGACGCCACGGCCCCGAGCGCGGGCACCTACCGGCTCTACTTCGACTTCAGGCACAAGGGGACGGTCCGCACCGCCGCCTTCACGGTCACGGCCGGTCCGGACGACGGACATGCCGACGCGGACGGCGGCGGTACCGGCGGGCACGGCCACTGACGGCCGGGGCGGTCCGCGGGCAGGCCCCTCAGGCGAAGCGGCGCCGCAGCCGGCGGGCGCCGAGAACGGCTCCCGCGCCGGCGATCAGCCCGCCCGCGGCCAGGCCGGCCAGAGCGCCGGCGTCGGACCCGCGCCCGCCGGAGCCGGTGTCCGCCAGCGCCGGGGACGACCCGGTGGCCGTGGCGGCCTGGAGGATCAGGTCGGCGACGGCGTCCGGCCGCGCGATCAGTGACACGTGACAGGTGTCGAGCTCCACGGTGTGGGAGTGGGCGCGCTTAGCCTGGAAGCGTTCCTGGTCGGGGTTGATGGTCATGTCCTGGCGGCCGACGAGGGCCCAGGACGGAATGGTCTTCCAGGCCGCGACCTTGGCCTTCTCCGAGAACGCGGTGGTGGCCGCGGGCCGCTGGGTGACGCCCAGCAGGTTCGCCTGGCTCGCCGGCAGGCAGGCGGCGAACACCGGGTGCACCTTGTCGCGCTTGAGGTAGAGGTCGGTACCGCTCACGCCGCCGCCCGCCCGGTACGGCACGGACCTGGTGGCGGTGCCGAGGGCACTCGGGAACCGCTCGCCCAGCGACATCCCGCTCTCACCGACGTCGGGCATCAGCGCCGAGACGTAGACCAGCGACTTCACGTGGGGGTTCCCGGCCGCGGCCGTACTGATCACCGCACCGCCGTAGGAGTGTCCGGCCAGGACGATGGGTCCCTTGACGCTCTTCAGCACAGAGGCGATGTACTCGGAGTCGCTGTACAGCCCGCGCAGCGGGTTGGCGGGGGCGATGACGGGGTAGCCGTGGGCCTCGAGCCGCTCGATCACCCCGTTCCAGCTGGAGGCGTCCGCGAACGCCCCGTGGATCAGGACCACCGTCGGCTTCGTCCCGGTCGTGTCCCCGTCGGCCGCGGCGGGGACCGCGGCGGACGCGCACAGGGCGAGGGCGCAGCCGGCCGCAGCGGCGTGGGCGCTACGTATGCGGCGCCGGGAGCGGGAAACGAGTGTTGCCGCCATGCCGTATCTCACTTTCCTCGGTGCTCTGGGCGGAGGCCCTACGGCACCTGAGTGTTCACGGCTCCCCGGCGACAGGCCCGGCCACGTGTGCCGACCGGGTCACACGCGTGGGCCGTCGGGGTGAAACCCGCCACGCGGCGGTGTGACGGCTGCGGCGCGCCCTCTGCGGCCGCGCGGGATGCGTCAGGGATACGCGGTCCGCTCCGGCGGACCGGCGGCCGCGCCGGAGCGGTGCGCTCGCGCACGACCGGGCGGGCGCAAGGCGCCCCGCTCAGTGCCCGCAAGCGCATCCAATGTGTCCGGCGACGTTCCCGCGGGACCATGACGCGGCGCCCCGCCCGGGTCCGTGCGATCGGCAGGGGCCTCGTCGGGGCGCCGGAAACGGCGTCAGCCGTGGTCCAGGGAGCGGTGCGGATGCGCCGCGTAGACGCCCATGATCCGCACCTCGGAGGAGAAGAAGCGCAGCTCCTCCAGGGCCAGCGCCACGCTGCTCTCCTGCGGGTGGCCCTCGATCTCGATGTAGAAGCGGCTGGCCTTCAGCCCCGCGCCCACCTGGTAGCTCTCGATCTTGGTGAGGTTCACCGCGTTGCTGGAGAAGCCGCCGAGCGCCTTGTAGAGCGCGCTCGGGATGTTGCGCACGGAGAAGAACAGGCTGGTCATCATCGGCGTGTCCGAGACCGGCGGGAACTCGGCGTCGCGGGCGAGGACGACGAAGCGGGTGGTGTTGTCCGAGGTGTCCTCGACGCCGCCGCGCAGCACCTCCAGCCCGTACAGCTCCGCGGCACCGGGCGGGGCGAGAGCCGCGTGCCGCGGGTCGCCGAGCTCGGCGATCTCGCGGGCGGCGCCGGCGGTGTCATCGCTGACCAGCGTCTGCCAGCCGCCCTCGCGGATGATCTTCCGGCACTGCCCCAGGGCGTGCACATGACTGCGGACGAAGGCGACGTCCTCCAGCGTGGCGCCGGGCACGGCCATCAGGTCGAAGCGGATCGGGAGGAAGTACTCCGCGATGATCGCGAGGTCCGACTCCGGCAGCAGGTGGTGGACGTCCGCGACGCGGCCGGCGGCGGAGTTGTCCACCGGGATCACGGCCAGGTCGGCGCTCTTCAGCGCCACCGCCTCCAGCGCCTGCTCGAAGGTCGTGCAGGGCAGCTCACGGCTGTCGGGGTACAGCCTGCGGGCGGCGGCGGCCGAGTTCGATCCGGGCTCTCCTTGGTAGGCGATGGTCACCATGTGCGCGTCGGTATCTCCGGATCGGTGGTCTGTGCGTGCGGCGGGGCCGTCCTTCGCATGCTACTGCGCGCGGCGCGCGGACCTCGTATCCGTCCGAGGGCCGGACGACCGCGGACGGATCGGGAGGCCCGGGGTCACCGGCGCCGGGGCGGGTGCCCCCACCGCCCGGGGGTTCCGCGTTCCGCGCCGGCCGGGCCGGCCGGCGCGGCGTTCACCACGGAAGCGGCGCGTCAGGTGGTGACGAACCGGTCGGCTCCGGTCGACCTCCACTGTGCGTGGCGCCGGGCGCGGATGGGAGTGCCCCGCTGCTCCTGGGGGCGCGGGGACCAGGCACCTCACCCGGGAGGACGCATCGCGGCGGCCGTGCCGTGCGTCGCCCGCCGATCCGCCCCGCCCGTGACGCCTCCTTGCGGCCCCGCGGCGGCGGTTCGGGTCCGCCGCCGTCGGGGTGTCAGGAGCCGGGCTCCGACGCCCTCCCGCCGCCTCGGGGTGCCCGGGCGCGGGCTTCGATCGCGTCCGGGCATCCCGCCGTCCACGAGGCCAGGATGCGCAGGGCGTCGTAGGACGGGGTACCGGGCTCCGCGGTCAGCACCATGAGGCGCTGCCCCGAGTCGTCGGGGCTGCTCCATGTGTCGCAGTCAAGCGTGAGGTCGCCGACCACCGGGTGCCGGTAGTGCTTGGTGCCGTACGCGGTGGCGATGACGCGGTGCTCCGCCCACCACGTACGGAAGTCGGCGTCCTGGCCCGACAACTCGTCCACGAGACGGGAGAGTTCTGGATCGCCGGATTCCGCGGCGGCCTGCATGCGCAGCGCGGCGACGGCGTCGCGGGCGTCGTGCTCCCACTGCCGGTGCATGCCGCGGACGGCCGGGTCCGTGAAGAGCAGATGCACATAGTTGCGGCCCTCCGGCGGGATCGCGGAGAAGTCCGTGTAGAGGGCCGCGGCGGCGTCGTTCCAGGCCAGGACGTCCATCCGCCGGCCGAGGACGAGGGCGGGCGTCGCCGTGAGCTGGTCCAGCAGGCGCCGCATCGCCGGACGTACGCGCTGCGGAGGAGGGCGTCGCGGATGCGCGTCGGCCTTGCCGGCCAGCTCGTACAGGTACCGCTGCTCGTCGTCGTCGAGGCGCAGCGCACGGGCCAGCGGGGCGAGGACCGATGCCGACGCCCGGACGCGGCCCTGCTCCAGCCGCGTGTAGTAGTCGACGCTGATCGCGGCGAGCTGGGCGACCTCCTCCCGGCGCAGGCCGGCGACCCTGCGCGCGGAACCGGTCGGCGGCAGACCGCATTCGTGCGGTGCGAGCTGTGCCCGGCGGGCCTTCAGGAAGGCTCCGAGTTCGCGAGGGCCGGATGCCGCAGTCATGTGCCCCATTCTCCCGCGAGCGCTCCCGGTTGTGAGGGGGCAGGTTTCTTCTCGGGCGGGAACCCGCCTCTTCCGCCTGCTCCGACCAGGGCGGATGGTCGGGAAGTGCCCGGCGCGGATCCGGGCGGCAGCGGGCCCGCCGAACGGGCGCGGCCCGACGGACAACGCACGCCGAACAACGAACACGGAGCATCCTGTGGCCAAGACGACCGTCACGTTCGACAGCGCCGGCATCCCGCTCGCCGGACACCTCTACGTCCCCGACACCGCCGGCGTTCCGGGTCCGCTGCCCGCGATCGTCGTCGGCCACCCCGGCACCGGCGTGAAGGAGCAGACCGCGGGTCACTACGCGCGGCGCCTGGCGGAGCGGGGCTTCGTCACGCTCGCCTTCGACGCGGCTCACCAGGGCGAGAGCGGCGGCGAGCCGCGCGGCCTGGAGGACCCGGCGCAGCGCGTCGAGGACCTCAAGGCCGCCGTCTCCTACCTGACCACCCGCGGCGACGTGGACCCCGAGCGCATCGGCGCCCTGGGCATCTGCGCCTCCGGCGGCTACGTCCTTCCCGCCGCGGCCGGCGACCGGCGGATCAAGGCCGTCGGCACCGTCAGCGCGGTCGACGTCTCCCGCCAGTTCCGCCTGGGGGCGGACGGGACGCAGGACGCCGCCGTGTTCCAGGGCATGCTGGAGGCCGCTGCCGCCGCCCGCACCGCTGAGGCCCGCGGCGAGACGCCGCCCGTCCTGACCCTGTTCCCCGACACCGCGGACCAGGCCCGGGCAATGGGCGGTGAACACGGCGTCGACGGCTTTGACTACTACCGCACCCCGCGGGCCCGGCACCCCCGGGCGGCCGACTTCTTCACCTGGTCCAGCGTCGACAGGATCGCGGCCTTCGACGCCTTCGCCGCCGTCCCGTTGATCGGCCCGCGTCCGCTGCTGATGGTCGTCGGCTCCCGCGCGGTCACCGCCTGGATGAGCGTCGACGCCTTCCAGCACGCCACCGGCCCCAAGGAGTTGCACTGGATCGAGGGCGCCGGTCACGTCGACCTCTACGACCAGGAGCGGTACGTCGACCCCGCCGTCGAGAAGCTCGCCGGCTTCTTCACCCGGAACCTGGGCCCGGTCGCGGTTGGCTGAACCGCGGCGCCGGACCGGGGCGGCCGGGGCCACACACCGGTAGGGTCCCGGCATGCGCGAACCCGCCACCGGCGTCTGGCACTGGCAGGCGCCGCACCCGGACTGGTCGCCCGACGACCGGTGGCCGCGGGAGGTGTCGTCGTCCGCGGTCGACGACGGCACCCGGCTGCTCCTCTTCGACCCGCTGTCCGTGCCGCCCGGACTCCTCGCGCTCGCCGCGGACCGGCGGCCGGTGGTGGTGCTCACCGCGCCCTGGCACGAGCGGGACACCAGGAGTCTGGTCGAGCGCCTCGGCGCGCCGGTGTTCACGCCCCCGCCGGACACCGCCGACGACCTCGTGCGGAAGTTCGGCGTCACCCGCGAACAGGCGGGCGCCGGCAGCCTCGACCTCACGTGGCTGCGCACCGGCGCCGGCGGCGCGGGCCGGCTGTACGCGGCGGGCGACCGGCTCCCGGTGGGGATCGATGCGTGCGCCGGGCGGGAGCACAACGACCTGGTGCTCTGGGACGGCCGGGTGCGGGCCGTGATCGCGGGCGACACCCTGGTCGACTTCGGCCGGGGCCTGCAGATCAACGACCGGCTGCGGGGCGGCATCACGCGCGAGCAGGTCGTCCGGCGCCTGCGGCCGCTGCTCGCCCTCCCCGTCGAGATCGTGCTCCCCGCCCACGGCGCACCGGCCGACCGGGAGGCGCTGGAGCGTGCGTTGTCGCCCTGACCTCACCGCGCGCTCCGCGAGCCGGTCGTCGGTGCCCTCGACCGTTCACGGAGGTCGAGGGGGGAACCCGCGCTCGGACGGGGAGCCGCACGCCCGTCAGCCGCTCGCTCGCCGTCCAGCCATTCGCCCTCGGCCGTGTCGTCCGCGCCGCGCGGCAGCGGAACCTGGACGGGGGTACCGGTGGTCAGGTCGCGTCCGGCGGGGCCGATGAACCGCCCGCTGCGGACGGCCGGGCTGGTCGCGGCGTACAGCGGGGGCCACGCGGCAGCCGGCCGCCTCCACGACACCGGGCTCGACCACCCCCAGGTGACACGCTTTGTGACCTGGTACTTCGTCGAACGCGGCGACGGCCGCGAGGTCCGGCCTTTCGTGGCCGCGTCCGTGGCCGACAAGTCGCCGCGATCGAGGACGCCCAGCGGCGCGGGACCGTCACCGACCGCATGGGCGCGGGAGGGCTGCTCGCCCTCGTCCTCGTGATCGCCACCATGCGGCGGCGCCACGGGGACGACATCCGATCCCTGGTCCCCACATCGGAGCGCAGGCGGGTCGTCGTGGAGTCGGTCCGGCAGCTCGCCACGGCCTGATCGCGGTGGGCGGCCCCCTCCGCTGAACGCCGGCCGTCGTACGGGGCAGGGCCGCTGACCTCCCCTCGGTCGTCGGCCCGACGCCACCGGCGCGAACGAAGGCCACGGCGCCACCCCCCGTCCGGAGCAATAGCCACGCCCTCAGGCCTGCGCGGCGATCACCCCCGGGGCAGCCTGGGAGGCGGAGCCCGCCCGGCCGCCCTCGCACGCCGACCGGGCGGGCCGCCACATCCGTGGGCGGCGGGAACGCCGGTTTCGGCGCCGCCGTCGTCGAGGTCGCCAAGCGCGGCGGCCACGACATCCTGCGGCCGCGCCACCCGGACAACCCGCTGCGCACGGGTTTCACCGGGACGCCCGCCTAAGCCCCCGATCCCCGCTGGGTCCGCGAGGGCCGGTTCGTGCCCTACGACGCCCCGCGTCCGGTGACCGTGGGCGCGGCGGTCGAGGGCCTGGAGCACGTCTACGACTCCCCCGGGCAGGTGGAGTTCGACATGGACGGCGCGACGTACCGCCTCACGGTCTTCAACGGCTCACGGCCGGGCGCCCTGATGGCACTGTTCACGGACGCGACGTCCGGGGTGACCACCTACGCGGCGAACCGCTCCCTGCAGATCGACCCGCCGGACGCCGGGGGCGGGGTGCGCCTGGACTTCAACCGCGCGGGCAACCTGCCCTGCGCGTACACCGACCTCGCCACCTGCCCCCTCCCGCCCGCCGGCAACCGGCTGCCGTTCGCCGTCGAGGCGGGCGAGAGGATCCCCCTGGAGCGGGGCGGGCAGGTCTGACGCCGGTCGTGATGCCGCCCCGGACGTTCCAGTCGCACGACGTGCACCAGACCACGAACCGGTCGTCGTCCGTCAGCCGCTGCCCGCACTGCGGGCACGGTCTTCCTCCGCCGGTCTCCATGCCGCCCCTCCCCTTGATCGTCCTCGGCCGGGGCATCCTAACGGCGGTCCCGGACCGGCCCGCACCACACCGCGGGGTCCGTGCCCCAGCGCCCCGGAGGGCGGCTCCAGTCCTGCGGGGCGCCGCGGTAGCCCAGTGGCGGCCGGGCGTGGACGAGGCGTCCGTACGCGGAGTCGGCGACGGTGAGCCGGCGCGCGGGGTCGTACTCCTCCCCGGAGCGGGTTCCGGTGCCCGCGTCGCCCGGGCCGACGCCGTGGATCAGCCAGGACGCCGTGCCCGCCAGCGACAGCCGCAGCAGCCGGCCGCCCCCGTGGCGGCGGGCGTCGGTCAGGGCGCGCAGGACCGCCGCGGCCAGCAGGTAGCCGGTGCCGTGGTCGAGGGCCTGGGCGGGCAGGACGCCCGGACGGCCGTCCGCTCCGGCCTCGATCGAGGCGATGCCGCAGCGCGCCTGGACCAGGCTGTCGAATCCGCGCCTCCCCGCCCAGGGTCCCGACCGCTCCCAGGCGCGGAGCTGGGCGACCACCAGTCCCGGCCGGCGCTCGCGCAGGGCCTCCGGCGCCAGGCCGAAGCGGTCCAGAGCGCCGGGACGGTAGCCGGTCACGACCACGTCGGCGGAGGCGAGGAGTTCCTCGAGAACCCTACGGCCGGGCCCGGACAGGTCGAGCCGCGCCGACCGTTTGCCGAATCCGGTGTCGGCGTGGGCCCACTCGTCCTCCGGCAGACGGGGGCTGTCCACCCGCAGTACGTCCGCGCCGAGCAGGGCCAGCGTGCGCGTGGCGACGGGTCCCGCGATCACCCGCGTCAGGTCGAGCACACGCACGCCCTCCGCGGGCAGCTCCGCCGGCAGCAGGGGGCGCACCGGGGTCTCGTCCGTCCGCTCGGTCTCCACGAGGGGCCGCGCGCCCGGGCCGGAGTCCCGTACGGCGACGGCCAGTCCGCCCGCCGCGTAGACGGTCTCCTCGACCTCCGCGGCCGTGCGCCCGGCCAGTTCGCGCGCCAGCCGCCGGGAGAGGGCGTCCGCGTCACCGGTGGCGCCGGCATCCCCGCCGCCGGGAATGCCGAGGGCGGCCGTCAACCGGGCACGGTGGTGCGGGTAGTTGGCGTGGGTGCGCACCCACCCGTCGGCGGTGCGCCAGAAGCCGGACAGGGGCGCGAAGGAGCTGCCGGCCCGGCCGTCGATCCGCAGGTGCCGCTCGCTGGTGAACGCGGTGGCCACGGCGCCCTCGTCCACCAGCACCGGGCGCGGCGGCCCCCCGGAGCGCAGCGCGAGCAGCTCGGCGGCGGCCAGCGAGCAGACCCCGACCGCGGCCCTGGCCATCCGGCGTACCGGCAGCCGTGCCGGCAGCACCCCGGCCACCTCCCGGTACGTCACGTTCTCCACCCACTCCGGGGCACCGCCGAGGGCGCTCCAGGCGTCGGCGGTCGGATCGTCGGCCGGATGCGACAGCACGTCATACCTCGCTCGGGGCAGGGAGGTTCAGCGGGCCGGCCGCCGCCGGTACAGCCCCTCCTGAACGACGGAGGCGACCAGGCGGCTGTCCCTGGTGAAGAACTGGCCCCGGGCCAGACCGCGGGAGGACGCGTACGCTCCGCCTCGGCGCCGGCGTGAGTGACGTCCTAGTCCACAGGCGGCGCGGTGACGTCGTACGAGATGCGCCCGGCGGGCAGGTAGAACAGCGCGATGAGGGCGCCGCCGCGGACCTCCGGGTAGTGGTGGCTGCCGGGGGCGGGGGCGGTCCAGCCCGGGCCCTGCCAGCCGCTGGGGCCGGCCAGCTGCGCGTCCGGGTCGACGGGGGCCACGAGGTTGATCTCGCCGTAGGGGTGGGCGTGGTACTGGCCCCGGAAGCGGGCCTGGCTGTTCATGTACACGGCGGTGATGCTGAAGTACCGCGTCTCCGCCGACGGCGGTGCGATGAGGCTGCGCCGGTAGTTCGGGCCGTCGACCTCGATGTTCGCGGCCCAGCCCTCCTCGACGCCGCGCTTGATCAGGCGCGAGAGGTGCCCGTACAGCTCGCTGTGCGGGCCGTGGGTGGTGTTCAGCCAGTCCTCCAGCTCCTTGCCCGGGGTCCGGTTCCTGACCGCGTCCAGGAACGGGATGCTGCGCTCCATGAGCTCTCGCTCGTGATCCATCGTCCGTCCTCCTGCCCGGGGTGGCGGTCGCACCCCGTCGGAGCCAGCGTGGCAGCGAGTTTCATTACAGTCAACACATGTAATGCAATCCACTCGACCGCAGGGAGCCCTACGTTCCGATTTCCGTTACAGTCCCTAGATGTAATGAAATGTTCACCTTCACCCCCTCAAGGCGCGGGTGGAGGGCCAGGCAGGAGGTCAGCCCGGTGCACACGTTCACACGGCGTGCGGAACGGCCCGCACCCGCCCCGATCGGCGCGGGAACACCTCAGGGCCACCCCGCCAGGGGCGGCCCGGCGCCCCGCAGCAGGCAGCGGTCCGGGTCCTGGCGGGCGTTGCGGCGGTCCGAGACGGGGGCCCCCGCCATGCTCGTGCTGATCATCACGGCGATCGGTTTCGTCGCGCCCTCCGACGTCCACCTGGCATCCCTGCTCATCGCCGCGCCCGCCCTGATGGCGGCGATCTCGACGGCGCGCGCCACCTGCGCGGTGGCCGCACTGTCGGTGGCGGCCGCGGTGATCTGCGACGTCCACGACGGCCTGCTCCGCTCGCCCGTCCTCCCGACGCACATCGCCGCCCTGATGGTGGTCTCCGCCTTCCTCGTCGCCTTCTGCAGCACCCGCGACCGCAACCGCCGCGAGGCGAGCCAGTTGCGGGCGGTCTCCGCGGCGGCGCAGCAGGTCGTCCTGCGACCCCTCCCCCGCCGGATCGAGGACCTGAGGGTCGCCGCGGCGTACCGGGCGGCGGAAAGAATGGCCGAGGTCGGCGGCGACCTGTACGCCGCGGCGCGGACGCCGTACGGCGTCCGGCTGCTCATCGGCGACGTCAAGGGCAAGGGCCTGCAGGCCCTGGACGACACGGCGGCGCTGCTCGGCGCCTTCCGCGAGGCGGCGCACCAGCACCGCACCCTGCCCGGCCTGGCCGCGGCGCTCGAGGGCAGCGTGCGCCGGCACGTGGCCGAGGCGTCCGCGACCGACGCCCACGCACCGGAGCGGTTCGTCACCGCGCTCCTGGTGGAGTTCCCGCACTGCGGGGGGCTGGCGCGGACGGTCAGCTGCGGGCACCCCCTACCGCTCCTGCTGCGGGACGGCCGCATCACCTCGCTCACCTGCCCGGCGCCGGCGCCGCCCCTCGGACTGGCCGGTCTCGACCCGGCCGAGTTCCAGGAGGACAGCTTCGCGCTCGCCCCGAACGACCTGCTGCTGCTCTACACCGACGGACTCGCCGAGGCCCGGGACCGCTCGGGCGCCTTCTATTCGGTGGCCGACCGCGCGATCCCCCGGGACGCGTCCGCGTGCGACCCGGATTCGCTGCTCGAGGAGGTCCTGGCGGACCTGCTGCGCCACACGGAAGGACGGCTCAACGACGACGTGGCGCTGGTGGCCGTGCAGTGCCCGCCCGCCGCCTGACACACGGCGACGGCGACGTCGCTCAGGACGCCGGAGGATACAAATACTGCCCGTAACACGAACCGCTGTGGCCCACCCACGCCCCGCGGCCCCGTCAGCCGGCGTCCCCCGGATGCGCGGCGATGGCGGGCCAGAGGATACCGACGACGCGGTCCGCCACGTCCGCACCGGAACCGCCGGTGCGCAGGTAGTCGGCGAAGTAGCTGCCGAAGCAGAGCGTCACGACGGTGTCGACGTCGACGTCCTCCCGGACCTCGCCCCGGTCGCGGAGCCGCAGCAGGATTTGCGTCAGCTCACCGCACCGGGGGCGCACGCCGTGCTCGCGCAGTTGCTCCAGCAGGCCGGGGGCGCGTTCGACCTCCGCCATGAAGTTGCCGTGCAGGGCCATCGCGCCCCTGTTGTGGTAGCGCGGGTCGAGGCGGCGCACCGCCTCCCGGAACGCCTCGACCGCGGGCAGCGTGTCCATGTCGACGTCCGGGTACGCCTCGCGCTGGGCACGGAAGCCGTACGCGAGGGCGTCGACGACCAGGTCGTACTTGTTGGCCCACCGCCGGTACAGCGTGGGGCGGGTGACCCCGGCGTCGGCGACGATGTCCCCGATGGTCATCTGCGAGTAGCCGTCGGCGACCAGGCGCTTGCGGGTCGCCCGGATGATGGCCTCCTCGATGGCCGGGTCCCGCGGCCGGCCCCCGGCCCGCGAGCCGGCGCCTCGGCCGGTCTCCTTGCCGTGCCCGGCGATCCCGGCGCGGTCCTCGCCGCTCATCCGCGTCCTCCCTGTACGGCCGTTACATTACATAAGCGTAATGTAACGGCCCCGCGGGAGGCATGTCAGCGCCGGAGGGTGCCGAGCGGGGAGGGCGAGGCTATCGTACCGACTGGACGGTATGAGCCGATCCCCCGCGAGCCCCAAGGAGCCCCGCATGCCGCGCGCGAAATCCAACGGAATCGAGCTCGAGTACGACACCTTCGGCAGCCCCGGCGATCCGGCGCTGCTGCTCGTCATGGGCCTCGGTGCGCAGATGACCCTGTGGCGGCCGGAGTTCTGCGCCGCGCTCGCGGACCGCGGCTTCTTCGTCGTGCGCTACGACAACCGGGACGCGGGGCTGTCGACCGGTCTCGACGAGCACCCCGTCCCGGACATCGGCGCCGTCCTGTCCGGCGACCACTCCGGCGTCCCGTACCTGCTGGCCGACATGGCCGACGACGCCGTCGGTCTGCTGGACGCGCTGGACATCCGCGCCGCGCACGTCGTCGGCGCCTCGATGGGCGGCATGATCGCCCAGCAGCTGGTGATCGACCACCCCGACCGCGTGCTGTCGCTGTGCTCGGTCATGTCCACCACCGGCGACCGGTCGGTCGGCCGCGCCTCGGCGGCGGCCATCGCGGCGATGCCCGGCTCGAACGGCGTCCCCCTGACGCGCGAGGCCGTCATCGACGAGGCGGTGCGCCGGGCCGCGGTGATCGGCTCCCCCGCCTACCCCCCGGCTCCCGAGGAGCTGCGCGAGCGCGTGACCGCGGCCTACGACCGCGCGTACCGGCCGGAGGGCTACGTGCGCCAGTACGCCGCGATCCTGGCCTCCCCCGACCGCACGCCGGGCCTGCGGTCGGTGACGGTGCCGACGGTGGTCGTGCACGGCGAGGAGGACCCCCTGGTCGACCACAGCGGCGGCCGGGCCACGGCGGCCGCGGTCCCCGGCAGCGAGCTGCTGCTGATCCCGGGCATGGGCCACGACCTGCCGGAGCAGGTGTGGCCGGCGGTCGTGGACGCGATCGCCCGCAACGCGGCCAGGGGCATCTGAGCCCGCACGCCCTCGCCGGACCCGGCTCCTCCCGCGGGATGGGGCCGGGTCCTACCGCACGGAGGCCGCGGGCGGGCGCTCGCGCAGGGCGCCGTAGGCGATGAAGTACGCGGGCAGGCGCTTCAGCCAGGGCGTGGAGTTGAGAAGGCCGGCGAGCCGCCCGGCGCGGTCGGCGTCGCCGAGGGGGGAGGTTCCGGCCAGCACAGGGGCGATGAAGCGGCGGTGGGCCAGGCGCTGCAGTGCCTGGGTGGCGGCCGCGGTCGGCCACCGGCGGAGCTGCACGGCGCGCACGTCCCGCAGCCCGACGCTGCCGCGGCGCAGCGGCTCCTCGAGAAGGCGGGCGGTCGCGACGGCGTCCTCGACCGCCAGGTTGATGCCGATCCCGAACACGGGCGACATCGCGTGGGCGGCGTCGCCGATGCACAGCAGACCCGGACGGTGCCAGCGCTCCAGCCGGTCGCAGCGTACGTCGAGGAGCTTGACCTCGTCCCAGGAGCGCACCGCGCGCACGCGGTCGCCCAGCCAGGGCACGGCGGCCGAGAACGCGGCGAGGAAGCGGTCGAGGCCAGCGGCCCGGCGGTCGGGGTCGCTGCCCTTGGGGATCAGCGCGGCGCACTGCCAGTACTCCCCGCGGTCGATCATCGCGGTGAGGAAGCGGTCGCCCACCCCGGCCACCAGCCCCTGCGGGTCGCCCGGGTGCCGCGGCACCCGGAACCACCACGCGTCCATCGGGCAGCCGAACTCCCGCAGGCCGAGTTCCGGCCGCGAGCGCGCCAGTGAGCCCCGGCCGTCGCAGGCCACGGTCAGAGTGGCCCGCAGTTCGCCGTCGCGGCCGTCCGCGGTGCGGTAGCGCACACCCGTGATCCGGCCGCGTTCCTCGATGAAGGAGGTCGCCTCGGTGCCCATGCGCAGCGTGAACGCCGGCTCGCGTCCCGCCTCCTCCGCCAGGAGGTCGAGCAGGTCCCACTGCGGCACCATCGCCACGTAGTTGTACGGGCCGCTCAGCGTGCCGACGTCCGAGACGGTGACCAGGGACCGCCCGGGGCCGATCGGCAACTGGACCGTGGTGAGGCGGCGCTGCGGCAGCGCGGCGAAGCGCTCGGCCAGGCCCAACTCGTCCAGCAGGGCGAGGGTCGAGGGGTGCACGGTGTCGCCGCGGAAGTCGCGCAGGAAGTCGCCGTGCCTCTCCAGGACGGTGACCTCCACGCCTGCCCTGGCCAGCAGCAGGGCGAGCACCATGCCCGCCGGGCCGCCGCCCACCACACAGCACGTCGTGCGCTCCGTCACCCCGCCGTCCACCGCCGTCCCCGACTCAACATAACCGGACATATTACCCTTGAACGGTGCACATTGATGCCGTCATGAAGTGCCACGCACTCCCGGAGGCCTGATGAGCCAGCAGCCGGTCACCCTGCCCTTCACCGATCCGGCGTTCGTCGCCGATCCCTTCCCCCTCTACCGGGAGCTACGCCAGGAGGGCCCGGTCCGCCGCGCGGTCGTCCAGGGCGAACTCGAGGCCTGGCTGGTCACCCGGTACGAGGACGGCCTGGCGGCCCTCACCGACCCGCGGCTGAGCAGCGACGTCCGCGACGCCGCGGACCCGCGGCTCATGCAGCGGCTGCCGACCACCGAGCGCGAGTCGATGATCCGCACGATGCTGCGCGCCGACCCGCCCGACCACACCCGGCTGCGCCGGCTGGTCTCCAAGGCGTTCACCGCCCGGCGCGTGGCCGAACTGGAGCCCCGCGTCCAGGCCATCGCGGACGAACTCCTCGACGCGATCGTCCCGGCCGGGCGCGCCGACCTCGTCGAGGACTTCGCGGTGCCGCTGCCCGTGACGGTCATCAGCGAACTGCTCGGCGTGCCCGTCTCCGACCGCTTCGACTTCCAGCGGTGGACCGACGACATGGTCCTCCAGGGGCCCCAGCCGCCGGACCCCGCCAAGATCGAGGCGGCCTGGCAGCAGATGCACGGCTACCTCACCGCGCTGCTGGACGCCAAGCGGGCGCACCCCGGGGACGACCTGCTGAGCGCCCTGATCGCCACCCACGACGACGAGCAGCGGCTCGACCGGCACGAGCTGATCTCGATGGCCTTCCTGCTCCTGGTCGCCGGGTACATCACCACCGTCAACCTCATCGGGAACGGCATCGCCGCGCTGCTCACCCACCCCGAGCAGCTGCACATGCTGCGCGAGGACCCGGAGCTGCTGCCCGGCGCGATCGAGGAGTTCCTGCGCTACGACGGACCGGTCAACCCGGGCATCGCACGCTTCGCCCGCGAGGACCTGACCATCGCGGGGGTGGCGATCCCGCGCGGGGCGACCGTGCTGGTCGCGTCCGCCATCGCCGACCGCGACCCGGCGCGGTTCGCCGACCCGGACCGCCTCGACGTCACACGGTCGGACAACGCCCACCTCGCCTTCGGCCACGGCATCCACTACTGCCTGGGCGCGCCGCTCGCCCGGCTGGAGGGCAGGATCGCCATCGGCACCGCCCTGCGCCGCCTGCCCGGCCTCGCGCTCGCCGTGCCGCAGGAGGAGCTGCGCTGGCGGCCGCGCGTGCTGCGCGGCCCCTCACGGCTGCCCGTCACCTTCGGTTCCGCACAGGGATAGGACGGGGCGCCGGGGCACCCGGACACGCGGACCGCCGGGCGAGCACGCGAGAGGCTCGCCCGGCGGAGCGGATTCCGGCGGGAGCCGGTCAGATGCGTGAGCCTCCCGTGGGGCCCCTCATGTCCGAGGACTTCCCCCGGCCGGTGCCCGGCCGCATCGAGGCCGCCGCCAGCGCGAGCAGCAGCGCGATGACGCCGACGACCACGTTGTTGACGATCGTGCGCGTCGTGCTGACGTCTCCCGCGATGCACCAGGGCGAGATGATCGTCCACAGCCCGATGACGGCCGCGGCCCACGCCATGGAGTGGGTGCGCTCGAAAGCCCTGCCCACGCCGCCCATGAGCATGGCGTACGCGACGCCGGCGATCAGGTTGCCGACGGCTATCGTCGACAGGCCGTTGAAGCCCACGATCCAGGGGGACGCCGCCAGGTAGGTGCCTGTCACCAGGCCCATCGCCTCGATCGCCTGACCCCGGTTGGTGGCGGTCGTCCGTTCGTACTCCGCGCGCAGCGCCAGCAGGTCGGGGTGCTGCTCGATACTCGGTCGCGTAGAGGCCATCTAAACCATCCCCACTCATTTCGGACCTTTCACCCGACACTTACCCACGTGGCGGCGGCCGAGACGTGGAGATTCCCGCGGAAGGCCGGAAGCCCGTCCGACGGGCCTTCCCCCGCCGTTCAGGCCTTCCGCCCCGGTTCCGCGGAAGCAGCGGACGCACGCCCGGCTCACGGGCAGGGCGCTCCGCAGGCCCGCCGCGGGGATCAGTCGATCTGCTCGGTGTCGATCCGGGCGTCCACGCGCTTGTACGCGTCGGGTTGCTGGGTGAGGACCGGCAGGCCGGCGGAGAGCGCCAGGTGGGCGGCGTGGGCGGTGGCGATGTCCGTCGCCCGCTCGTGGGCGATCTGCGCGACGGACCAGCAGGTGGCCTCGCCGAGCGCCCGGAAGACGAAGCACGGCGCCGCCAGGGCGTCCTGGAGGCGTTCGTACACCTCGCCGAGGACCGACTCGGTCAGTCCCTGCGCGAAGGGGACCGCCGGGACGTACAGCGGGACCGCCGTCTGCGCCGAGCGGATGACCCGGGCGACCATGTACGGCCGCCCCAGAGCCAGGGCGCGGACGGCGGTGTGGTCGAGGATGTACCCGCCGCTCACGCCGCCTGACCCGGGTCGGCGGAAGGAGAGGTCTCGAAGCCGCGCCTGGCGTCGGCGGAGGCGACGGCCTCGAGGGCGGCCTCCCACTCGCCGGGGTGGTCCTGGCGGGCCCGGGCGGCGAGCCAGTCGACGGCTCGCAGGGCGCGTTCGGTGCGCTGGAGCCGTTCGGTGACGGCCGCCTCGATGAACGCGGACCGGTTGCCGCCGGGGCCGCCGGCCAGCTTGTCGACGGCGGCGACCGTGTCCTCGTCGAGCGTGATGGTGACCTTCTGTTTCGCCATACCGCCACCTTACCGATGTATGGCCGGATGGGCGACGATCGTCACCCGGCCGGGCGACCGCGTCGTGTCGGCGCCGGATGGGACGATGTCCCCCGCACGCACGGACTCAGGGGAGGCTCCACCGGCATGTCGCTCATCCACCGCACGACACTGACACCGACCAAGCTGGAACTGCTCACCGACTGGCTCCCCCGGCAGCCCTGGTACGCCGGCTCGGGGCGGCGGCCGGAGCTCGCCAAGGCCGGCGGCTTCCGCCTGGACGACCCCCTGGGCGAGGTCGGGGTGGAGTTCATGGTCGTCACCGACCAGGACGGCGCCGCCTACCACGTACCGATGGCCTACCGCGGCGCGCCGCGGACCGGCGCCGAGGACGCCCTCATCGGCACCACGGAGCACGGGGTGCTCGGCAGGCGCTGGATCTACGACGGCGCCCACGACCCGGTCGTGGTGGCCCAGTTGATCGCCCTGGTGCGCGGTGAGGCCAAGGCGCAGGCCCAGAGCGTCAGCGACACGCCCGACCCGAGCGTCGCCCGCCACTACGCCGGGCCGTCGGGCGCCGTGTCCGGCGCCGGATCCGTCACCGACGGCCCGCAGGCCACGACCGACGTCACCGTCGACGCCGGACCGGCCGGCCGCCTGGTCCTCCGCGTGACGCGCGCCCTGCGGCCCGGTGCGGCCGACGACGGGGCGGGCGATGTGCTGGGCCACGTCGAAGCCCCCTGGCAGCAGCCGGACGGCACCGGGGCCCGTGCCGTCCTCGCGAGCCTGCGGAAGGCCGCGAACGGCTGATCCCCCGGGGCGGTGATCACCCAACGGCGGTGTACGGACCGCGAGTTCGCCGCCCTCCCGGCATGAAGATCATGGGGGGCCCGCCATGGGAGCCGTCTGCGGGGTGTTCACCTCGCTCGCCGACGCGCTGTCGTCCCCGGACACGGCGCTCGGGCGCGCCGAGCGGACCACCTTGGCGGACGCCGGCTCGGGCTTCCTCACCCGGGCGGCGTCGCCGTGTTCCTCGGACCGCTGCCGGGATGGCGGGGCCCGCCGTCCGGCGCGCCGGACCGACCGGCCCCATGGCCGCGTTGACGGTGCCGGATGCGTGCCGTCAGGGCCCGGTGACCAACTGCGGTCGCTCGCCGCGCGGCGGGATGGGGCCGGGCGGAGACTGGGAGGAGCACACTCGTGCTGCCGTGATCGCCGGCCGGCTCGCCCCAGGGAGCGGACATGCGCATCGACCTCACCGGACGGACCGCCTTGGTGACGGCATCGACGCAGGGCATCGGAGCGGCCGTCGCGGCCGGGCTCGCGCGTGCGGGAGCCCGCGTGGGCGTGAACGGCCGCGACCCGGAGCGGGTGGACCAGGCCCTCAAGGAGCTACGGGACGAGCTGCCGGACGGCGAGTTCGTCGCCGTCGGAGCCGACGTGGCCACCGACGAGGGCGCCGAACGGGCCCGCGAGACGGTGCCGGACGTCGACATCCTCGTCAACAACCTCGGCGTCTTCGGCGCCAAGGACGCACTCGACATCGACGACGCCGAATGGCGCCGGTACTTCGAGGTCAACGTCCTGTCCGCGGTGCGCCTCACGCGGATGTACATGCCGCGCATGCTGGAACAGGACTGGGGCCGCATCCAGTACATCTCCAGCGAGTCCGGCGTGGCGATCCCCGTCGAGATGATCCAGTACGGCATGACCAAGACGGCCATGCTCGCCCTCGGCCGCGGCTTCGCCAAGAAGGCCGCGGGATCGGGCGTCACGGTGAACTCGGTCCTGGCGGGCCCGACCCGCACCGCGGGGGTGGAGGAGTTCGTCCGGGGGCTGGTCGGCAGCGAGCTGCCCTGGGACGAGGCGCAGCGTGTCTTCATGCGCGAGCACCGCCCGCAGTCCCTGCTGCAACGCCTCATCGAGCCGGCGGAGATCGCCAACATGGTGGTGTACCTCAGCTCCGACCTCGCCTCGGCCACCACGGGCGGCGCCCTGCGCGTCGACGGCGGCTGCGTGGACGCGATCGTCCCCTGAGGGGACGTCAGCGGGACGGCGGCACCGTCCGTGCCGGGCGCCCCGGCGCCTCGTCGAGGACGGCGAAGGGCACCCGACCCGGCGCCGCACGGGTCCCGTCCCGGCGGCTACGCGGCGGTGGAGCGCTCCGCGCGGCGCAGTAGCCTTGCGATCATGACGGACTGGGACCTGCGGCCGGCTGCGGCCACGGACGTCGAGGCGGTGGCGGAGTTGCGGGCCGTCGTGCTGCGGGCCGACCTGGAACGGCTCGGGCGGTACGACCCGCACCGCGTACGGCAGCGGCTGCGGGACGCCTTCGCGCCGGACCACACCTGGGTCGTCGACGTGGACGGCGCCTTCGCCGGCTGCGTCGCTCTGCGGCCCGCCGTGGACGCCCGTTGGCTGGAGCACTTCTACCTGGACCCGCGTCTGCAGGGCGGCGGCATCGGAACGGCCGTACTGCGGGAGCTGCTGGAACGGTCCGACCGGGACGGCGTCCCGGTCCGGCTCAACGTGCTGCGCGGCAGTGCGGCCCGGCGGCTGTACGAGCGGCACGGGTTCACCGTCGACACCGAGGATTCGGTCGACGTGTTCATGGTGCGCGAGCCCCGTGCCGCCGCGTCCGGCGGTTGACGCGCGGCGGCCGTCCGGGCGCTCCGGTCAGCCGAGCCGTCCGGTGCGGGGCGGTGTGGCCGTGCCGTGCAGCTTCCTGGCGTAGGCGCGGTACCGGCGGCGGCACCGTATCGGCATGAGCACGCGGACCCGCAGCGGCGCGCCCTTCAGGAGCCCCTTCATCACGGCGGGGTCGCCCTCGTAGAGGGTCATCCCGAACTGGAGGTCCAGCCGGTCCGGGGCCGTCCTGGACATGCCGTGGGCCCCGAGTTCGGCCCACTCCGCGGCCGTGACGTGCTTCTCGGCCAGCGGCAGGATCGACTCCTCCTCCAGCCGCATGTGCTCGAACGCGATGCGGTTCAGCCGGTCGGCGATCTCGGCGACCTCCTGCCCCCGCACGGAGTCACCGCCGACCCGCCAGCTGCGGACCGCCGCGGCCAGTTCGTCGCAGACGGCGTGCAACTGCGAGTGCTGCTCCTCCATCACGTGTACCAGCGGGGCGAGTTCACCGCTGACCCGCTCCAGGAGCCGGGGCCACAGCCCGATGTCCTCGCCTTCGTGGTGCCCGACCAGCGCGGAGAGCATGATGTCGATGTGCTCGGCCACGACGCGGGTACGCGCCAGGTCCCCGTCGGCGACGCCCCGCACGAGTGCGGGCGTCAGCCCGAACTCCCGCCGGAACATGGTGTGCACGACGTGCATCTCCTTGACGTTGGCCATCGGCACGGCGTTGTCGGTGCTCATCTGCTCTTCCTGGTGGGAAAACACGATCCGCGGCGGACCCCGGGGCGCGGCGCGGGCACGCGGCGGCGGCCCGGAAGTCACATACTTGCCTCGTCAAGTACATACGCGCCCCGACGCGCATGTCAACCCGGCCCGGTCACGCCCCGGCCCGACCCCTCCCGGCCCCGGCGCGGGCGGCGCCCCTGTCACGCCCCCGCGGACGCATCAGTGCCAGGTCCTCGCCCCACGCGTCCAGCACGGCGCCGTGCCCGGCGCGGCGGGCCACCGCCTCGACGCGGGCGAAGAGCTCCCGCTGCACGGACACCTCCCCCGTCGCGGAGACGGCGTCCGCGGCGTCGAGCAGCGTGCGGGCGTCCCAGCCCGGCAGCGGGTACCGGGCGAGTTCCCACTCCAGGTATTTGTTGTAGGGGCGGGGGCGCCGGTCGAGGGCGAAGAGCAGTTCCAGCAGGAACCCGACGCTGTCGGCGGCGTCGAGCCGTGCCGCGAGCGCGTGTCCGTCGCGGTCGTTCTTGACCGAGCGGTAGAGGGAGTTGGCGTAGGCGTCGAGCCACAGACCGGCGTCCCGGGACGCCTCGTCGGCGTCGAGTCGTGCCTTGGCCGCCAGGATCCGGGCGATCCCTCCCCCGAGCCGGTCCAGCACGATCCGCGCGCGGGCGAGGGCGTAACGCTCGAACCCCGGCATCCCGGCGGCGCGGAACTCCTCCAGGGAGACGATGACCAGGTCGAGTTCGGCGGTGCGGTGCCCGGCGAAGCGTGTGAGATCCGTCGTCGCCCCGTCGGCGACCACGACGTACAGGTCGTGGTCGGAGTGGTCGGTGGTCATGCCCTCGTGGGCTCGCGAACCCTTGAGGACGAGGCCGACGACGGCGGGATCGGCCGCGGCGGTCTCGACGAAGGCCTCGTAGGCGAGGGGCTGCTGTGAGGTCACCGTGCGCTCTCCCGGGGATGAGGTGGGCGTGCCGGGGCGCCCGCCCCGCCATCGGTCCCAGGGGAGGCTACGCCCAGCCGCGGGAGGCGTAGGCCTTGTCGTCACATTCCCGCCTGCTCAGCGACGCCTGGCACGGCACTCCCCCAGCTCCGCTGGGAGGTGCTACCCGCACCGACGTGGGTGCGGACGGCAGGTCGCGGGACCACACCACCGTCAGCACGATGCCGCCCGCCAGGCGCAGGCGTCCGTCCTTGAGCCGAAAACCCCGGGTGGTGTAGTTCAGCGACGGTGCAGCCTCGTGCTTCCGCTTGATGCGAGGCATCCCGGCCCGACCCCGCATCGGCAGCCGCGCCGCGATGTCCTTCAACGCCTTGGGCCGGGATTTCGCGAAGTCCCGGATGACCTGCTGCTGCGGCACCGAACTGCCCTCCCGCAGCCACGCCATCGACCGCCGCGCCTCGGTCAGCATCCTGTCCAATTGCGCCGGGCCACACGTGATCTTCTGCCCGCCGATCCTGTTCAAGCCATGGACCCTGCGGGACACCGCCACACACTCGTTCCACCCCCACCGGCACCGCGCCCACTCCGCCTCCAAACCGGCACCCGCCGACGACGACACCCGCAGCCGGTAGGTGAACCGGGCATGCCCAGAACACTGTCGACGTCACGCCCCGGAAGCTAACAGCCCCCACCGACAATGAAGGGAGCAGTGCCGGTAGGAACGGATACACAGAGAGCTCCGCCGCTTCGCGGCTCCGCTCAAGGACCCATTCCTTCCCGGCCTCAAGGCCGCGGCATCCTGGGAGAAATCAGGTGAACGTTCCCGTCCGCACGCAGACCAGGAGCACGACCTTGCAGCCATCACAGCAGCAGTCACAGCGGCAGTCGGAGGGGCCGGCAGAGCGGCAGCCGCTGGAGGGCGTCACCGTCGTCTCGGTGGAGCAGGCCGTCGCCGCGCCGTTCGCGACCCGTCAGCTCGCGGACCTCGGGGCCCGCGTCATCAAGGTCGAGCGGCCGGGCGGCGACTTCGCGCGGGAGTACGACAGGGCCGCCAAGGGTGAGTCCGCGTACTTCGTCTGGTGCAACCGCGGCAAGGAGAGCGTGGTCCTGGACCTCAAGCAGGAGGCCGACCGGGCCCTGCTCGACCGGATCCTGGCCGGGGCCGACGTCTTCGTGCAGAACCTCGCCCCCGGTGCCGCCGAGCGGCTGGGCCTGGGGGCGCAGGCGCTGCGCGCGCGGCATCCGCGGCTGATCTGGTGCGGTGTGTCGGGTTACGGCGACGACGGGCCCTACGCGGCGAAGAAGGCGTTCGACCTGCTGGTGCAGTGCGAGTCGGGGCTGGTGTCGCTCACGGGCACGTCGGAGAGCCCCGCGCGGGCCGGGATCTCCATCGCCGACATCGCGGCCGGGATGTACGCGTACACCGGTGTCCTCACCGCCCTGTACGAGCGTGAGCGCACGGGCGAGGGCAGCGCCTTCGACGTGGCGATGCTCGACGCGCTCGGCGAGTGGCTGGGGCAGCCGCTCTTCCACGGCCTGTACGGGCGGGCGCCGCTGACCCGCAGCGGCGCCCGGCACCCGTCGATCTCGCCGTACGGCCACTACCGGGCGGGCGACGGCGGCGAGGTCTTCATCAGCGTGCAGAGCGACCGGGACTGGGTCGCCCTGTGCGAGAAGGTGCTGGAGCGGCCCGAACTGGTCCGCGACCCGAGGTTCGCGGACAATCCGCTGCGCCACGCCCATGACGACGAGCTCACCGCGATCATCGAGGAGCGCTTCGCCGCCCTCGCGGCGGACGAGGCCCTGGAGCGCCTCGACGGCGCCGGGATCGCCACTGCCAGGCTGCGGTCGGTCGCGGAGTTCGCGGCCCATCCTCAGCTGGAAGCCCGCGACCGCTGGCGGGAGTTCGGCACGCCGTCCGGCCCGCTGCGCGGGCTGCTGCCGCCGGTGACGGTACGCGGGCGCGAGGCGCTGATGGGGGCGGTGCCGGCGCTGGGCGAGCACACGGACGCGGTGCGCGCCGAGTTCTCCGCCCCGCCGGAAGGGACGGGGGGCGGCTCGTGAGCGGCCACGCGGCAGTCCCGTCGGAGTGACGGCTCCTCACCCAGGGAGGTCCGCCGGCCCAGGCACTGCGCTCTGCGGGTCAGGGAGCGGGTGACGAGGGCCCGCGGACGACCGTCGGTCCCGCGGATTCGGCGCGGGCGCGCGCCATGGCGCCCTCGACCTGGTCACGGGTGACTTCCCTGGTGAAGCGTTCGCCCTGGGCGTCGGTGATGTCGATGCTGATGCCGGTCCACTCCTCGACGGGCTCCTCGGGTACATGGCCGAGCTGGTATTCGGCGACACGGAGCAGTTCCTCCGTCACGCGGACGCCGGTCAGCCGCTCGGCGAGGGCGAAGGCCGCCGCCTTGGTGTCGACGAGCTCTGCTGCCTCTTCCTCGTCGCCCGACAGTGGCCAACCAACCCCGCGGATCATCGAGTTGAGGGCATCGGGGGTGCTGCCTTCCCTACGAGTGGGCCACTCGAACGTGGTGCGCAGTTCCGCGTCCTCGTACCAGTGGAAGAAGTGCATGGGCTTGCCTCCGTTGCTGGAGTGCACCACGGCGCGCCCGCCCGCCGACAGGGTCTCCAGGAAGCGCTGCCGCATCCCCGTGCCCCCCTCTTCGAATTGCAGGACGAGCGTCCAGTCACCGCCTTCGCCCGGGACGGTGAACGCGCCGGCGACGAAGGAGTCGTCCCAGTAGTCCCCCGGGTCGCGCAGCTCGTCCTGCCGCTCGATCAGCGCGTCGGCTCCCGTGCACGTGCCCTGGGGCTCCGCCTCCATCACGCGCAGCACCTCCCCCGGGGTGGCACCCCGCACCAGGGTCAGGGTGTACCCGCACTCCAGCGCGTAGCCGAACAACGGAGAGGAACGTATCCAGGCGTAGTCATCTGCGGTCGCCGAGGTCATGCGGCACAGTCTGCCCGCCGCCACCGACAAGCCCGCGGAACGGGCCTGGGCGTCGGCGCGGACCGCGGACACCGACCCGCCCGTAGACAGTGTCTACGCCGAGCTGGTAGACACTCCCCCATGACGGACGGCGGCTCCCTGCGGGAGCGACTTGTCGATGCCGGCGTGGACCTCGTGCTGGCCGGGGGCACCGCGTCGGTGGGGCTGCGTGAGATCGCACGGCGGGCGGGGGTGTCCCACGGCGCGCCGCGGCGCCACTTCCCCACGCACGATTCCCTGCTGTCGGCGATCGCCCGGCGCGGCTTCGAGGACCTGCACGCGCGGTTCGCGACCGCGACCGCGGACGCGACCGGGCCGCGCGCCCAACTGGCGGCCGCCGCACGGGCGTACGTCGGGTACGCACTGGACCACCGCGGCATGTTCGAGCTGATGTTCCGCCACGACCTCCTGGACGGCGCGCCGCAGGCGGACGGCGGCCCGCGGCTGCGGGAGACGTCGCTGCCCCTGTTCCGGGCCATCGTCGACCTCGTCGTCCGGTGCCGGGCGGAGCAGGACGCCGCAACGGCCGCCGCCCCGCCGCCCGCCGCGGTGACGGCGGCGGCCCTCTGGTCGAATCTGCACGGTCTCGTCCAGCTGTGGACCTGGGGCAGTCTCCAGGCCGTCCTGGGCGCTGACGGCCCCGGCGCGGAGTCGCCGGGCTACGAGCCGCTGGTCACGGCGGTCATCGACGCCCATCTCGGGCCGGTGCCCGCGTGATCTCCCCCGCGCGGCGGCGGATCGCGCTCGCGGCCGGCGCCGCGGGCGCCGCGATCGTCGCCCTGGACGGCGGAGTCCTGCTGGTGGCACAGCCCAGCCTCCAGCGCGACCTGGACGCGAGCGTGACCGAGGTCCAGTGGACCAGCACCGGTTACCTGGTGGCGGTGGCGGCCCTGCTCGTGCTCGCGGGGCGGCTCGGGGACCGCTACGGTCACCGGCGCCTGCTCTGCGCGGGGGTGCTGGGTTTCGGGGCGGCGTCCGCCGGGATCGCCGTCGCGGGCAGCGTCGGGTGGGTGATCGCGCTGCGCGTGGCCCAGGGCGTGTTCGGGGCGCTCCTGCAGCCCGCGACGCTCGCGCTGCTGCGGCTGGCGTACCCCGAGGACCGGCTGGGAAGGCCGATCGCCGTCCGCACGAGCGTGCTCGCGGTGGCCGCGGGAGCCGGCCCGGTAATCGGCGGGCTCGTCGTGGCGCACCTGGGGTGGCGCGCCGTGTTCTGGATCAACGTTCCCGTCGCGCTCGCGATCGCCCTGCTCACGCTCGCCGTCCGGGTGCCGTCGCCGGAACGGCCGGCGGACGGCGGAGGGCGGGTGGGACTGGCCGGCGCGGCCCTGCTCGCGACGGCGCTCGCGGCCCTCGTCCACGCGCTGGCGGGCATCCCGGAGCGCGGGTGGACGGGCACCGGGACACTGCTCGGACTCCTCGCCGCGGCCGGGGCCCTCGCGCTGCTCGTCGCGTACGAGCGGCGCGCGGAGCACCCCAACGTGCCCCGCGCGGTGGCCCGTTCGGTGCCCGTGACGGCGTCCGTCGCCATCCTGCTGGTGACGACCGCGGGGCTCTTCGGCACGTTGTTCCGGGCCACGTTCCACCTGCAGGACGCGCTGCGTCTCGATCCGCTGGCCACGGGCCTGAGGGTGCTCCCGCTGACGGCGCTCATGGTGCTCGGCGCACCCGTCGCCGGCGCCGCGCTGCGCCGGTACGGGCCGCGTCGCACCGCGGTCTGCGGCACGCTCCTGGTCGTCCTCGGCATCGCGCTGCTGTCGCGGTCCGGCCCGGGCGGTGCGTGGGCCCCGATGGCCGCCGCGTTCGCGGTGCTCGGCGCGGGCTTCGCGACCGTCATGGTGACGGCCACCGCCTCCGTCGTGGGCGACGCCCCGCCCGGGTACGCCGGGGTCGTCGGGGGCCTGAAGCAGACGGCGATGAACGTCGGGCCGACCCTGGGCATCGCGGTCGCGGCCGGGACGGCGGGAGCGGCAGGAGAGGCGGGGGTGCCGGACGCCGCGATGGGTACCACCCTGCTCCTCCTCGCCGCGGTCGCCGCCCTCGGCCTGCTCCCGGCGTCGCTGCTGCCCCGGCCGGGCCGGGCGCCCGCACGGTAGTACGAGGTGAACGCCCGGTCGCCCGGGCCCGCCTCGTAGACCCTCTCCCCGCCGGCGGAGCGGACGAGGCGGGCCCCTTGGGCGCGGCGACGTGACGGCTCGTCACCGGAACGTGCACCTCGGCTTGGTGCCGGGTCCGAAAGGGATCGGCAAGCGCGGTCATCGTCCCGCATCGCGGGTTCACGGGCTGCCGTGGGCACGGCGGTGGGCGCACCGCCGCTTTCCGGCGGCGCGGGACGCCGGGGGATACTCCGGGACGGCGAAAGGAAGCAGTCACCCATGACCACTGACAGGATCTCCGCAGCCGCAGCCGCAGCCGCCCCCGCGGCCGGCACCTGGCTCCTCGGCGACATGAGGGTCAACCGCATCGGCTTCGGCGCGATGCGGCTGACCGGCAGCGCCGCCTTCCACCTCGGTACGCCCAGCGACCGCGACCGCGCGATCGGCGTGCTGCGCCGCGCCGTCGAACTCGGCGTCGACCACATCGACACCGCCGCCTTCTACTTCTCACGGCTGCGTTCGGCCAACGAGCTCATCAACTCGGCCCTGGCGCCGTACCCCGAGGACCTGGTCATCGCCACCAAGGTGGGGCCCGCGCGGGACGCCTCCGGGGAGTGGGTCACGGCCGCCCGCCCCGACCAGCTGCGCGGCCAGGTCGAGGAGAATTTGCGGCAGCTCGGCCGCGACCACCTCGACCTGGTCAACCTCCGCTTCATGGCGAGGACTTCCGTCGCCGAGCACTTCGGCGCCCTCGCCGAGCTGCGCGACGCCGGGCTCGTCCGCCACCTCGGGCTCTCCAACGTCCGTCCCGAGCACCTGGCCGAGGCGCGGGCCATCGCCCCCGTGGTGTGCGTCCAGAACCCCTACGGCGTCGACGCCCGCGACAGCGACGGCCTCCTGCGGGAGTGCGGTGCCCAGGGCATCGCCTTCGTGCCCTTCTACTCCATCGCCGGCGGGGGCCGCGACCGCGGACCGGACGCCGCCGGTGCCGAGAGCGACGCCGTGCTCGCCGTCGCGGCCGCCCACGGCGTCTCGCCCGCGCGGGTGCGGCTCGCGTGGACGCTCGCCCAGGGCGACCACGTACTCGCCATCCCGGGGACGGGCGATCCGGAGCACCTGGTCGACAACCTGGCGGCGGGCGCACTGCGGCTGACGGACGAGGAGACGGCGCTCATCGACGCGGCCGGCCGCCCCGCGCGCTGACCCGGGCCGCGCCGGGGTGCCCGGGGTCAGTCGTGCGGGACGACCGCCACGGGCGCCTTGGCGTGGTGCAGCACCCCGTGCGTCACCGGGCCGACGTGCAGTCCGGCGGCCGCGTGCCGGACGCGGCGGCCGACCACGACCAGCGAGGCGTCGGCCGCCGCCTCGATCAGATGGTGCGCCGCCCCGCCGGTGAGGGAGTGCTCGACGACCTCGACGGCGGGGTACTTGGCCCGCCACGGCGCCAGCACCTGCGTCAGCGCCCTCGCCTGGGCGCCGGTCAGCTCGTGCTCCAGGTCCAGGGCGACGGCCGCGGGGTTGTAGCCGTAGGAGGCCGGCAGGTTCCAGCCGTGGACGACGCGCAGGCCCGTCCCGCGCAGCATGGCGGCCTCGAAGGCGAACGCCAGCAGATCGTCGTGGGGCCGGGTCAGGTCGATGCCGAGCACCACGTCGCGGAAGGGCGTGTACTGCGAGACCAGCCCGTCGAGGTCCGGGCGGTGCTCGTCCTCGCCCTTCTCGCCGGCCCGTACCAGGACGACGGGCCGGACGGCCTGGGCGACGGTCGCGGAGGCCACGGAGCCGACGAGGAACCCGGCGAGCGCGCCGAGGCCGCGGGAGCCGAGGACCAGCAGTTCCGATTCCTCGGCCGCCGCCGCGAGGGCCGCCGCCGGCTGCCCGCTCACGAGATCGGCGGTGATCTCGAGGTCCGGATGGCGCCCGCCCAGTTCGGCGGCGGCGTCGCGGGGCACGGACTCGGCCCACTGCCGCTGGGCGTCGGGGTCCACCGCGGCGACCGCACCGGCCAGCGGGGCGTAGACGGAGCTGTACGGCTGCCACTCGTGGACGTGCACGAGCCGCAGCGCCAGCCCGCGGCGCAGTGCCTCGCGGGCGGCCCAGTCCGCCGCGGCACGGCTCTCGGGCGATCCGTCGAGACCGGCGGTGACCGTACGGGACATGAGGTGCCTCCTGGCGAACGGGACGAAGGACATGGGCTGTTCGCCCCCAGCTTCCCGGCGGCCGCGGACCCCGGGCAGGGGCCGCCGGGCCCGGTCGGGGGCCGAACGGCCCATGGGCGACGGCACGCGCCATTCGGGACAGTCGGGGGCAGGTCACCGCTGCGATCAAGCGTACGGGGGCGGGCCCGGGCGCGGCGGCAGGGGGTCACGCCGCAGCGACCGGGGACATCGGGCGCCGGCTCTCCGGCCTCCGGGGACCCGGGGATCCGCGAACCCGGGCCGACCGTCGAGGAGACGGACGAGGCCCCGGGGCAGGAGATCGTCTCGGACGTGGACCGCCCCCAGTGGGCGTGGCCCAGTTCACGAGTACGCGACCGCCCCGCTTCGACCTGAGCGCCGGCCACGTGTTCACGCACGCCCTCGGCATGGGCCGGGGGAGGACGTCAGTCGTGCGCGCGAAGGCGGCGACGTCCGGCCTTCGCGCAACGGCGATCCAGACCACGTCGGCGCAACCCCCCCGACAAGACGGCCCCCTCGTCACGGTGGGCGGACGACCGCGGGAACCCGGGGGCGCCCCGCGCCGCCCCACGTCACGGCGGCCGACCCGCCCTCACCGCCCGGCGGCGGACCCGCGCACCACGGCTATCGGGCAGTGCGCGTGGTGCAGCAGCGCCTGGCTGACGGAGCCGAGCACCAGCCCGGCGAAGCCGCCCCGTCCCCGCGCGCCGACGACGAGGAGCTGTGCGGTCCGGCTCGCCTCGATGAGCGTCTCGCGGGTCCCGCCGCGCACCGCCCTCGTCCGGACCTCGACGCCGGGGTGGGTCTCCCGCCGCCCCGCGATGGCCTCGGCGACCAGGCGTTCCTCGGTGCGGGCGAGTTCGCCGGGCTCGCCCGCGTACGGCATCGCGGGGTCCTGCGGCGGCGGCACCGGTGTGTGCCAGGGGGTCCACGCGTGCAGGACGAGGAGTCCGGCGCCGCGCAACGCGGCCTCGGCGAACGCGAAGTCGACCGCGTCCGCGCCGGCCGGGGAACCGTCGACGCCCAGAAGGACCGGGCCGCCGGCGGCCGACTGCTCCCGGACCACCATCACCGGGCACTGGCCGTGGGCGGCGAGGTGCACGGCCGTCGAGCCCAGCAGCAGGCCGATGAAGCCGCCCATCCCGCGGGATCCCACGACCACGAGTTCGGCGGCGCGCGACTGGGCCTCCAGCACCGTGAGGGGTTCCCCGGTCACCACGGCGTGGGTGACGTCCACCTCCGGTGCCACGCTCCTGGCGCGTTCCACCGCCTCGGCCACCACGCGCTGCGCCGCGTGCCGCAGGCCGCCCTCGGGCGGTCCGAGGCCGGAGGGCCCGAGGGGCACGTGCATCGCCGGCCACAGGAAGGCGTGCACGATCCGCAGTCCCGCGCCGCGCAACGCGGCCTCCCGGGCCGCCGTCCCGACCGCGGCGAGGCTCGAGGCCGAGCCGTCCGCTCCCACGACCACCAGACCGCTCACCGCGCCTCCTTCGCCGCACTGCCGACCGTCCGCCTCTGGCCTCCCCGGGCTCAGGCCCTGCGGTGGCCCCACGAGGGGCCGGTCTCCTCCCACTCGCGGGCCCACGCCGCCGCGCGGTTGCGGTCGATCTGCAGGCGGACGACCCAGCGTCCGGCGAGGACCAGCGCGCAGGCGCCCGCCGCGGCGACCGTGCCGAAGACCACGCCCTGGGCCTCGGCCTGCGCGGGGGTGAGCCGGTTCTGCTGCAGCCGGCCGCCGGCGTCCAGCCAGACGGTGGCGGGGGATCCCGCGGGGCTGCCCGGTTCGACGCGGGCCTGACCGGTCCGGGTGGAGCCGTCGGGCGCGGTCCACCGGACGGGGGTGAGGACCTTGCCGATGGAGCCGGTGTACGGGTTCTCCACGGCCCTCGCGGCGTCCTCGGTCAGGAAGGCCGTCGCCAGGTGGGTGCCCTGGCTGCGCCGGAGCTCGGAGTCCTCCACCGCGGCCGCCGTGGCCGCACCGGCCGCCGGGGCCCCTGCGGCGATCAGCAGGGCGGCCGCCACGCCCGTGCAGGCCTCCACGACGTCGCACCGGCGCCGCAGCGGATTGCGGCGCCATTGCCAGAACACCGCCCTGCCGCCCATGGCCGTGCTCCCTTCCCTGTCCGACGACCGTCGCACGCGCCGGCTCTCCCGCAGCAGGGGCCGCACGGATCATTTCCGCCACAGGAGGGGGCCGACCGGCCCATCCGTGCGTACGCGCCGGGCGTGCCCGGCGCCGCCGCACAGGATGTGACGACCGTCACCCGCCGGCGATCGAACTTCACGTGCCGCCCCGCGTCCTGTCGGTGTCCTGGACCGTCCTGGACACCTTCCGGATACGGAGTACCGATGCCCGCCCCCCTGACCGGCCCCCTGTCCCCCGGCACCCACACCTTCGAGGTGGACGGGGTCGTCCAGCGCTACCACGTCCACGGCACCGGCCCGGTGTGCATCGCGCACTCGGGCGGGCCGGGCGTGTTCTGGGAGTACCTGCGCATGCCCGAGGTCGAACGGCACCTCACGGTCGTCTACCCGGAGCCCGTCGGCACCGGCGGGTCGGGCCGTCTCCCCTCGCACCCGCACGGGTACACCCGTGAGCTCTACAGCCGCTTCCTGGACGCGCTCGTCGACCGCCTGGGCGTCCCGCGCGTGCACCTGCTCGGGCACTCGCACGGCGGGTTCGTCGTCCAGTACCACGCGTTGCGCCGGCCCGCGCGCGTCGCCGGGGTCGTCCTGTACGACAGCGCGCCGGTCACCGGCCCCGAGCACGGCGCCGAGGCGATGCGCATGGTCCAGGAGTTCGCCGCCCGGCACGCGGGCCATCCCGGTCTGCCGGAGGTCCTGGGGGCCCTCCAGGGGGTGTCCGCGATCTCCGACGACGTGGAGATGACGGCCGCCCTCAAGGGGCTGCTGCCCGCGTACTTCGCCGACTACTGGGGCCGGGAGGAGGAGTTCGCGCCGCTGCGCGCCGCGGTGGCGGGTACGCACATCTCGGGACTGGACGAGCACCTCGTCCCCGATGCCATCGACGACCGGGGGCAGCTGGGGGCTCTCACCGTGCCGGCGCTGGTCGTCGCCGGCCGGTACGACGTGATCTGCGGGATGCGGTGGGCCGGTGAACTGCACGAGCTGATCCCCCAATCGGAACTGGTGGTCCTGGAGAACAGCGGGCACTTCGGCCACCTCGAGGAGCCCGGGCGCTTCGCGGAGGCGGTCGTGGGCTTCGTGACCGCCCGGGAGCGGGTGGTCCCCGCCTGACGGTCCGGCGGAACGAGAGCGACGCGGCGGCCGCGTGGCCGCCGCGTCGCGAGCCCGTACGGGCCTCACCCGGCCGTCGGGGGCCGGGCCGGCCGGTGGCGGGGACGCCGTGGCGTCCCCCATCACCGCCGGCCCCGACCGCCGCCCGCCGGGGCCGCGGCTCAGGTGATGACGTCGTACTCCCCGTAGGAGTGCTGGGGCGCCATCGTGGAGTCGAGCCCGTTGGTGACCCATGTCCCCAGGACCATCTCCGCGGTGATGCCCGGGCCGAAGCCGGCCAGCAGTCCGCGGTGCCCGTCGAGGGCGGAGCCCTCCTCGAACATCCGGTACAGGGCGTCGAGGACGACGGCACTCGCGATGTTGCCGTACTCGGTCAGCGTCGCCCGGCTGAACCGGAACGACTCCGGCGGGACGCCGAGGAAGCGGCACAGGTCGTCCAGGATCCGGGGGCCGCCGGCGTGGATGATGTAGTAGTCCAGCTTGGCGGCGTTCCACGCGTGGTCCTCGGCGACCTGGCGCAGCACCGGTGCCAGGGGCTCCATGGTGCCGGGTACGCGCTTGTCGAGCTGGAAGTGGAAGCCCGTCTGGCGCACCGCGTAGGAGATCCACTCCTCGGTGTTCGGGATGAGGTAGGAGGCGTTGCGCTCCAGCCGCATCCCGGTGCCGCCGCTGCCGCGGACGACGGCGGCGGCGATGCCGTCGCCGAACAGTCCGTTGGACAGCAGCGTTCCGACGCTGAGGTCCGTGGGCTGGTAGCACAGCGAGCAGAACTCGCATGCCACGATGAGGGCGTTGGCCTCGGGGTACGCCGTGCAGAAGTCGTGGGCGCGGTTGATGGCCGCGCCTCCAGCGGCACAACCCAGCTGTGCGATCGGCAGTTGACGGGTGTCGTGGCGGAAGCCCATCTTGTTGATGAGCCACGCGGTCAGCGAGGGCATCATGAAGCCCGTGCACGACACGTACACGATGATGTCGATGTCCTCGGGCTCCAACTCGGCCTGGTCGAGGGCCTTTCGCACGACGGCCGGTACCCGTGCCTTCGACTCCGCCTCGTAGATCTGGCTGCGCACGTCGAAGCCCGGATGTTTGAGCACCTCTTCGATCGGCTGGATCAGGTGCCGCTTCTGAACGCCCGTGTTCTCAATGAGCCTGAGGGTCAGGCCGAGTTGCGGGTGGTCCTTGTGCAGCCGTCGTGCCAGCTCAAGCGTTTGTTCGCAGGTGATAACGTTGTCGGGAACCGATATCACCGGCTTGCACAGAACAGCCATGGGTGGCTCCATTTCCTGCCCCTCGGCGGGCTATGGTCCATCTGGTGCGCTGCTCCGGGATTTCCGGAGCAGGCCCGTACCTGTCACGAAAATGCGGTAGGGGGTACGGGCGCATTCATCGGCGCACCCACAGGGGACTTTCAGGAGTCCCGGCAAAAGTCGGTTCACAAGAAGGGACCGGCCGCTGTCGAAGTGGATTCATGGCCTGTTCGGATTTGCGTCCACCAGGAAAACGTACGTCACTTGGGCGGATTTCGCATGTCGGAGCGGCCTGCACCACCGCTCACAAGGGACGACGTGACGAAGCCGGCCCCGCACCCGTGAGGGGTGCGGGGCCGGATCGGGGGCCGGAGCGGGCGGTTCACCAGGCGACGTGCAGGGCCACCGGGTAGCGCCAGATCGACGTGGCGCTCCACCGCACCTCGTCGGCCGGCTTGGCCAGCCTCAGGTCCGGGAAGCGGCGCAGCAGCTCCCTGAAGGCCACCTGGAGCTCCATGGTCGCCAGCGGCGCGCCCAGGCAGTGGTGGCCGCCCCAGCCGAAGGTCATGTGGGGCGTGCCGGTACGGTCCAGGTCCAGCTCGTCGGGGCGGTCGTACTTCTCGGGGTCGCGGTTCGCGGTCAGGTACGAGACGTGGACGACGTCACCGGCCCGGATCAGCACGCCGCCCATCTCCACGTCCTCGACGGCGATCCGCGGGATGCCGACGCCCTTGCGGAACGGGATGTACCGCAGCATCTCCTCGATGGCCTGCGGGATGCGGTCCGGCCGCTCGCGCAGCATGGCCAGCTCCCGCGGGCGGGTGAGCAGGGTGTACGCGATGTTGCCGATCTCGTTGGACGTGGTGTCCTGGCCCGTGATGAGCAGGACCATGGCCATGACGGCGAGTTCCTTGTCGTTGAGGATCTCGTCCCCGTCACGGGCGGTGGCCAGCACACTCACCAGGTCGTCGCCCGGGCGGGCGCGCCGTTCGGCGGTGAGCTTGGTGAAGTACTCCCGCAGGTAGGCCTTGGAGTGGACGGCGGCGTCCCGGTTGTCGGGGCTGAAGTCCATCATGGTGCGCGCGTGGCCGCGCAGCTCCCAGCTGTCCTCGTCGGGGATGTCGAGCACCTCGCAGATGGCGGCCAGCGGCAGGGGCGCCGCCAGGTGTTCCACGAGGTCCGCCGGGGAGCCGCTCTCCTCCATTCCGTCGAGCAGTTCGGCGACGACCCGCTCGATGCTGGGGCGCATGTGCTCGACGTTCCGCGGGGTGAAGCCCTTGGAGACCAGCGAGCGCAGCCGGCTGCTGTCCGGCGGGTCCATCACGTTGATGGCCTCGTCCTGGACGATCGGCTCGGGCGTCATGCGGGGGAAGTCCTTGCCGACGACGGCGGCGCGGCTGAAACGCCGGTCGGTCGTCACCGTCCGCACGTCCTCGTACCGCGTGACGAGCCAGGCCTCACCCTCGCCGTGCGGCAGCTTGATGCGGGAGATCTTCTCGTTCTCCATGAACTGCTTCAGCTGCGGGTCGAACTCGAGGGCCTCGGCGAAGTCGAAGGGGCAGTTGTGCGCGGAGGAACCGGATTCCATGCGAATACTCCAGTGCACCTGGGCGTCGGGGGGACATATCACAACCAATCCCCCGGGCGCGCCGGTGACCACTGCAGGCGGCCCATCCGGGCGAACCCCGCACCGGTCCGCACGGGCGGGGCCGCGTCACACCCCCGCCCGCGGTCATGAGGGCGCCGCGCCCTCGGGGACACAGGGCGCGGCGCGTACTCGGGCTCACCGGCCGTCAGTAGTAGTGGCGGCGCCCCGCGACGGCGTGCCCCATGGCACCCAGGACCCAGAGCACGAGGCCGATGACCACGAGGATGACTCCCAGGGTCCACAGGATGGAGATTCCGGTCAGGAATCCGATGATGAGCAGGATGATGCCGAGGATGATCATGATGCACTCCCTTGCTCGGCCCTGGTCGCCTATGCCGCTTCCCGGGCCGGACGTGCCTCGGGGGCGGGCCCCGGGGCGTTGACCGCGCGGTCGCGGTCGCGCCCGGCCCCGCTCGGACGGGACCGGCCGTCGGCGCCGCCGGCTGTCCGCACCCGCGGCACGAAGCTGCCGGCTTCGCATTCACACCCATTCGTACACGGATCGGCTACCCGGCTTCTCGCGGTTCATGACTGCAGGATTCGCCGTGTGTGCCGCCGGCCGGTTTCGCGACCCCACGTGAGAGAGCGCTCTCAACAGCACGAACGCCGTCGGCGCGGCATTCCGTGAGGCCACCGGCACCCCTGCGCCTTCCGGCGCCCACGCTCCGCGGCGCAGCGCGAGCCTCCCCGCCCGGCCTCGCCGACTCCAAGCAGTGAAGGCAGAGAACCGCGCACGACTTCTTTTGTTCCATGTATTGACCGCGGTTCACCCTGGCGGGAAGGTGTTCCCGCCATATGAGAGCGCTCTCAAAGGCTCTCGGACCTGAACCGCACCCTTCCCCGGCACCGATCCCGAGGAGGCATCACACCCGTGTCCGCGCGAACGACCACCGGCAGGCGGTACGCCGCCAGACCGCTCACCCTCATGGTGGCCGCGGCAGCCACCGTGACCGCGCTCTGCCTGGGCCTGCTCGGCTCCGCCAGGGCCGCCGTCCCGTCCGCACCGTCCGGCTGGACCACCGTCTGGAGCGACGACTTCACCGGCGCCGCCAACTCCCTCCCGTCGAGCGACGACTGGATCATCGACACCGGCACCAGCTACCCCGGCGGCGCAGCCAACTGGGGCACCGGCGAGGTGCAGACCTACACCTCCAACACCGCCAACCTCCGCCAGGACGGTTCCGGCAACCTGCGCATCACCCCGATCCGGGACTCCGCCGGCGACTGGACCTCCGGGCGCATCGAGACCCGCCGCAGCGACTTCGAGCCCCCTTCGGGCGGCAAGCTCCGCATCGAGTCCCGCATCCAGATGCCGAACGTCACCGGCGCGGCCGCGGCGGGCTACTGGCCGGCCTTCTGGACGCTGGGCGCGCCGTACCGGGGCAACTACTGGAACTGGCCCTCCATCGGCGAGTTCGACCTGATGGAGAACGTCAACGGCGTCAACCAGGTCTGGGGCACCCTGCACTGCGGCACCAACCCGGGCGGCTACTGCAACGAGACGAGCGGCCTCGGCGCCACCCGGACCTGTCCCGGCAGCGCCTGCCAGGGCAACTTCCACACCTACGCGTTCGAGTGGGACCGCAGCGTCAGTCCCCAGCAACTGCGCTGGTACGTCGACGGCGTCCAGTTCCACACGGTGAACGCAGATCAGATGGACGCCTCCACCTGGAACGCGGCCACCGCCCACGGCCACTTCATCCTGCTCAACGTCGCGATGGGCGGAGCCTTCCCCGACCCGGTGGCCGGGTACAGGACGCCGACGGCCTCGACCGTCTCCGGCGTGCCGATGCTGGTCGACTACGTCGCCGTCTACAGCTCCGGCGGTGGCGGCACGCAGCCCCCCACCTCTCCCCCGCCGTCGGGGAACACGGGCAGCGCGTACGGCACCCTCCAGGCCGAGTCGTACACGCAGCAGTCCGGCACCACCGTGGAGAACACGACGGACAGCGGTGGCGGCCGGAACCTGGCGTCCCTCGCCAACGGCGACTGGGCGCTGTACTCCGGCGTCGACTTCGGTACGACCACGGCCCGGCAGTTCAAGGCCCGCGTCGCCTCCGGCGCCGGCGGCGGCGTCAGCGGTCTGGTCGAGGTCCGGCTGGACAGCCGGAGCAACGCCCCGATCGGCAGCTTCTCCGTCGGCAACACGGGCGGCTGGCAGAACTGGACGACGATCCCCGCCAACATCTCGGGCGTCACCGGCAAGCACGACGTGTACCTCACGTTCACCAGCGGCCAGCCGGCCGACTTCGTGAACGTCAACTGGTTCACCTTCAGCACGACATGACACCCCGCCGCCCGCGGCGGTCCCGGCCGGCCGCCGCGGGCGGCACCCTGTCAAGCCCCGATGACGGCAGCCGGCCTTCGCCAGGTGATCGCCACTTGCGCCTGGCCCGGCGCCACGAGATGAGCGATGCTCCCCGTATGTGGATCTTCTGGGCGCCGCTCGCACTCGTCATCGCACTCGCCTCCTGGGCCGGCTGGAGGGCGCGCCGGCACGGCGAGCACCCCTTCCGCGACGGCGCGGCCATGTCGCGGGACGTACGGGACGCCCGCCGCGACATCCGCGCCTGGAAAGCGGGATCCCTGGGGCACAGCGGCCAGGACATCTCCTGGATGACAAAGCGTCACTGACCCGGGCACGCCCGTCCTCGGCGGTGCCCCGGCACGACCGGGACCGGGCAGCGAGGCCCGGGCCGGTGCTCGCCGTGGCGGGGCCGCACCCGTCACAGCGGTTCCGCGCGCAACCGCTCCCGCCGCGGACCGCGCAGCAGACGCAGGCCTGCGAGGCTCTGGAGCACCATCACGGCGGCGGCCACGGTGGCGACCGTGAAGCCGCCGCGCGACCCGAGTGAGTCGATCGCCCAGCCGGACAGTGCCGCCGCGGCGGCCGTGCCCGCGGCACTGGCGGAGCCGAGCCAGGAGAACGCCTGGGTCAGGACGGCCTGGTGGACGGTCGACTCGGTGAGCACGGAGCAGAGCACCAGAAGGGGTGGGACCGTGGCGCCGGTCAGCACCACCACCAGTCCGAGTCCGAACGGTGAGCGGACGGTCGGCAGGAGCAGGGTACCGAGCATCAGCGCGGTGGTCGCCACCAGCAGTTGTACCGGAGGTGCGGCCCGCCACCGGCGCAGCCCGTACAGCCAACCGGCCAGCAGTCCGCTGCAACTGGAGACGGCGAAGACCGGGGAGGCTGCGCTCGGTGCACCGTGCTCCACCACGAAGGCGGTCACCGAGACCTGCATCGCGCCGAAGAAGACCCCGAGGGCGAGATTGAGGCCCATGAGTACGAAGACCCCGCTGCGCAGCAGCGACCGGCCCGCAGGGGCGTGGGCGCCGGCGCCGGCAACCGGCGAGGGCGCGCTGCCGCGCTGCGCCGCGAAGACCAGGCCTCCGGCCACCGACAACGAGACGGCCAGGACCGGGCCGGCCACCGGATGTCCGGCCGCGGCGAGGGCGCTGACCAACGCCGGGCCCACGAGGTAGGCCACCGCGTTGCCGAGGGACTCGAGCGCGAAAGCGGTGGGCAGCTCCGCCGACCGGCCGGTGCGCAGCAGTGCCGCCCAGCGTGCCGCGGACATCGCGCTGAGCTGCGGAACACTGGCTCCGACCAGCGCACCGCCCACGATCAGGAGCGGGTCGGAGGCATCCGCGGCGACCAGGGACACGAGAGCGGCCACCGCGAGGGAGTGGGCGAGCAGTGCGGGCGGCAGGATCCGGGTCTGCCCGAACCGGTCGACCAGTCGCGCCAGTTGGGGCGCCACGAGCGCGTCAGTCACCGCGAACCCGCCACTGACCAGGCCGGCCGAGGCGAAGCTGCCGGTGTGGCCGTGCACGAGCCAGACGATGCCGAGGCCGGTCATCGCGATGCCGACGCGTCCGAGCGACGCCGGCAGGAAGAATGCTGCGGCGCCCGGGGTACGCAGCAGGGAGCGATAGTTCGCCGATGACACGGCGAGTCCCTTTCGCTGCCCGACGGGACGGCCCACCTCGGTCGCCGGTGCCCGGATGTACCGACCTGTGGTCGCCGCCTGGAACCGTCCAGTGTTGGCGCGGAGAGGGGGCACGCGCCCCGCACCGACTCCATCACCGGGCAGAAGTCCTGAGGTCCTGTTGGTTGTTGTGATCGCGGCGATTGTCATCGCCGGGGCGGGCGATGTCCATCAACGACACGGATCAGGACCGTCCCCCGCCGGGTCCGCCGGCACCCGGGTCAGTCCGAACGGCCGTCAGCATCCTGCGCCCGGCCCGCGAGCCAGTCGGCGATCCGCTTGTGCAGCTCGCGGTTGGTGTAGGCAGAGTCCGACTGCGCGAGCCATTCCAGGTGGCGCAGTATGTTCTCCCCTCCATGCCCCGATCCCACACCACCGCACGGGCCGCCCGCCCGGTGTTTCCCGCGGCATCCGTGCCGGATGCGGGTGAGAGCGCGGCCGGACCGGGCGACAACCTCCCTGCCGTCACGCCCCTGCCGTCAAGCCCTGGACGGTCGCCCGGACATGAAGTACGGGCGCGGCAACGGGAGGGACCGCAGTGGGTACGTGGCTGGGGGCGGTGTACGACACCGGGTCCGGAGTGGTCCTGATGCCGGCGGCGCTCGACGTGGGCGACATCGCGGGGCGGCTTCACGGCCGTCTGGCGCGTCGTGCGAGGGTCGGCGGTCGGCGCCGTCCTGACTCCCCTGGTTCTGAGGGCCACATGCGCGGGCCTCGGAGCGATCGGGATGGCGATCGGTGCCGTAGGCCTGATCATCAGGTACCGCGTCGCGGCGTAGCTCCCGCGGCCCGTCACACGTCCCTGGGGCGCGCGATGAGGAGGGCCACGTCGTCGCGGTCGGCGGGGTGGCGCAGTGCGGCGAGGAGGCGGTCGCAGGTCTCCTCGACCGGCTCGTCGGGGGCGTCCAGGAGCCGGAGCAGGTCGTCGAGGCGTTCGTCGATGGCACGGTCGCGGGTCTCGACCAGGCCGTCGGTGTAGAGGACGAGGCGGTCGCCCGGGACGAGGTCGACGGTGGTGCTCTCGAAGGGCACCCCGCTGACCACCCCCAGCGGGGTGCCCGTGGGCAGGTCGAGCAGTTCGGGGCGCTTGCCGGCGCGGACGACGACCGGGGGGAGGTGCCCCGCGTTGGCGAGGTGGCAGACTCCGCGACCGGGGTCGTACACCGCGTAGACGCAGGTCGCGATGTAGGGGTCCAGCCCGTGGGTGATCCGGTCGAGGTGGCCGAGGACCTGGTCCGGGTCGAGGTCGAGGCCGGCGAGGGTGGAGGTGGCGGTGCGGAGCCGCCCCATGGTGGTGGCCGCGGGGACGCCGCTGCCCATGACGTCGCCGACGACGAGGGCGACCCTGCCGTCGTCGAAGGGGATCACGTCGTACCAGTCGCCCCCCACCTCGCTGCTGGCCTGGGCCGCGCAGTAGCGGGCGGCGAGTTCCAGGCGGGGGTGGGCCGACGGGAGTTGGGGCAGGAGGCTGCGCTGCAGGGTCTCGGCGGTGCTGCGCAGCCGCTGGTGGAGGCGGGCGTTGTCGATGGACACCGCCGCGCGGGAGGCCAGTTCGCAGGCGAGGGTCTGGTCGTCCTCGTCGAAGGGCTCGGCGGTGCGGGCGCGGGCGAGGCCGAGGACGCCCAGGATCCGGCCTCGGGCGATGAGCGGGACGGCCAGGGCCGTGTGGACGCCCGCCCGGGCCAGCAGTGAGGCGGCGTCGGGGTCGCGGGCGATCTGCACCAGGCTCCGCTCGTCGGCGTGGGTGAGCAGGCCGGGGCGCCCGGTGTCCAGGCACCGCGCGGCCAGGTGGTCGGGACCGTACGAGACGAGGCGGCCGGGTCTGCCGAAGGCACCGGCCGCCTCGCCGGCCTCGACGCATTTCGCGGAGAGCGCCCGGAAGCGGGTGCGGTCGTGGCCGGGCTCGCCGCCGTCGTCGCGCAGAGCGGAGTCGAGGACGTCGACGGCGGCGAAGTCGGCCAGCTCGGGCACGACGACGTCGACGAGTTCCCGGGCGGTGTCCTCCACCTCCAGGGAGTTGCCGATGCGGGCGGAGCTGTCGGCGATCACCGCGAGACGCTGCCGGGCGCGGTCGGCCTCCTGGGCCGAGCGGTGCCGGTCGGTGACGTCCACAACGGAGGTCGCGACGCCCAGGACGAGGCCGTTGCGGTCCTCCAGCCGGAAGTAGGAAACCGACCACGCCCGGTCGGCCGTCGGGTCGGCGGGCGTGCGGCCGACCACGTACCGGTCGACGATCGGCGTGCCGGTCCGCAGGACCTGGCGGAGCGCGTCCTCCGCCGTGCGGAACCTGGCGCCGGGGAGCACCTCGCGGAAGGGGCGGCCGACGTGGTCGCACTCGGTCATACCGTGCATCGCGGCGAGTGCCGGGTTGACGGACAGGTAGCGCAGGTCGGTGTCGAGGACGGCGAGACCGATCGGGGACTGCGCGACCAGTTGGAGGGAGAGGGCGAGACCGCGCTCCAGCCGCTGCAGCACGGGCCGGTCGGTGGCTATCCCCAGGGCGTAGACGCGGCCGCGGCTGTCCGTCAGGCGGACGTTGCGGAACTCCGCCAGGCGGGTGCTGCCGTCCTTGTGGCGCACGGGGAACGCCCCCGACCAGCTGCGGCCGGTCTCCAGCACCTCCGTGAACAGCCTCATGGCGGCGTCGCGGTGCTCGGGACGGACCAGCAGCGGCGCGGCGTACCGGCCGACCGCCTCGTCCGCGGTGTAGCCGAACAATTGCTCCGCCTGCGGGCTCCACATGTCGATGCGACCGTCCGACTCGAGCAGGACCGCGGCGACCCCCAGGAGGTCCATCAGTCCACTGGGGCCGAGTGCCCTGGCCTCGAGCTGGTCGGCGCCGAGCGGCGTCCGCGCTTCGCTCATCGCAGGCTCCCTCTTCGCCCGCCCCTTCGCCGATCCCTTCCTCGCTTTCCGTCCGTCCGCCTACCCCGGCTGCGGCGAGTGAGTCCTGCTCTTCGGCGCCTCCGGGGGACGGTGCGACCGCGTTTCGCCGGCCCACTCCCGGGCAGGCGCCCATATCGCACGAGAAGCGAACAGAAGAGGGAAATCCCATGGCTGCAGAGTTCCCGGGCGGCCGCCGTGTCCTGGCGGTCGTCTCCAATTACGGGGTCGAGCAGGACGAGCTGGTCGTCCCCGTCGAGCACCTCCGTGACAAGGGTGCCGACGTCACCGTCGCCGCGGCGCGGCGTGACGTCGTGCGGACCCTGGTCGGCGACAAGGATCCGGGCAAGGTCGTGGAGCCGGACACCACCCTCGACGAGGTGGACCCGACCGGTTTCGACCTGCTGCTCATCCCCGGCGGCACCATCAACGCCGACAACCTCCGCCTCCAGGGGAAGGCGATGGACGTCGTACGGGCGTTCGCCTCGTCCGGGCGTCCGATCGCGGCGATCTGCCACGGCCCGTGGGCGCTGGTCGAGGCGGGCGTCGCGAAGGGCAAGACGCTCACCTCGTACGCCTCGGTGCGGACCGACCTGCTCAACGCGGGCGCCGCGTCCTGGGTCGACGAACCGGTGGTGAGCGACGCCTCCGCCGGGTACCCGCTGGTCACCTCGCGCACGCCGAAGGACCTGGACGCCTTCCTGGGCGAGGTCGACAAGCTCCTCGCCGACGCCTGAGCGGGATCGGGATCGGCGGCTCGGGTGCACGGTCGCGGGGTTGAGGGTCAGGGCTCGATGAGCCCGGCCCTGATCGCGTAGCGCGTGAGTTCCAGGCGGTCGCGCAGACCGAGCTTCTGCAGGAGGTTGGCGCGGTGGCGCTCGACCGTCTTGATGCTGATGAAGAGCAGGTCGGCGATCTCCTGGGACGTGTGGCCCTCGGCGACGAGCTTGAGGATCTCCTCCTCGCGTTCGGTGATGGCGCGGGACGGCAGGGGTTCTCCCTGGCGGGCGCGTTCGAGGTAGCTGCGGATCAGGGTGGTCACGGCGCCGGGGTAGATGAAGGGTTCGTCGCGTACGGCGGCCCGGCAGGCCTCCACGAGATCGCGGTCGGCGACGGACTTCAGGACGTATCCGCTGGCCCCGGCTTTGAGCGCCTCGAAGAAGTACTGCTCGTTGTCGTACATCGTCAGGATGAGGATGCGCAGGTCGGGACGGAGCCTGCTCAGTTCCCGGGCGGCCTGCAGGCCGGTCATCCGGGGCATGGCGATGTCCAGGACGGCAAGGTCGACCGGCTCCTCGCGGGCCTTGGCGACGGCCTCGGCGCCGTCACCGGCCTCGGCGACGACGGTCAGGTCCGGTTCGCCGTCGAGGATCAGCCGGACGCCCCGCCGCACCAGCGCGTGGTCGTCGGCGAGGAGGATGCGGGTGGGCGGCGGAGCGGTCATGGCGGACCGCCCACCGCCGGGGCGGGTACGCCGAGCCGGATGTCGGAGCCGCCGCCGGGGGCGGCACCGGTGGTCAGCGTCGCGCCGATGAGCAGGGCCCGTTCGCGCATGCCGCGCATCCCGGCGCCCTCGGGCGCGTCGCCGATGCCCTTGCCGTTGTCCCTGACCAGGAGTTCGGCCCCGCCTCCGGGGGCGGCGCCGAGGTGTATCTCCACCCGGTCCGCGCCGGAGTGCCGGGCCGCGTTGGTGACGGCCTCCTGGGCCACCCGGTAGAGCACCAGCTCGGTCTCGTCGTCGAACGCGGGGAGCGCGGGCCCCCACCGCTCCACGACCGTGAGCCCGGGGCTGGTGAACTCACCTGCCAGGGCGCGCAGGGCGCTGTGCAGGCCGAGTTCCTCCAGGACACCGGGACGCAGACGGCGCGCGATGCGGCGGATCTCGTCCAGCCCGGCGCGCGTGGTCTCCTGCACCTGCCGCAGGTCGTCCTTGAGCGGGTCGGGGGCCAGGTCCGCGCTGCGACCCAGTTGCAGGACGACGGCGGTGAGGGTCTGGCCGACCTCGTCGTGGAGTTCCTGGGCGATGCGCTGCCGTTCGGCCTCCTGCGCGGACAGCACGCGGGCACTGGTGGTGGCGCGCTCGGACTCCAGACGGTCGAGCATGGTGTTGAACGTGGAAATCAGTGCGGACATCTCACCCGATCCGGTGACGGCGGGCCGGCCGCCGGGGTGCAGCAGGTCGGCGGAGTTCATCGCCCGGCTCAGTCGCTGGAGCGGCGCCAGCCCGACGCGCAGCAGCAGGGCGTTTGCGACGAGCATCGCGACCAGCCCCACGCCCAGCACCAGCGCCTCGCCGAGCAGCACGGGCGTCGAGACCGTGACGGGGCCGAGCAGGAGCACCGTGGCGACGACCAGCACCGCGCCGTTCAGCAGGAAGATCCGCCAGTACAGCGACATGGTCCCGCCTCCCTCGGGGGTCTTGCCTCCACTGCCCGCCGGCACCGCCGTGCCGTCCTGGCGGGCGGTCCGGCACGCCCCTCACGCCGTGGGTGGCGGGCACCCGGGTCCCGCTTCCAGCCTGCCCCGGCCGGGGGGCCGCGGCCATCGGGGCCGGCACCCAATTCCGGGCCGCGGGATTGGGTGCCGGCCCCGATGGTTCCGCGGCCGGGCACGGGCGACGGTGGTGGTGACAGGGCCCACCGCTCCGGGAGGAGGACACCATGCCGCACCTGCACAGGGCCATCGAGGACCTCGAGGCCGAGACGAGGCGCACGGACCCCCGCTTCGCCGAGGGTTTGCGGACCGGCCGCCCCTGCGCGCCACGCGAGTACCGGCGCCGCATGGGCTGGTTCCTGCAGGCGGTGGCGCTCGCCTGGATCCTGGTCGGCATCGTGCTGCCGCAAGGGCTGCTGCTGGCGGCCGGACTGGTACTGGCCGGCATCGGCACGGGGGTCCTGTCCCCCCGGCACGACGCAGTGGGGCGCGGCCGCCGGCGGTCCTGAGCCGGGGGCCGGGACGGCGGTTCCGGGGGTCGCGGGCGCGGTGGGCGGGCGGCCGGCGGGTCCGAAGGTTGTTCGCGGGGCCCGCGTGTGGCGCCGTTGCGCGGGCCTCGGGCGGGCTATTGTGTCGCCGACCGAAAAATTGCGCAAATCGTCACATTTGGGAGACCTACGTGATCGAAGGCATCGGCAGGCGCCGTCTTCTCGCCGCGGGGGCGGCCGTCGTCGGGGCGGGCGCGGCGGCGAGCCGGGCCTGGGCGGGCACACCGCTGGCCGATGTACCGCCGGGCGGGGTCCTGCGGAGCAAGGCCCGCCTCCCCCGCCCGTTCCAGGTACCCCTGCCGGTCCCGCCGGTCCTCGAGCCCACGCTGCGGACCGCGACGACCGACTACTACAACATGACGCAGCGCGAGGCGAGGCTGGAGATCCTCCCCGGACTGCGCACCAACTGCTGGACGTACGACGGCTACTTCCCCGGGCCCACGATCGTCTCCCGTTCGGGGCGCCGTACGGTCGTCACGCACCGCAACGAGCTGCCCCAGCCGACCGTGGTCCACCTGCACGGCGGTCACACCCCCGCCGAGAGCGACGGGTACCCGATCGACCTGACCATGCCGGTCGGCAGCAAAATGTCGTACGACGACGCGATGGCGGGCATGCCGGAGATGCACGGCTCGTCGGGGAACCTCAGCCACGGCCAGCGCAGCTACACCTACCCGATGCTGCAGCGCGCGGCGACGCTGTGGTACCACGACCACCGCATGGGCTACACCGGCCCTGCGGTGTACCGCGGGCTGGCCGGGTTCCACCTCCTGACGGACGACGAGGAGGACGGGCTCGACCTGCCGCGCGGCTCCCGCGACATCCCGCTGCTGCTCGCTGACCGGGCGTTCGCCGAGAACGGGGCGCTGATGTACCCCGCCAGCGACCCGGGCATGCGCAAGCCGGGCGTCGTGCACGCGCACCACTTCGGCGTGATGGGCGACGTCATCCTCGTCAACGGCGCCCCGTGGCCCGTGCACCGGGTCCGGCGGCAGCGCTACCGGTTGCGCTTCCTCAACGGCTGCAACGTCCGGGACTTCCGCCTGGAGCTGGACCCGCCGCCGCCGGGCGGCAAGGGCCTGCTGCAGATCGGCAGCGACGGCGGACTGCTGGGCAGCCCGCTGCCCCACGACAGCCTGCGCATCGCCCCGGCCGAACGCTTCGACGTCATCGTGGACTTCGCCCGCTACCGGCCCGGCACCAAGGTGCGCCTGATCAACCGCTTCGGCAGCGGCAGCACCGCGCAGGTCATGCGCTTCGACGTCTCGCCGTCCTCGCGGAAGCCGCACGACGACACCCACATCCCCAGGCGCCTGTCGCGCTACCCGGCCACCGTTCTCGACCCCAGCAAGGCCGTGGCGCACCGGACCTTCGCCTTCCGGCACTCGCGCGACGGCTGGACGATCAACAATTTTCCGTACAAGCCGGGCCGCTCACTCGCCGACGTGAGGCTCGGCAAGGTCGAGATCTGGAAGTTCACCTCGGTGTTCTTCCATTCCGTGCACGTGCACCTGGACGCCTTCCGGGTGCTGTCCCGCAACGGCAAGAAACCGGGCGCGTTCGACGCGGGGTGGAAGGACACCGTGGCCACGGGCCCGGGCGAGACCGTCGAGGTGGCGGTCCGCTTCACCGACTACACGGGCAAGTTCATGATCCACTGCCACAACCTCGAGCACGAGGACATGGCGATGATGGCCGACTTCAGCACGTACTGAGCGGACCCGGGCTCAGCCGCGGCGGCCCGCGGCCCGGCACGGCCTCACCGCGACGCCGCCGGGCCGGTCGGCTGTCCGGGGCCCGTACCGCCGGGCGGGGGGCTCTCCCCGCCCGGCGGTCCCGGCGTTCCGGGTTCGGGGCTGCGCGGGACGGGGCCCGTGCCGGACGGCGGGGACTGCGGAGCGGTCCCGCCCGGTTCGCCCGTCGGCGTGGTGGGACCCTGCTCCGGGGCGGCCGGCGAGCCACCCCGCGGCGAGCCGGACGGGCTGCCGGACGGTGCGTTCCGCGGGGGTGTCGTCCGCTCGTCCCCGGAGGCCTTGCCGTCGCCGCCGGTTCGGGTGAACCACTCGCCGGTGTCCGGGTCACGGACCACGAACTTCCGCACCGGCTCCGACGCCGGGGCCACCACGACCGTCCTCGACGGCTGGTAGCCGGGCCACGCGCGGCCGACGGTCGTGGCGCCGCCCCTCTGCTCGACCGGCCGGGTCAGCGGGTTGCCGCAGGCGCAGCGCACCCGGGGCAGGCCCCGGTCGTCCACCAGCACCGCCGTCCCGGCCTGCAGCACCGCCTGGAAGGCGGTGGGCCGGCCGCCGCGGTAGCCGTGGTTCGTGACCCGGGTGTCCGCACGCAGCTGGAGCGGGGTCAGCTCCCGCAGGTACGCCGGCACGCCGGACGGCTCGAGGCCCAGCACCCCGGCGAACGCCTTGTTCTTCGCCGGGTCCGCCGACAGTGCGCTGATCTGCTTCTCCACGTCGCAGCTCGCGGCGTCGCGCGTTCCGCCGTAGAGGCCGGGCGTGGCGCCGCTGTAGACCTGCCGCACGGCTCCTCCCGTCGTCGACGGGCTCGGCAGGGCCGGTGTCGCCGAGGGGGCGGCGGTCTCCTCGGCCGTCGACCGCGTGAACGGGTTCGGTCCCGCACTGCCCGCCGTCTGCAGGAAGAGCTCCCCCTGCTTGCCGCCCGACACCCCGCCGGGCCGGGTGAACACCACGGCCAGGGCCACCGCGGCGACCACGACGGCGGTGATCGCGGCCACCTTGGGCACCGATCGCCACCAGGGCCCTTCGCGTCCTCCGCCGTCCCCGTCGCCGTCTCCCCCGCCCCCACCGCCGCCGTCGTCCGGAGGTTCGCCCGGTGGCGGGGGCGGTTCCCCCACGACGACCGTCGGGGTCCGGCGCCGCCGTCCGGGCGGTTCCCGGCCGGGTGGCCTCGCCTCGTCCGTTCCGTCGGGTCCGGACAGCGGGCCCGCGGGCGGGCCCTGGGGGCGGGCGAGCGAGGGCGGTAGAACGCTCACAGGGCTTTCCTCCACTCGTCCCCGACCGGCACGCGGGGCGAACGGCGCCGCCGTCCACCCAGAAGCCCCACCCGCTGACCATTGTGTGCGCCCCCCACACAGTCCCCGCAAGCCGACGTGCGCCGGTACGGCAAGCGCGCGTACGGGCCCCTCGCCGGGCCCCCGCGAGGGGTGCGCCGCCCCGGCTCCGGGGGGACCATGGAATCGCGTCGGCGGGAACGGCGGGGGACGGCGGACCGACCGGCCGGAACGGCAGGCGGAAGAGGCGCCCACCATGAGCGACACGGATCGGTACACGACCGGCCCGGAGCGGCTGGAGGGACTCTCGACGAGCCCGAGCGGGCTGATGGACCTCCTGGGTGTGGCCGCGGTGCTCCTGGAGGGGGACGGCCGGGTGGACATGTGGAGTCCGCAGGCCGAGGAGCTGTTCGGCTACACGGCTGAGGAGGCCGTCGGACGCTACGCCGCCCACCTGCTGGTGCACGACGCGCACCGCAGGCTCGTCGTCCGGCTGTTCGCCGAGGTCATGAGGACCGGCGAGAGCTGGGCGGGGTCCTTCCCCGTACGCCGCAAGGACGGCAGCCGCCGACTGGTGGAGTTCCGCAACATGCGGCTGATGGACAGCCTCGGCGACCACTACATCCTCGGGCTCGCGACGGACCGGTCCACCATGCTCGAGGTGGAACAGGAGGTCGCCCTGTCCACACGGCTGATCTCGCAGTCGCCGATCGGCATCGCCGTACTGGACACCGGGTTGCGGTACCTCAGCCTCAATCCGGCGCTCGCACGGTTCCACGGCATCTCGGTCCAGGACCACCTCGGGAGAACGTTCCGCGGCGTCCTGCCCGGGCCCGAGTTCCGGGCGGTGGAGGCGGAGATGCGGCAGGTGCTGGCGTCGGGGGAGTCGATGGTCGACCGCTACATCGTCGGCCGTGCCCCCTCGGGCCCGCGTGACGAGCACGCCTGGGCGGTGTCCCTCTACCGGCTGGAGGACCACCGCGGACACGTGCTGGGCATCGCCGAGGTCGTCGTCGACATCACCGACCGGCACCGCGCGGCCGCGGAGGCCGACCGCGCCCGGCGCCGGCTGGCGGTGATCGCGGACGGCTCCGCGCGGATCGGCACCGCCCTGGAGGTGGAGCGAACGGTACGGGAACTCGCCGAGGTCGTGGTGCCGGAACTGGCGGACCTGGCGGTCGCCGACATCCTCGACGCCGTCCTGGACCAGCGTGCCCCCGCCCCGCCGCCGGACGCGCCGGTCTTCCGCTCCCTCGCGGTCAGGAGCGCCTACCCGACGGAGGCCGTCCGGGCCGTCCCCGCCCCCGGCGATGTCGTCACGTACCACGCCGGGCACCTCTCGGCGCTGTGCGTGCGCACGCTCCGCCCCCACATGATCGCCCGCGCCGGCCGGCACGACCTCGAGCGGATCAGCTCCGGCCCCGAGTCGGCGCGGCTCCTGGCCGGGGCCGGGGTCCACTCGTACATGGCGATCCCGCTCATCGCCCGCGGCGAGGTGCTGGGCGTGCTCGGCATGTGCCGGGCCCGTACGCGGGCGTCCTTCGACGAGGACGACCTCGCCCTCGGCTGCGAGCTGGCCGCGCGAGCGGCCGTGTGCATCGACAACGCCCGCTGGTACCAGCAGGTGCGCGACACCGCCGAGACCCTGCAGCGCAGCCTGCTCCCGCAGCCGCAGCCGTACCACCCCGGTCTGGAGGTCGCCGCGCGCTACCGGCCCGCGCAGGCCAGGAGCAAGGTCGGCGGCGACTGGTACGACGTCATCCCGCTCGACGACGAGCGGACCGCGCTCGTCGTCGGCGACGTCATGGGCAGCGGCATCGAGGCCGCCGCCACCATGGGCCGCCTGCGCACCGCCACCTCCACGCTGGCCGAGCTGGACCTGGACCCCGCCCAGGTGCTGGCCCACCTCGACAAGATCACGCGCGGCCTCGACCCGTACATCGCGACCTGTGTGTACGCCCTGTACGACGCGCGCAGCGCGGAGTGCCGGCTGGCGACCGCCGGGCACCTGCCCCCGGTCCTGGTGCACGGCGACGGCTCCCCCGAACTGCTCGACCTGCCCACGGGCACGCCCCTGGGCGTCGGTGGCGTCCCCTTCGAGAGCGCGAGCATCACGCTCGTGCCCGGTGACCGTCTGGTGCTGTACACGGACGGGCTCGTGGAGACCCGCGAGGACCCGATCGACGAGCGCCTCGGGCTGCTCCTGACCCTGCTGGGCACGCCTGACCCCTCGGTGGAGGAGACCTGCGACCGGCTGCTGCGGGAGCTGCCCGGCGCGGACGAGCACGACGACGTCGCCCTGCTGATCGCCCGCGCGGACGCGGACCGCCGGCCGTGGGAACGCCCCTGATCAGGTGCCGCCGGGCGGGTGGTGACCGCGTTCCCGGGTGGGCTGGGCCCCGGGAGGGTGGAATGCATGGGGTTCGGCCCCGGCGCACGCCGGGCCGTACTGCCGCACGAAAGGCGTGAGGGAATGGGACACGGCGGAAACGTGATCGCTGAGCTGCTGGCCGACCACCGCGAGGTCGAGGAGATCTTCGACCGCATGCAGTCGATGTCGACCGGCAACCCGGCGCTGCGGGAGCTGGTGGACGAGGTGACCATCGAGCTGGTGCGGCATTCGGTGGCGGAGGAGCAGTACCTGTACCCGGCCGTCCGCGAGCACGTCGAGGGCGGGGACCGCATCGCGGACAAGGAGATCGCGGACCACGCCAGGATCGAGGAACTGCTGAAGGAGCTGGAGCAGCTGCCGCCGAACGACGGCCGGTTCCACCCCCTGCTGATGCGGCTGATGGACGAGGTCACCGCGCACGTCCAGGACGAGGAGGGCACGCTCTTCCCCAGGCTCGGCAGCGCCTGCTCCGCCGAGGCGCTCGACGATCTCGGCGACAAGGTGCGCCGTGCCAAGTCCCTCGCCCCGACCCGGCCCCACCCCGCCGCGCCGGACACGCCCCCCGCCAACAAGATCATCGCCCCGGGCGCCGGCCTCGTCGACCGTGCCCGCGACTTCGTGAGCGGCCGCGGCCGGTCCTGACCGCCGGGCCGCGGCGGCGCAGGGTTCCCGTTCCTCCCGGAGCCCTGCGCCGGGTCCTCCGGGGGGCCCACCGGGGGGCGGGAGTGATGCGGCTCATGTCGCGAAAGCGCTGTTTTGCGTACGCTGGGCGCGCCGCGCAACCGGACGGGCGCGGCACCCCCGCGCACGGAGGACGGTTCGTTCCGCATGCACAGTGAGTTCTCGTCGGTCATCGCCGCGGCCACCCGGTGGCTGCTGTCCGCCTATCCGGCGACCGGTGGAGCGCTCAGCCGTGCCCTGGCGGAGGCCCAGGCCCGCCAGGCGGCCATGGTCGCGGCCGCGCTGCGCCATCCGACGGTGGTGGACGCCGCCCTGCTCGGGCTCCTCGCGCCCGGCGGCGCCGACCGGCTGGACCGGATCGCCGGAGCCTGGATCGCCGAGGAGGACGGCGCGGACGGCTGGCGGACCTGGGTGGACGAGGTCGTCGTGAGCTGGGCGGCCTGCCTGCTCTCCGACCCGGGCCTGGCCGCCTCCGCGGTGACGGCCCTCGCGGCCACCGAGCACGGCCCCTCGCTCGCCGGCGACGCCCTCCGGCTCACCGGCCCGGGCATCCACGACCGCGCGGCCGCCGCCCTCCTGCGGCACCCGGACCTGGTGGCACCGATAGCGGACCTGCACCGCGCCGAACTGACGGCCCTGCTGGCTGCGGAGCCGCTCGACAGCTTCCCTGCGTAGCCGGCCGGTTCCCGCCGCGCCCCGGACCCACCGTCCGCGCGCCGGGAGTGACGTTCGCAGGTGTATGCGGCGTTTGATCGGGAACAGGCAGAAGATGCCTCTACGTGATGCCCTGGCCTGGTCGGCCCGCCGCTGCCGGGACCCGGTCGTCACACTGACCGCGCGGGCGACCGTCGCCGCGACCATCTCGTATGTGATCGCCCTGCACGTCAGCAGCGAGTCCGCCCCGCTCACGGCGCCGCTCACCGCGCTGCTCGTCGTGCAGGTGACGCTCTACTCGACGCTCACCACCGGCATCCGCCGGGTGAACTCCGTGGTGGTCGGTGTGCTGATCGCCGTCGGGTTCAGCGTACTGGTCGGGCTGACGTGGTGGAGCCTGGGGCTGATCATCCTCGCGGCGCTGGTCATCGGGCAGTTCGTGCGGGTCGACGAGTTCGTCAACGAGGTGGCCATCAGCGCGATGCTGGTGCTCGGGGTGAGCCAGTTGACGGTGCAGGCGTGGGACCGCGTGCTGGAGACCCTCATCGGGGCGGGGGTGGGCCTGCTGCTCAACGTCCTGTTCGCGCCGCCCGTATGGGTGGGGAGCGCCGGGGCGTCCATCGAGGACCTCGCCCGCCGCATGCGCCATCTCCTGCTGTGCTGCGGCGAGGAACTGGGCTCGCCCACCCCGGTCGAGCGGGCCGCGGCCCGGCTGCACGAGGCGCGCCGGCTGGACCAGGACGTCGCCGAGGTCGACACCGCGCTGCGCAGGGCCGAGGACAGCCTGCGGCTCAATCCCCGCGTCAGGGAAGGGCTGTTGTCGCGGGTCGTGCTGCGGACCGGTCTGGACACCCTGGAGATCTGCGTGGTGGTGCTGCGCGTCCTCGCGCGGTCGCTGACCGACCTCGCCAAGCGGCGCGGCGCCGGCGAGCCGCTGTTCGACCGCGACGTGGCGGTCGCCATGGAGGAGCTCTTCGCGCATCTCGGAGGGGCGCTGGTCAGCTTCGCCGTCCTGGTGACGACGCAGGTGAGCAGCAACGCCGAGGAGGCCGAGGCCCGGCTGGCCACGGAGCTCGCGGCGGCCCGCGCGAGCCGGGAGAAGGTCGCCGACATGCTGCTCGACCGGGTGCGGCAGCATCCGGGGGCCTGGCAGCTGCACGGGTCCCTGCTCGCCGAGGTGGACCGGATCCTCGACGAGCTGGCCCTGGAGCACCGTTCCGACCGGCTGATGGAGGAGCTTGACAAGGCCGCCCGCGCACAGCAGGAACGTTTCGCCGTGCTGGCCCGATTGCGGCTGCTGGCCCGCGGCGAGCACGTCCGGCGCCGCCGTCGCGGGCGGGGGGCGCAGACGCCCGCCGGGGAGACGCGGACGGGACCGCCGCCGGTGCCCTCGGCCCGGGCGGACCGGCCGGGGCGCGCGCCGGGCGACCGGCGCCGCCCGGCACATGACCGGTCCCGCCCGGGGTGACGTCAGGGCCCCTCCGGGCCGGCCCGGGTCGCGACTGGTGAAGGCCGCGCCCGGTCGGCCCGGGAGGCCGCGGACGGCTCAGCCGCGCGCGAACTCCAGCAGGTCGGCGTTGAAGCGTTCGGCGAACCTGGGCACCATCGCCAGCCCGTGCGGGGCTCCCTCGTACACCTTGTAGACGGCGCCCTTGACGAGCTTGGAGCTCTTGGCGCCCGCGGACACGATGGGCACGATCTGGTCGTCGTCACCGTGCACGATCAGCGTCGGGACGTCGATCCTCTTGAGGTCCTCGGTGGTGTCGGTCTCGGAGAACGCCCTGACGCAGTCGTACGCGCCCTTGATCCCCACCGTCATGCTCCACAGCCAGAACTCGTCGCGGGTGCCCTGACTGACGGTCGAACCTTCGCGGTTCGCGCCGTAGAAGGCGGTGCTGAGGTCCCTGTAGAACTGGGACCTGTCGGTCGCCACGCCTTCGCGGATCTCGTCGAAGACCTCGATCGGAAGGCCCTCGGGGTTGGCCTCCGTCTTCAGCATCAGCGGGGGGATCGCGCCCAGCAGCACCGCTTTGGCGACCCGGCCCGTCCCGTGCCGTCCCATGTAGCGGGTGACCTCGCCGCCGCCGGTCGAGTGCCCGACGAGGATGACGTCGCGCAGGTCGAGCTCCTCGATCACGGCCGCCAGGTCGTCGGCGTAGGTGTCCAGGTCGTTGCCGTCCCACGGCTGGCCGGAACGCCCGCCGCCGCGGCGGTCGTGGGCGACGCCCCGGAAACCGTTGTCCACCATCCACTTCATCTGCGGGTCCCAGGCGTCCGCGGTCAGCGGCCACCCGTGGGAGAACACGACGGGCTGGCCGGTCCCCCAGTCCTTGAAGAAGATCTGGGTCCCGTCCTTGGCTGTTGCGTACGGCATGATCCTGAGGCCTCCTCGCTCCGGTGGGAACGCAGGGTTTCGGGGCTTGCCCGCACTCGGTCCGGACACGGGCCGGGCCGAGTACGCCGTTGGTCAAACCGTAACGTCGCGACGATGTCCCGGCGCGCCGAGACCGGGCCGGGCTGGCCCCGGGGGTGCGCCCGGGACGCCCGGTCAGGAGGGTGCGTCCAGCAGGTGGGGGCCGTTGTTGCGGACGCTGTTCACCGCCGTGCCGACGGCGCGGGCGGCCAGGTGGCCCTCGGCCGGCGCGGTCAGGAGGGCGCGGAGCTCGCCGGGGTCCTGGTGCTCAGGGTCGAGCCAGGCGTCGTAGTCGGCGGCCGCGATGGTGAGCGGCATCCGGGGGTGGACGCGGCCGGCGGCGTCGGTGGCATCGGTGGTGATGATCGTGCAGGTGGCCAGCCAGGCGCCCGGGTCGTCGTCACCGGCGACCTCCTTGTCCCGCCACCATTCGTACAGGCCCGCGAAGGCCATGCCCTGGTCCTGCTGCTCGGGCGCGATGAAGTAGGGCTGCTTGTAGGCCTTGCGGTCCTCGGTGGCCGGGACCGGGACCCACTCGTAGAAGCCGTCGGCCGGCAGCAGGCAGCGGCGCCGGGTGAACGCGCGGCGGTAGGCCGGCTTCTCGTGGACGGTCTCCATACGGGCGTTGATCATCCTGGAACCGATCGCCGGGTCCTTGGCCCAGGACGGGACCAGGCCCCACCGCAGCGGCCGCAACTGCCGCTCCAGCGCGCCGGTCTCCCGGTCGACGCCCTCCAGGACCGACCAGACGCTGTCCGTCGGGGCGACGTTCCAGCTCGGCGCCACGAGGGCTTCCGGATTCCATTCGGTGACCCGGAACTGCTGCACCAGGTCCTCGGGGCGTCGGGTGGAGACATAGCGGCCGCACATGCGCACCAGCCTGCCACGCCGCACGGACACCCATCGCGGGGCACGGCCGGCCTGACGCCGGCGCCGGACGCCGAGGTGTCGTGCTAGCGGCCGGGCTGGGAGCCGAGGGCGGGGAGGCTGCGTCGGGTCTCCCGGCGAGACTCTCCAGCCATGCGCGCCACTCGCGCAGCGCCGCGACGACCCGGGCGAGCGTCTCCTCCGGGGTGGTGATCGAATCACGGGGGCAGCACCAGCTCCCGACCGGCCCGCCGTCGAAGTCGCCCTCGTCGTGCGCCCACCGCCAGCCCACAGCCCAAGGGCCATAGCGTCCCACGAGGGCATGCGACATGGCGTCGGCCCGGAGTCTGCCCTCGCCGTGGCTCCAGGCATGCATCGCCGGGTCGGCGACAGAGACGTCAGGGCGGCGGGGCACGCGCCAGGCCGGCCCGAGCGAACGCACCACCTGCGCTGCCGACGCGCTGTCGAAGGGATGGCGGGTGGGGTCCACTTCGTCCCAGCTCAGATGGCCGGGGGCCGGCATGGGAATCGCCGCGCAAGCCTGCACGTCCACCGGCACCCGTTCAACCGGATTACGCACGGACACTCATCGCGGCGGGCATCCACGGACGGCCGGAGGGGGCGGGTTCAGCCGTGCGATGCGACGGAGGCGTCCAGCAGGGGGCCGAGTTCGCGCACCACGGTGGTCAGGGCGCGTACGTCCCGCTCCGCCCTGGCGATGACGATGGCGCCCTCGATGGCGCTGATCATCAGCGTCGCCAGCGACGGTGCCCGCCCGGCCGGCACGCCCATCTCCTCCAGCGCCCCGGCGACGGGGCCGGTCCAGGTCTCGAAGGCGGCGGCCGCCGCCGAACGGGTGGCGGCGGAGGTCCCGGCGCAGTCCACGGTGGCCGCCGCGACAGGGCAGCCGGCGTCGTAGCCGGAGGTGAGGAACTCGTCCGTCCACTGGCCGACCATGGCGGCGAGCAGCCCGGCGGGGGTCGGCTCGGGCAGGGCGGCCAGGAAGCGGGCCACCCGGTTGCCGGCGTAGCGGCCCGCCCAGCCGACGGCCTCGCTGACCATCTGCTCCTTGCCGCCGGGGAAGTAGTACTGCAGCGATCCTCTGGGGGCCCCCGCGTGGGCGGCGACCTCGCGCATCCCCGTCGCCGTGACACCGCCGCGCCGGATGAGCTGCGCGGCGCTGAAGACCATGCGCTCGCGCGGGCCCCGCTCGGAACCGGTCATCGCGGACCTCCCACTGTCTGCCCTTCCCGCCGTCCCGTCCTACCCGCGCACGGGCCGACGGCCGGCGCCGAGAGGTCTATTATGACGGCTGTCATAGCGTTATGACAGCCGTCATAACGCTACGGGTCGATCGGCCGGAAGGCCGGAGCGGCGGTGGGCAGTGGCGGACGTGGGATTCATCGGCCTGGGGATCATGGGGCAGCCCATGGCGCTCCGTCTGGCCGGTTCGGGGACGCGGCTCGTGGTCTGGAACCGCACGGCCGCACGCTGCGGCCCACTGCGCGCTGCCGGGGCCGACGTCGCGGACGGGCCCGGCGCGGTGTTCGACCGGGCCCGCGTGGTGGTCCTGATGCTCGCCGACGGCGCCGCCGTCGACGCCGTCCTCGGCCGCGGCACCCCCGACTTCGCCGCCCGGGTGGCCGGGCATGTCGTCGTGCACATGGGGACCACCTCGCCCGCGTACTCCCGCGGTCTGGAGGCCGACGTCCGCGCGGCGGGCGGGCGCTATGTCGAGGCCCCGGTCTCCGGCTCCCGCAAGCCCGCCGAGGCTGGGCAGCTCGTGACGATGCTCGCCGGGGACCCGGAGACCGTGGAGGAGGTGCGGCCGCTGCTCGCGCCGGCGTGCCGGGAGTCGTTCGTCTGCGGGCCGGTGCCCGGGGCGCTGCTGATGAAGCTATCGGTCAACCTCTACCTCATCACGATGGTCACCGGGCTCACCGAGGCCTTCCACTTCGCGGAACGGCAGGGCCTGGACACCGGGCAGTTCCTCGACGTCCTGGACGCGGGGCCGATGGCCAGCGCGGTGTCGCGGATGAAGGCGCCCAAGCTGCGGGAGCGCGACTTCTCCGCGCAGGCCACCGCGGCGGACGTGCTGCACAACAACCGCCTCATCGCCGAGGCGGCCCGCGCGTCCGGCCTGGCCTCGCCCCTGCTGGACGTCTGCCACGCCCTCTTCGACGAGACCGTGGAACAGGGCGGCGGACGCGCGGACATGGTGGCCGTCCTGCGGGCCATCGAGGCCAGGACGGACCTCGACGGCGGTCTGCCGGCCGGGCTGCCGGCGGGAGGTGGCCGGCGGTGAGCGGGACCGTCACCCCCGCGGACGCCGCCGTCGCCGCGCGGCGCGTGTGGCGGCTCGCCGAACCGGTGCACGCCGTCACCTACTTCGCGTCCGAGGCGCGCGCCGCGTACGAGGAGGCGGGGCTGCGCGGCTACTGGCGCGGCTACTTCGCCGGTCGCGCGGCGCCCCTCGGCCCGGTCGGCCCGGAGCCCGTCGTGGCCGCGTTCTTCGGTTTCGCGCCCGCCATGGTGGCCCGCGCGCTGCCCGGCGTCTGGACGCTCGCTCCGCCCGAACGCGCCCTGGAGGCCCGCCGGCTCGGGGCGGGCGCGGCACTGCGGCGGCTGCTGGCGGGGCGGGAGGCCGAGGTGGCGGAGGCGGTGGACCTGCTGCGTCCGGTCACCGGCGGCCTGGGCGTCGCGGGACGGGTGCTCGCCGCCGCGAACCTGGCGCTGCCCTCCCCCGGCGACCCGCTCGACGCCCTCTGGCACCAGGCCACTCTGCTGCGGGAGCACCGCGGGGACGGCCATGTCGCGGCGCTCGTCGCGGCCGGCCTGGACGGGTGCGAGGCGCTGGTGCTGCGCACGGGCATCGACCTGCCGCGTACGGAGCTGCAGCCGCACCGCGGCTGGAGCGACGAGCAGTGGGACGCCGCCGCGGCGCGTCTGGCCGCCCGTGGTCTGCTCGGCGCGGACGGCGCCGCGACCGCCGCGGGCCGGGCGGCCCACGGCGCGCTGGAGGAGGCCACCGACCGTGCCGCCGCGCGGCCTTGGGAGGCGATGGCCCCGGAGGCCGTCGAGCACCTGGTCACGCTGCTGTCCACGGTGGCGCGGGCCTGCGCGGGGGCGCTCCCGTACCCGAACCCGATGGGTGTGCCCGCACCCTGACGGGCGCCTCAGGGGACGCGGGCAGGCTCCCTCAGGCGGAGAGGAGCCCGGCGATGCAGGCGTCCCAGTCGATGCGGGTCCCCTCGGTGCCGAGGGGGACGAGTTCCGCGGTCGCGGCCAGGAAGCGGGCGAGTTCACCCGTGGCGACCTGGAGGACGGCCGCGCCGCCGGGCCCGGCGAGGACGATCAGGGTGTGGGCGTGGTCGCCGGGTTCGACGTGGACGTCGCCGTCCCCGGCCGGGGACGCCAGCCCGGCCAGCAGCAGCTCACGGGAGAGCACCCACTCCGCCTCCTCGCCACCGTCGCCGTGGCCGAAGCGCATCCGGACGGTGTAGGGGTCGTCGGGACGGTACTGGCAGTCCGCCGACAGATCGAGGACCCGCCGGGTCCCGGTGATCAGCCGGAGGGACAGGTGCTCAGTGAGTGCTCGCATGGACGCCCCCTCGTGGGCCCGGTTCGGCCGCGTTGCCGTTCAGCAGCATGTCGTTGCCCTGCGCTTGCCCCGTGTCGCGCGGTCCGGGCCGGGGCGGCCGGGAAGATTTGGTGAAGGCTCGGCGTGCTCGCCGCCGGGCGGGGTGAAGCAGGCCGTGATCGTCTTGCCCTTCGCCTGGGTGCGGGCGTGGCAGTGGTCCGCGACGGCGTTCACCAGCAGCAGGCCGCGCCCTCCGGTGGCGGACCACTCGGGGAGCCGCGCGACGGGCACCTCGTCGTCGCGGTCGTGGACGCTGACGTGCAGGCGGCTGCCGTCCCAGGTGAGGACGAGGTCGGCTGAGGTGCGCGCGTGGACATGGGCGTTGGTGACCAGCTCCGAGACCGTGAGCAGCACGTCGTCGACCGTGCCGGGGGCGTCCGCGGTCCAGCCGAGGGTCGCGAGGTGCCCACGCGTCCAGTGGCGGCCCGCACGTGCTCCGCCCGCCGCCGGGAAGGACCTGGCCCAGCCGACCGCCTTCAGGGAACCGCCGGTCATCGCAGTCCTCCCTCCGCCGCGGGATCCGGCCCCACGCCGTCCCGGTCGGGGCTCCTGCCCGGGGCGGCCCGGGGAAAACGGCGGTTCACCCGGGTGCCCGGTCAGGAGCGCCGGTCCGGCGCCATGACCTCGGCGGGTCCGGGAAGTCCACCGCCGAACCCGCGGACCGGGGGAGGTCCGCGTCCGGGGTGGACTGCGGGAGCGGTACGCCGGCGACGGCCGCCGCCCGTTCGGTGTCGTCCGGGAAACAGCCCAGCCACGCGCAGAACAGGACCGTCGCGTCGTCCTGGAACTCGCCCACCTGGTGGTCCGACACCCGGCGCATCAGACGGCACAGGGTCTCCGGGAGGGGCAGCCGGTCGGCGTGGTGCCGGATGAGGAAGTCGAGGAAACCGGTGAGCCCGAACTCTCGACCGGTGACCGTACGCGCCTCCGGGATGCCGTCGGTGTAGAGCACCAGGCGGTCGCCGGGCTCCAGTTGTTCACGGCACACCTGCGGTGCCACACCCAGGCCCAGGCCCATGGGGTCGCCGGGCGCGCAGGCGAGTTCGGCGACCCAGCGGCCGCCCCGGATGAGGATCGGCGGGTGGTGGCCGCGGTTGACCCATTCGAAGAGGCCGGTGCCGGTGTCGAGCCGGGCGACGACGCCGGTGGCGTAGCGCGTCCCCTCGAACTGCTCGACCAGCACCCTCTCTATCTCCTCGGTGGTCTCGACGAGTTCTGCCTTGCGGCGGCGGGCGTTGCGGCCGGCGCCCATGGCGAGGCTCGCGGTCAGGCCGGCCGCGGTGTCGTGCCCCATCGCGTCGAAGATCGACAGGTGGACCAGCGGGCCGTCGAGGGCATAGTCGAAGGCGTCGCCTCCGACCCGGTACGCGGGTTCCAGCGCCGCGGAGATGACGACCCTGCCGTCCGCGTACGAGCGGGGCGGCAGCAGGCGCCACTGCATCTCGGCGGCCACGTTCATGCTCTCTGTGCGCACCGTGCGCGCGTAGGCGTCGCTGTAGTCGCGCTTGACGGTGACGATGAGTGCCACCGCGTCGGCCAGCGCCTGCATGTCCTCGCGGGTGCGGCGGTCGTCGGCGTCGGTGGTCACCCGGAGCAGTCCGAGCCGCTCCGAACCGCCCAGCAGGGGCACCCACCAGCGGCACTTGCCGGGGCAGGCGGAGGCGGCGGGGAGCAGCCGGCCGTACTGGAAGGCGCGGCCGGGCACCGTGCCCTCGATCCTCAACTCGGAGCTGTGGTTCCGTTGCCGGCACTCGTCCGCGCCCTCCTCGGCGAGGTTGCGCAGCACACGGCGCTGGAGGTCGGCGAGGTAGATCGTGACGTGGGCGAGACCTGCGGGTTCGGCGTGCTCGGCGGCCTTGGCCGGCAGCTGCTCCAAGGGCATCAAATGGCTGTCGGCCAGCAGACCAGCCAGCATCCGGTGACTTCGCCGATCCCTGTCCTGAACCGTCACCCTTGCTCCTCGCCGCCCGTCGGGAGGCCGCCGTTCCGGCGTCCCCGCCCGGGCCGGGTGGCCCCGCCTGAACCTTTCCCATCGTACGCACACCACCCATAAGTGATGTAAGGGATGGCGGGGCGCCGCACGGACCGCGGTTACGTACTTGACGGACGCCTTTCGTCGGCTTTCGCCCTGGTTTTTGCTGTGTCCATGGCCGGGACCGGACGACCGCGGACGCGTCGACCCGGAAGTCTGCGATGGCGGCTTACGACCGCATCGCCGTCGGTGGCGGGAACGCGGGATGCGTACTCGCCGCGCGGCTCTCCGAGGACGGACGGGCGGGGTGCCACTCCTGGAGGCGGGGCCGGCCCGGGCAGGGCTCGGCGCGCCGCCGCGGTGGATGCGGCCGATCGGCAGCGGGATGGACCGGGGCGACCACACCGCCATGGTCCGCCCTCGCGGATTCCCGGCACTCGTATGACACCAACCACCACACAAGGGGAGGAGAGGGTTCATTCCCTCGCGGGCCGGGCCATGGCCGCCACCCGTGGGTACCGGTGCGTCAAGCGGGGATGCGGTCAGACCTCCGCGGGTACGTGCGCGTCGGCGTCCTTCAGCCGTCCGGCGACCGTCGCCAGGATCTCGTCGGAGAACTCCGGGTCGGCGACCGCGCGCGACATCAGCATCGCGCCGACAAGGGCGCTGAGGGTGACCATCGCATCGGCCTGCGCCGCGCCGGGGTCATCGCCCTGCGCGGCCTCGCCGATGAGCGCGAGGTACTTGCGGACCTGCTGCTCGTACGCCTCCTTCAGCGCCTCGTCGCCGCGACCGGCCGCGGCGCCGAGGGTCACCAGGGCGCAGCCGGTACCGGGAGCGTCCCGGTGGCGGGCACTGAGGTAGGCGTCGATCAGCCCCGACCGGGGCGCCACGGGGTCCCTGCGGGCGGACTCGGCCATCTTGCCCTCGCCGTCGGCCAGCGCCAGCGCCGCCGCCTGGCCCATCAGGTCCTCACGTGACGAGAAGTGCTTGTAGAACCCGCCGTGGGTCAGCCCGGCCTCCTTCATGAGGTCCGCGACGCCGGGGCGGTTCATGCCCTCCTCGCGGATCCGGCGGGCCGCGATCCGCAGGACCTTCTCGCGCGACTCGGCCTTCGCTGCCTGCGAGTGACCCATCGCCTGACCTCCCGGATGTACGTCGGGCCGTCCCGACCCATGTGGATGACGGACATCATACACCTCCCCTCGGACTCCGTCCGGGCCTTTGACATGCAGGATGACAGGCATCATCCTGCATGTGTGGATGACCCAAATCATCCAGAAGACGCGGCGCGCGGGCCTCCATCGCAGCAGGCCCGGCGTCCGCCGCCCCACCGCCCCATCGCCCGCGACCCCTCCGCGAGGACCCATGACCACCGCAGCAACCCGGCCGGACGTCAAGCGGGGAACCCTCCCCGTCTTCGCCACGGCGACGGCGATCACGGTCGCCAACATCTACTTCACCCAGCCCCTCCTCGACCAGATCGCCCGCGGATTCGGCATCTCCGCCTCCGCCGCCGGGCTCGTGGCCACGGCGGGGCAGATCGGCTACGCGCTGGGCATCGTGGCCGTCGTACCGCTCGCGGACCGGGCCCGGCTGCGCCGGCTGTCCCGAGTCCTGCTGGCGGTGACCGCCGTAGCGCTGCTGGCGGGCGCCGCGGCGCCCTCCGTCGCGCTGCTGGGCATGGCGACCCTCGTGCTCTCGGCGAGCACCGTGCTCCCGCAGGTGATCATGCCGACGGTCGCGTCCATGGCCGCGCCCGGCCAGGCCGGACGGGTCCTGGGGGCGGTCGGCACGGGCCTGACGATGGGCGCCCTGCTCTCCCGCACCGCCTCCGGGCTCATCGCCCAGGCCGCGGGCACCTGGCGGGCGGGCTTCCTGGTCGCCGCGGCGGCCACGGCGGCGCTGCTGCTGGTCCTTCCCCGCTACATGCCGGCCGGGCGGCCCGCCGGAGCCGAGGCCTCGGGGGGTTACGGGCGGTTGCTGGCCTCGCTCCCCCGACTGCTGGTGGACCACGCCCCGTTGCGCCTGTCGGCCGCGCTGGGGGCGACGGTCTTCGCCTCCTTCTCCGCCTTCTGGTCCACGCTCGCCTTCCACCTCACCGCGCCGCCGATCGGTCTCGGCCCGGCGGTGGTCGGCCTCTTCGGCCTGTGCAGCGTGCCGGGCGCGCTGGCCGCCCGCTACTCGGGCCGGCTGACCGACCGGTGGGGGCCGCTGGCGGTCAACACACTCTCCGTCGTCGCGGCGGTGGCGGCCTTCGCGCTCTTCGCGGTCGCGGGCCGATCGCTCGTCGTCCTCGCCGTCGGCTGCAACCTCCTCGGTTACGGGGTGACCAGCGGCCAGATCGCCAACCAGGCCCGCATCTTCACCGCGGTGCCGGGGATCCGGGGCCGCCTCAACACGGTGTACATGTTCGCCGTCTTCGGTGGCGGCGCCGTCGGTTCGGGCGTCGCGGGCGTACTCTTCTCGGCCTCCGGCTGGCACGGCGTGGTGGCGGGCGGCCTCGGCTTCCTGCTCCTCGCGGGCCTGACGCTCGCCTGGCACGGCCTGCGCGCCCGGAACGGCGGCAGCGGGAGGGGCGCCCGGCGGGACGACGGCGCCGGACCCGGCCGTACCGACGCGGAAACCGAGACCGCCACCGAAACCCCAGCGCCCGCCGTACGGGGGTAGCGAACCCCCGCGGAGCACGGGCCGTAGGGCCCGCGCTCCGCGGGGGCACGCACGGCAGCCTCTAGCGCCCCGCGCGCTCCCAGGTCAGGACGCCGGTGCGGAGCGCACCCCAGATCCTGGCTGCGCCGGGAAGGCTCAGCCGGAGCCTGCGCCCGTCCAGTTCGGCGATCCGCGTCTGCGAACCGCCCACCCAGTTGGGGAACAGGCTCAGTTCGACCCGGTGCACGACCATGTCCTCCGTCGGGACCTCGAAGGTGCCCGCGTACGCGAGATAGCCCGCGGCCGCCGCGGCCAGTTCCTCGGACAGCCCTTCCTCGAGCCGCCCGTGACGGAAGTCCGGCCGTCCGACCCTCATGATCTGGGCCGACATGTGGCCGTCGGGGCCATAGGTGATGAGCCCCCGGGGCCGCGGCCCGAAGGGCTCGACGACGTCGCCGGTGGCGACGTCGGTGGCCGCGTAGGACACCAGACGCCAGGCGCCGATCAGGGATTCACGGAGTTCGTCAGGGGCCATCTCGCTACCTCGCATTCGTTCCTTGACTTTCAGGATGACGAGAGTAATCCTGAATGAGGATGATGTAAATAATCCAGATTGGGAAAGGACGCGTCATGACCGACACCTACGACCCCACGCGCACGGCGATCCTGCTGGTCGACCCCTACAACGACTTCCTGTCCGAGGGCGGGAAGGTCTGGCCCGCGCTCGAGCCCGTCGCCACCGAGGTGGGCCTGCTCGACAACCTCCGCGCCGTCGTCGGCGCCGGGCGCGCGGCGGGCCAGAAGGTCTTCTTCGTCCCCCACCGCCGCTGGCAGGAGGGTGACTACGAGGGCTGGGAGCACCCCAACCCGACGCACCGCATCATCCAGGAGCGGCACACCTTCGCCCTCGGCACCTGGGGCGGCGAGTTCCACCCCGACTTCCGGCCCGCCGACGGTGACGTGGTCATCCAGGAGCACTGGTCGCAGAGCGGTTTCGCCAACACCGACCTGGACTTCCGGCTCAAGCAGCAGGGCATCACGCATGTGATCGTCATCGGGCTGCTCGCCAACACCTGCATCGAGTCCACCGGCCGCTACGCCATGGAACTCGGCTACCACGTGACGCTCGTCCGCGACGCCACCGCGGCCTACCGCCCCGAGATGATGCACGCCGCCCACGAGCTCAACGGCCCCACGTACGCCCACTCCATCACCACCACCGCCGACCTGGTGAAGACGCTGGAGAACGGAGACCACTGACATGCGACTGACCGGAGAGATGCTGATAGGCGCGACGTCCGTCCCCGCGTCCGAAGGCACGATGAAGGCACTCGACCCGGCGACCGGCGAGCTGGTCGGGCCGGAGTTCGCGCTCGGCGGTGCCGCCGAGGTGGACCGCGCCGCGCGTCTGGCCGACGAGGCCTACGACACCTACAACCGCACCGGTCTCGAGGAACGCGCCGCGTTCCTCGAGCTGATCGCGGAGCGGCTGGAGGCGGTCAAGGGCGAACTGGCCGAGCGGGCGGCCCTGGAGACGGGCCTGCCGGTCGCGCAGCTGGAGGCCGAGGCGGTCAAGTCCGCCGGGCAGTTCAGGCAGTTCGCCGAGGTCGTCAGGCAGGGCCGGTTCCGGCAGGCCGCCGTCGACCCGGCCCAGCCGCAGCGGCTCCCGAGGCCGCGTATGGACCACCGCATGCAGAAGATCGCGATCGGACCGGTGGCCGTGTTCGGCGCGAGCAACTTCCCGATCTCGTACTCGGTCGCGGGCGGCGACACCGCCGCCGCGCTCGCGGCGGGCTGCCCGGTGATCCTCAAGGCGCACAACGCCCACCCCGGCGCCTCGGAGCTGCAGGGGCGCGTCATCCAGGGCGCCGTCGCCGACTCCGGGCTGCACGAGGGCGTGTTCTCGATGCTCCGGGGGGCCGGCAACGCGATCGGCGAGGCCCTGGTGGACCACCCGCTGGTCAAGGCGGTCACCTTCACCGGCTCCGAGGGCGGCGGTATGGCCCTGTACCGGCGGGCGCAACTGCGTCCCGACCCGATCCCGGTCTTCGCCGAGATGACGAGCGTCAACCCGACCTTCGTCCTGCCGGCCGCGCTGGCCGCACGCGGTGGCGAGATCGGCGACGGTTTCGCCGAGCGCATGCTCGTCAACGTCGGCCAGGCCTGCCTGAAGCCGGCCGTGCTGCTCGCCGTCGACGGCCCGGGGTACACCGCGATGCGCGAGGCGGCCGCGGCACGGGTCGGCGCCATGGGCGCCCGGACGATGCTCACCCCCGGCATCCACGACGCCTACGGCCGCGGGGCGCAGCGCCTGCGCGACGCGGGTGCCGCGACCGTGGCGGTGGGCCCGGAGCCGGAGGGCGCGTTCGAGGGCCGCGCGCAGCTCCTCGAGGTCGACGGCGACCGGTTCCTGGCCGAACCCACCCTGGCCGACGAGGTCTTCGGGCCGGCCGCGCTGCTCGTCCGGCTGACCGGCGTGGAGCAGATGACCGAGGTGGCCCGGAGCTTCCGCGGCCAGCTGTCGGCGACGATGCACCTCGATGACGCGGACCACCCGCAGGCCGCCCGCCTGCTGCCGGTCCTGGAGCGCCGTACCGGCCGGATCGTGGTGAACGCCTTCGCCCACCCGCAGGAGGTCGGCCACGCCACCATCCACGGCGGTCCGTTCCCGGCCACCACGGACAGCCGTTTCACCTCCGTCGGCATGAGCTCGATCGAGCGCTTCCTGCGACCCGTGACCTACCAGGGTTTCCCGGACGCGCTGCTCCCGGAGGCGCTGGCCCCCGACAACCCGCTGGGGCTGTGGCGGCTGGTCGACGGGCACGTGACCCGCGACTGACGAAGCGCCCGGCGCGGCGGGCGGGGAGCCGCCCGCCGCGCCGGCCGAACAGGTCCGGGCGCCAGGGCCGCTGATGGTGGAGCAGTGGTCGTCGCCGAGGACGCGGGCGCGGTCCTGGCCGGGGATCCCCAGCAGGTCCACGGCAGTGGGCAGCGTCGCGGCGGTCGCGTCAGAGCGCCGAACAGCGCCGCCGCGCGTCCGGGGGCGCCGGCTATCCCCCGGAGGCGCCGTAACGGGCCGAGTCCCGTGAGAAGTCGAGGAATCCGCGGGCCCAGGCGTGGATGCCGTCCGCGTACTGGCAGACCGCAGAGAGCTGCGCCGGGGTCAGGTCGGCCGCGAGGGCAGCGGCGTAAAGGTCGCGTGTCGCGGTGCGCAGGGCGGCGACACGGTGGGCGTGCCACAGCCGTGTCTCGTCGACGGCCTCGTCCAGCGTCAGAGCGTGGTGGTGGCGCAGGACGAGGACCAGGTTGGTGGTCTCGCCGGAGCGCAGCTCCTTCTCCACCGAGAACAGATCGTTGGTCCAGCCGATGACGTCGGCGGCGGCCTCCCGCAGCGCACGGCAGGCCGGCGAGTACCAGACCGCCGCGGGAAGTTCCGACTCCTGGGCGTACTCGATGAGGTCGAAGCACCACCCGGTGGCTCCGGAGACCCGCCGCCAGGCGATGTAGGCCTCGGGGGTGGGCACCTCGTGGCCGCCGCGGAACCGGAGCATGTCCTGGTTGGTGCGGATCCACGCGACGAGGTGGCGGCGGAAACGGTCGCCCCAGGCGGGCCCCATGACTCCGGTCACCCGCGGCACCACCTCGTCCAGGACGCGGACGGCCGGTGGCGCCGACGCGGGAACGGCGCGCGCCCAGCCGCCGACGGCGTGCGCCATGGCCTCGAGTTCCGCTCCGGTCCCGTGGGCCGGGCCCGCGTCGCTGTCGTCGTCGACGGCGAACATCCACAGCGTGAGCCGGGCCAGCTCCGCCAGGCGTTCCGGGGCCGCCCACGGCCACACGTGCGCGGCCATGGCGGCCTGCCGCTCCCGGCCTGCCTGACCCGAGGTCAGCGCGGACAGCAGACCGGCGCGCCGTGCCCAGGCCATGACCTGCGGCTCCACCTGCGGCAGACCGGGATTGAGCAGCGACGGGCCCGGTACGCGGACGGGCCCCCCGGCCCGCTCCCGTACGGTCCCGCTGTGCGAGGCCCGTCCCCCCGGGCCGTCGGCACGGACGAACGCAGACGTCTTACCCACCGAGATCCCCCCTTCCCGGGCCGTCGGCGGCCCGGGCAAGGACTACGACTTCCAGCCATCCCCGTCCCGGTTCCTACCCAGCGTTCGGCCATCGGACGCCAGGAACGGGCAGGTTACGTCAGGGCGCGGCACACTCGGGCGCGCGACGCGGGAACCCGGTCCGTCCGCATCGCGTCATGATCCGGGTGGGCACCGACCGCCCGGGACACCGTTCACCTTCACCTTCGCCGTCACCATCACGTCCATCGAGGAGAGCAGTGCACAGACACCGCCGCCCGTACCCCGCCGCCGTGACCGCCGCGCTCCTGGCCGCGCTGCTGGGTGCCTGCGGGAGCCCGGACACCGTTGCCGTCGCCGGATCCGGACCGTCGGCCACCGCTTCCGCGGACACCCGTACCCCGGTCGCGAAGGCGGAACCGGCCGTCACCGGAGCACTGGACGACCACCGGCACGTGGCGCGCAGGACGACCACGGGGCGGCGCCCGCACATGGTGCAGCGGTGCACCGACCGCACCCGGCGGGTGCGGCACACGTCCTCGAGCGGTTCCGGGAAGCGCAAGTCGACCCGGACGTGGTACACGACCGAGCACTACAAGGACTGCCGGAAGGTGCAGCAGGGCACCGAGTCCTACACACGCGTGGTGTCGGCGGAACGCTGGTGCGTCGAACTGGACGACCTCGGCGGCGACCGCACCCGGGACGACGTCTGGTACAAGGTCGACTCCGCCACCTACGGCAGGGCCGTCGACGCGGAAGAGGGCACCCGGATGTCCTTCACCCCTCTCGCGACCGGCTGCTGACGGCCCGACGCGGGGCGGGACCACGTGGGACGGCCCCGCAAGAGCGCACGCGGGGCGGCGCCGGGACCGGCGTAATCCGGATGCGCCCCGCCGGGGGCGTCTGCCATCCTCGCGCCCATGTCCACGTTCCGAGACCTCCTCGCCGAAGGGGAGGCCGTTCCGACCGAGGGCTGGGACTTCTCCTGGTTCACCGGCCGCGCCACCGAGCAGCGCCCGTCCTGGGGTTACGCCCGGCTCCTCGCGGACCGGGCCGCCCGGTCCGAGGCCCTCCTCGACGTCCAGACCGGCGGCGGGGAGGTCCTGGCGACCGTGCCCTTCGCCCCGCCGGTCGTCGCGGCGACGGAGTCATGGGCGCCCAACCTGGAGATCGCCCGCCGCAATCTGGAACCCTTCGGCGCCACGGTCGTCCGGGCCGAGGACACCGCCGACCTCCCCTTCCCCGACGGCCGCTTCGACCTCGTCGTCAGCCGGCATCCGGTGGTGACCCGCTGGGACGAGGTGCGCCGGGTGCTGCGTCCCGGCGGCACCTACCTGTCGCAGCAGGTCGGCGCGGGCTCGGTGCGGGAGCTGACGGACTACCTGATGGGGCCCCGCCCCCTCGCCACGCACACGCCGGACCCCTTCACGACCACGGCCGGCTCCAGCGGGGTGGAGGCCACCGCCCGCGCCGAGGCAGCGGGCCTGGAGGTCGTGGACCTGCGCCAGGAGGCGCTGCGCATGGAGTTCCACGACATCGCCGCCGTGGTCCACTTCCTGCGCAAGGTCATCTGGATCGTGCCGGGCTTCTCCGTGGACGCCTACCGCGAGCGCCTCGCGGAGCTGTACGGCTTCATGGAACGGCACGGGCCCTTCGTGGCCTACTCGCAGCGCTATCTGATCGAGGCCCGCAAGGGCTGACCCCGGAAAGCAGGCATCCCTGGTGAAAGCGCCGACGACCAGGCCGTTCGAGGCCTCCGACGTCGATGGAGCGGCGGGCCTCCTCGCCGCCCGCCACCGCCGCGACCGCGCCGGGGAAGCGGCGCTCGACCCCGGTTTCGCCGAACCGGCGGTCTGCGCGGCCCTCCTGCGGGACGCCTGGGAGCGGGGCGCGCGCGGCGCGGTCGCGGAGACGGCGGACGGCGCACTCGCCGGGTACCTGATCGCCGTGCCCGGCGACGACGTGCGCGGACGCCATGTGTGGACGGGGCCCGGGCACTACGCTACGCACGACGGGGACGTCCTGCGTGGCCTGTACGCGGACCTGTCGGGTCCATGGCTCGGCGAGGGGCGCCTGCACCACTACGCCGTCGCGGCCGCGCACGACCTGCCGGTCTGGCTGTCGCAGTGCTTCGCCTACGAGCAGGTCCACGCGGTGACGGACCTGACGGCGGGGGCGGCGGGCTTCCACGACGACGTGCGGGCCGCCCGGCCTTCGGACCTCGCCGCGCTGGAGCCGCTGTTCCGCCTGGTCGCCGACGCGCACACGGCCCCGCCGGTCTTCGCCTTCATCGAGCCGTCCTTCCACGAGGGCCTGCGGCCGGGCCACTTGGAGCTGTTGGAGGACCCCGCCGTGTCCTACTGGCTGGCCGAAGGGCCGGAGGGGGTGAGGGGCTTCTGCGTCATGCGGCCCGTGCCCGACGACGAGGTCTCGCTGACCGCGCCGCGCGGCTCGGTCGAACTGCTCCTCGCCGCGACCGCGCCCGGGTACCGGGGCGGCGGTGTGGGGCGCCGGCTCACCGAGCACGCCCTCGCGGACGCGGCCCGGAACGGCTTCCGGGTGTGCGTGACGGACTGGCGGGCGGCGAACCCGCTCTCGTCCGCGTTCTGGCCGCGCCGCGGCTTCCGTCCCGTCGCCCACCGGCTGCACCGCCTCCTCGACCCGCGGCTGTCCCGGGGCTGAGCCGGGCCGGCTAGTCCACGACGCCGAAGTCCTCCGGGAAGTCCTCCAGGAACGCGCGGCGCCCGGGATCGGTCTCGGCGGCCGTCATCGCGGCCAGCACTTCGAGGAACCCGTCCCGCTGGCCCTCCGTCATCCGGTCGACCACGGCGGCCACGCCCTCCAGGGCCTTCAATGCCTCGTCCTGGTCCATGCGCTCGTCGTCCGCGTCCTCCACGAACCAGGTCAGGTCCACGAGGGCCGCCACGAGGGCGTGGGTCAGCGAAGGGTACGGAGGCATCGGCGTGTTCTCCCTGCGGGCTGCGGCTGTGACGTTCCCCGGCATCCCATCACGAGGCGCCGACAGTGCCGCGCCCCGGTCGGTTCCGCCGGTGCCCGAGCGTGTCACGGGGCGGCGTCCACGACCGCCCGCGTTGTCAGCGCGCGGCCCAACTCCCCTTCGCAATGCGCCTGTTCGTTACGGACTCGACCTCCGGACAGTCCGGACGACTGCACCTGACGGGACGTCATTCATTTTCCGTTGACTCACCGTTCCCGTACGGTTCCGCAAGGCCGGAACCCCGGGGGCGGATTGGCGCGGGCACGTGGGTGACCGTTTATGCTCTGCACCGTCATTGGGAATGTTGTGAACTCAACCACGTTTGGCCGTCGAGGGGACAGCGCGCCATGAACCGTCCGGGGATGTCGATCAACCAAGTGCGGATAGCCGTGGCCTTGCTCAGCCTCGCGCTGTTCGCCCAGACGGCGTTCTGGCTGCTCTACGACATCGTTGTCCGCGGTCTGCCCGGCGCCTGGTCGCTGTGGACCACGGGGTGGGTGCCGGGGCTGTCGGCGACCTCGTCGCTCGACCTCGGCCTCGCGGCGCTGCAGCTCTGCGCCGGTCTGGCGGCCCTGTTCCGCACCCGCGGCGCCGGCGGCCTGCTGATGACCTCGTGCACGGTGACCCTCGGCTTCCGCCTCCCGGCGGTCTGGTACCTGCTGCTCGACTCCCCCTCCGACCCGTGGTTCGGCACCCTGAAGGGCGCCTCGCTGAACGCGGTGGGCAGCACCGCCGTCCTCGCGGTGGTCCTCTGCCTCGTCCTGGGCGGGCTCCTCCTGCTGGCACGGCACATGGAGTACGAGGCCGCCGCCTCGAACGCGGTGACCGGCGGCGTCCGCCCGGTGAAGGTGACGGCCACCGCCTCCGGCCTGCTGCTCGCGGTGCTCAACGTCTTCTACATCGGCCGGAACGCGGTGACGGCCTTTCAGGTCGGCCCGAGTGTGCTCACCGACCTGATCGTCGGCAAGGGAAGCGGCCGGGCCATCCTCGCCGTTCCGTCGCCGTACCAGTGGGTCTGCCTGACCGTGCTGTGCGGGGCCGGCATGCTGCTCGCGGCCAGGCGGCGGCCCACCGCCCCGGGCTTCTCGGTGGGTCTCTCGCTCTTCATGATGCCGTCGGCCTTCACGGAGCTGTGGGGCTACGCGGTCGGCTCGATGCCCGTGACCGCCGTGGACACCTCGCAGAGCCTGCTGGAGTTCGTCGGTTCCGCGGCGGTGGTCGCCCTCATCGTCGGCGACGTCCGCCGCGACCGCCGACCCGCCGACCTCGACGTCATGACACCCGCCGTGCCGATCGGGACCGCGGCGGCCGTACCCGCCGTGCCCGCCACGCTCGCCGTGCCCACCACCCCCGCCGCACCGGCCGCCCAGGACGACGAGGACGACGACCCGGCGGAAGCGGCCGTCGAGGCCGTGGAGGTCACCGTCCCCGCCCAGCGCGACAACGACGGCGACGCCACCGCTGAGGCAGAGCGTCCGGCGACCGAGGCCGCCGGCGCCTGACGCGGGCACCCTCCCGGCCGGACCGGCTCCGCCGCGAAAAGCGTTTGCGCGGAGCCGGTGCCGGTGCCGAGAGTTGCGGCAGGCCCATCACCGTGCGGCCGGCCGCGCCCGAGGCCGCTCCCGTCATCTGCGACCTGCTCAACGCCGTCGACGTCATGGAGCCCGGGCGGCCGGAGACCGACCTGGCGACGGTCGAGTCGTCGCTGGTCCATCCCGAGGCGGACCTCGAGCGCAACTCCTGGCCGGCCTTCGAGGACGGCGCGCTCGTCGCCTACGGGCTGCTCTGGGACGAGTCCGGCGCCGAACGCATCGACGTCGACCACTACGTCCCGCCCGCCCACCAGGAGGCGGGCGAGCGGCTGCTGGATCTCCTCCAGGCCCGGGCCGCCGAACGCGCCGCGGAGAACGGCGCGGAGCGGGCCGTCGTCCATCTCGCCCTCGACACCGCGCCCACCGTGGACACGGCCCGCCTGGCACGGCGCGGCTGGAGGACCGTACGGCGCTCCCACATGCTGACCCGCCCGCTGTCGGCCGCCGCGGACCCCGTCCCCGCACTCCCGCCCGGACTGACACCGCGCGACTGCACGGCGGAGGCCGACCGCCGCCGCGCCCACGAACTCCTGCAGGAGAGCTCCGCGGAGCACTTCGACCACCAGCGGCGCACCTACCGGCAGTGGCTGGACGACCTCGGCCAGGGCATCGACTGGTCCCTGGTGTGGATCGCCTCGCTGGAGGGCGCCGGGGACGTGGGCGCGGCGCTGACCCGTGACGACCGCGCGGCCATGGCGTGGATCCGGAGCCTGGGCGTGCGCGAGGAGGCGCGAGGCCGGGGTGGACACCGACAACCCCACAGGGGCCCCGCGGCTGTACACCACGCACGGCATGACCCTCCACTTCGCCGTGGACACCTGGGAACCGACGCTGCCGGCGGCCATCCCGGCGGCGTGACGCGCCGCGCGCGCCGCCCGCCGCGCCGTTGGGACGTCGCAGAGGTGAGGCGGCGTCCGTCGGGCGCGCGGGGCACGGGAACCCCTTGCCGCGCTCACCGGTTCATGCGCGGTTCACGTTCCGGCCACCCCCGCGAGAACAGGGCTCTTTACCGTCCCTTTGTACTCGCTATACCGGAACATAGACTTGGAGGCACTGTGCGGCCGCACAGACTTCTTCCGCTGCTCCCCCGTCACGACGGCGGCAGGTCCGCGCTCACCTGCCGGTTCAAGTGCGGTGACGCCTGCGCCCACGAGGCCCCGAACACCAGCGGGAACGCCTACCTCGGCGACGTCGTCGCCGAGGCGCTCTCCCGCCGCACGGTGCTGCGGACCGGCGCCGTGGTCACCCTGGCCGCCGCCGCGGGCGGCATAGCCGTCACGTCCGGCACCGACGTGGCCGCCGCCGCGCCCGAGCCGCCGCACGGAGGCCATGGAGGCCACGGCGGCACCGCCGACCCCGACGCTGCCAAGGGCCTGCGCTTCCGGCCCGTCTCGCCGAACACCGTGGACGCCGTCGTCGTTCCCGAGGGCTATGCCCAGAGTGTCGTGATCCGCTGGGGCGACCCCATCCTGCGCGGCGCCCCCGCGTTCGACCAGGCGCGGCAGACCGCCGCGGCGCAGGCCGGCCAGTTCGGATACAACAACGACTTCCTGCACCTGTTCGACCTGCCCGGTGAGCGCGGCCGTCAGGTACTCGTCGCCAACCACGAGTACACCGACGAGATCCTCATGTTCCCGGGCTACGACGCGGCGAACCCCACCCGCGAGCAGGTCGAGATCGCCTGGGCCGCGCACGGGCTCAGCGTGGTCGTGGTCGAGGAGGAGCGGCACTCCGGCCGCCTGTACCCGGTGAACCGGCACGGCCTGAACCGCCGGCTCCACACCCGCACCGCCTTCCGGCTGACCGGCCCCGCCGCGGGCAGCCCCCTGCTGCGCACCAAGGCCGACCCCACCGGCACGAAGGTCCTCGGCACCCTCAACAACTGCGCCGGCGGCACCACCCCGTGGGGCACCGTGCTGTCCGGCGAGGAGAACTTCAACCAGTACTTCGGCAACGCGGCCTCGGTCACCGACCCGGTCACCGCGGAGCGGCTGAAGCGCTACGGCATCGCCGGCGCGGCCAGCGAGCGCAAGTGGGAGCGGTTCGACGACCGCTTCGACCTGGCCAAGGAGCCCAACGAGGTCAACCGCTTCGGCTGGATCGTGGAACTCGACCCGCTCGACCCGGACTCGACGCCGCGCAAGCACACCGCGCTCGGCCGCTTCAAGCACGAGGCCGCGCAGCCCCGCCTCACCGAGGACGGCCGCCCCGTCGTCTACATGGGCGACGACGAGCGCTTTGACTACATGTACAAGTTCGTGGCGCGCAAGGCGATGCGGCACGGCACCGGACGGGCGGTCCGCGAGCACAACCTGTCGCTCCTGGACGAGGGCACGCTCTACGTCGCCCGGCTGACGGGCGACAGCCCGGCCGCCGAGTTCGACGGCAACGGGAAACTGCCCTCGGACGGCGAGTTCGACGGCTCCGGCGAGTGGATCAAGCTGGCCGACGGCACCACCTCCTTCGTGGAGGGCATGACCGCCGAGGAGGTCTACCTCTTCACCCGCATGGCGGCGGACAAGGCCGGAGCCACGAAGATGGACCGCCCCGAGGACGTCGAGCCGAGCCCGCGCACCGGTCGCGTCTACGTGGCGCTGACCAACAACACCAACCGCGGGAAGGCCGGTTCCGCCGGTGCCGACGAGGCCAACCCGCGGAACAACAACAAGCACGGGCATGTGCTGGAGCTGGCGGAGTCCTTCGACGACCCCGCCGCCGACCGCTTCGCGTGGCGGCTGTTCCTGGTCGCGGGCGACCCGTCCGACCCCGCCACCTACTTCGCGGGCTTCCCGAAGGACGACGTCAGCCCGATCTCGTGCCCGGACAACGTGGCGTTCGATCCGCACGGCAACCTGTGGATATCCACCGACGGCGCACCGGGCACCCTCGGCACCCACGACGCCCTCTTCGGCGTCGCGGTCAAGGGTGACAAGCGCGGTCAGGTCCGGCAGTTCCTGAGCGTCCCCAAGGGCGCCGAGACGTGCGGCCCGATCGTCCAGGACCAGCGCGTCCTGGTCGCGGTGCAGCACCCCGGCGAGACCGACGGCTCCACGTACGAGAACCCGTCCTCGCGCTGGCCCGACGGCGGCCGGCGGATCCCCCGCCCCTCCGTCGTCGTGGTGTGGCGCAAGGACGGCCGCGACATCGGCGTGTGACGGGAACGGCCCCGCCCGTCCGGTGCTCCGGACGGGCGGGGCCGTCACCCGTCCGGCACGCTCGCATCCCCATCGGGGTGCTCGCGGGCCGCCCGGCCGATGGGACCGGCGGAAGCGGCGGGGCGGAACGGCCCCGGGTGGGTGGTCCCAGTCCTTCGTGGCGTCGTACTCGACGCGGGACCGGCTGATCTCCTGGGCGTGGGCATCGGCCCAGCCGGCCAGGTCGCGGACGACGTGGAGCAGCGAGCGGCCGCTTCCGGTGAGCGCGTAGCCGACCTGCGGCGGGACGGTGGCCCAGACCCCTCGCCAAGCGGCGAGGCGTCCGCCACCGGCCCGGACGCCGGCCACCGGAGCGGACCGGCACCTCCCCGCACCGGCACGAGCGGCGCGGGGAGGTGCCGGACACCGACGGTAGGTCAGTTGACGGTGACCGGCAGCTCGTACAGGTCGTTCTGCGTGACCACGGGCTTGTTGCGCAGCTCCGACGCCGGGACCGCCAGGTCGAGCTTCGGGAAGCGCTCGAACAGGGCGGGCAGCGCCACCGCCGCCTCCAGCCGGGACAGCGCGGCGCCGGGGCACACGTGCGGGCCGTGGCCGAAGGCGATGTGGCGGATGGGGTGGTCGCGGGTGATGTCGAAGACGCCGGCGCTCGGGCCGTGCTGCTTCTCGTCACCGCCGATCGCCGCGTAGGAGACGATCAGCGCCTCGCCCTTGGCGATGACCTTGTCGCCGACGGGGACGTCCTCGGTGGCGAAGCGGATCAGCACGTGCGAGGTGGGCGTGGAGTGGCGCAGGGTCTCCTCCACCACCGACTCCCAGCTCGCCTTGCCCTCCCGCACCAGCGCGAGCTGGTCGGGGTGGGTGAGCAGGTTCACGACCGCGTTCACGATGAGGGAGATGGTGGTCTCGTGCCCCGCGGCGATCATGAGCTGCAGGGTGCTCTGGATCTCCTCGTCGGTGAGGTGGTCACCGTCCTCGGAGGCCGCGATCAGAGCGCTGGTGAGGTCGTCGCCGGGCTCGGCGCGCCGGTCGGCGACGGTCTTGGCCATGAGGGCCGCGAGCTCGCCGAGCGTGGCGAGGACCTCGGCGGGCGGGGTCTGGGTGGAGAAGAACTTCTCGAACAGCACCTTCAGCCGGGGCAGGTGGGCCTTGTCGATGCCCATCAGCTCCTGCACGACGTACATCGGCAGCGGGTAGGCGAAGGTGGCCTTGAGGTCGAGTACGTCGCCCTCGCGTGCGGCCTCCTCGACGCGGTCCAGGAGACCGGCCGTCAGCTCCTCGATCCGGGCCCGCATCTGCTCCACGCGGCGCGGGGTCAGCGCCTGGGCGACCAGGGCGCGCATCCGGCGGTGGTCGGCGCCGTCGACGGTGAGCATGGAGCGGCCCGGGTTGGCCAGGCCGATCAGCGCCCAGTCGGCGGGTATCTCACCGCGGGTGAAGGCGTCCCAGTGGGCGATGTCCTTCACCAGCCGCGGGTCGGTCAGCAGCGCGCGGGCCTCGGCGTGGTGCGTCACGGCCCACACCGGCACACCGCCGGGGAGTTCGACCGCGGCCAGCGGGCCCGCCTCGCGCAGCGCGGTGCTCTCGGCGACGAGGTCGCCCACCAGCGGGTCCAGCACGATCGGGGAGGCCGCGTGGTGGCCGGTGACCGGGCATTCCATCAGAGTTCTCCTAGCACGGGGGTGGGTGTGAAACGCACGGGGAGCTTGGTCATGCCCCGCAGCCAGGGGGACGGACGGCGCACGAGATCGGCGGGGTCGACCGCCAGTTCGATGTCGGGCAGCCGGTCCAGCAGCACCTCGATGCCGGTGCGGGCGATGGCCTCGGCGATCTCCTGAGCCGGGAACGGGCAGCGGTGCTCGCCGTGCCCGAAGGAGAACCACGCGTTGTTGCCGTTGGTGGAGGCCCCGGCCTCCAGGTGGACCTGGGGGTCGGCGTTGGCCGCGGCGAAGCCGAGGATGAGCAGGTCGCCGGAGGCGATCTGGCGCCCGCCGAGCCGGGTGTCGCGGCTGGCCCACCGCCCGGCGATGTTCTGGCTGGGGGTGTCCTCCCACAGCACCTCGTTCATGGCCTGCCCGACGCTGTGCCGGCCGCCGGTGAACGAGGCGGCGAAGCGGTCGTCGGTGAGCATCAGCCGCAACGAGTTGCCGATCCAGTCCGCGGTGGGCTGGTGCCCGGCCACGGTCATCACCATCAGGTCCTGCACGATCTCCTCGTCGGAGAAGTCGTACCGGTCGGCGAGCATCCGCGACACGACGTCCGCGCCCGGCTGCTCCTTCTTCGCCTCGAGCAGTTCGGTCATCGCGGTGTAGACGTGCGTCTGACCGGCGATGGCGTCCGGGCCGCCGTCGACCAGGTCCTTGACCGCCTTCACCAGGAGGGGCCCCTCCTCCTCGGGGAAGCCGTACAGCCGGGCGAGCACGCGGACCGGGAGCAGCATCGCGAACTCGTCGAGGATGTCCGCCGTGCCGCCGCCGCAGAAGGTGTCGACGAGCGCGTCGGCGTAGCGCTCGGCGTAGCGGCGCAGTTCGACCGCGTCGATGGCCTCCATGGCGTTGCCCATCATCGCGGCACGCTGCCGGTGGCGTTCGCCCACGGTGTAGAGGATCGAGGGCTGCTTGCGCCCGATCATGGGCAGCAGCGGCCAGTCGTCGGGGATGCGGTCCCACTGGTTCCACAGGTCCGAGTCGCGGCTGAAGAGCACCGGGTCGCCGGTGACGTGCAGCAGTTCCCGGTAGCCCAGCACGAGCCAGGCCGGTATGCCGCCGTCGAGCGTCACGGGTGCCAGGGCGCCGTGGTCGCGGCGCAGTTCCCGGTAGAGGGCGGCGGGTTCGACATGGAAACGCGGACCGCTGAACGGCACCGCCCCGGCGAACGGGTCGGTGCCGGCGGCCGCGGTGGGCTGGCTGGTCACGGAGCGGTCATCTCCCGGGCGCGCGGGTGGGCGGCGGACAGGGTCTGCAGGTGCTGGACGAGGGTGATGAGGACGTCCTTGGAGGACTGCCGGGACCGCGCGTCGCAGTCCACCAGCGGCACCCCGTCCGCCAGCGACAGCGCGTCGCGGACCTGTTCCTCGGTGTGCTTGGGCCCGCCGAAGTCGTTGCGGGCCACGACGAACGGTGTGCCGTGGTGCTCCAGGCGGTCGATGGCGTACCAGGAGTCGTCCAGGCGGCGGGTGTCGACGAGCACCACCGCACCGAGCGTGCCCGAGAACAGCCGGTCCCAAAGGAACCAGAACCGCTCCTGGCCGGGCGCGCCGAACAGATAGAGCACGGTCCGCGCGTTGACACTGATCCGGCCGAAGTCGAAGGCCACGGTGGTGGAGGACTTGGTCCCCACACCGGCGAGGTCGTCGACCCCGGCACCGGCCTGCGTCATGGTCTCCTCGGTGTTCAGCGGGCGGATCTCGCTGACCGAGCGCACCATGGTCGTCTTCCCGACACCGAACCCGCCGGTGATGACGATCTTCAGCCCGTTGTCGGCGCTCGCGTCGAGCGGTGCCCGGGGCTCCGGCCGGCCGGGAACGAGGCCGGGGTCAGAGGTTGCGTAGTCCAACGAGCACCTGCTCCAGGATCTCGGGGTCCGGAAGTTGAGCCGCCGTCCGGACGGTACGGGGGTGCCGGGCGCTGATGCGGCCGGTGTCCAGCAGGTCACACAGGAGCACCTGGGTGATGCCGACCGGCAGCCCCAGGTCGGCGGCGAGCTCGACGACGGCGGTGGGCCGGCGGCAGATCCGCAGGATCGCCGCGTGCTCGGACTGCATCCCCGGGACCGGATCGCACTCGGCGACCACCAGGGTCACCAGGTCGAACGCGTCGGACACGGGCCGGCTGCGACCCGACGTCAGGGTGTACAGCCGGTCCGGGTCCTCCTCCCGGCCCGGGCGGGGTGTCATGCGCCGTCGCCGTCCTCACCGGGCACCTCGCGCGGGGGCGCGCTGAGGTGCTCGCCGAGCTGCTCGACCAGCTCGTGCATGTTGTGGCCGATCAGGCCGACCTCGGCGTCGTCGTCGGCGACGACCGCCAGGTGGGCGCCGTCGCCGGCCTCGACGATGAACAGGATCCCGCCGTAGAACTCGGCCATGGCCTGCCGTACGCCGCCGCTGCCGTCGCCGAACTCGATGGACGCGCCCTGGGACAGGCTCTGGATGCCGGCGGAGATCGCCGCGAGCTGGTCGGCCTGGTCGACCGAGAGCTCGGGGGTGCGGCACAGCTTGAGCCCGTCGCGGGACAGGACCAGGGCGTGGCGGGCGCCCGGGGTCCGCTCCAGCAGGTTCTCCAGCAGCCAGTTGAGCCGCTCGTCCGTACTGGTGTGGCCGGTGGCCGGTGCGGTCATCGCGCGTCGCTTTCTGGGGATGGGGCCGTCGCGTTGTGCTCGTCGCGGTCCGCGCCGGGCGCGGACGCGGGGGACTCGTGGTCGGGTGCGGGTGCGGCGGGGGTGGTGCCGTGCACCGCGCTGCGGAAGGTGCTGAACCTCGCGGCCCGTTCGGCCGCCGTTCCGTGGCCGGCCGAGCCGGAACTCGGACGTGCGGCGGGCCGGTCGTGGTGGGGCCCGTCGTGGCCCGCGGCGGACAGCGTCTGACCGCGGCGGCGCTTGGGCAGGCCGCTCTCGCCCAGCTCCGGTGCCGTGGGCCCGGCCTCTGGGCCCGTTTCGGGCGGAGCGGCGGGGGCCGGGACGGACGGGGCGGCGGCCGGGGCCTCCGGGGGCAGGAGGGGCTCGGCTTCGGGGCCGGCGTCCGTGCCGGGGCGCGGGACGGTGAGCAGTTCCTGCGGGATCATCATGACGGCGCCGGTGCCGCCCCGGGCCGAGGGCCGGAAGGAGATGGTCAGGCCGTGCTTGCGGGCCAGCCGGCCGACGACCGTCAGGCCGAGCCTGGTCCCGGACAGGCCGGTCAGGTCCCCGGACCCGGCGGCGACGGCGCTCTGCGCCCGGCGCAGCGCGACCTCGCCCATCACCAGTCCGCTGTCCTCGACGGTGATGACCGAGCCCGCGGGCACCTCCTCCACGTACACGTGGACCTCGGCGGTGGGCGGGGAGAAGTTGGCGGCGTTGTCCATGAGTTCGGCCAGCGCGTGCATGACACCCTCGGCGGCGTGGCCGACGACGGCGACCTCGCTGGTGGAGTGGAGCCGCACCCGCTGGTAGCCGGCGATGCGTCCCATGGCGCCGCGCAGGATCGACTCCATGCGGATCGGCTTGGCCCACCGGCGTCCGGAACGGGCCCCGGTCAGCACGGCGATGCTGTCGGCGAGGCGGCCGGCCTGGGCGGTGCGGTGGTCCAGGTGCAGCAGGTCGTGCAGTACGGCCGGGTCGCTGTGGCGGTGCTCCATCTGCCGCAGGTCGGCCAGCATGCCGGTGGCCAGTGCCTGCATGCGCCCGGCGGCGTTGGCCCCGACGGCCATCGCCGCGGCGCGGCGCGACTCGCTGCTGCCCACGCGGTCGGCGATCAGGGTCAGCATGCGGCGCTGAGGTCCGGTCAGCGGCTCCCGTACGGCGGTGAGTACGCGGTCGACGGTCTCTCCGCCGGTGATCCGCCGGACGGCGGCGGGCAGCACCTCATCGGCGAAACGTTCCGCCTCGGCCCGCAGGGTGTCGAGCTGCCCGGCCAGCCGCCGTGCCCGCCAGCGCTCCTGCGCCGCCACGGCCACGGCCACGACCAGCGCGAGGATCCCCGCGGCCGCGCCGGTCACGGCGGGGACCCGCAGCGACCCGGGAGCGGCGACGACCAGCCACACGGCCACCGGAACGGTGACCACCAGGGGTACCGCCAGGGCCCGCGCCAGGTACGCGAGCGGAGCACGCTGCTCACGCGGCCGTGCCGGGATGCGCAGGCGCCCGGTCCGCGGGCGCGGTAGCGCGGTCTGCGCTGTCATCGATCAGGACCTCGGGACCGTCTGGACGGATGGGATGGGCGAAGCGGGAATCCTGCAGAAACGGGCACCGCCGCGCACACGGATCCCGTACGGGCTCCGTGTTCGCGGGGAACTCGCGGTCACTATATGCGAGTTGCCGAGGCTGTTGATCAATGAGCCGACGACATTCCTCGGCTGGTGGGGACATGTGGAGCAAACGCGGCATGCGGCGGTCGCGATGCCGGGGAACCGGCGCTTCCGCTCCCCCCGGGGCACCGCCGGCGGCACGTCCGTGGGCGCCATGTCGTCACCGCGCCACTGACCACGTCTTTCACCGTGCCACCAGGGCCGGGGCGGGATTCCCGGGACGGGGCCGCCGCACCGCCCGCGCACCGGCGGGCGTCTCGGCCCCTGCGGCCGGCGGGGAACGCCGGCGGTCTGTCCACTCTGAGACATGTCGCAACCCCGCCACACCCCGGCGCCTCATTCCCGGACGGACGCGCCCCGAACCCCGGCGATGTGGTGCGCGGCTTCCTCCTCGACCGCGGGCACACGGGCGAACCGCGCGGCCGCACCGACGACCAGCGCCAGGCCGAGCGCCGCCGCTCCGATGAGGAACAGCGTGCGGTGGTCCTGGCCGCTGCGGGCGAAGACATAGGAGTAGAGATAGGCGGAGAGAGCCAGCGACAGCGCACCGGCGACGGTCGCCCTGCCCCATGCCGCCGACTGCGCCTCGGGCCGCCGCCCCACGAGTTCGTGGACGCGGCCCAGCACGACCGGCACGACACCGGGCGGGAAGGACCCGATGACGACGCTCAGCACCGCGATCTCGGGCAGGCTGTGCGCCGCGGCGAGCGCGGCGAGGGCCCCCGCCTGCACCAGGGTGATCAGCAGCAGGGCCCTGGCGAAGCCGAGGCGGTCGCCGAGCAGGCCGTAGAGAGTCGGGCCGACGAGGGCGCCGAGCCCGTACAGGATCCAGACCGTGGAGCCCGCGGACCCGCGGCCCAGTCCCCGGCTGACGAAGTCGGCGAGGAACGCCATGGCCGGGGTGAGCCCCATCGAGATCAGGGCGTACTCCACGAGCAGCAGCCTCAGCCGCGCCGGCCGGACGGGCCTGCCCTGACCCTCCCCCGGGGCCGAGGGGACCGCGGGTGCGGTGGGCCGGGGCCAGCCGTTCCAGCTCAGCGCGGTGAGGAGGGCACACAGGACGGCCAGCCCAGCCCAGGTCCGGCTCAGGCCGAGGCGCAGCAGCAGGGGCACCAGCGTGCCCGAGGCGGCGATGCCGACGCCGAGCCCCGCGAAGATCGCGCCGCCCGCCAGCCCGCGCCGCTCCCCCTTCAGGTACGGGAGCACCGCGCCGGCCACCCGCACCATGATCACGCCGCCCGCGAGCCCCGAGGCCAGGCGCCAGAAGAAGAACCAGGGCACCGATACGGGAACGCTGCAGGCCAGCAATGCCAGTGTGGCCAGCGCCATCATCCACCGCAGGGCCCGGCGGTCCCCCAGCCACCGCCCCACCCGCCGGGCGCTCAACGCGCCGGCCAGGTAGCCGGCCAGGTTGGCCGCGCCGAGGTAGGCCACGGCGGACGGCGAGAACCAGTGGGCGTTGATCAGCTCGGGGACCAGGGGCGTGTAGGCGAACCGGGCGAGGCCGATGCCGACGAAGCTCGCGCTCGCGCCCGCCGCTGTCGCCCGCCACGCGGCGGGTCCCGGTGGTGTGGTGCTCATGTGCTCGTTTCCGCTCTCCGCCCGGTCGCGGCGGATCCAGGCACCGCCCGGCCCGTCCGCCACCGGGCCATCTTTGACAACCCCGTCATGTTTGACAGCCTTGCAAACTTTGACGGGGCCGTCAAAGATTGCTTACGGTGGGGCCATGGCTGGACGGCGTCAGTTCGATGAGCAGTACACCCTGGGCCGGATCCTGGACGTCTTCTGGAACCAGGGCTACGGAGCGACCTCCATGCAGGACCTGGCGACCGCCAGCGGAGTGCAGCGCGGCTCGCTCTACAACGCGTACCGCGACAAGGAGACGCTGTTCCTGCGCGTCTTCCGGGACTACGCGGACGCCTTCGTCGCCGAGGCCGCCGCCACCCTGGACCAGCCGGACGTCCGGCAGGCGCTCGAGGACTTCTTCGACTTCACCATCGCCTCCATGACCCGCGGCACCCCCGCCCGCGGCTGCCTGTCGACCAAGACCGCCACCGACACCCAGGCGGACGCCGAACCCATCCGGATCGCGATCCGCGGCATGCTGGACCGGCTCGAGGGCGTCATGGCCGAACGGCTCTCCCGCGAGGACGCGGCCGGGCTGCTCACCGTCCCGCCCACCGAGGCCGCTCGGGTGCTGGTCACCATGACCCGGGGCACCGTGGTCATCGAGCGCGTCTACCAGGACGCGGACCGCCTCCGGGCCACCGCGAGGTCGCTGATCGCGATATTGCTCGGCGCACGGCGGCAGGCCACCGTCTGACCAACGGGCCCGGTAGGGTGCCCCGATGACCGTGTCGGAGGGGGACGAGCCCGGCTGGACGGCCACCCGCGCCTGGGTGCACCGGCACCTGCGCGAGGGCGAACGCGTCGACTCGGCGGAGCGGCTGCGCGGCGGCTGGACCTCGCAGATGCGCCGTCTGCGGGTCACCGGGCCCGGAGCGGGACGCCAGTTGGTGCTGCGCTCCTTCGTGAAGCCCTTCTACCTGCGGCACGCGGAGGGCCTGCTCACCCGTGAGGCGCGCGTCCTGAAACTGCTCGCCCCCACCGCCGTCCCCGCCGCCGAGTTCCACGCCGTCGACGCGACGGCGGAGCACTGCGACCACCCCTCGCTGCTCATGTCCCACCTCCCGGGCGGCGTACGCCTTCAGGACGCGGAGTCCGGAGCGCGGGCCTGGCTGCTGGCCCGCCAACTCGTGCGCATCCACGGCCTGTACGTCGGCGAGGAGGACAGGCCGCGCGCCTACCAGGCCTGGACGGCGGCCGAGCGCGTCCGGCCGCCCGAGGGCACGAGCCGTCCCGATCTGTGGGCCCGCGCGGTGGACGTCATACGCCGTGACCCGCCCGCCCACGAAGCCGGCTTCCTGCACCGCGACTTCCACCCGGGCAACGTCCTGTTCACCGGGCACGGCGGGCACCTGCGCATCACCGGCGTCGTCGACTGGGTCGAGACCTCCTGGGGCCCCGCCGACCTCGACGTGGCCCACTGCGCCACGGCACTCGCGCTGCTGCACGGGCCCGCGGCCGGGATCCGCTTCGCCGACCTCTACACCGCCGCGGGCGGCCATCTCACCGGGTCCCCCGGCGCCCACCTCTACTGGCGGCTCCTGGACGCCCTCGCCTTCGCACCCGACGCCGAGAAGGTCGCCGTCCCCTGGCGCGAACTCGGCCGCCGCGACCTCACCCCGGAGGTGCTCACGATGCGCCTGGAGGCCTACATCGCGGCGCTGCTCGCCCGCTACGGCGGAGCCTGACCGAAGGTCGGAGCGGGAGTTGTCAGCGCGGCATCGGCAGCTCGACCAGCGCGGCGAGTTCGGCCCGGGTCGCCGGGCGCAGCGTGGCCAGGACGTGGCGGGCGGCCGGGAGCCCGGTCTCGCCGGACCCCCGCACGGTCACGGTGCAGACCAGGCCGCCCTGAGGCAGCCGCAGTTCACGCAGGGGGTAGGCGCCGCCGCGGGCGATCAGCAGGCGGCCTCCTCCGTCGTCGCGGCAGTGGATCTCCTGGCCGAACGGGACGGGGCAGCCTCGCGCGTCGACACGCCGCGTGTCGGCTCCGGCGCGTTCGACCCGGATGCTCAGCTCTGGGGAGTCCCCGCTCTCGTAGCGGGCGCCGAAGCCGTCGGCGCCCGCGCCCCCGACGCGCAGCGTGTAGCCGGGCGGCGGGTCGCCGACCAGCAGCAGGGCGTGGTCCACCTGGTTGGCGCTCATCCACTCGTCGAGGGTGGGCGGGCGGGCGGCGTCCCAGGCGGCGTACGCCCCGCCCGCGGCAAGGACGACGGCCGCGGCCAGTGCGGCGAGCCGGGCCCGCGCGCCCGGCAGGAGGAACGCGGCGGCGAGGGCGTGGCAGGTCCCTCCTGCGGGCGACAGCACACCCCAGTCCGCGAGCGCGCCGACGTGCTCGAGCGCCACCGCCACGGCGAGCGCCCCGGCGGTGCCGAACGCGTACACCGCGGCCGTCCAGCCGCACAGGCCGGCCCTCCGGCGGGTGAGCGGTACGACGGAGCGGGCGGCCCTGCCCAACGAAGCGAGCAGGGCCGCCGCGAGGGCGACCGAACAGACCGGCACGACGGCCAGGACCGCCGGCCTGCCGAGGAACAGCGCGACCGACACCGCCTGGAACTGGACGGCGGTCAGAGCACTGCCCGCGAGCCAGACCGCCGCCAGATGCGCGCCCACCGCCGCCGCGCGTCTCTTCCCGATCATGCCCTGTGATCACGCGCGGGCGGGTCTCCCGGTTCCACGCGCGCGGATTCCGGGACCTCGGGCCACGGCGAGGAAGCGGGAACTCCTGATCGTTCTGGTGTACGGGGCACGCACCGCGCCCGTCGTACCGACACCGTGAAGGAGCAGCCATGACCGCTGGGGAGGACGGCCGGACGAGTGTCCGCGGCACCGGCGAGGACGATGCGGAGGGGCCGGCCCGCAGAAGACGGCCGCGCAAAGTCCGCGCGCAGCGCCCCTGGTGGCAGGAGCTGCCGATCCTCGTCGTCGTGGCCCTGGTCATGGCCCTGGGGATCAAGACCTTCTTCGTGCAGGCCTTCTCCATCCCCTCGGGTTCGATGCAGGACACCCTGCAGGTGGGCGACCGGGTCCTGGTGGACAAGCTCACCCCGTGGTTCGGGGCGACGCCGCAACGCGGCGAGGTGGTCGTCTTCCGCGATCCCGGCGGCTGGCTGGACGACCAGCCGAAGCCGGCCGGCGGGAACGTGCTCACGAAGGCGCTCGCGTTCATCGGGCTGGCGCCCTCCTCCGACGAGCAGGACCTCATCAAGCGCGTCATCGCGGTCGGCGGCGACACCGTGGACTGCGAGCGCGGCAAGCCGGTCACGGTGAACGGGAAGGCGCTGGACGAGCCCTACGTCTACCCCGGCGCCACGCCGTGCGACGACATCCCGGTCGGGAAGGTGACCGTCCCCGCGGACCACCTGTGGGTGATGGGCGACCACCGCAACGCCTCACAGGACTCGCGCGCCCACGTCGGCGAACCGGGCGGCGGCTTCGTGCCGCTGGACGACGTGGTCGGCCGCGCCTTCGTCGTCGCCTGGCCGGTGCCGCGGTGGTCCACGCTGCCGGTGCCCGCGACCTTCGACCGGTCGTGACCTGCGGCGGCCCCTGCCCCGCACGGCAAGGGCCGCCTTGCTTGACCCCTCGCAGCACGGCACCGACAGTGGGGAGGTGCCACGATGCGGGACGGTTTCCCGCGATGCGAGGACGAGAGAAGGCGATGCGGCCATGACCGCTGATCGCGATCGCAACGGGGCGGCGGACGGTTCCGTCCAGGTGGTCCGGAAGTCCGCGCAGATCCTGGACTGCTTCTCCATGACCACCCCCCGCCTCCAGGCGTCGGAGATCGTCCGCAGGACCGGTCTGCCGTCCTCCACCGTGGCGCGCATCCTGCGCACGCTCGTCCGGGAGAACCTCCTCCAGCGCCACGGCACCGCGTACGGCATCGGTCTGCGGGTGATCGGCTGGTCGGCGGCGGCCGACGCCGCCTCGGACCTCATCACCGCGGCCAGACCGCTGGTGACCGCGCTGCGGGACCAGTGCGGCGAGTGCTGCGGCCTGCAGGTACGGCAGGGCGGCAGGCGGGTCACCGTTATCTGGGCGCAGTCGACGCACTCGATCGTCTACCGGGGCCACGTCGGCCAGGTCATGCCGCTCCAGCCCAGCGCCGCGGGCAAGGTCTTCATGGCCTTCGACCCCGACGTGCTCGCCCTCGTCCTGAACGAGGGCCTGACGGCCCGCACCGCGCGGACCGTGGTGGATCCGGCGGTGCTCCTGGGGCAGCTCGAAGAGGTCCGGGAGCAGGGCTGGGCGTTCTCCGAGGAGGAACTCGAGCCGGGGCTGAACTCACTGGCCGCGCCCGTGCGCTCCGGCGACGGACGCGTGATCGCCGCGGTGAGCGTCGGGGGGCCGTCCCACCGTCTCACCCCTGCCCGCGCCAAGGACCTCGCGGCCCAGGCGATCGACTGCGCCTCGGCCATCGCCGACGGGCGGATGTGGAGGGGCAACGGGGCGTAGCGCGGGTCGCCGCAGCCGCTCCCCCGGCCTCCGGCGGGGCCCGTCCTCCCCGCGCCGAACGGATCGCCTTGACGATGCCCCATGCGGGTCGCACAGTGGATACCGCATTGCGGCAATGGCTTCCACGATGCGGCAAAGTAAGGACGGTGGGGCCGTGATCCTGACGAGTCCGCACGCCGGCGGCCGGTGCCCGGACGCACACGGTGCCGGCTCCCCTTCGGTGCTCCCGGTACCTGGCCATGACGGATGCCCCGTCAGGCACCGGCGGCTGCCGGTGTTACCGCCCGCCCCCCACGGTTCCGCCACGGCGGCCGTGTCCCGGGCCCCCAGCGCAGGCCGCCCCTGACGTTCCGGCCGAACGGCCGGAACACCACCGGGCCGGGTGACGTCCCGTCCGTCAGCAGGTCCGTGGCCGAGCGTTCCCACCGTGCCGGAGGGCGCACGCGCACCGCACGCGCACCGTCCGTGCCCGGCGTACGAACCACCCGCAGGACGCCACATGAATCTCTTCTCTTCCCCTGTCCCGGCAGCGGCGCAGGCAGGGCACCGCACCCGCCCACCCGGAGCGCGTCTCGCCGGCGGACGGGGGAGGCCTACGCGGCGCACCGGCCGGGCCGGGGAACACGTCCCGAGGGCGGGCACCCGCATCCAGGTGTCCCTGCCGGCCGGGCTGATCGCGGCGATCACACTGGCCGGAGCGTTCGCCCCCGTGGCCATCCACCTGTCCCCGCTGCTGGTGGCCGCCCCGACCTCCACGGCCGCGTTCGCCCGCGCCCGGGTCACCGCGTGCGTCGCACTCGTCGCCAGCGCCGCGATGCTGGTCGTCGACCGCCACGACGGGCTGCTGCACTCGTCCATCCTGCCCATTCACATCGGCTCCCTGCTGGCGGTCTCCGGCTTCGTCATAGCCGCGCGCACCCTGCACGACCGCGACCTCAGGGAACTCCACGAGGTGCGGGCGGTGTCCGAGGCGGCCCAACGGGTGCTGCTGCGGCCGATCCCGGAACGTATGGGCCCGCTGCGGGTCGCCTCCGTGTACCGCGCCGCCGCCGCGCACGCGCTGGTGGGCGGGGACCTGTTCGGCGCCACCCGCACCGACCACGCGACGAGATTCCTGATCGGCGACGTCCGCGGCAAGGGGCTGCCGGCCGTCGAGGACGCCTCGTCGCTCCTCGGCGCGTTCCGCGAGGCCGCCCACCACCACGCCACCCTGCCCGCGCTGGCGGCCTCCCTGGAGCTCAGCCTCGAGAGGCACCTGGCCCAGCTCACCGAGGCGGACCCCGAGGCCGGTGAGCGCTTCATCACCGCCCTCCTGGTGGAGGTGCCCGACGACGCCGGCATCGTACGGGTCGTCAGCTGCGGGCACCCGCCGCCGCTGCTCCGGCACCGCGGCCGGGTCATGGCCCTGGAGGCCCGCCGGCCCGCTCCTCCCTTCGGCCTGGCCGGCCACTCCCCGGACGACTACCACCTCGACGTCTTCGTCTTCGGCGCCGGGGACACCCTCCTGCTGTACACCGACGGCGCGATCGAGGCCCGGAACGCCTCGGGCGACTTCTACCCCCTCCACGAAAGGGCCGGAACGTGGGACTGGGAGGGGCCGGACGAACTCCTGCGGCTCGTCGGCGAGGACCTGGACGCCCACACCGGACAGCGCCTCGACGACGACCTCGCGATGGTGGCGGTGCAGCGCCCGCCGGTGCCGGGCGCCGGCCAGGGTCCGCCCCCGCCGCGGTCCCCGCATCCCGCGGAGGCCGCCCCGTGAGCGGCGGGCGTACGGTGCCGTCCCAGGGACGCACCGGGCACGGCAGGACGCCGGCGAGCATGATCGTGCCCCGGGTGCCGTGGGGCGTCGGCCCCGTACTGCTCCTGTGCTACCTCGGCGCCGTCTGCGCGGTCCAGCTGGAGGCGTCCGAGGGCGGCCTGGTCCGGTGGTCGCCGTACTCGGCGTTCGCGCCCCTCGTGGCCGCCGCCCTGCTGCCCGTCAGGCGCACCTTCGTCATCGGCGTCGCCACGCTCGGTGCCAGCGTGGCGATCTACGGCTTCGCGATCCGCGGGGTGTCGGTGGGCGGCCGCACGGTCGTCATCCTGGCGGCCGCGCTGTCCTTCGTCCTCAGTCTCGTCCTGTGCCGGGCACGGCTGTGGCTGCAGCGCCGGCAGTGCGCGGCCGCCGGTGCGTGCTTCCCCGCGGAACCCGCCGTCACCGCCACGGCGCGCCCCGCGCACCACGGGACCGGCACCGCCCCGGCGGCTCAAGACGGCCTGCTGGTCACCGCCCTGCCGGGGTCGGCGGCGGTGGAGGTCGTCGGCCGCTGCATGCCCGCGCGCGACCGTCCCGGGCCCGGCGCACACTGGCTCGACGCCATCCCGCTGCCCGGCGCCCGGGTCGCCCTCGTGGCGGGCTCGGTCTCCGCGGAGACCGGTTCGGCGGCGGGCGCGGCGGCCGCCGAACTCCGAGCGGCGGTGCGCACGCTGGCCGACATCGACCTCCAGCCGGACGAGCTGCTCACGCACCTCGACGACGTGCTCGGCCGGCTGCGGCCCGCGGGAACGGGTGTCAGCGCCGCCTGCCTGTACGCGGTCTACGACCCGGTGTCGGGCCGCTGCTCCCTCGCCGCCACCGGGCACCCCGCGCCCGTGGTCGTCACCCCGGAGGGCGCGGTCACGACCGTCCTGCTCCCGCCGTCCCGGCCGCTGGGTCAGGCACGGCCGTCCTCGGAGGCCACCGTGGTGAACCTCCCCGCGGGCAGCCTGCTGCTGGTGCACACCGGCACCCGCCTCGGCGGGCCGGCCGCCGAGAAGGTCCTGCGCACCCTGGCCCGCACCCGGGAGGACCGTCCCTCTCTCGACACCGTGTGCCGCACCCTCCTGCGCGCCCTGCCCGAGGCCGAGCGGCCCTGCGCCGCGATCCTCGCAGCCCGTACCCGCACCTTCGACAGCGGTGCCGTCGCCACCTGGGACCTGGCGCCCGACCCCGCCGCCGTCTCCCACGCGCGCAAGCACGTGGCGGGCAAGCTCGCCGCCTGGGGGCTCCCGGACGCGACGCAGACGACCGAGCTGATCGTCAGCGAACTCGTCACCAACGCCATCCGCCACGCGCTTCCGCCGTTCCGGCTGCGGCTCATCCGCCACGACGACGGGCTGACCTGCGAGGTCTCCGACAGCAGCAGCACCACCCCGCATCTGCGGCGGGCCCGCACCCTCGACGAGAGCGGCCGGGGGCTGTTCATCGTCGCCCAGCTCACCCAGCGCTGGGGCTGCCGCCACACCGAGGAGGGCAAGACCATCTGGGCCGAGCAGCCCTGTGCCTGAGCAGGGCGCTGGAAGGGCGCCCCCCGGCCGCGTGAGGCGGCGGATGCACGGCCGTCCCACCGCCTGCCGTCCGGTGGTGCACCCCGGGGTGGCAACGACGGCGCGGCGGTCCCGCGCCCGGGGGGACCGGGGCGCGGGACCGCCGTGTCAGGCGTCCGCGGGGATCACTTCCGTACGGTGAACTCCTGTTGAGCACCCCGTCGCCGCGCGACTCGACGAGGTCCACGACCGGGGACTGCACGGACCGTGCGCTGCGCGTCAGTTCGTCCCGCACCGTGCCGGGGTCCGCGCCCCGCTCGGGGAGTCCGGTGCGGTCGCGCAGCACCACGGCCGCCTCGACGCGTCCGTCACCCCGGGCCCGGACGGCGTCCATCCGGAGGAGCAGCGTGGGGTCGATCTTCTCCCGCCCGGCCTTCGCCGGGGCGGGCGCCGGCTCGTTCTCCTGAGCCGCGGCCGGGAGCGCGGTCAGCAGCAGCGAGCACAGGCCGACGGCCGGCAGCCACGCGCGGTGGCGTCGTCGTCGGAGCGAGCGGCGGGCGGGCGGGCGGGCAGCGGCATGGCGCTCCTTCGCGACGTGGGTCCACGTCCTCGAGCCGGAATGACGGCGTACCGCGGGGAACGCTGACAGCCGCTTCACCGGACTGACAAGATGATCGCGGGGCGACTTCCTGTCAGGTGACGGGAGTACGACACGTGAAGAGAGCACGAAGGCGGACCACGGACCATGCTCGAATCCATCGGCCTGAGCCGGCAGGACGAATCGGTGTACGAAGCCCTCGTGCGCCGGGTGCACGCCACGGTCGCGGAACTGGCGCACGACTGCCGGCTGCCCACTCCCGCGACCCGCCGCAGCGTGCGGTCGCTGGTCTCCCTCGGCCTCGCCGTACGCTCCACCGGGCGCCCCGTCACCTACGCGGCGGTCTCCCCGGACAGCGCGCTGGAGGCCGTACTGCGCGACCGGGAACGGGCGTTGAACGACGTGCGCTCCCATGTCTCCGGCCTGATGGAGCTGTACCGCGCGGGCACGCGCTTCGTGAACCCGGGCGAACTGGTCGAGGTCGTCTCGGGGCGGGACGACGTCAACCGCCGCTGGGCGCAGTTGCAGCAGAGCACGCGCACGCAGGTCCGGGGCTTCGACCGGCCGCCGTACGCCTCGCACGAGGAGCACACCGAGCCCAACCCCATCGAACTCGAACTGCTCAAGCGCGGCGTCGCCTACCGCGTGATCTACGACAGCACCGTGCTCGCCCTGCCGGGCTGGCTCGCGGACGTGACCGTCGGCGTCCGGCACGGCGAACAGGCCAGGGTCGCGGCCGACCTGCCGATGAAGCTGGCGATCTCCGACGACCGGCTCGCCATCATCCCCCTGCTGCGGCCCGGCGACCACGCGGTGACGGCGTCGTACCTGATCCACCCCTCCCCCCTGCTCGACGCGCTCATCGCCCTCTTCGAGGCGTTGTGGGAGCGCAGTGTGCAGGTACGGCTGCCGTCGAACGGCGGCTCCGCGGGGCGGCTGGAACAGGCCCCGGACGAACTGACCGCCGAGGAGGCGAAACTGCTGACGCTGCTCGCCGCGGGCGCCACCGACAAGTCCGCCGGCCGCGCCCTGGGCTGGAGCGAACGGACCGTCCAGCGCCACGTGACCCGCCTCATGCAGCGCTTCGGCGCCCAGACGCGTTTCCAGATCGCCATGGAGGCCACCCGCCGCGGGTGGATCTGAGCCCCCCTCGGGGCGACCCGGCGGGCGGTCCTGGGATCATCAGCCTGGTGGCCAACCCGGGGGTGCGCATGGCTTTCGAGATCAATCTGCCGCTCGACGCGGACGCGGAGCGGGACGCGGAGGCGGACCGGCTGGCCGGCGCGCTCACCGAGGTCGGCAACGATCGCTTCCTCCGCGCCGCCCTCAGGGACCCGGCGCGTATCCACCACCGCAGCACGGCGAGCCTGTCCGGCAGGCCGACCGACGCCCCCGAGGTCACCGAACCGACGTCGAGCCTGCTGCTCCGCGCTCTCCACACGGCCTTCACCGCGCACCTCCCTCTCAGCCTCTCGCCGGACGTGCTGTGGTACGCCGTCGTGCACGAGGTGGCCGTCCATGTGCGCCTCGACCCATCGGCGTACGCGGGGATGTTCACCCGGACGCCCGGCCACCGGCAGACCATCCTCGTCCGGGACGACAGCGCCCCTGAGGACTGGGAGCGCTCCGTCAACCTCGTGCGGGAGCCCCTGCGCGCCCTGATCGGCGAGGGGACGGCCGAGCTCTTCCTGCCCGCCTTCTCCACCACGACCCCGGCCGACGCCACCGCCGCCCTGGTGGCCCTCATGGACGTCGTCAGCCCGTACTACCGCTTCCGCTGGCAGTCCCTGTGCGGCATCCCCCGGATCCGGCTGGAGGGCACGCCGGAGGACTGGCGGCTTCTGGCCGCGCGGGCCCGGGAGCTCGCCGGCCGGTTCGAGGGGCTGCGCCCGTACTTCGGGGGCCTGCAGCCCGTCCTGGACACGGTCGCGGAGACGGCCGAGGGCCGGGGCGTCGACGAGGAGTTCTGGCGATCGCTCTACAAGTACCGCTCGGAGTCGGGTGGTTCCTGGGTCACCGGCTGGATCAACGCGTTCTTCGCCCACCGCTACACCGACGACGGGCCCGTACCCAAGAGCGCCTTCGGAGCGGGCCGCTCGGACGAGACGCACTTCCCCTCACACGTCTCCCGTGTGCCGTTCCGCTGGGAGACTCCCGCACTCACCCTCGACATGGCCTTCCTGGGAGGCGTGCTCGGCCTGGAGCGGGACGGCGCCTGGCTTCGGCCCCGGCTGGGACACGCCGTCGTGGAGCTGCTTCCCGAGTCCGAAGGGCGCGACGAACGACTGCCGGAGCCCTGGAACCTGGCCGACATACAGCGCGTCACCGGCTGCCCGCGGGCCCGGCTCCTCGACACCATCGGCACGGTCACCCACCAGGGCGTGGCCCTCCGGGCCGACCTCGCGATCGACCTCGACGGCATCTGCGTCGTCCGCGGCGCGGACGGCGACTGGCACCTCGGCGACCTGATCGGCGACGACGGCGAGATCCAGTGCTGGCAGAACGCCGGCCCCGACCTGGGTGTGGCCCTGCGGATCCTCTGAGCGCCGTGTCGCTTCCCCCGGACCGTGTCAGATGTCACAAAATGTCCGGGGTGCCGCGGGCACCGCGCCCCTCCGACGAGCCGCCAGGGAGTCCTCTTGGGTACCACCGTCGCAGATGTCATGGTCGCGGCCCTCGCGGCCTCCGGCGTACGGCGGGTCTACGGCCTGCCGGGGGATTCCCTGAACGGGTTCACCGACGCCCTCCGCCGCAACGGGGCCGTCTCGTGGGCCCACGTACGGCACGAGGAGACCGCCGCCTTCGCCGCGGCCGGCGAGGCCGCCGTCACCGGGCGGCTCGCGGTGGCGGCGGGCAGTTGCGGTCCGGGCAACCTCCACCTCATCAACGGGCTGTTCGACGCGCAGCGCAGCCGCGTGCCGGTGCTGGCGCTCGCCGCGCACATCCCGCGGGCGGAGATCGGCGGCGAGTACTTCCAGGAGACGCACCCGCAGGAGCTGTTCCGCGAGTGCAGCGTCTACCGCGAGATGGCGAGCCTGCCCGAGCAGGTCCCCAGGATGCTGCGCATCGCGATGCGCTCGGCGCTGGAGCGCAGGGGCGTCGCCGTGCTGGTCGTCCCGGGCGAGTTGTTCCTGGCCGACATCGACCTGCCCGTGCCGCCACGTCCCGTGGTCGGGACCTCCTCCCGTGTGCGGCCCGACGACGCCGGGCTGGCGCGCGCCGCGGAGGTCCTCAACAGGGCGGAACGGGTGACCATCCTCGGCGGCGCGGGCTGCCACGACGCGCACGACGAGGCGGTGGCCCTGGCAGACGCGCTGAAGGCGCCCATGGTGCACGCGCTGCGCGGCAAGGAGTTCCTGGAGCACGACAACCCGTACGACGTGGGGCTGACCGGACTGATCGGCTACAGCTCCGGCTACCGGGCGATGGAGCACTGCGACGCCCTGCTGATGCTCGGCACCGACTTCCCCTACCGCCAGTTCTACCCGGGCCCCGACGTGCCGGTCGTCCAGGTCGACGTGCGCGGTGAGCACATCGGGCGGCGCACCGAGGTCGAGGTCCCCCTGGTCGGCACCGTCAAGGACACCGCGGCCGCGCTGCTCCCGCTGCTGCGGCCCCGGACCGACCGCTCCTTCGCCGACCGGATGACCGGCCACTACCGGAAGGTGCGCGGCCGGCTGGACCACCTCGCCGCGGCCGGGCAGTCGGACAACCCCATGCACCCGCAGCACGTGGCCGCCACCGTCGACAAGCTCGCGACCCGGGACGCCGTCTTCACGGCCGACGTCGGCACCCCCACCGTGTGGGCGGCACGCTATCTGACGATGAACGGCCACCGGCGGCTCATCGGCTCGTTCAACCACGGCACGATGGCCAACGCGCTGCCGCACGCCATCGGGGTCCAGGCCTCCCACCCGGGGCGCCAGGTCGTGGCGCTGTGCGGCGACGGCGGCCTGAGCATGCTGATGGGGGAACTGCTGACGCTGCGCCGGCTGGACCTGCCGGTCAAGATCGTGGTCTTCAACAACACCGCGCTGTCCTTCGTGGAGCTGGAGATGAAGGCCGCCGGCATCGTCAACTTCGGCACCGACCTCGGCGAGACCGACTACGCCGAGGTCGCCCGGGCGGCGGGGCTGTTCGGTGCCAGGGCCGAGCGGCCGGGTCAGCTGGAGGAGGCGCTGACGACCGCGCTGGAGCACGACGGCCCCGCCCTGGTCGACGCGCGCACCGCACGCCAGGAGCTGTCGCTGCCCCCGAAGATCACGTACGGCCAGCTCAAGGGGTTCACGCTGTTCGCGACCCGCACGATCCTGTCCGGGCGGGCGGACGAGATCGTGGAGCTGGCGAGGACGAACCTGCGCGACCTCGGCTTCGACTAGCCGCCGAGCCGTTACGGAACCCGCGCCGTCAGGGCGCCGGCCACCAGCTCGGCGGAGTAGGCGGCACCCAGGTCGTTGCAGGGGTGTCCGGCCGGCCCGGGCTGCCCGTTGGGCTGCGACGGGTCGAGATGCGCGGCACCACGCGGGCGCCGTCCTCGACGTCGAGCGGGACGGTGAACTCGGCCAGGCTGCCGGACGTGGCCGGGACGACCTCGGCCACGGGCGGCGCGCCGGAATCGGGGCGGGGCACCTGGAAGTCCAGGGGCTTGCCCAGCCAGTCGGGGCCGCGTTCGAGGTCCACGGCGAAGCGGACGTGGCCGGACGCGAGCGACAGGACGCCGCCCATCTGGACGCCGCCCGCGGTGGCGTCCAGCCGCAGCCCGGAGAAGCGGGTGGCGAGGAAGCGCCTGGCGCGCATGGCCTCCGGCACGCCCGCCCGGGTGGTCTCGGTGACCCAGAGCCCGGCGGGCCGCTTGACAGGGGCATGGCCGAAATCGCGGGTTCCCGGCGCGGGTGAACGCCTCGCGCCCGCGTGGTGCCGCTCAGCGGGGCGCGTCGGGCGCCACCAGCGTACGCACGAACGGGACGCGGACGAGAACGAACGCCCCCGCCACCACGAGCAGCGCCCCCAGCAGCATGGGAAGCAACCACCAGCCTCCCCGCAGGTCCTCCTCGAACACCGTCACACCCAGCACGAGGCTCACGGTCGCGTCCCCGAGCGTCAGCGCGGGCTGGGAGGCCACCAGGGGGCCGGACTGCATGGCGTTCTCCAGCAGGAAGACGGCCGCGACCCCGACGAGGGCGAAGCCGTACGTCTGCCACGCGGTGAAGAAGGCGGCCGCCCCGTCGCTGTCCCACAGCTGCGTGGCGTCCTTGAGCAGGCCGGCGGTGAGCGCGTAGCAGACGGCCGCCGAGAGGCCGAAGCAGGCGGCGCGCACCCGGCCCTCCGGGCGCCGGACGGCGATGAGGACGAGCACCAGGACGGCGGCGACACAGCCGGACAGCGCCAACATCCACGTACCGATACCCGGCCGGTCCACCCCGGCGCCGGGCGAGGCGGCCCACAGCCCCACACCCAGCCCGGCCACCATGGCCGCCACGGCGGCCCAGCCGCGCGGCGGGAGCCGGCGGTGCAGCACGAAACCGCCGATGAACAGGGCGAAGGGCAACTCCAGGACGAACAGCGGCTGGACGAGCGAGAGCGCGCCGTTCAGCAGCGCCAGGGCCTGGAACGCGGCGGCCGCCACCACGGCGCCGAACCCGGCCAGCCAGACGGGCTTGCGCAGCAGTTCGCCCATGAGGGCCGGCCGCAGCCCCGCCGAGAGCGGAACCGTGCGGGCGGCGTAGCGCTGCAGCACGGTGGCCAGCGCGTTGCTGACCGCCGCGAGCAGCGCGAACAGCACGGCAAGGATGGTCTGCACCAGCGGTCTCCTCCGGCTCCCGGCCCACGCTAACCGCTGCGCTCACCCACCGGCCCGCGCGACGCGTCGGAGCGCGGCGGCCGGCGTGGCCGGGGAGGCGAGCCGGGGGCCGGGCCGCGGGCCTGGTCGGGACCTGGTCGGGGGCCCGTAAATGCGGTTGACGACGCACGCCGCGCACCGGTTTTCTGCTGCGATGTCGACCCTTCGCATCGAACGGCCCCATGGCGACGCCATGCTCGAGGACTGGCGGTTCGTCCACAACACGGTCATCCCCACCGGCCCGCTCTCCCTCGACGACGTGCGCGAGCGCTCGCGGCGCAACCATCTGGAGGTCGCCTACCTGGGCGACGCCGTCGTGGGCTGCACGACCGTGCGCCCGCCCACCGCCGAGGACGCCACGGCCACGGTCATCGCCCGGGTGCTGCCCGGCCACCGGGAGCAGGGCTTCGGCACGGCGCTCTACACCCGGGGGATGGACCGGGCGCGCGAGATGGGCGCGGCGGCGGTCGAGACGGTCGTCCTCGCGTCCAACTCCGAGGGGTTGCGCTTCGCCGGGGCGCGGGGCTTCGTCGAGGTCGAACGCTATGTGCTGCCCGGGGACACCATCGCGTACGTCACCCTGCGACTGCCCTGAACCCCGGTCCCCGGGGCCGAGCGCCGGGAGCGCCCTCGGCACACCGGCGCCCGCTCAGGCGCCGTCCGCGGGCGCGCTGCGGCGCAGGTAGCGCTCCGTCACCTCGCGCAGCCGGTCGCGGCCGAAGCTCCGCCCGTGGCCGGGGTGGACGACGCGGACGTCGAGGCCGGCGAGGAAGGCCGCGGTGCGCCGGTAGTCGGCCACGTCGGACTCGGGCAGGTCGTCGATCAGGTACCCGTCGTAGACGGCGTCACCGGAGTACAGCGTCCCGGTGCGCTCTTCGAGGAGGGCGACGGACCCGGGCGTGTGGCCGGGCAGATGGAGGACGGTGAGGACGCGGCCGCCGAGGTCGATCCGCTCGTCCCCGCTCAGGGTGCGGCTGAGGGTCACCGGGCCGATGCCGTAGCCGCCGGGGTCGTATCCGGGGTCGGGCAGGGCGTCCAGGAGGAGGTCCGGGAAAGACGCGCCCACGTCCTCGGTGCCGATCCGTTCCGCGAGTTCGGGCCCGTCGAGGCTGGCCGGCACGCCCCGCGCGAGGGCGGCGGCGTCCGCGGTGTGGGCTGCGCGCTCGGGGAACTCGCGGGCTCCGCCCACGTGGTCGAGATGCGCATGGGTGAGGACCAGCAGCGGGTCCCGCGCGAGGATCTCCGGGACCTCCCGGCGCAGCGGCACCACCCCGAGGCCGGCGTCGACGACGAGGTCGCGCTCGGAGCCCTGCAACCACCACACGTTGGCCCTCACGATCTCGTGGGCGTGCGGCTCGCTGATGCGGACGAGGCCGTCCTCGACGTCGCGTCGCTCGTACCAGTGCGTCATACCGGCCCAGTGTCCTCGCCCCGGGCGCGGGTCCGACGGCGGGGTCCTGCGGGAGCGGGGCGGGGCCGGAGACGGGGACGGGGTGGCCGGGCCTCCCCGGCAGCGTGTGAGCGCCGCCGGCGACGACCCGGCCACCCCGTCGCGGACCGTCAGTTGCGGATGATGTTCTCCGCCTGCGGCCCCTTCTGTCCCTGGGTGACGTCGAACGTCACGGCCTCACCCTCGACCAGTTCGCGGTAGCCGTTGCCGGCGATGTTCGAGTAGTGCGCGAACACATCGGGGCCACCTCCGTCCTGTGCGATGAAGCCGAAGCCCTTTTCCGAGTTGAACCACTTCACGACGCCTGTCGCCACCGCGTCCATCCTTCACGTGCCAGCTGAAGAGCCACGCCGACTGCGTGACCCGAGGTCGCCTCCTGCCGGAGACGGCCTCGGAGCCCTCTTTACCCGATGCAGGGCGTTTTTACGCCGGGTCCTCGCATCTGTACGTCCCCTGCCGCAACGGACCGCCCCCGGGCGGGCGCTCCGGGCGCCGACGGCGGGGCGCCCGGCGGCGTGCGGCGGCGCGCGGACGGACCCCGGTGGGAACCCCGCGGGGCACCGAGGTGCCCCTCCGCCGACCCGGACGGCACGTCGAGAGCCGTGAGCGCCTGTGTGCTCTCCGCTACTATCTCGTCAAAAGATCTTGACTTGGCGGCGCGCCGGGCCGTGAATGGGACGGCGCGCCGCCCGTTCCCGGGAGGAACAGCCGTCGATCCGGGGAACGAGGACAGTGCGGTGCCGATACGGGGTGGAGGCAAGGATTGAAGGCCCAACGGAAGGTCCGCAGAACGGGAGTGCTCGACGTCGGGTGCCACAGCGCCCTGCTCACGGTCGTGGAGCGGCGGGAGGACTCGCCGCTGGAACCCGTCCTGGCGCGGAAGGTGCGGCTGCGGCTGCACGAGACGCTCGACGCGACGGGACGGCTCGACCGCTCGGGCGTGCGCAGCGTCCAGCACGCGGTGGCCCGGACCCTGGCGGCGGACGAAGGGCGTTCGCTGCCCTCGGTGTACGCCTTCGCCACCTCCGTCATCCGGGACGCGCCGAACCGTGACGAGGTCATCGCACAGGTCGCCCGGACCACCGGCACGCGGCTGCGGGTGATGTCGGGCGAGGAGGAGGCCCGGCTGGCCTACGTGGCCGCCCGCCGGTGGGCCGGGGAGGACGGAATGCCGCTGCTGGTCCTGGACATCGGGGGCGGCACGGTCGAGATCGCCGACGGTACCGGGGAGCAGCCGCGCGCGGTCCACTCGCTCCGCCTCGGAGCCCGTGCCGTCAACCGCCGTTGGGACCTGGTCGAAGCCGTCACCTCCAAGCGACGGCTGCACGAGGTCCGAGACCGGCTGCGTGCGTCCGTCGCCGAGCTGGGCGACGCCCTGCCCCGGGCGCCGCGCGACGGCCGGGTCCTGGCCTCGTCGAAGACGTTCACCCAGCTGGCGCGGCTCGCGGCCGCCCGCGGTACGTCCGACGAGGGCCTGGACCGTCTGTCGCTGCAGCAGGTGCGGGAGATCGTGCCCGTCCTGGCCGCGAACGGCCCGGCGGGGCGCGCCAAGCTCCCGGGCATCTCACGGCACCGCGCCGGTCAGTCCCTGGCGGGGGCGCTGGTGGCCGAGACCCTGATGGAGATGTGCGGGGTGGAGAGCGTGGAGATCTGCCCGTGGTCCACACGTGAGGGACTGCTCCTGGAGCGCCTGGAGTCAGCGACCCCGGCCGCTCACCGCCGAGTCGTCTGAACCGCCGCCCGGCACGGCCGCACCGGGCGCCGACGTGTCCCAGTCCAGGCGCAGCACCGCAAGGTCGTCCGTGTGGCGTTCCTCGTTGAGCTCGCGGACCTGCCCGATGAGCGCGTCGAGGTGGGCGTCGGGCCCCGCCACGGAGGTGCCGCCCAGCAGGCGCAGCAGCCCCTCCGAGCCGAGCCGCTCACGGCCCGGGCCCGCGTGGCCTTCGATGAGGCCGTCGGTGTAGAGGGTCAGGGTGCCGCGCTCCGGCAGGTCGAGGACCGTGGCGGGCCACTGGTCCAGGCCGGGCGCGATGCCCAGGGCGACACCGTGGGCCGCTTCGGCCGGCCGCGTCACACCGCCGGTGGTCAGCAGGGGCTCGTGGTGCCCGGCCAGGTGCACCGTCGCCCGCCGCGCGGCGAAGTCCAGCGTGAGCAGGGTGCACGTGGTGAACAGGTCGGGGTGCGAACGTTCCGCGACGAGCATCCGCTCCAGCAGACGCAGGAGTTCCGGGCCGCGGTGACCGCCCAGGGTCAGCGCCCGCCAGGCGATGCGCAGGCAGACGCCGAGTGCCGCGGCGTCCGGCCCGTGACCGCTGACGTCGCCGATCACGGCGTGGACCCGCCCGTCGTCGGTCTGCACCACGTCGAGGAAGTCGCCGCCCAGCAGGGCGCTCTCGCGTCCGGGGAGGTAGCGGCTGGTGGCGGTCACGGCGGGGGTGGTCAGCAGCGGCTGCGGCAGCAGGCCCCGTTCGAGGCGTGCGTTCTCCTGCGCCCGCAGCCTGCCGGCCTGCAGGTCGGCGCCGGCCCGTTCGACCTGCTTGCGCTGGACGGCGTAGCGGACGGCCCGCTGCAGGAGTTCCGGCTCGACCTTGCCCTTGACGAGGTAGTCCTGGGCTCCGGTGGCGAGGGCCTCGGAACCCGCCTGCCCCTCCGCCAGACCGGTCAGCACGATGACGGCCGTGTTCGGGTCGGCGCGCTGGATCTCGGCGACGGCGCCGAGGCCCGCGGCGTCGGGCAGGTGCAGGTCGAGCAGGACGCAGTCGGCGGCCCGCTGCGACAGCTCGAAGCAGGCGTCGGCGAGGGTCTTGTGCCAGACGAGCGTGTACCGCAGCGAAGTGTCGGCGAGCAGTTCGGTCACCAGCAGGGCGTCGCCGGCGTCGTCCTCGACGAGCAGGATCCGGTGGTGCGCCACGGGTGCGAGCGGGGTGAGGGGTGTCGTCACGGTCGCGGCTCCGGCGTGGCCCCGTCGGCGTCCGCCGCGGTCGCCTCGGGCGCCGTCTCGGGCGCATGACCGGTCTCGGACGCGGCCTCGTGACCGGTCTCGGGCTCGGGCTCCGCCGGCTGCGCGGGGAGGGTGAAGGTGATCCGGGCACCGGGGCCGTACTCCGGGTCGATGGCGATGGCACCGCCGTGGAACTCGACGATCTTCTTGCACATGGCGAGCCCGATGCCGTTGCCCGGGTAGGCGTCCTTGGTGTGCAGCCGCTGGAAGATCACGAAGATCTTCTCGGCGAACTCGGGGTCGATGCCGATGCCGTTGTCCGAGACGGAGAACCGCCACAGGTCGCCGTCGCGCCGGGCCCCGACATGGATCCGGGGTTCCCGATCGGGGTGGCGGAACTTCACCGCGTTGGAGATCAGGTTCTGCCAGAGCATACCCAGTTGCGTGGAGTCGCCGACGACCGTGGGCAGCGGGTCGCGGGTGATCCGGGCGCCGGACTCCTCCACGGCCACGCTCAGCGCGTCCTGCGTCGCTTCGGCGATCCGCTCGAGGTCCACGGTGCTCTGCTGGTTGTGGACCCGGCCCACCCGGGAGAAGGCCAGCAGGTCGTTGATGAGGGTCTGCATGCGGTTCGCGCCGTCGACGGCGAACGCGATGTACTGGTCGGCGCGCTCGTCCAGTTGGTCCCCGTACCGGCGCTGCAGGAGCTGGGTGAAGCTCGACACCTTGCGCAGCGGCTCCTGGAGGTCGTGCGAGGCGACGTAGGCGAACTGCTCCAGTTCGGCGTTGGAGCGCTTCAGCTCGGCGGACTGCTCGTCGAGCTGTTCCCGCGCCCGCTCGGCGAAGGAGAGCTCCTCCGCGAGCCTGCGCCGCATGGCCTCCACGTCCCCTCCCAGCCGCCGCAGGTCGGCGGGGCCGGTCGCGGTGATGGCCTTGTCGAAGCGGCCGCGCGTCACCTGCCGGACCTCGGTGCCCAGCCGTTCCAGGGGCCCGTTGATGCCGCGCCGCAGCCCCTCGAAGACGAGCACGGCCAGCAGCACGATGACCACGGCGATGGCGGTGAACACCCCGTTGCGCAGCCGCACGGCGGCGTCGAGCTGGGTGCCGGCGGTGACGCGTGCCTGCCGCAGGTGCTCCTGCTGGCCGGTCAGGGCGTCGCGGACCCGGTCGAAGGCGGCCCTGCCCTCGTCGGCCCGCGCGATGGCGAGCGGCACCGGCTTCCCCGGCGTGGCGGCGGCGGCGGCGACCGGCCGGGCGATGAGCCCCTGCCAGGCGGCGGCCGCGTCCACGACGCCGTCGAGGTCGGCGCGGGCCCGCGCGTCGTTCCGGACGAGGGGACGCAGCCGGTCCAGGGCGGTCCGCTCGTCCGCCAGGCCCTGCGTGTACGGATCGAGGAACTGCCGTTGCCCGCTCAGCCCGTATCCGCGGACACCGGTCTCCTGGTTCACCAGCGCGGCCTCCAGGCGGATGGCGTTGACCAGGGCCGGGGACCGCTGGTCCACCAACTGGTCGGTGAGCGAGGTACTGCGGTCCAGCGCCCATGTCCCGAGCGCGCCCAGCGCGGCGAGGACCGCGAGGGCGACGCTCACGCCGACGCGGAGCCACCGTCGGGTCGTCCACGCCGACAGTCGGCCCGGGCCGCGGTCGTCGACCGGGACGTACGCCGCCTCCGGGTCGCCGGCCGCCTGCACGATCGTCTCGCCCGTTGCCACGCTGAACGCCCTCCGCTTGCCTCGCCGCCGTCGGATGCCCGAGGGCGGTCCCCACTGTAACGGGCGCGCGACAACACTTGTTGTCGTACGTTTCGGCAGGTCCTAAGGTGGGGGCCATGCCTGGCACCCACTTCGCTCCGCGACCGCCGGAGGAAGAACTCGCCGCACTGGCGATCGGCACGGTCGACGACCTCGCCCGGCGCCTTGCACGTCATGCCCTCCGCCCGCTGACCGTTCCCGGGACCGCCGCCGACATCGACGGTACCCAAGCACGCGGGGAGGCCCTGGCGTACCTGCACATGCTCAACCTCCTCCAGCAGGCGATCGCACACCTGGAGAACCTCGCGGCCGAGCAGGCGGCCGCCGCAGGTGCCGGATACCCCCAGATCGGCCGACCCTGCAACATCAGCCGCCAGGGCGCCCGCCGCCGCTGGCCCGGCCTGGTGACCAGCGACACCCCCCACCGTCCCCCGCGGCGCACCGACCGGACCCGGAGCCAATGATGATGATCGCCCCAGCCCGCCCCCACGACGTGCTGCTGGTCGAGGACGACCCCGCGGACGCCATGCTCATCGGCGACGCCCTCGCAGAGCGCGGCGCCCGCAACCTCACCCAGGTCGAGGACGGCCTCGCCGCACTGGAGTACCTGCGCGACCCGGCGAACCGGCGCCCCGACCTGATCGTCCTCGATCTGAACATGCCCCGGATGAACGGCCACGAACTGCTGGCGATCCTCAAGAGCGACGAGGAGCTGCGCGCGATCCCCGTGGTCGTCCTCACCACCTCCGCGGCGCCCGACGACGTGACCGGCGCCTACCGGCAGCACGCCAACGCGTACGTCACCAAGCCCGTCAACCTCGACGATTTCGAGCGGGCCGTGCACAGCATCGACGCCTTCTACCTGGACACCGTCACCAAACTGCCCCGCCGGTGAGCATGGCCGGAAGCGGATGAGCGTCATACGCGGAATACGGGGTAGACGGACGGCTGGCCGCATCTGAGCGCGGCCGGCCGGGGAAGCAGTACGAAAGGCACCACCATGGAACCGAGGCTGGACGGCCGCACCGCCCACCTGGCCGACTGGCCCTGTATCCACGCGGGATTCGCGCACGAGGGGGACTCCGAGGCGATCTCCGCGGCCCGGCGCTTCGCCGCCGGGTTCCTCGCCCGCGTCCAGGGCGAGCACGGCGTGCCGGTACCGGTCGAGACGGTCGAGACCGCGCAGCTCGTCGTCAGCGAGCTGGTCACCAACACCTGCAAGTACGCTCCCGGCCCCGGTCTGCTGGACCTCGAGGTGGACGTCGACACGGCGACGCTGCTGGTGTCCGTGTGGGACACCAGCAGCACCCTCCCCCTGGCCCGCGCGGCCGAGCCGGGGCGGATCGGCCAGCACGGTCTGGAGATCATCCTCGCGCTGTGCGAGGGCTACGAGGTGCAGCGCCAGCCGGTGGGCAAGCGCATCACGGTCCGCATCTCCCTGGAGCCCCGGGTCCGCTGAGGCGCGTCACTCCCCCGCTCCGACGGCGATCGGGTGAACCCCGGGCCCGGCCGGGTTGGCCGGCGGGCACCCATGGAAGGTGCCTCAGGCGCCGGTCCGCCGATTCCGGCGTACCGCCCGGCCACCCGGAAACAGGACCGTCCAGGAGCCGCACCATGACCAGGATCGCCGTCATCCTCGGCAGCACACGCCCCGGGCGCATCGGGGAGGGCGTCGCCCAGTGGGTGTACGAGAACGCCGCGCTCCGCGACGACGCCGAGTACGAACTGGTCGACGTCGCCGACTACGCCCTCCCACTGCTCGACGAGCCGGTGCCGCCGTCGATGGGCCGGTACAGCCGCCCGCACACCTTCGCGTGGGCCGAGAAGATCGCCTCCTTCGACGGCTATGTCTTCGTGACGGCCGAGTACAACCACTCGATCCCGGGGGCGCTGAAGAACGCCGTCGACTACCTCTTCGCGGAGTGGAACAACAAGGCCGCCGGGTTCGTGGCGTACGGCAGCGCCGGCGGCACCCGCGCCGTGGAGCACCTGCGGCTGGTGATGGCCGAGCTGCGGGTGGCCACCGTCCGTGCGCAGGTGGCGCTCTCCCTCTTCCGGGACTTCGCCGACATGAGCCGCTTCGAGCCCGGTCCGCGCCGGGCGGGCGAGCTGGGCGTCGTCCTCGACGAGGTCGTGGCCTGGAGCCAGGCCCTGGCGCCGCTGCGCCACGCGCCGTCCTGACCCCGGCCCCACCAGCCCTTCCTCGTACCGTACGGCCCTCGTAGGGTCCTCCCATGGACGGACGGCAGGGGGGCGCGCCCGGGTGCGCGCGGTGCGGTGGGACGGTGGCCCCGGACGGTCACTGCTGGGACTGCGGCGTCGCGCAGCCGGCGTTCCGGTCGCGGGTGGAGGCCATCGCGGGCGGTGCGGCGGGCGTCAGCGACCGGGGGAAGCGGCGCGAGGTGAACGCCGACGCGATGGCCGTGACCACGGCCGGCGCGTGGACGATCGGCGTGGTGTGCGACGGGGTGTCCATGTCGCCCCGGTCCGAACGGGCCGCCCGGCTCGCCGCCGAGGTCGCCTCGGGCGCGCTGGCGCCGGCGCTGCTCTCCGGGACCGCGCCGGAGATCGCGCTCGAGGACGCCACCCGCCGAGCGGGACGCGCGGTCGCCGCGCTCGCCGTCTCTCCGGACGAGGCACCGGCCTGCACCTTCGTCGCGGGCGTCACCGGTCCGGGCGGCCTGTGGTGCGCCTGGATCGGCGACAGCCGGGCGTACTGGCTGCCGGACGAGGGCCTGGCCATCGCGCTGACCGACGACGACACCGGTGAACTGGACGCCCTGACCGGCTGGCTGGGCGCCGGGAGCGGCGAGCCGGCGCCGCGGGTGCGCAGCGGCCGGCCGTCCGTCCCGGGCCGCCTCCTGCTGTGCACCGACGGGCTGTGGCGGTACCTCCCCGGTGCCGAGGCCCTGCGCGACCGGCTGGCCGCCGCACCCGCCTCCGGGCTCGGCGGGGGGCCGCTGGACGGCGCGCGTTCGCTGGTCGGGTACGCGCTCGACGCGGGCGGCCACGACAACGTGACGGCCCTGCTGCTGCCCGTACCGGCCGGAGTTCCGCCACGGGCGGGGTCGGCGGGAGAGGTGTAAGCAAGAGGTATGCGTCTTGCACCACGCGCAGGCACCTACTGGTCCGCGGAGCGGAATCCCGCCCTGATCGCGGTCCCGGTTCTGCTGATCGTGGCGATCGTCATCAGCGATCTGCTGATCCCCACGGAGGGCCACCTGGGCCCGCTCCTGGTGGTGGCGCCGGCGCTGACCGCGTCGTTCGGCGGGCTCCGGCTCACCGCCCTCATCGGGGGGCTCGCGGTGGCGGCGCTCACCGTGGTGTCGGTGGCCGACGGCACCATCACCACCTCGTACCGCCAGAGCGAGATCATCGCGCTGGTCCTCGTCTCCGCCTTCACCGTGGTCTTCGTCAGGCTGCGCGAACGCCACCAGGCCGAGCTGCAGCAGGTGCGCTCGGTGGCGGAGGCAGCGCAGCAGGTCGTCCTGCAGCCGCTGCCGGAGCTCATCGGCCCGTTGCGGCTCGCCTGCGACTACCAGGCCGCCGAGGACCAGGCCCGGATCGGCGGCGACCTGTACGCGGCGGTGCGCACGCCCGGCGGCACCCGGCTGCTCATCGGGGACGTCCGGGGCAAGGGCCTGCCCGCGATCGGCGACGCCTCCCTGCTGCTCGGAGCGTTCCGCAGCGTCGCCTACCGCGCTCCGCCGCTGCCCGCGCTGTACGCGCACTTGGAGGCCACGGTGTCCTGGAAGGCCGCGCAGGCCGGCGGTGACGGCCTGCAGGAGGACGCCGCGGTCGAGTCGTTCATCACCGCGATCCTGGTGGACTTCCCCGACGACCGTCCCGAGGTACGCATCCTCAACTGCGGCCACCCGCCCCCGCTCCGGCTGGCCGCCGACGGCCTGACGCCGCTCGACCCCAGCCAGCCGGCGCCGCCCATCGGTCTGGGGCTGCTGCAGCCCTCGCACCCGGGCGTGGACACCTTCCCCTTCGCTCCCGGCGACATCCTGCTGCTGTACACCGACGGCGTCACCGAGGCCCGTGACGGGTCCGGCCGCTTCTACCCCCTCGCCGAGCGCGTCGCGTCCTGGCGGGGTCGCGAGACCCCGGAGGACCTGGTGCGGCACGTACGCGAGGACCTCCTCGCCTATTGCGGCGGACGGCTCGGCGACGACGCCGCGTTGATCACCGTGCGGCGGGAGCGTGCGGGCATCGTCCTGTCGCACGGACCGCAGACGGTCGACGCCCCGTCGGCGCTGTCCGGCGGCCCCGAGCCCGGTCCGTCCACGAGGGTGCCGCCCTCCACCCCCGAGCGGGAATGAGCCGCGGCCGCGCCCCGCCCGTGTGTTCCGCGGCCGGAACGCTGATCTACGCTGGGCCCGCCCCACGCCAGAGGCGGCCCGCGGCAACGTGTCCGCGGGCCCGTCCCACCGGAAGGACGGACCATGAACGAGCAGCGCCCGGTCGACTGGGACGAGGCCACGTGGCTCAACGCCCCGCAGCACGCGGAGGCGGACGGATCGGGGATGCTGGTGACCACCCGCGACCGCAGCGACTTCTGGCGCACCACCGCTTACGGCTTCGTCCGCGACGACGGGCATGCGCTGCTCGCCGCGTTCCCGGCGGACTCGTCGACGGAGGTGACCTTCCGCGCGGACTTCGACACGCTGTACGACCAGGCCGGGCTCATGATCCGCGTCGACGCGGAGACCTGGGTCAAGGCCGGGATCGAGATGTCCGACGGTGTGCCGCACCTCGGCGCGGTCGTCACCCGCGGGGTGTCGGACTGGTCTCTGGCGCCGGTGCCCGACTGGGCCGGGCACTCCGTCACCGTGCGCGCCAGCCGCTCCGGGGACGCGGTCACGATCCGCGCACGCCGCGACGACGGCCCCTGGCGGCTGGTCCGGCTGGCCCCGCTCGCCCCGGACGCCGTCGCCACCGCGGGACCGTTCTGCTGCTCCCCCGAACGCGCCGGCCTGCGCGTGTCGTTCACCGGTTTCACCCGGGGCGCGGCCGACTCCGCGCTGCACGAGGAGCCGCAGCAGGCGGGCGCATAGGGGGCCCTGAGGGCCACGGAGGGCTGGTGAGGACACGATGGGGTTCGTGGGCGAGACCTGGCGGGTGCTGAGCGACGGGGAACCCGTCTGGGAGATCACGGTCGAGGAGGCCGGCTTCCCGTGGCTGTCGGGGCGGTTCGCTCCCGCCCCCGTCTTCGCCCGGGTCGGGCCGCTGTTCGCCCGGGAACTCGCACTGATGCAGGCCGCGATGACCGCACCGGCCGATGAGGACGAGCCCTGGGCCGCGTGGGAGTCGGCCTACGGCGAGGTGCGCGCGCGGTGACGCTGTGCTCGCCCTCGGGGCCCGTGGCCGAGTTCCTGCTGCACATCGAGGACGACCAGGCCTGGTTCCGGTGGAGCGACGAGCCCTTCGACGACGACTCGCCGAGCGGCTGACGCCCCCGGTTCCGGCGCTTCCCCCCTGAGCCTGGTAGTGGCACTACCAGGCTCGCTCCTTGACGTCACGACCTGGCGGTCGGAGCGTGGGGGACGTGGACGAATAGTGGCAAAGGCAACATTTCGAACATCACCACTTGACTGTGGGACTCACAATCCGCAGCGGGGGGTGGGGCGCCGACCGGACTGTCCGGCGTAGTTGCCCTTGAACCGTGTCCACGCCCAGGAACCCGACCTGGCTAGGAGAGTTCTCATGCGTATTTCCAAGTGGCCCCTCGCCGCAGTGGCAGGCCTTGCGCTCGCCCTTGGGGGTGCGGCCTCAACGGCCGTCGCGGCACCGACGAGCTCACCGGCCTCAGCAGCAGTCAGTTACGCAGAACACGGCGGCGGTGGCGGCGGTGGCGGCGGCCACGGCGGCGGCGGCGGTGGCGGTCACGGTGGTGGCGGCTACGGCGGCGGCTACGGCGGTTACGACCGCGGCTACGGCGGCTGGGGCGGCTGGGGCGGCTACGGCGACCACGGCGGCGGCTGGGGCGGCGGCGGCCACGGCGGCGGCGGTGGCGGCTACGGCGGCGGCGGTGGCGGCTACGGCGGCGGTGGCGGCGGCCACGGCGGTGGCGGCGGCGGCCACGGCGGTGGCGGCGGCGGCCGGTAAGACCCCCCACCGGGCACCGGTCCACGACCGGCACCCGGCGCCGTCCGAACGTCCGGCCACCGGCAACCACAGGCCTGCGACCAGCGTTTCGGCGGCGCACCTCACGGAAGCGGAAGCCGCGCCCACGGGAGACCGGTGGGCGCGGCTTTCGCGCGTGACTTCCCGCGCGGCGCCCGGCAGATCGAACAAGTGACGAATCATCTCTTACGGAATGTTTCCCGTGAAAAATTCCGTAAGTGGCATATCGGCACCTGCTCGGGTCACCGGACCCGGCCGCCCGGGTCGCGGCGGTCCGGCGGGTTCGGGGAGCCGCCATGCGCGGAGGAAGGACTGCCGCACCCGCCCGAGCGGGCCGCCCGTCCATGGCGACCGGCCGACGGGGCTGCGCCGGCCCGGGCCGCGCTGAGCAGGGCCGGCGGCGGGCGCCCGCCCGCTCCCCGCACGACCGCTCCCTGCTCGGGCGCGCCGCGCAGGCCGCACCGGGCGACGCCGACGTCGCCGTCGCGACGGCGCGCGCGGCCTTCAACAGCGGGCCGTGGCTGCACATGGACCCCGAGGAGCGGCAGGAGGTGATCCGCCGCGTGAACGGGCTGCGCGAGGAACGCGCGGCGGAGGCCGCGGCGCGGGTGTCCGCCGCGACGGGGACGCCCCGCCGGTTCGCGGACGCGGAGCAGGCCTCCCTCACGCGGCGGGTCGACGCCTGTGAAGGCCGCCGAGGAGCAGGGCTGGGAGGAGACCGTCCGTTCCCGCGACCCCTCCCCGGCGTTCGACACCATCGTGCGGCGCGAGGCCGTCGGCGTCGTCGCCGCGCTCATCCCCCGGGAGGTCGTCGCGGCGGTCGCGGAGGCCGTGGGATCCCTGAAGGTGGGCGACCCGGCCGATCCGGACACCTCGATCGGGCCGATGGCCGGCGGTGAGCGGCGGGAACGCCTGATGTCGTACATCGACCTCGGTGCAGAGGAGGGCGCTCGCCTGGTGACGGGCGGTTCCCGGGTCCCCGCCGGTCTGGAGCAGGGCTACTACGTGACCCCGACGGTCCTCGCGGACGTCGACCACCGCATGCGCATCGCCCAGGACGAGATCTCCGGCCCGGTCCTCACGGTCATCGCCCACGACGGGGACGACGACGCCGTGCGGCTGGACAACGACTCCGAGTACCGCCTGCCAGGCGGCGTCTGGTCGGCCGACCCCGAACACGCCGTCGCCGTCGCGCGCCGGCTGCGCACGGGCGCCGTGGCCGTCAACGGGACCGCGACGGGCCGGTAGGGGACGGCCGGGCTCGACGGGTACGTCGTCCACCGCACGATCACCCTGCCCCGCTGAGCGCGCCCCTATTTCCGACCTCCGGTGTCCTCCGGCCACGGAAAGGGGCCTGGAACCGCGCCGATTCCATCCCACCGGTCCCTCCGGCACCGCACCGGGACGGAGGCGGAGTGAGTAGCCGTACTCATGCCCGGGCCCCGACCGGGCGGGACGATGAAGGCGACGAGAGCTCGGATGGGGGGGGTGGAGGCGGGCATGGGGAGATTCCTGGGCGCGGCGCTGGCGTCGGCGGTGACGGCGGGTGCGCTGGCCTTGGTCTACGCGGTGGGCGCGCCGCTGCCCGTGGTCCTGGGTACGGGAGCCGGGGTGCTGTGCCTGCTGTGGCTGCTCGTCCTGCTCACGGTGCCGTGGAACGTCTACTTCCGGGCACGGTCGGTGCTGGCCGAGATCGCCGTGAGCCGGGAGAAGGGGCTGACGGTCCCTCAGGCACGGGACGCCGAGGCCGCGCGGATCGCCCGGACGATGCTATGGGTCGCCCTGGCGGGTCATCTGCTCACGGCGGCCGGGGTGGTGGCGGCAACGGTGGCGTCCGGCCGCGGCGCGGGGTACTGGATCGCCGGATTCTTCCTCCTGAGCACGGTGTTCCGTCCGGCGGGCGCGTGGTTCGGACAGCTGCGGAGACGGCTGGGCACCCTGCTGAAGGACGTCACCCATCCGCGGGACGACGTCCTGGCGCTGAAGCAGCGCGTCGAGCGCACGGACAACGGCGTCAAGGTCCTCGAGGGCAAGGCCGAGGAGCAGTACCGGGCCCTGGCCGAACTGCGGCGGACGGTCGACGCGCTGGGTGTCTCGGTGTACGAGCGGGCCGAGGACGCCGACCGCCGGATCACCGCGCTGGCGCGGGAGTTCGAGGCCACGATCGACCGGCTCACGGACAACGAGGAGATCATCACGGGCCTCAAGGCCTTCCTCCGCCTGCTGCGCGCGGGGGACGTCGCCCCCGGCCGGACCGCCGCCGACGCCTGACGCGTCGGCTCCCGGTACGACCCGGGCCGGGCCTACGCGGACGGCTCGGCCGGGCCCGCCGCCACGGAGCTGAAGCCCGTCAGCTTCGCCGGGTTCAGCACCCACATCAGCTGGTCGATGCCCCGCTCGGAGGCGGTGATGCTCAGCAGGGCCATCGGCGTGCCGGCGTGGATGACGAGTGCCGCGGTCTGCCCGTTCGCCTCGACCCACACCACGTCCGTGTCGAGCCAGAAGCGCGGGGCGAAGGCGGTGATGAACCGCGCCACCTTGGCACTGCCGAAAACGGGGACCTTGGCGGCGTTGCGCACGGCGCCGCCACCGTCGCCGTAGTTCACCACGTCCGTGGCGAGCAGCTTCTCCAGGCCGGCCATGTCGCCCGCCCGGGCGGCCGCCACGAACGCCTCGAGGAGGCGGCGGTGCTCCGCCGTGCCCACCTGCTCGCGCCGCCCGGCGGCGATGTGCTTGCGGGCGCGGCTGACCAGTTGACGGGAGTTGGCCTCGCTCAGGTCGAGTACGCCGGCGATCTCGCGGTACGGGTAGTCGAACGCCTCGCGCAGCACGTATGCCGCCCGCTCGGTGGGCGTCAGCCGCTCCAGCAGGAGCAGCACCGCGATCTCCACCGCCTCGCCGCGTTCGGCGCCCAGCGCGGGGTCGGAGCGGGTGTCGACCGGTTCGGGGAGCCAGGGCCCGACATAGCCTTCGCGCCGGACGCGGGCGGACTGGGTGACGTTGATGGCCAGCCGGGTCGTCGCGGTGGTCAGGAACGCGGTCGGGTTCTCCACCGCGTCGCGGTCCGTTGCCTGCCATTTGAGCCAGACGTCCTGGACGACGTCCTCGGCCTCCGCGGCGCTGCCGAGCATCCGGTACGCGATGCCGAACAATCGGGGGCGCAGGGCCGTGAACACCGCCGCGGCCTCGTCGAGCGAACCGTCGCGCTCCGCGTCCCCTGGCTGCATCGTCGCGTTTTCCTCCACCGTCACATCTGCCCTGCCAGCCGTTCCAGCCTACACAGAGGGCGATTTCCTCCGGGCCGGGGGGCACGCCGTCCCCGAGCCCGGTCCCCGTGATTCCGGGCTTGCCATCGCCGTACGGGTCGCCGGGCGGATGTCCCCGCCGGGGCCGGGGAATTGCGGCCGCATTCCGGTCCGATTCCCGCCCCATTCCGCTCCGGCCCTCGAACATACGACCCCCAATAGCCGACCGGGCGGCCGCTCGGTTCGTGACAGCGAAATCAGCCCGCGATCCCCGCCCGTTCCGCGCGGCGTGCGCACGGATCTTCACTGAATTTCGCACACGCGTTCCAAAAGCGTCCTGGAGCAGGGTAACGTTACGTATCGCAGCGAGATCCGCACAGGGAGGGACGGGGCATGGAGCCCACCACTACGACAGTGCGCCGTGGGCGTCCGCAGGGCTCGGACAATCCCGGCCCGGACGGGCTGACCAACCGTCAGACCCGCATCGTCGAGGCGATCCTGAGCTCGGTGGAGAACCGCGGATTCCCGCCCTCGATGCGCGAGATCGGTGAGGCCGTGGGCCTGGCCAGCACCTCCTCGGTCGCGCACCAACTGGCGGTGCTGCAGCGCAAGGGCGTCATCGAACAGGATCCGCACCGCCCGCGCGCCTACCGCGTGCGGTGCTCCTGGCCCTCGCAGCACGACGCCGAGCCGGGCGCGCAGCCCGTCAGCGCCTCGCCGTCCGCGCGGGTGCCGGTGATCGGCCGCATCGCGGCCGGTACGCCGATCCTCGCCGAGGAGCAGGTCGACGAGGTCTTCGTGCTCCCCCGGCAGATCGTCGGCGCCGGCGAGCTGTTCGCCCTCAAGGTGGTCGGCGACTCCATGACGGGTGTCGCGATCTGCGACGGCGACTGGGTCACGGTGCGCAGTCAGGACGCGGCCGACCACGGCGACATCGTGGCCGCGATGATCGACGGCGAGGCCACCGTCAAGCGGCTCAAGCACGAGGGCGACCGGGTCTGGCTCATGCCGCACAACCCGGCCTACGACCCCATCCCCGGCGAGGAGGCGGTCATCCTGGGCAAGGTGGTCGCCGTGCTGCGGCGCCTCTGAGCGCGGGCACGAAGGCCCCGCTCAGTCCGCCGCCCCGGGCAGCACCGACCGGAGCCCGCCCAGCAGGTGGGCCCGGAAGGCGGCGTCCTGGTAGGCCTCCGCGGAGTGGCCCAGCGCCGTGTAGAAGACGGGCCCTCCGCCGTACTCGTGGCACCAGACCAGCGGATGGTCGGCGCCCATCGAGCCACCCGTGTACGAGGACTCGTCGGCGGAGGCCAGGACCCGCACCCCGGGGCGGGGGCTGCGGTCGAAGTCGTACCACTCGTCGGTGACCTTCCAGGCCCCGCCCAGGTGCGCGGTGGCCGGATGGGCGGCGTCCTCGACCAGGACCGTGCCCTTCTGCAGGGGCGGATGCCCTGTGAAGCGCGCGCCCAGCAGCTCCCCGTAGTACGGCCAGTCGTACTCGGTGCAGGCCGCGGCGTGCACGCCCATGAACCCCGCGCCGTCCGCGTGGTGCGCCGCGAGGGCGGCCCGGCCCGCGTCGCCGAGCACCTCCCCGCTGGTGGAGAGGAACACCACGGCGTCGTACGGGCGCAGGCGCGTCCCCTCGAAGTCCTCGGGCCGTTCGGTGGCGTCCACCCGGAAGCCTTGCTGCTCCCCCAGTTCGGTGAGGGCCCTGACCCCGTCGGGGATCGAGTCGTGCCGGTAGGCGGTGGTACGGGTGCAGACGAGCACGCGGGGGTGGCGGCGGGACAATCGGCTCTCCCAGGGCGGTGACGGACGGCGGCCGGCAGTTGTCGGCCGGCGGCGCCCACCAGTCTCCCCGGCGCCGCCGCGGGGTCAAGAGCCGCCCCGGGTCCCGTCAGTGCCCGATGCTGTCGATCAGCTCGCGGGCACCCTGCCGCAGCAGTGCCACCGCGACCGACGTCCCGAGGGTGGCGGGATCCAGGGGGCCGGCCCACTCGTGGGCGTCGAGGACGGTCTTGCCGTCCGGTGAGAAGACCCGGGCCCGCAGCGAGAGCCTGCCGTCGCGTTCGGCGCGGGCGTAGCCGGCGATCGGGCTGTTGCAGTGGCCCTGAAGGACGTGCAGGAACATCCGCTCGGCCATGGTCTCCCGGTGCGCGGCCGGGTCGCCGAGGTCGCTCACGACGTCGATCGTCTGGGCGTCGCCCTCCCGGCACTGCAGGGCCAGGACGCCGGCACCGATCGGCGGGATCATCGTCTCCACGGGCAGCACCTCGCTGATGACGTCGGTCCTGCCGATGCGCTCCAGCCCCGACACGGCCAGGAGCAGCGCGTCCGCGTCGCCCGCCGCGAGCTTCTCCAGCCGCCGGTTGGCGTTGCCCCGCATGGGGACGCAGGTCAGGTGCGGGTGCGAGGCCATGATCTGCGCGATGCGGCGCACGGACGAGGTGCCGATGCGCGTGCCGGGAGGGAGCCGGTCGAGCGTGAGCCCACCGGGGTGCACCAGCGCGTCGCGGATGTCGTCCCGCTTCAGGAACGCGGCGAAGACCGTACCGGCGGGCAGCGGACGGTCGGCGGGGACGTCCTTGACGCAGTGAACGGCCAGGTCGGCCCGGCCCTCCAGGAGTGCGGCGTCCACCTCCTTGGTGAACGCGCCCTTGCCGCCGAGCCGGGCGAGGTCGCCCATCCAGCGGTCACCGGACGTGGTGACGGGCACGACCTCGGTCCGGATGCCGGGGTTGAGCGCGGCCAGTTCCGCGCGAACGCGCTCGACCTGGGCCAGCGCCATCGGGGAGGAGCGGGAGACGATGCGGATCAGCTCGGGGACTGCCATGAGCCCACGGTACGGCGTCCCGCACGCGTCCCGCGCAACAGCCCCAACCCCGCGCGTGGGGGCGACGGCGGGGCTAGTCTGTCCCGCGGCGCCCACCCGCAGGGCGTCGGCGCGGGGACACGGCGCCACAGGGACACGCGACGGGGTAAGCGCACCATGACGCAGGAACGGCCCTCGCCCGCCGCGGTGTCCCCCGATCCGGCGACACCCGCCGCCGTCGTCACGGTGCCGGTGCGCCGCCTCCCGGTTCCCGCGCGGCACCGCAGCACGCTCTACGTCCTGGCCGTGCTGGCGTTCCTCGCGCAGATGGCGTTCGCGATGGTCACGACGGCCGTCCGGCAGACGCCCACCATCGACGAGCCGGTGTACGTGGGCACCGCGACGGTCTATCTGCGGGAGCACAGCCTGCGGTTCAACCCCGAACACCCGCCGCTCGGGAAGCTGGTCATCGCCGGCGGCCTGGCCTTCGCCCACCCGCGCCTCGACCCGGCCTTCGAGGGCGACCAGACGGAGCTCGGGCGCAGCGTCCTGTACGAGTCCGGCAACGATCCCTGGCGCCTGATGCTGGCGGCCCGGCTGCCGATGATCGCACTGACGCTGCTGTTCGGACTGGTGGTGCTCGCCTTCGCGCGCGATCTCACCGGGCCCCTCGGGGGGCTGCTCGCGCTCGCCCTGTACGCGTTCTCCCCGGACGTGATCGCGCACGGCTCGCTCGCCACCCTCGACGTCCCGGCCGCCGGTTTCCTGCTGACGTCGGTGTGGGCGCTGTGGCGGGCCCGCGAGCGTCCCCGGCTCCATCTGCCGCTCGCCGGGGCGGCGTTGGGCGCGGCGCTCGCCACGCGGATGAGCGCGCTCCCCGCGGTGCCGGTCCTGCTGCTCCTGGCCGCGCTGTCGGTACGGCACGCGGACGGGCGGGGGACGGAGCGGCCCGGCACCGCACGGTCGCTGCGGCGCGCCGCGGTCGCGGCGGGCGTGGTCGGGCTCGTCGCCGTCGCCGTGGTGTGGGCGGCCTACCTGGCCGTCGACCCGCGGCTGCGCTGGACGGCGCCGGACACCCTGCCGGACCTGCACGGCCTGCGGGCCCTGGCCGTGGACGCCCTCCCGCTCCCCCGGGCGTACGCGGACGGGATGGCGGTCCAGTTCGGTTTCGAGGACTCGACGTTCGAGGGCTTCCTCTTCGGCCGTCACTACAGCGGGGCGCTCTGGTACTACCTGCCCGCCGCGGTGCTGGTGAAGACCCCGCTCGGCATGCTCGCCCTGTGGCTCGCCGGCACGGCCGCGCTGCTCGCCGTTCCCCGGCTGCGCGCCGTTCCCCGGCTGCGCGCCGCCGCGCCGTATCTGCTCGTCCCCGCCGCCGTGCTGACGGCGGCCGCCATGACCGGATCGCGGGACTTCGGCGTCCGCTACGTGGTCTTCCTGCCGGTGTTCGGGGCGGTCGCGGCGGCCTGTGTCACCGCCCTGCGGCGCCGGTGGGCGGACGTGGCCGCGGCGGCGCTCGTCGCCTTCGTCGCCGTCAGTTCGCTGCGGACCTTCCCGTACTACCTGCAGTACTCCAACGAGGCATTCGGCGGCACGTCGAAGACCCATCTGCGCCTGCACGACTCCAACGTCGACTGGGGCCAGGACCTGGGCCTTCTCGCCGACCGGCTCCGTGAGAGGTATCCCGGGGAGCGGGTGTGGCTGGTCTACAAGGGCAGCGGAGTCCCCGCCCACTACGGCATCGACGCCGCCGACCCGCGCAAGGTACCCGAGGACCGGGTGCACGGGCTGCTCGTGGTGTCGGACTCCTCGGTCGCCAAGGCAGAGGGCCGACTGGCCGAACTCATCGCCGGCAGCGAGCCGATCGACGAGGTGGGGCACTCGATCACGATCTACCGCCGCGGCTGACGCACGCCGCCGCGTCCCCTTCCGGGAAGGCGGCGCCGGGCGCCGCGGCGTCAGGGCTTGCGCGCCACCACGGCGTAGACGTTGATGTCCGCGTCGGTGACGTCGGTGATGCTCCGGTAGCGGATCTTGTCGATGTCCTCGAGGCCCTCGACGAACTCCGGGGAGGCGTCGGCATGGGCGGCGAGGGTGTCGTCGGCGTCGTCCGGGCGCCAGTGGTGCACCGGGACGAGGCCGGGCTCCACGATCTCCAGGCCGTTGTCCGTGACGAAGCGCAGCACCTCGGCGTGCTCGCGGAGCACGAAGGAGAAGCCGCGGTCCTGGTAGGTCTTGGCGACCTTGGCGATCTGCTCCGCGTTGAGGTCGGAGGTGAGGTGGCTGAGCACGAGGTGGCTTCCCGAGGGCAGCGCGTCGACGAGGTGCTTGACGATGCCGTAGGCCTCGTCGTCCTCGACGAAGTGCAGGACGGCGACGAGCACGAGCGCGACGGGCTCGGTGAGGTCCAGCGTGCCGGCCGCCGCGCGCAGGATCGCGGCGGGGTCGTGCAGGTCCGCGTCGATGTAGTCGGTCCGGCCCTTCGGTCCGCTGGTCAGCAGCGCCCGCGCGTGAGCCAGGACGACCGGGTCGTTGTCGACGTACACCACGCGCGCGTCGGGGACGATGCGCTGGGCGATCTGGTGCACGTTCTCCTGCGTGGGCAGCCCGGTGCCGATGTCGAGGAACTGGCGGATGCCGGTCTCGCCCGCGATGTGGTTCACCGCGCGGCGCAGGAAGTCCCGGTTGTGCCGCACGTCCAAATAGCCGCGGGGATTGGCGGCCAGCGCGGCCGCGGCCGCCTCGCGGTCGACGGGGTAGTTGTCCTTGCCGCCGAGGAAGACGTCGTACACGCGCGCCGGATGCGCCTTGGTGGTGTCGATCCGCCTGCGGAGCTGCTCGGCGGAGTCGTAGTCGTTGGGAGCTTCGCTGCCGCTGGTCATGGCCATCCCCTGGGGACTCGAATACGCGATCTGATCTGCACACAACTTAGCTGGTGAAGCAGCGAGTTGGTGCCACCCCCACGGACTTGTCCCAGCGGTCCGCGGGGGGGGTGCGCGCAGAAAGGCCGGAACGGGCCTGCCGTCGGACGTCCCCGATCGTTGACCTTGGTGACCGCACGTCCCCGGAACCGCCCTGGAGGCTCGCTTGACCTCGGTCCACGCCGCTGAACCGGCCGCAGAACCCCGCAACGCCTCGGTGCTCGTCCACAACGACCGCGGCGAGTACCTCCTGCACCTGCGGGACCGCGGTCCCGGCATCCGGAACCCCGGCACGTGGTCGCTGCCCGGCGGCGGCCGTGAACCGCACGACGTGTCCCTGGAGGCGACGGCCCGCCGTGAACTGCGCGAGGATGCGGGGCTCGACCTGCCGGCGCTGCGCGCCTTCGCGGTGGAACTCGTCCACGACCAGGAAGGGTCGTTCCTCCCGGTCCAGGTGTTCACCGCCCGCTGGAACGGCGACCCGGACGCCCTGGAACTCACCGGAGGCGTCATGCTCCGGTGGTTCCGGCCCGAGGTCATGCCGCGGCTCCGGCTGGGCCACTCGACCCTGGAGCTCGTCCGCCGGCACGCCGGCCCGGCCGCCGCGCCCGGCGCCGGCACGGTGGCGGGCGGCCGGAGCGAGCTGCACATCGTCGGCGCGCACCTGTACCTGGAGAACCCCGCCGGCGAGGTCCTGCTGGGGCTGCGCCACCCCGACTCCGCGTTCGCCGGCGGTGAGTGGCACTTCCCGGCCGGGCACTGCGAACGGGAGAGCGCCGTGGCGTGCCTGGTCCGGGAGGCGGACGAGGAGGCGGGCCTGCGGATCAGCCCGCAGGACGCAGAGTTCGCGCACGCCGTGCACCTCCTGGACGCGGCGGGCGGCCGGCCCCGGATGCAACTGGTCTTCCGGGTACGTCGCTGGCAGGGCGAACCGGTGGTCCGTGAGCCCGACAAGTGCCTGTCCTGGCGCTGGTGGCACCCGGACGCCCTCCCCGAACGCCTCGTGCCGTACACCCGGGCCGCGATCGAGGGCATCCGGGCGGGCCGCGCCTACACCGAGTCGGGTTGGGCGTGAACTCCGCACCGGGCGGCCCGGGATCCGCGGTGCGCCGCTTCGCGGAGCGCGCGGTCGGCCCGATCGCGCGCTGGACGGACGCGTCCTGGCCCCGTGAGGGCAGCCGGGTGTGGCGGGCCGACGGTGCGGACGGCCTCGTCAGGTACGTCAAGGTCCACCAGAACGACCGCTTCCACGGCCGGGAGGTGACCGCCTACCGGACGTGGGTGCCTGCCCTGGGAAATGCCGCACCGCGCCTGGTCGCGGCCGACGAACGGCTGCCGGCGGTCGTCGTCACCGCCGTCCCCGGCCGCCCCCTCGGCGACGGTGTGCTCCGCACCCCGGAGGAGGAACGAGCCGTCTTCGTCCGCATCGGCGCGCTCGCCGCCGCCGTACACGGCAGCACGCCGCCCCGCACCCCTTCCGCGGGCGAAGGGCAGCCTGCCGTGCGCAGGCTGGACCGGCACCTGGACGGCGCCCGTGCCCACCTGGGCCCGGGGGACGAGGAGTTCGTCCGGGCTCTGGCGGCCCGGTCAGCCGGCCTTCCCGCCCTCGACCTGGTCCCCACGCACGGCGACTTCCAGTTGCGCAACCTGCTGTGGTCCGGCCGGCTCGCCGTGATCGACTTCGAGCGCAGCGAGCCGCAACCGGCTCTCCGGGACCTCGTACGGCTCTCCGACGCCTGGACCGGCCGGCCGGACCTGCACGAGGCCTTCCTGACCGGCTACGGGCGCCGGCTCACGCCGCTGGAGGAGGAACGCCTGGCCGTGGACAGCGCCCTCGACGCCGTCTCGGGCATCCAGTACGGCGCCGCGCACGACGATCCCGAGGTCCTCGCCCGCGGACTGCGCACCCTCGCCATGCTCCGCTCCTCGTCCTCACCCGGGTTGCGAGAGCGTGAGAGGCGGTGAGGGCGGCCCGAAATGAGCGGCGATGATGCGCACGGTGTGGGTGCCGTCGGCGTTGAAGGCGGGGTCCGCGTCGTACCGCGGGGTGTCGCGGCCCACGATGCCCGCGTCGAGGAGTTCACGGACGAGCAGGTCGGCCGAGCCGCCCGCGCGCCGGGACTCGCGTCGCATGCCGAAGTTGAAGTAGGTCCCCTCGAAACCGCCCGAAGCGTGGGTGAACTGGATCGGGTGCTCGTCGCAATGGGGGACCACGTAGTTCTGCCCGTGCGGGCAGGGGCATGGTGGCGTGGAGGCCAGGAAGACGCTTTCCACCGACGCACCTCCGGGGTCGCTCGCACGATGCGCGTGGCGGAAGCCGGTGAGATCGCGTGCCAGTTCCCCGGCTTGCGACCGGCGGGGAGCAGTGTAGGCGTCGTGGGTCAGCCAGACCCAGCCCGCCCCCGATCCGCTAGCGAGGGCACCCCGGCCCTGGGCGGCATCCGCCGCCTGTGCGCGCTCGACACGGTGCGCGCCCGGATAGACATGGCCATTCGATCTAGGCCTGCTCGCCCCCGGCGAGCGGCTGCCCGCCGCGGCGGTGATCGCCACGGCGCTGGACGTCGGCGAGATCACGGTGCGCCGGGCGCTGGTGGCCCTGTGCGACGACGGGCTGCTGGAGCGCCGCCGCGGCCACACGGCGGCACGCTGGTCGCGCAGCATCCGGCGAAGGGCTCGGTCAGCGCGGTCGGCAGCTACCGCTCCGACACCGACGCGGTGCGCCGGCTGATCGACCACCGGCTGGTCCTGGAGTGCGGCATCGCCCATCTCGCCGCCCGCCACGCCGACGACGCCGCGCTGCGCGAACTGGAGCGGCTGGTCGACGTCATGGACCGGGTGACCGGCTGAGCCGAGTTCCACCGCCATGACGAGGAGTTCCACCTCCCGGTCGCCTCGGCCACCGGGACACCGTCGGTCGTCGTCCCGTACGCGGCGGTCGTCCGCGAGCTCTACCGGTACTACCTGCCCTACCCGCTCGACGCGCTGCGCGCCTCCAACGCCGAGCACCGGGCCCTGGTCCGCGCCCTGCGCCAAGGGGACCGCGCGGCAGCTGCCGCGGTCGCCCAGGAGCACGTCCAGACCCTGCACCGAACGATGTTCATCGGCCTCCCCGACGCCGTGCCCGCCCCCGCGGCCACCACCGGGGGCTGATCCGCCCGCCCCACCAGTACAGTCGTGCCACACGTGCGGCGTGCGCCGCCACAGGGCTGGAGGGGACGTCCGTGGAGGGGCTGGCACTGGTCACGCTCATGGTCGGTGCGGTGCTCGTCACCGCCGTCGCCCGGCGTATGGGGGTGTCTCCCCCGCTGCTGCTGGTCGCCGTCGGCCTGTGCGCGTCCTTCGTGCCGGGGATCCCCGCCTACGCCATCGAGCCCGAACTGGTGATGGTGCTGGTCCTGCCCCCGCTGCTGTACTCCTCGGCGCGGGAGAGTTCCTACCTGCGCTTCCGGGACAATCTGCGCCCCATCGGTCTGCTGGCCGTGGGGCTGGTGCTGTTCACCACCGTCGCGATCGGCTATGCGGCGTTCTGGCTGGTTCCGGGGCTGCCGCTGGGCTCGGCGCTGGTGCTGGGCGCGGTGCTGTCGCCGCCCGACGCGGTGGCGGCGACCTCCATCGGGCGCCGGCTGGGGCTGCCGCGCCGCCTGCTGACCGTACTGGGCGGCGAGAGCCTGGTGAACGACGCCACCGGGCTGACGGCCTACCGCGTGGCCATCGCGTCCGTGGCCGGCGCCGGCTACACCCTGCTGCAGGGCGTGGGGGTCTTCCTGATGGCGGCGGTCGGGGGCTCGCTGATCGGCCTGGCGATCGGCTGGCTGGCCCGCATCGGCCACCGCTTCCTGCCCGGTGACCTGGCCAGCGCGCTCGGGCTGCTCGTGCCGTTCCTCGCCTATCTCGCCGGCGAGGAGGCGCACACCTCGGGGGTACTGGCCGTGGTCGTGGCCGGCCTGTACCTGGGGCACCGCTCCCCCGACACGGAGGCGACCTCCCGGCTGCAGGTGTACGCGGTGTGGAGCGCCCTCGACACGGTGCTGGAAGCCCTCGTCTTCGCCCTGATCGGCCTGCAGGTGCGGGGCATCGTCGACACCGTCGACACGGGCGTGGCGCGACTGGTCGCGGCCGGTGCCGCGCTGACGGCGGTGACCGTGGCCGCGCGCGTCGTGTGGGTCTACCCCGGGACGTACCTGCCACGGCTGATGTTCCCGCGGATCCGGGCACGCGACCCGTATCCCCCCTGGCAGTACCCGGTGGTGCTCTCCTGGGCGGGCATGCGCGGCGTGGTCTCGCTGGCCGCCGCCTTCGCGGTGCCGGAGACCACCGACAGCGGCGCGCCGTTCCCCGGCCGCGACGAGATCCTGTTCCTGACCTTCTTCGTCACGGTCGGCACGCTGCTGCTGCACGGCATGACGCTGCCGCCGCTCATCCGGCGGCTCGGCATCTGCAACAAGGAGGCGTACGAGGACGCTCTGGCCGAGGCGAACGCCCAGCACAGCGCCGCCCGTGCGGCATTGGCGCGCCTGGAGGAACTGTCCGGGAACCAGGGCTCCCACCAGGCCGTGCTGGAGACTCTCCGGCAGACCGCGGAGGCCCGCCGCAACGCCGCGTGGGAACGGCTGGGCGGCCCGACCGGCGGCGGCGCGGAGCCGCCGAGCGTGGCCTACCGGCGGCTGCGCCGCGCGATGCTGGACGCCGAACGGCAGGAGTTCGTGCGCTTCCGCGACGAACGGCTCATCGACGACGAGGTGCTGCGCCACGTCATGCGCGAACTGGACCTGGAGGAGGCGGCGCTGCAGCGCGAGTAGCGGTGGGCCTTGGCCTCAGCGCCCTGCCCTCAAGATCCTGGCCGCAGGATCCTGGCCTCAGCCCATGGACTCGTGGACGAAGCACCAGCGCCATTCCTCGCCCGGCTGGTACGAGCGGATCACGGGGTGGCCGGTGGCCTCGTAGTGCGCCGTGGCGTGCCGGCCCGGGGAGCTGTCGCAGCAGCCGATGTGGCCGCAGGTGAGGCACAGCCGCAGATGGACCCAGTCGTGGTGTCCGGCGGCCAGGCAGTCGGCGCAGCCGTCGTCCGGCGGCGTGGCGGCGACGTCGGCCGGGGCCTGCTCGAGATCGGGACATGTTGCTGTCGTCACGCCGGCCCCCTGTGCCGTCTGCGGATCACTGCCGATGGAGGCCCCAGGCTACGTCAACCCCGCGCCGCGCGCGATCAACGTCGTCCCGGGGCGTCCAGGCGCGGGGGCCGCGGCTCAGTCGCGGAGTTCGCCCTCCAGGAGGCCCATCGTGAACATGTCGTACCACCGGCCGTCGCGCCGGAAGACCTGGCGCAGCCGGCCCTCTTCGACGAAGCCCACCTTCCGGTAGACGTGGTGCGCCGCCTCGTTCTCGGTCACGACGGTGAGCGAGATCTTGTGCAGGCGCATCTTCTCGAAGCCGTAGCGGCACATCGTGCGCATGGCGTCCGTGGCGTAGCCGCGACCCCAGTACTCCTTCTCGCCGAGGTAGATGTCGAGTTCGGCGCACCCGGTCTCGGGCTCGGCGTCGCGCAGCCGCACGAGGCCGATGAGCCGTCCGTCCTCCCGCACCTCGATCCCGTGGAGCACGTCGCCGTAGGCGTTGCGGGGCCGCTCCTCCATGCGCTTCCTCACCTGCGCGAGGGGCTGGGCATAGCCGTCGTCCATCCAGCGCATGACCTCGGGGTCGTGGTTCCAGCGCCACAGCGCCTCGGCGTCCGAGGGCTCCATCGGGCGCAGGGTCACCAGTCGTCCGGGCACCATGGGGCGGCCCCCCTTCGGGTCGGCATGATCGTCGTCACGGAAACCCGCCAGAATTAGCACGGCCGCCGTCGCACGATCAACCCGATTGCCCTCCGCGGGCCGCGCGTTCAGCTCGCCTCGGCTCTGCCCCCGCCCTCCGCCGCGAGCACGCGCTCGACGTCGGCCCACGAGGCGCCGTGCTCGGCGAGGACGTCCGCGACCACGCCGGGGCCGACGGCGAGGGCGAGCAGGATGTGCTCGTCCCCGATGTGGCGGTCACCCCGGCCCACGGCGGCCCGCAGGGAACGCTCCAGGACGCCCTTGGCCCCGCGGCTGAACGGACGCCGCCCCGCCGGCCGCCACCGGCGGGGCCCGCGTCCGGTGGCGAGGGCGCCGGCGCCGTGGGCGTCCTCGACACGGGCGACGATCTCGGCGACGTCGATGCCGAGTCCGGCCAGCGCCTCGGCATCGGCCCGCGAGACGCCGCCGCGCCGGCGGGTCTCGTCCAGCGCCTCCTCCAGGGCCGCGCGGCGCCGGTCGACGCCCAGCGCGGCCAGGGCCGCGGAGGCCCGGGTGCCCTCCCGGTCGAGCAGCGACAGCAGCAGGTGGTGCTCGGTGACCGCCGGGTCGCCCGCTCGCTCGGCGTGCCCGACCGCGCCCTCGACGACCCCCCGCGCGCTCTTGGTGAACTTCTCGAACATCCTCAATGCCTCCCGTACTTCTTGTGCACGGCCTGCCTGCTGACGCCGAGTTCGTGGGCGATCTCCTGCCACGACCACCCCTGCGCCCGCGCGCTCCTGACTTGTACGGTCTCCAGCTGCTCCAGCAGCCGCCGCAGCGCGGCGACGGCCCGCAGCCCGACCCTCGGGTCGCGGTCACCCGCCCGCTCGGCGAGATCGGTTGCCTCGGTCATGTCTGTCAATTTACGTTGACACACATGGGGGTGTCAACCCGAGTTGACAGCGCGGTGGGGTCAGGGGCGATGTGTCAGGGGCGAAGTGTCAGGCGTCCCCTCGCGCGGCGGCACGGCGCTGCCTCTTCCCCAGCGGTGCCTGGGAGAGGTCCTCGGCCTGGGACCTGAGGTTCTTGTGGCCGTAGCCGCGCTCCCCCAGCCACGCCCTGGCCGCCTCCTCGGCACGTTCGGTCGCCTCGAGGATGTCCTCCTCCGCCTCCCCGGAGTCGAGGAAGCGGAAGGTGAAGGCGGGGCGTGCCGCGATGTCGTAGGTGAGGTGGCCCTCGGGGGTGAAGGCCGCGCGCAGGACGTCGTGTTCCGGTGCGCGGGAGAGGAGTTCCGAGCGCTGCTCGGCGGTGAGTCCGTCGAAGACGCCGCGGACGGTGACGCGGAAGGTGCGTGTGCTCATCCGCCGACTCTAAGCAGCGGGTTCCTACCGCTCCACCGCATTTCACGAGGCCCGGCGACGTGGACGGGAGCCCGGCGACAGGGGACGGTCGTCGCGCATCACCGCCAGGAGTGCCATGTCGTCGTCCGTCGGGCCGCCCGTGTGCCGGTGTACGTCCGCGAGCAGCGCCTCCAGCAGACCGGCCGGACTGTCGCGCTGCACCCCGGCCAGCCGGGCCTGCGGGTCGTAGAAGCGGCCCCGCGCGTCACGGGCCTCGGTGACGCCGTCGGTGCACAGCAGCAGCGTCGAACCCGGCGGGAACGGCACCGTGTCCACCACCACGTCCCCCTCCCCCACGGCCTCCCCCAGCCCCTCCACCAGGAGCAGCCCGTACTCCGACGGCTCGGCGGCGCGCACCTGTCCGCCCCGCAGCAGCAGCAGCGGCGCCGGATGGCCGAGGTTCACCAGGCGGACGTACTCGCCGCCGTGCGGGAACTCGGCCAGCACCGCGGTGGCGAACCACTCCAGCCGTTCGCCCTCATCGCGCCGCCCCAGCTCCCGCCGCAGGGCCTGGTGCATCTGCCCCGCCACGTCCGAGAGGGTCGCCCGCTCGTCGGCCGCCATCCGGAAGGTCCCCAGGACCAGGGTCGCCGCCTCCACGGCGTCCAGGCCCTTGCCCCGCACGTCCCCGACGACGCAGCGCAGCCCGTACGGCGTGTCCTGGACCGCGTACAGGTCCCCGCCGATCTCGGCCTCCGCCTCCGCGGCCTCGTAGCACGCGGCGATCCTCAGGTCGCCCACGCGCGCGGGCGGTTCGGGGAGCACCGCACGCTGCACGGTCGCGGTGACCGAGCGGGCGGAGCGCAACCGGGACTCGCGCACCTGCAGCAGCCGGTTGATGAACACCGCGACCACGGCGACCAGCGAGACCGTCAGCAGCTCACTCATCCCGCTCAGCCCCCGCAGGCGGCCGAAGTGGGCCAGGACCGCCCCGTCCGCGGTGATCGCCACGAGTCCGACCACCATCGTCCCCTGCAGCGACAGCAGCGGCGCCGCGAGCACCGGCGCGACCGAGTAGAAGGCGGCGCTCGTGTACTGCGTCGGGTTGAGCATGTCGACGAGGAAGCCGCCGACGAGGACCACGACCGGGAGGAACCTGATGTACCAGGCCACCTCGGCCGGACCGCAGAGGCCCCCTTCGTCGGCCCTCCCCACGCACCCTCCCGGTCTCTGCCGCTGGCGATCCCTTCAGGCTCCCCCGGCGAACCGCTCCGCGGCCACCGCAGGCCCTCCCCCGGAGTGAACCGCCCGGTGGGAGGCCCGGCCGGCGTGGGCCACGGGGCGGTCCTGCCAGCGCTGTCCCGTTCCGGTGACCGGGCCGCCGCGGCGGTCTGCCCGGGCGTCAGCTGGTCCCCCACCCCGCCGACGCGGCCGGCCACGGCCGGTGGGCCGGCGGGGTGGTGAACCCGTCTGGCCCCACACGGCTTCAGCCCGGGGCCGAAGTTGTCGATCATTGCGCCAGGAAGCACGGAACTGGTTCCCGACACCGCCGAGGAGTCGCGCCGATGACGACGTGGACGATGGACGAACTGGACCGCATCGAGAGCGCCGACGAGCTCTCCATCGCGCCCCGGCGCGACCCCGGCACCCTCGACCCGCCGACCACCATCTGGGTGGTCCGCGACGGTGCCGACCTCTACGTACGGGCCTACCGCGGGCGCGGCGGCACCTGGTTCCGCGCCGCGCAGGCCCGGCACGAGGGCCGGATCAGCGCCGGCGGGGTCGAGCGGGACGTCACCTTCGTGGAGGTCGACGACCCGGCCGTCAACGAGCGGCTCGACGCGGCCTACCGCGGCAAGTACGGCCGCTACAGCGCGGAGTACGTGGAGCCCATGGTGGCCGGGACCGCGCGCGCCGCGACACTCAAGCTCGTACCGCGCTGAGCGCCCGCACAACGGAGCACGGGACAGACATGACGACCATGGTCATCGTCGGTGCGGGGCGGGGGCTGGGCGCCGCCGTGGCGCGCCAGTTCGGCAGCGACGGCTTCGACGTCGCGCTCGTCGCCCGGGACCAGGACCGTCTGGACACCCTGGCCGCCGCCCTGGACAAGGACGGCGTGACCGCACGGGGCTTCGCGGCCGACGTCCGCGAGCCGCCGGCGCTCGGCGCCGCGCTGGACGCCGCCGCGGCCGCGCTCGGGCCGATCGAGGTGCTGCAGTACAGTCCGGCCCCGCCCGCCGACTTCATGAGGCCCCTCCTGGAGACCACCCCGGCCGACTTCGCGGGGCCCCTGGAGTTCTCCCTGTACGGCGCGGTCACCGCCGTCCACGCGGTGCTGCCCGACATGCGCTTCCTGGGCCGCGGCACGATCCTCTTCGTCAACGGCGGCAGCGCGGTGCGGCCGCTGCCCGCCCGCGCCGGGACCTCGGTGGCGTACGCGGCGGAAAGCGCCTACGCACGGATGCTGCACGACACGCTGGCCTGCGAGGACATCCACGTCGCGCAGCTGGTCGTCCCCGGGGTCATCAGACCGGGGCACCCCCGCAACGATCCCGCCACGCTGGCGGGCGCCCTTTGGGCGTTGCACAGGGACCGGACGGGGTTCCGGCACTTCGCGGGCGTGCTGGAGGGCGAGGCGTGAGGACGGCACGGCCGCCGCGGAACCGCCGGGCGCGACCGCCCCGAACGGCCGCCCCGGCGGCGAGCCGACCCGGGCGGTGACGGTACGTGAGGTAGACAACCAGCGCGGACACCGACGGTGACGGGGGTCCGCCGATCGCGACGCCGCGCCGAGGAGCCAGCCGTGACCCAGGAGTTCTCCGGATCCACCGCCCTCGTCACCGGGGGCACCGCCGGCATCGGGCGCGGCGTCGCGCTGCGGCTGGCCGCGCTGGGCGCCGACGTCGTCGTCCACGGGCGGGACCCCGAGCGCGGCGCGGAGGTCGTCGCGGAGGCGGGCGCCGCGGGCGGGCGGGCCCGGTTCGTCGCCGCCGACCTGTCCGACCCCGGCGAGGTGCTGCGCCTGGCGGCGGCGGCGGGCGCGGTGGACGTGCTGGTCAACAACGCGGGCGTCTACCGCTTCGCGGCCGCCGCCGATTCCACGGCCGAGATGTTCGACCTCCACATGGCCGTCAACGCCCGCGCGCCGATGCTGCTGGTCGGCGCCCTCGCCCCGGGCATGGCGGAGCGCGGCCGCGGGGCGGTCGTCAACCTGAGCACCCTGGCGGCGAGCATCCCCGCGCGCGGGGCCGCCGTCTACGGGGCGTCCAAGGCGGCGCTGGAGATCATGACACGTGTCTGGGCGGACGAGTTCGGGGCCCGCGGGGTACGGGTGAACGCCGTGGCGTCGGGGCCGGTCCGCACTCCCGGCACCGTGGAGATGGGCGAGGACACACTGGCGGCCGTCGCGCACAGCACGGTCCTCCACCGGGTCGGCGAACTCGACGAGATCGTCGAGGCGATCGTCTTCCTCGCCTCGGAGCGCGCGGGATACGTCACCGGCACCGTCCTCGGCGCGTACGGCGGTCAGCAGGCGATCGGCTGACGGCGGCGACCGCCCGGCGCGCCGCCCACGCCCCCTCCGGACCGAAGGGACCCACCCCCGATGAAGGTGCCGCCGCATCCCGGCCTCGACGAGGACACCGTCTACCTGGACCACAACGCCACCACACCCGTCGACCCGCGGGTGGCGGAGGCCATGGGGCCCTGGTTCACCACCGGGTTCGGCAACCCCTCCAGCGGCCACGCCTGGGCCGCCGAGCCGGCCGCGGCGCTCGCGCGGGCCCGCGCCCGGGTCGCCGCGCTGATCGGGGCGACGGCCGAGGGGATCGTGTTCACCGGATCGGGGTCCGAGGCGGACAACCTCGCGCTGCGCGGCGCGGTGCTCGCCGCGGATGCCGACCGCCCCGAGGTGATCACCCAGGTCACCGAGCACCCGGCGGTCCTGGAGACCTGCCGCGCGCTGCGGCGGCTGCACGGGGTGCGGGTGACGTGTCTGCCGGTGGACCGGGAGGGGCGCCTCGACCCGGCCGTGCTGGCCGGGGCCCTGAGCGCGCGGACCGTGCTGGTCTCCGTCATGGCCGCCAACAACGAGACCGGCACGCTGCAGCCCGTCGCGGAGCTCGCCCGGATCGCCCGCGACCGGGGCGCGCTGTTCCACTGCGACGCCGCCCAGGCCGCCGGGAAGGTCCCGCTGGACGTGGAGGGTCTGGGCGTGGACCTGCTGACGGTGGCGGGACACAAGATGTACGCGCCCAAAGGGGTCGCCGCCCTGTACGTGCGCCCGGGCCTTCGTCTGGAGCCCCAGGTGTACGGGGGCGGGCAGGAGGGCGGACTGCGGGCCGGCACCGAGAACGTCGCCCTCGCGGTGGCCCTGGGCGCCGCCGCCGAGCTGGCCACCGCGGAACTCGCCGACGGCGCCCCGGAGCGCGCGGCGGCCCTCCGCGACCGCCTGCACCGGGGACTGGCCCGGGCGCTGCCCGGCCGGATCCACCTCAACGGGTCCGTCCGCCACCGCCTGCCCACCACGCTGAACGTCCGCATCGACGGCGTCCCGGGCCACGAGCTGCTCGCCGCGGTGCCCCGGATCGCGGCCTCCACCGGGTCCGCCTGCCACGCCGGCGGCCGGGCGCCCTCGCCGGTGCTGCGGGCGATGGGCCTGTCGGACGACCGCGCCCTGTCCGCCGTACGGCTGTCGGTCGGGCGCTGGACGACCGGGGACGAGGTCGACCGGGCGGCGGGGCTGCTCGCCGCCGCCGCGGGCGCCCTCACCGCGCGCTCCGGCTCCGCCAGCTGAGACCTCCGCCGGACTTGCGGGCGGCTCCACGCCCGGTAGCGTCGGAAGGAGGTGGGGACCACCGCACGAAGGAGCAGGCGGATGGGCGTGAAACGGTGGCTCGACGCCTGGCCGGTGTTCCGGCAGCTCACCGGGACGGACCCGCTGGGGCGGGGCGCGGCCGCTCAGTCGGCCCGCTCGGCCGGGCTGGGCGCCCGTACGGAGAGCGCCGACCGGGTGGCCGGCTCGGTGTGTCCCTACTGCGCCGTGGGCTGCGCGCAGCGCGTCTTCGTCAAGGACGAGAAGGTCGTCCAGATCGAGGGCGACCCGGACAGCCCGATCTCGCGCGGCCGGCTGTGCCCGAAGGGCTCGGCCAGCAAGCAGCTGGTCACCGGTCCGCAGCGGGAGCAGCGGGTGCTCTACCGCCCGCCGTACGGCACCGCCTGGCAGGAACTCGACCTGGACACGGCCATGGACATGGTCGCCGACCGGGTGCTCGACGCACGGCGCAAGGGCTGGCAGGACACCGACGCGGACGGGAAGACCCTGCGCCGCACCATGGGCCTGGCCAGTCTCGGCGGGGCGACGCTGGACAACGAGGAGAACTACCTCATCAAGAAGTTGTTCACCGCACTCGGCGCCCTGCAGATCGAGAACCAGGCCCGTATTTGACACTCCGCCACGGTTCCCGGTCTGGGAGCCTCGTTCGGACGTGGCGGCGCCACGGACTACCAGCAGGACCTGATCAACTCCGACTGCATCGTCATCATGGGCTCCAACATGGCCGAGGCCCATCCGGTCGGGTTCCAGTGGGTCATGGAGGCCAAGGCGCGCGGCGCCAAGGTCTTCCACATCGACCCGCGGTTCACGCGCACCAGCGCGCTCGCGGACCAGCACGTCACCATCCGGGCCGGCACCGACATCGCCTTCCTCGGCGGCGTGATCAACCACGTCCTCACGCACGGCCTGGACTTCCGGGAGTACGTGGAGGCGTACACCAACGCGCCCTACCTGCTGAGCGAGGACTACCAGGACACCGAGGACCTGGACGGGCTGTTCAGCGGCTACGACCCGCACACCGCGTCCTACGACGCGTCGAGCTGGTCGTACGCGAGCGTCCCGGCGGAGGCGCAGCCGGGCCACCGCCACAAGGAGGTGTCCGCCCCGTTCCAGCACGGCGCGGGCGGCCCGTTCATCGAGGGCGCCGCGGGCGGCATCGAGTCCGACCCCACCCTGGAGCACCCGCGATGCGTGTTCCAGGTGCTCAAGCGGCACTTCTCCCGCTACACGCCCGAGATGGTGGAGCGCATCTGCGGGGTGCCGCAGGAGCTGTTCCAGCAGGTGTGCCGGGCCTGGACGGAGAACTCCGGCCGGGAGCGCACCACCGCGCTGGTGTACAGCGTCGGCTGGACGCAGCACTCGGTGGGCGCCCAGTTCATCCGGGCCGGGTCGATCGTCCAACTGCTGCTGGGCAACATCGGCCGCCCGGGCGGCGGGATCTTCGCGCTGCGCGGCCACGCAAGCATCCAGGGCTCCACTGACGTCCCCACGCTGTTCAACCTGCTGCCGGGCTACCTGCCGATGCCCGACGTCACGCACGAGGACCTGACCACCTACCTCGACGGGGTGCGCGGCCGGGGGCAGAAGGGCTTCTGGGGCGCCGCCGACGCCTACATGGTGTCGCTGCTCAAGGAGTACTGGGGCGACGCCGCGACGGCGGAGAACGACTACTGCTTCGACTACCTGCCCCGGATCAACGGTGACCACGGCACCTACCGCACCGTGATGGACATGGTCGACGGCAAGGTCTTCGGCTACTTCCTGCTCGGGCAGAACCCCGCGGTCGGGTCCGCCCACGGACGGCTGCAGCGCCTGGGCATGGCGAACCTCGACTGGCTGGTCGTCCGCGACCTCGCCATGATCGAGAGCGCCACGTTCTGGAAGGACGCGCCGGAGATCGAGACCGGGGAGATCGTCACCGAGCGCTGCCGCACCGAGGTGTTCTTCTTCCCGGCCGCATCGCACGTGGAGAAGGCCGGCACCTTCACGCAGACGCAGCGCATGCTCCAGTGGCGCGACCAGGCGGTCGAGCCGTCCGGGGACCAGCGCTCGGAGTTGTGGTTCTTCCACCAGCTCGGCGTGCGGCTGAAGGAGAGGCTGGCCGGTTCGACGGACGAGCGCGACCGCCCGCTGCTGGACCTCGCATGGGACTACGAGACCGAGGGCGACGAGCCGTCCCCGTCGGACGTGCTGCGCCACATCAACGGCATCGACCTGCGCACCGGCCGGACCGTCGACGGCTACCTCGACCTGAAGGCGGACGGCTCGACGATCTGCGGCTGCTGGATCTACAGCGGGGTCTACGCGAACGAGACCAACCAGTCCCGCCGCCGCACCTCCCGCTTCGAGACCGGTCCGTACGACGCGGAGTGGGGCTGGACATGGCCGCTCAACCGCCGCGTGCTGTACAACCGCGCCTCCGCCGACCCGCAGGGGCGGCCCTGGAGCGAGCGGAAGAAGCTGGTCTGGTGGGACGCGGAGGCCGGCGAGTGGACCGGCCGCGACACCCCCGACTTCGAGAGGCACAAGCCGCCGGACTACAAGGCCCCGGCAGGGGCGTCGGGCATCGAGGCGCTCGACGGCGACGACGCGTTCATCATGATGCGCGACGGGAAGGGCTGGCTGTTCGCCCCGGCCGGACTCGCGGACGGCCCGCTGCCCACGCACTACGAGCCGCACGAGTCGCCGATGCGCAACCTGCTCTACGGCCAGCAGGGCAACCCGGTGCGCAAGGTCTACGGGCGTCCTGACAACCCGTCCAACCCCGCGCCGCCCGAGGCGCACTCCGAGGTCTTCCCGTACGTGTTCACCGCGGCGCGGCTGACCGAACACCACACGGCGGGCGCGATGAGCAGGCAGCTGCCCTATCTGGCGGAGCTCCAGCCGGAGTTGTTCGTGGAGGTCTCTCCCGAGCTGGCCGCCGAGCGGGGGCTGCGGCACCTGGACTGGGCCCACGTGGTCACCAGCAGGACCGCGGTCGACGCGCGCGTGGTGGTGACCGACCGGATGGCGCCGCTGCGCGTCGACGGCCGGGTCGTGCACCAGGTCTGGATGCCGTACCACTGGGGGCAGACCGGACTCACCAAGGGCGACGTGGTCAACGACCTCATCGGCGTGGTCGCCGACCCGAACGTGTTCATCCAGGAGAGCAAGGTGCTGACCTGCGACGTCCGGCCCGGCCGGCGCCCGAGGGGACCCGCCCTGCTCGAGTACGTCGCGGACTACCGCCGGCGGGCCGGCATCACGACGGAGACCGGCACCCGCATAGCGACGGCGGGCGGCCACGTCGAGCGGGCGCACATCGAACCGGACCGGCCGGAGGAGCCGTCATGACGCAGGACAACAGCTTCTACGGGCCGCTCTCCGACCCCGCGGGGAACGCCGGCCACCGCGACCACCCGGAGCGGGTGGGCTTCTTCACCGACACCTCCGTGTGCATCGGCTGCAAGGCGTGCGAGGTGGCCTGCAAGGAGTGGAACGCCATCCCCGAGGACGGCATCGACCTGCTGGGCATGTCGTTCGACAACACCGGCATGCTGGGCGCGAGTTCGTGGCGGCACGTGGCCTTCGTCGAGCAGCAGCGCCCGCTCGGCCACCAGGACGCGGGCCTGGCCGGGCTGCCCGTCGGCCCGTCCAGCACGGAAGGGACGGCCGAGGTGGTGGCCGACGCCCTGGAGGTCGCCGCGCGGGGCGGCGGCGACCTGGGCACCGCCCCGGTGGACCTGGGCTTCCCCTCCTTCGACCTGCCCGGCGCCGGGACGGGCGCGGAGGCCCGCACCGAGTTCCGCTGGCTGATGTCCTCCGACGTGTGCAAGCACTGCACACACGCGGGCTGCCTCGACGTGTGCCCCACCGGCGCGCTGTTCCGCACGGAGTTCGGGACGGTCGTCGTACAGCCCGACATCTGCAACGGCTGCGGCTACTGCGTGTCCGGCTGCCCGTACGGCGTCATCGACCGGCGGCCCGACGACGGCCGGGCCTGGAAGTGCACGATGTGCTACGACCGGCTCCGCGACGACCTGGAACCGGCCTGCGCCAAGGCCTGTCCCACCGACTCGATCCAGTTCGGGCCGCTGGACGAGCTGCGCGAACGCGCCGACCGGCGCCTGGCGCAGCTCCACGAGGCGGGAGTCACCGAGGCCCAGCTGTACGGCCGCGACCCGGAGGACGGGGTGGGCGGGGACGGGGCGTTCTTCCTGCTGCTGGACGACCCGGAGGTGTACGGCTTCCCGCCGGACCCGGTGGTGCCGACCCGCGACCTGATGTCGATGTGGAAGCACGCGGGCGTCGCGGCGTCGGCGCTGCTGGCGGCCTCGGCCGCGGTGTTCCTCGGCGGAGCGCGGCGGTGACCCGCGTAGGGGCCGGGCGGCACGGCCGGGGCGGTCGCGACGACGGCAGCCGCGAGCGCTCCATGGTGCCGAAGGCGACGTTCAGCTCCTACTACGGGCGCCCGGTGCTCAAGCCGCCGGTGTGGGAGTGGAAGATCCCCGCGTATCTGTTCACCGGCGGGCTGTCGGCCGGTGCCGCCCTGCTCGCGGCGGGCGCGGACCTGACGCGGCGTCCCGAACTGGCCCGGGCGGGCCGGCTCGGCGGCTTCGGCGGCCTGCTCGTGAGCATGTACCTGTTGATCGCGGACCTCGGGCGGCCGGAACGCTTCCACCACATGCTGCGCGTGGCGAAGCCGAGTTCGCCCATGTCCGTGGGCACCTGGATCCTCGTCGCGTACGGGCCCGGCAGCGCGCTGGCGGCCGCGGCCGAGGTGCTGCCCGCAGGCGTGCGCGGAACGCTGCCCGGGAGGCTGCTGCGCGCGGCCGCGCGCCCGGCCGGGCTGTCGGCGGCGCTCCTCGCGCCCGGCGTCGCCTCGTACACGGCCGCGCTCCTGTCGCAGACGGCCGTGCCCGCGTGGCACGACGCCCGCCGCGAGCTGCCCTTCGTCTTCACCGGCTCGGCGGCGGCCAGCGGCGCGGGCCTGGGCATGCTCCTGGCCCCCGTCGCCGAGGCGGGCCCCGCCCGGCGCCTCGGCGTGGTCGGCGCCGCCGCCGAAATCGTCGCCTCCCGGCTCGTCGACCGCCGCCCGGGCCTGGTGACGGAGGCCTACACCACCGGCCGCCCGCACCGGCTGCGCCGGGCCTCCGAGTACCTCACCCTCGGCGGCGCGCTGACCGCCCTGACCCTCGCCCGCCGCAGCCGCGCCGCGGCGGCCGCGGGCGGCCTCGCCCTCCTCGCCGGCAGCGTGCTGCAGCGCTTCGGCACCTTCGAGGCGGGCGTGGTCTCCGCGAAGGATCCGGCGTACGTGGTCAAGCCGCAGCGGGAACGCCTCCAGGCTCGCGCCGAGGGCGCCTCCGGCGGGGGGTGAGCCCGGCGCGGCGTCCCCGTCCGCGGGTACGTTGCGCCTGCGGCCGGCATCCCCACCCTCCCACCCTCCCCCAGCCTTCGGCCGGGGGAGACCCCCCATGGGCGCACCCCGCCACACCCCCTCCGGTTGTGTGGGCGCATGACGGCCGGAGGGGGTAGAGGGCGGTCCGGGGTTGCCGCATGCGCCTTACCGAACGCCTGCGGTCGTCAGGCCCTCCATGAGGGAACGCAGCGGAACGAACCGGCGGAGCTACCGGGCGCGCGGGCGCTGATCGCCCTGCTGAGCGGCCCGTTGCCGTGTGCGCGTTCGCGTCCTTCCTCAGCCTTCGGCGAGGGGGCCGACCGCATCCGGCCTGGTCAACCCAGTTGCGGGTCGGCCGTTCGCCAGAGGTCAGGGGCGCGGCCCCCACCTCCCCGACACTCGCCGTGACGCAGGCAACCCCTTTGGGTCCGCAACCGCCCGCGGGAAGTGCCCCTCCACCACAAGTGCGCGCACCGGTGCTCGGCCTGCGGCCGGGAAGCCCGCTGCCGGTGGCAGCTTCCAGCGGTGCTGGGAGGGGTGCACCCCCGTCACCCCCCACCGGTGTTGGTCGCCGAACGATACGGAGGGGGCGGGGGAGGTGGGGGCACCCCCGGCCGAAGGCTGGGGGAGGGTGGGCGTTCCGGACGCTGACGTGTATGTGTTGTGCGGCACCCGGGGTGGCAAGAACAGGTGCCCGCCATGCACATAAATATGCGGTACAGAATGCCCAGCCCCGGAGGCCCCGCCCCCGGCCCACCACGCAGGCGCGCATGCCCGCACCAACCATCCGGGATGGGGGTCCCCCGGCCGAAGGCTGGGGGAGGGCGGGAGGGCGGGGGAACCGCCCGCCGCAGGCGCAACGCACCCGCACACGACAACCGGGCCCCCGGAACCGGCCGGTGTGGCGGGAGCGCCCCCGGGCCGCGGCCGCCGTACCCTTGGCGGCAGCCAGGCCAGAGCGAAGGTGCTGCTGATGGACCGCGACCAGACCTCCACCGCTCCTTCCCCGTCCTCCGACGCACGCAGGCACGTGCCCCGCACCGACGCCCTGCTGGCGGAACCCCGGCTCGCCGCGGCGGCGGATCGGCTGGGGCGGTCCGTGGTCAAGGAGGTGGTGGCCGGGGTGCAGGAGCGGGCGCGTGCCGGGGAGGTGCCCGTCGACGGGCTCGCCGAACTCGCCGTCGCGGCGCTCCCGGCGACCGCGGCCGGGCTGCGTCCGGTGCTCAACGCCACCGGGGTGCTGCTGCACACCAACCTCGGCCGGGCCCCGCTGTCGCGGGCCGCCCGTGACGCCGTGCTCGCCGCCTCCGGAACGACGGACGTGGAGCTCGACCTCGCCACCGGCGCGCGTTCCCGCAGGGGGCGGTCCGCGCTGGAGGCCCTGCTGCGGCAGGTGCCCGCCGCCGAGGCGGCACACGTGGTCAACAACGGTGCCGCGGCGCTGGTGCTGGCGGCCACGGCGCTGGCACAGGGGCGCGAGATCATCGTCAGCCGCGGTGAGCTGGTGGAGATCGGGGACGGCTTCCGGCTGCCCGACCTGCTGGTCTCCACCGGCGCCCGGCTCCGCGAGGTGGGGACGACCAATCGGTCCGCGCCACAGGACTACGCCGCGGCCGTCGGACCCGACACCGGGTTCATCCTGAAGGTGCACCCCTCCAACTTCCGCATCACCGGCTTCACCCGGGACGTGCCCGTCGCGGAACTGGCGCGGCTCGGCGTGCCGGTGGTGGCCGACATCGGTTCGGGGCTGCTCGTCCCCGACCCGGTGCTGCCGGACGAACCGGACGCGGCCTCCTGGCTGCGTGCCGGGGCGTCCCTGGTCACCGCCAGCGGCGACAAGCTGCTGGGCGGGCCGCAGTGCGGGCTCGTGCTGGGCCGCGCCGACATGGTGCGGCGGCTGGCCCGCCATCCGCTGGCCCGCGCGCTGCGGGTGGACAAGCTGACCCTCGCGGCGCTGGAGGCGACCGTACGCGGTCCCGAGACCCCGACGTGGACGGCCCTGCACGCCGACCCCGTACGCCTGCGGGACCGCGCCGAACGCCTCGCCGCCGAGCTGCGCGCCCACGGCTTCGACAGCCGGGCCTGCGACACCCGGGCGGTCGTCGGCGGCGGCGGTGCGCCGGGCGTCACCCTGCCCAGCGCCGCCGTGTCGCTGCCCGCCGCGTACGCCACCCTGCTGCGGCGGGCCGATCCCGCGGTGATGGCCCGCGTGGAGGACGGCCGGTGCCTGCTCGACCTGCGGGCCGTGCCGGAGGAGGCGGACGAGGAGCTGGCCGTGGCCGTGCGCCGGGCCGGTGTGCCCCCCGGGACGGGGGACTGACGTGCACGTCGTCGCCACCGCGGGCCACGTCGACCACGGCAAGTCCGCCCTGCTGCGGGCCCTGACGGGCATGGAGCCCGACCGCTGGGCGGAGGAGCGGCGGCGCGGCATGACCCTGGACCTCGGGTTCGTGTGGACACGGCTCCCCGGCGCCGGGGACGTCGCCTTCGTGGACGTGCCCGGCCACGAACGCCTCGTGGGCAACATGCTGGCCGGTGTCGGCCCGGTTCCCGCGGTGCTCTTCGTGGTCGCCGCCGACCAGGGCTGGCAGCCGCAGTCCGAGGAGCACCTCGCCGTCCTGGACGCGCTCGGCGTACGGCACGGTGTCCTCGCCGTCTCGCGCTGCGACCTGGCGGACCCCGACGCGGCGCGGAAGGAGGCGAGGGCCCGCATCGCGGAGTCCTCCCTCGGCGATGTGGAGTGCGTGGCCGTCAGCCCCGTCACCGGCGCCGGGCTCGACGGGCTGCGGGCGGCGCTCGTACGGCTGGCGGGCACGCTCCCGCCCTCCGACCCGGCGGCGGACGTGCGGCTGTGGGTCGACCGCGCCTTCACGGTGCGGGGCCGGGGCACGGTCGTCACCGGGACGCTGGCCGCCGGCACCGTCCGGGTCGGCGACCACGTCCAACTCGCTCGTGACGGCCGGTTGTTGCGGGTGCGGGGTCTGGAGTGCCTGAAGGAGCCGCGGCAGGAGGCGCGCGCGGTGGCCCGCGTCGCGGTCAACGTGCACGGACCGGGCGCCGGGTCCCTGCGGCGCGGGGACGCGCTGCTGACCCCGGACCGCTGGCTGACCACCGATCTCGTCGACGTACGGCTGCGCGGCGACGCCGCCGGCGACCTGCCCCGCGAGCTCATGCTGCACGCCGGTTCGGCCGCCGTGCCGGTGACGGTCCGCCCGCTCGGCGACGACAGCGCGCGCCTGCGGCTGGCCTCGGCGCTGCCCCTGCGGGTCGCCGACACCGCCCTGTTGCGCGATCCGGGGCGGCACCGCGTCCCCGCCGGGCTCACCGTCCTCGACGTGCGTCCGCCCCGGCTGACCCGCCGTGGCGCGGCGGCGGCACGGGCGGGCGAGCTGCGGTCCCTCCCCGAAGTCGCGGACGGGGCCGCGGAGTTGCGCCGCCGGAAGCTGGCCCGGCGCGCGGATCTGCTCGCCATGGGCGTCCGGCCGCCGGGCGACCCCGTGGCGGGCGACTGGCTGGCGGACCCGGACCACTGGGCCGCCCTGCGCGACCGGCTGCGGGAGACGGTCGAGGAGCACGCCGTACGCGACCCCCTGGATCCCGGTCTGCCCCTGGAGGCGGCCCGCCAGGCGCTCGGCCTGCCGGACCGCTCCCTGGTGGAGGCGCTCGCCGGGGCCGCGCCGGGCCTTCGGCAGGGCGGCGGCCGGCTGTACGGGAGCCACGCGCGTCCGACGCTGCCGCCAGCGGCGCGGGCCGCCGTCGACGCGGTGCGGGCCGACCTGGCACGGACGCCGTTCCGCGCGCCGGAGGCCGAACGGCTCGAACGGCTCGGCCTGACCCCCAGGCTCCTCGCGGCGGCCGACGCGGCGGGAGCGCTGCTCAGGATCGGCGAGGGCATCGTGCTGCTGCCGGGCGCGGACGCACGGGCGGCGGCCGAACTGGCGCGGCTCGGTCAGCCGTTCACCGCGAGCGAGGCGCGCCGGGCGCTGGACACCACCCGGCGGGTCGTCATCCCGCTGCTGGAGCACCTCGACCGGCAGGGCCGCACCGTACGCCTGGACGGTGCCCGGCGGCGCTGCGCGGAGTCCCCCGGCGCGGAGGACGGGCCCGATGCGCGGTGAGACACGGAGGCGGCGGACCGGCCGGCGGAGACGGACGGGAATCGAACCCGCCTGCCCGAGTTGCTCGGACACCTCGGTTTTGAAGACCGGGAGGGCCACCAGGCACCCTGACGTCTCCCTGCCGGGCCGGACGCCCATCGAACCTCCGGCCCGCACCCAAGTCAACGCGCCACACGGCGGTGTCACCCCGGCCCGGGCGACCGCGCTTCCGGCGCCCCTCTCGGAAGGAGCACCACAGCCATGACGGGAACCGGCGTCCGGCAGGACAGCGTGCGGCTGACGCAGTACGCCCACGGCGGCGGCTGCGCCTGCAAGATCCCCCCGGGCGAACTGGAGGAGATGGTGGCCGGGCTGGCGCCGGGAGGCGCGGCGGGCTTCCCCGGGGGCGACCTGCTCGTCGGCCTGGACACCGGTGACGACGCCGCCGTCGTCCGGTTTCCCGGCGGGCCCGGCGCGCGGGCGGTGGTGACCACCGCGGACTTCTTCACCCCGGTGGTCGACGATCCGTACGACTGGGGCCGGATCGCCGCCGCCAACGCCCTCTCCGACGTCTACGCCATGGGAGGCACCCCGCTGGTGGCGGTCAACCTGCTGAGCTGGCCGCGGGACCTTCTGCCCCTGGAGCTGGCCCGGGAGGTGCTGCGCGGCGGGCTGGAGGTCGCGACCCTGGCGGGCTGCGTCGTCGGAGGCGGCCACAGCGTCGACGACCCGGAGCCGAAGTACGGCATGGCCGTCACGGGTACCGCCGACCCGGACCGCCTGCTGCGCAACGACGCGGGCCGGCCGGGTGTGCCGCTGTCGCTGACCAAGCCCCTGGGCCTGGGCGTGCTCAACAACCGCCACAAGACGACCGGCGAGGTCTTCCCGCAGGCCGTCGAGACGATGACGACACTCAACCGGGACGCCGCCCGGCGGGCGCTGGCGGGGGGTGCGGTGTGCGCGACCGATGTGACCGGCTTCGGGCTCCTGGGCCACCTGTACAAGCTGGCCCGGGCATCCGGGGTGAGCGCCGTGGTCCACGCCTCGGCCGTCCCGTACCTCGACGGGGCGCGGGAGGCCGCCGAGGCCGGCCACGTCAGCGGCGGCACCCGCCGCAACCTCGCCTGGGTGGCACCGCACACCGACTTCGGCGGCGCGGACGAGCTGACGCGACTGCTGCTGGCGGACGCCCAGACCTCGGGCGGCCTGCTGGTGGCCGGTGAGGTCCCCGGCGCCCCGGTCGTCGGGGAGCTGGTGGCGGCCGGTGAGCACCGGATCGTCGTCCGCTGATCGTCGCGCCGAAGGCCCGACCTGCCGGAACAGTGGTTGTTACACTGTTTCTCCGGACTCGCCCACCAGCCCGGAGCACATCGTGACCATCACCCACGCCGACGTACGGTCCGCGGCCGCCCGCATCTCCGGGCACACCCGCCCCGTCACGCTCACCCCGGTGGACCCGGGGGCGTTCGGCGCCGCCGTACAGGGCTGGCTGGCGCTGGAGTCGATGCAGCACACAGGGTCGTTCAAGGCGCGCGGCGCGTTCAACTTCGTCCGGAGCCACGTCGAGCGGGACGCCATGCCCGAGTCCGGCGTGGTCATCGCCTCCGGCGGCAACGCGGGCCTGGCCTGCGCCTGGGCCGCGGCCCGGCACGGCGTGCCCGCCACGGTCTTCGTCCCCGAGACGGCGCCCGCGGTCAAGGTCGGGAAACTGCGCGAACTGGGCGCGGACGTGCGCCAGACCGGCAGCGAGTACGCCGAGGCCCTGGAGGCCTCGCAGAAGCACGCCGCCGAGTGCGGGGCGCTGGAGTCCCACGCCTACGACCATCCGCTCATCGCGGCCGGGGCGGGGACCTTGATGGAGGAGATCGTCACTGCGCTCCCCGGCCTGGACACCGTGGTCGTCGCGGTCGGTGGCGGCGGACTGTTCGCCGGAGTCGCGGCGTCCGCGCTGGAGCACGGAGTGCGGGTGGTGGCGGTGGAGCCCGAGGGATCGTGCGCGCTGCACGCGGCCGTCGCGGCCGGCGAGGTGGTGGACGTGCCCGTCCGCTCCGTCGCGGCCGACTCCCTGGGCGCGCGCCGGGCCTCACGCACGGCCCTGGAGTGGGCGCTGAGGGACGGCGTACGCTCCGTCCTCGTCCCCGACGAGGCGATCGTCGCGGCCCGCCGCACGCTGTGGGACCACCGGCGGCTCGCCGTCGAGCACGGCGCCGCGACGGCCCTCGCCGCCCTCACCTCCGGCGCCCACCGGCCCGCCCCCGGCGAGCGCGTCGCCGTCATCGTCTGCGGGGCGAACACGGATCCGTCCGACCTGGTGCGCGCCTCCTGAGGGCGCGACCGACGGAGCGTCAGGGCCCTGCCGCCCGGCGCCTCCGGGACCGAAAAGGTCTGCGCCCGAGCGTGGAACGGCACCTCGCGCCGCGGTCGCGCGCCGTCAGCGGCGACCGGCCGGAAGGTGCTCGGCCCGGGCGGCGTGGATGAGGGCACGCAGCGCCTCGTAGTAGACCCCGTGGTCGACCAGGACGGGGAGGACCGCGTTCATCGCCCCGGTCAGCGTGGGGAAGTCCTCGGGGTCGAGTGCGGCCAGGGCCGCACGGGCGGAGGCCACGGCCTTCTTCTCGTCCCGGTGGTCACCGAAGGCGACGGCGCCGAGGGTGAGCAGGTACAGCCTGCGGTAGACGCGGATGGCCGTGTCCGCGTCCATCCCCGCGGCGACGCTGTGCGCCATCTGCGGCTCGACGAGCCGGCCCAGCATCTGCGGCCCCAGCCAGGAGCGCCCGGCGCGCAGCGCCACCAGTCCCGGGTGCCGGCTGAGCAGGCGGTAGAGGCCGGTGAAGCGGGTCTCCGTCGCGGCGGCCCAGTCGCCCTCCGGGGGCACCAGCGGGAGTGACGCGGCGACGTGGTCGGCGCAGGCGCTCAGCAGCCCGTCGAAGTCACCGCAGCGCCGGAAGACGGTGGCGTGCGAGACGCCGAGGCGCTGGGCCACCGCACGGAAACTGAGCCCCGCGGGACCGTCCTCGTCGATGACGGCGAGTGCCGTCTTCGCGACGGCGTCCAGCGTCGGCTGCTCGGCGGCCGCCGCCTGCTTCCTGTTCACGCGTCACAGCCTACCGATCGGTAGGTCAGGCGGTGACGACGTCGAAGCGGACCTTGCCGCGCGGCTCCCCGTTGACCTGCAGTTCCAGGGCGTGCTCGCCGGGGTGGAAGACCCGGGTGCTGATCGGCTTGAACGAGCGCGTGCCGGTGTGCTCGCTGCGCTCCCCCGGCTGGAGGGTGCGGGTGGTCAGTTTGTAGACCTTGGGCGCCGTTGTGCCGTTCGCCTTGCGGTAGTGGACGACGTAGTCGACGACGAGGCGGAGCGGCCGGTCGCCGTGGTTCTCCAGGCCGAAGGCGAAGCGCAGTTCCCCGCCGACCGCGACGACGGGCCGGGACACGGACGGTCCTTCGACGGTCAGGCCCGTGGCCGGCTCGAATCCCAGAAGCGCCAGCGCTCCTCGGTCTCCGCGCTTGACCGCGGTGCGCAGCGCGTGGCGCACGACCCGGGGCGTGTGCGCGTCGGGGGCCGCCGACCACCCGCGGACCGTCTCGACGGCCAGGTCCACGCGGGCGTGGCTGATGTCGTTGACGTGGTTGGCGACGGACCTGCGGACGTACTCCGAGGGGTCCTTGTAGAGCTCGCCCACGATCGGCAGGGTGGCCTCGGGCCGGGCGAGGATCGCCGGAACGCGCACCGCCCACGGCAGGCGGGGGCGGGTTCCCTCACTGGCCAGGCGGCGTACGTGCTCGTCCGGGTGCCCGGTCCACCGGTGGACGACGGCGAGCGCCCGGTCGAGGTCGGCGTTGAGCATGCGGCGGATGGCGAACTCGGCGGTCAGGCGCGGCGTCAGGTCGGCCAGCAGGTGGAGCCCGTCCTCGAAGGCCGTGCCCTCGGACGTGCCGGAGGCCAGGGCGGCCACGGCCTCGGTGACCGGCCAGATCATCCAGCCGGTGAAGCGCGGGTCGGGCAGCGCGGCTCGTACGACGACCTCCAGGGCCGCCGGGTCCGCCGGGCCGGAGGCGAGCATCGCGTCCCGGACGAGGTCGCTGCGCTCGCGCAGCGCCAGGCCGTCCAGCGCCGGCAGGGTGTCGCGCACCGCGGCGGCCATCGGTGCCGGGCCGGCCGCCGCCAGGCAGTCGGCCAGTCCGGCGACGGCGGCTGGGCCGAGCAGTTCGTCCGCGGTGGGCACGGGGCCTGTTCCTCCGGTTCCTGTGGTGGGTCAGCCGCGGTCGCGGTCGGCGTAGCGGGCGCGCATGAGCTCGCTCGCGGCGGGGCCCGCCGCGTAGACGAAGGCCTCGCTGTCGTCGAGCCGCCGGCCCGTGGTGGCGTCGACCACGACCGGCTCGACCTCCTCGCCCGTCTCCGCGTCGACCAGGATCATGCTGCGCTGTTCCGGCGCGAGGCGGGAGTTGCCCCATGCGGCGAGGGCCACGACGACCGGGCGCAGTGAGCGGCCCAGGTCGGTCAGCAGGTACTCGTAGCGGGTCGGCTGGGTCTGGTAGGGCCGCCGTTCCAGCAGCCCGTCCGCGACGAGGGTCTTCAGACGGGTGGTGAGCATGCTCGACGAGATGCCGAGGTTCTCCTGGAACTGGTCGAAGCGGGTGTACCCGTCGAAGGCGTCGTGCAGGATGAGCAGCGCCCACCACTCGCCGACGTGCCCGACGGTCGTCGACAGCGGGCACTCACGGTCCTCCAGCCGGATGCGGCTCACCATCTCGACCACCTCCGTGCGATCGGTACCAGGCACTGCGAACGTTGTTACTTTCATGTTAGCAGCAACCCGGGCGCCGTCCGTCCGGCCCGGCGGTCAGACCTCGATGGCCAGTCGTGCGATGAGGCCATCGCGCAGGGTGAAGCGGTAGCGCAGGTCGACGGTGCCGCCGGGGAAGTCCCCCTCCAGGTGCTGGACGGCGACGTAGTGGCCGGCGTCGGCGCGCTCGGCGCCGGTCAGTTCCGTGGTGTAGGTGTACTCGCTCGCCACGCTCTCCAGCCATTCGCCGATCGCCGCCGTGCCGTGCCGCGTCGCGCCCTCGTCGGTCACGACCGCGTCGGCGGTGAACGCCGAGACGGCGGTGGCGGTGTCGCGGACGCGGTGGGCGGCCAGGTAGCGGGTGATTACCTCGGGCAGGTCAGTGGTGGGGATTGACTGCGGGCGGGTGGTGTTCATCGTGTCCTCCAACGGGTCGGTCGGGAAGTGGGGGCAGGTCAGAGAGTGGGGACGGTGCCGCCGTCGATGACGTGCTCGGCGCCGACGATGGCCGACGCGCGGTCGGAGACGAGGAAGGCCACCAACTCGGCCACCTCCTCGGGTTCGTTGGGGCGGCCGAGGGGGATGCCGCCGAGGGAGCCCATCAGGCGCCCGAGGGCGGCCTCGGTCGTGATGCCCGCCTCGCGGGCGATGCGGCCGACCAGGGCGTCGGCGGCCGCCGTCCGGACGAAGCCGGGCGAGACGGTGTTGACGCGGACGCCGTGCGGGGCGACCTCGTTGGCCAGCCCCTTGCTGTAGGTCGCCAGGGCGGCCTTGGCCGCGGCGTACGCGAGGGTGCCGTTCCACAGCGGCATCCGGCGCTGGATCGAGGTGACGTGGACGATGGCGCCCCGGCCGGAGCCGATCATTCCGGGGAGGAGGCCGCGGTCGAGGCGGACGGCGGCGAGGAGGTTGGTGTTCAGCTCCTTCGCCCAGTGCTCCTCGCCCAGTGCCGCGAACCCCCCGGCGGGTGCGTCGGAGTGACCGAGGTTGTTCACGAGGATGTCCACCCCGCCCACCCGGTCGGTGACCTCCCCGACGACTGCGGCGGCCCCCTCGGGGGTGGTCAGATCGGCCGCGACGAAGGTCTTCGGGTCGGCGTCCTCCGGCGCGTGCCGGGCCGTCACCAGGACGGTCGCACCGGCCTCGGCCAGTTTGCGGGCGACGGCCGCCCCGACTCCTTTGGTACCTCCGGTGACCAGGGCGCGACGGCCGGCAAGGGACTCCTTCGGGGCGATGCTCACGCTGCACTCCAGGGTTACTGCTAGAACAGAAGTTATGACTTCGACCTTAGCACCTAGTGGCGCCCCCACCCGTGTCGCTCGCCCCGCGTCGGGTGCGACGTGGCCGACGGCACGCAGGGGGCTGCCGCGGTGGAAGCGGGCCTGGCACGGATGGCCTGGCCGGTGTGGTGGTTGTGCCAGATCGCGGCGGTCAGGGCGAGGAGCCGCTGGAGGATGCGGACTGCCACGCCGCCGGGTGTGCGGTCGCCGTGCCCTTCCTGGTCGAGCCGGCCTTTGAGGGTGTCGTTGACCGACTCGATCAGGGAGACGCTGTTGCGCATGGTGCGGGGGCTGTCGGAACTGCGGGACCCGGCGGCGTTCCGGTCCTGGCTGGTGGGGATCACGATCCGGCAGGTCCGCGACCGTGAACGGGGCCGCGCCGTCGCGCGGCACCGCGGCGCGGGGTTGGAGGACGCCGAGCGGATACCGGACCCGGCCCTTGAGGCCCTGCCCTACGTGCAGCGCCACGCCTGGTTCGGCCTCGGCGCCGACCCGGCAGGACCCAGCAGCGGCCTGTTCACCGACGGCACGCACACGACCCTCGCGGGCCGGGCGTTCCAGGCGGCCGGCTGACCACGCGCAACTGAAGGCCGCGCCCGGCGACCGGGGGGGGTGGGTAGTCGCGGGGCGCGGCCGTACTGCTCGGGTTCCCGGGCGGGGCGGGTTCATGCAGCGGGCTCCGAAAAAGGGAACCTCGGCGCGGGCGAGGGCCGTTGGGAAAGCCGGAGGGGTGGGCCATGAGGACACGTCAGAGGGATCGTGAGGTCCATCATGAGGTCCCCGGGCCGGACATGGCGTGGAACGAGGCCGCGCCGGGGCTGTGGATGGGCGGGCACGACTGGACCGGCCCGCGGGGCGAGCCGCAACCGGCCGTGGTAGGTGACGGGTTCGGCCTCGTCGTCAGCTGTTCACACGCTCCGGGCACGGCCCGCCGCCCGGCGTGGAGCACATCGTGGCCGAGATCCCGGACGGCCCGCTCGCCCCGGGTCGGATCGAGGTGTTCCAGCGGCCCGCCCGCACGGTCGCCGGGTCCGTGCGGGACGGGCGCCGCACCCTGGTGCGCTGCCACTCCGGGTACAACCGGTCCGGGCTCGTCGTGGCGCAGGCGCTCGTGGAGAGCGGCCGCGAGGTGAGCGCCGCCGTCGCGCTCGTCCGGGAGCGGCGCTCACCCTGAGCGCTGAGCAACGGGACCTTCGTGGAGTACCTCACCGCGGACCTGGACGTGGCGCGCCTGCTGACGGGCCTGGAGCGCACAGCCGGATGACCGCCGCGCCCGCTCCCGGCTTCCGGTGGCGAGGCCCGCGGTACGGCGCCTTACTGGGAGGTATGCAGGCCACGACCCTTTCTCCTTCCACCCGGCGTGCCGGCACGCCTCCGCCCGGCCCGGTGATCCCGTGACGGCCCGCGACGGTTTCGGGCCCGCGCACGGGGTGCTGTGCGGGGCGGCCGCGGGCGCGGCGGGCACCACGGCGCTCAACACCGTGGGCTACCTGGACATGCTGCTGCGCGGCCGCGGCGCGAGCTCCGCACCGGCGACGACTGTCGAGCGGCTCTCCGAGACCGCACACGTGCCGATCCCCGGCGACGACGACGCCCGCCACAACCGCATCTCGTCCCTGGGCGCCCTCACCGGCATCGCGGCCGGGGCCGGCATGGGCGCGACGCTGGGCCTGGCCCTGGGCTGCGACTGGCGGCCGCCGACCGCCGTGCTGACGGCGACGGCGACCGTGGGCGCGCTGATCGGCACCAACGGCCCGATGACCGTGCTGCGCGTGACCGACCCGCGCACCTGGTCGCGCTCGGACTGGATCTCCGACATCGTGCCGCACGTGGCATACGCCCTGGTCACCACAGCCGTCCTCACCGGGCTCCGGGCGGGACGCGTACGTGTTCCGCGGTGAGCGCGAGCAGCGCGCTGAGGGCGGCGCCGGGCCGGCGCACCGCGGGGCTCCCGCCGCTCCGGGATCGGAGCCGGGCTGGTGGCCGCTGCGGCCCGGCGGGCGCGGGGGGGGGCGGGATGCGCGTGGCTGCACGTGGACTTCGAGGACGCGTTGCGGGGGTTCCACCTGGACGCCTGCGGGTTCGAGCCGACGGGGCGCGGGCCTCATCGCGCCTCAGCAGCCGGGGAAGAGGGCGTGGAGGTCGTCCAGGGTGACACCGCCGCGCGCGCTCACGCCGTCCTCGGGACGGTCGCGGCCGTACACCAGGGGAGCACGGCCTCGGCCGGTCAACGCGGCGCGGGCCGCCGCCCCGCGCGACGCGATCCGCACCACCCGCCCCACGTCGGCGGAGGTGGCCTTCGCCGACGTCCTGGTGGCGGTCGTCCGATCCGGCGGCCGGCGCGAGGGGGCGGGCCGGCCGCCGCGTTCACAAGGTCGCGTCGAGATCCTCGGCGTAGTACGCGACGGCGCCCCGGTAGCGAGCGATGTCGGGGTCGGTGCTGCTGTCCGCGAGCAGCGTCAGCAGGATCCGCATGGCCTCGCGGTGTCCGCCGGTGTTGTACAGGGCCATCGCGAGGAAGGTCCGCAGCGCGCCGTCGTGGGGGAAGTCGATGAGGGCCACGCGCAGCAGCCGGACCGCCTCGTCGTAGCGGCCGAGGATCCGGTAGGTGCTGCCCAGGCCCAGCAGCGCGCCGCGCCGGTCGTCCTCGGACAGCCCCGCCCCGCGCAGGGCCAGCTCGTAGAAGGGCACCGCCTCCGCCTCCAGGCCCAGCACGTCGTGCGCCCACGCCGCCTGGTAGGCCACCTGCGCGTCCCCCGGGAACCGCTCCGCGAGCGCGACCAGCTGCTGCCTGGCCGCCTCCGCCTCTCCACGTTCACGCAGCCCCACCGCGGCCGCCAGCAGTTCGTCCCGCCCCTGATCGTTCTCGTTCATGCGCACATCCTGGCAGCCCCGCGTCCCCCTCGTGCACGACACCGGCACAGTGACGACCTGGCGGTATGCGCACGTTGCCGACCGGTTTCCTCGCTTGCGAAGCCATGTTCCGGAAAGCCCGACTCCGGTTCACCTGAAGTGGTTTGATACCTCGCAGGACGTCGGCGGTGGAGCCGGCCGCCCGGCACGCGCGGGCGGGGGCGACGCGTGCCGCGCGCGTCGGCGGGGACCGGAACGCGTCCGCAGGACGGGACGCGTCCCGGAACGGCGAAACGTTCACCGGCGCACCCCGGCTCTGATGTAACGTCCTGCTTCCGCCGCGCGCATGACCCGCGCGCGGCCCGTTCCCACAGGGGGGAATCCCATGACCAAGCACGCCCGCATCGGGGTGGCCGCGTTCGCCGCGGCCTGTGCCACCGCCGTCCTCATACCGACCCAGGCGCACGCCGCCGAGTACAGCTCGGCCCTCAAGATCCGCGGGGCGCAGTACGACGCGCCCGGGCGGGACTCCAACAGCTGCTCCTCCGGCAACACCCGCGCGGAGTACCTGACGATCAAGAACTACTCGGCCTCGGCGACGGTCAACCTCAGGGGCTACGTCGTCAAGGACGCCACGGGCAACCGCTTCGCCTTCACCGCGAACCACTACCTCCAGCCCGGGGACTTCGTGAAGCTGCGCGGCGGCAACGGCACGGACTCGGACAAGAACAACGTGGTCTACCGCGACAACTGCAACTTCATGTGGAACAACGACCGCGACACGATCTACCTCTACAAGCCCTCCGGCAGCCGCTCGGACGTCCACGCGTACACCAAGCGCGGCTCCGACGCGGACGGCGACGGCTACATCCGCTTCCACAGCTGACGCGCCGCCACCCCCGCCCCGGACGCCCCCTCCGCGCCGGAACGGCCCTGCTCAGGCGGCCGCGGCGCCGGGGACGGGCACGGGGCGGGGGTGGTGCAGGCGCAGGCGGTGGACCCGGCCCGCGGAGTCATGGGTCATCAGCCAGGCGACGCTGGGCGGGCAGTGGTCGGGATTGTCCGGCGGATTGACGATGTCCATCTCCCAGACGGTCAGCGAGCGCCCGGCGACGGCGTGGACGAGGCGCTGGCGGATCCCGGCGGCCAGGTCGCAGTCCATACCGCGGATCAGCAGGTCCCGGTCACCCACCCGCTCCTTTCCGCTGAGCAGGGCGACCTCGGGGGACCAGCGTTCCCGCAGGAGGTCCGCGAAGTGCCCGCGCTCGGCCGCCGCGAGGGTCTCGTGGGCCTCGGTCCTGCTGGCCCTGGTGCGCCGGGCGGTGTCGTCGTGCGCGTCGTCAGCGGTGGCGGCGAGCGCCTGCGCGAGCTTCGCCCGCGCCTGGCTGAGCCGGCTGCGGACGGTGCCGACGGGCAGCCCGCAGGCCGAGGCGATCTGCTCGTACGAGCTGACGCCGGTGGTGAAGTGGCGCAGCACGAGCGGCAGCCGCAGCGCCGGGGAGAGCCGCTCGACAGCCTCCCAGATCCAGTCCCGCAACGCGTTGTCCTCCAGCCACCGCTCGGGGCCGGAGTCCGCCGCGCGCAGGACGAGGTCGTCGAGCGGCCCGGTCGGTACCGTCCCGCGCAGCAGCGAACGGGCGCCGTTGCGGACGACCATCCGCAGCCACGGCCCGACCGCGGCGGGGTCGCGGACGTCGCCCACGCGGCGCAGCGCCGTCAGGGCGGCGTCCTGCAGCACGTCGTCCACGTCGGGCCCCGGGCCCAGGATGCTCAGGGCGACGGCGCGCATGCCGGCCCGGTGACGTTCCAGGAGCAGGCCGAGCGCCGCGACGTCGCCGGCCTGCGCGGCCCGGGTGAGCGCCACGTCCTCGGCGCGTGCGTCCTCGGACCCGTTCAGGCTCATCGCGTCCTCTCCGCCGTCGTGCCTCTCCAGCGGATGCTACGGCGTCGGCGCGACGACCCGGAAACGCGTGGTCCGCGGGGCCGCGGCGACCCTCTCGGGCGCCGCGGCCCCGCCCGGCTCCCGGACGTCGCCGCCCAAACCGGGCCTAACCGGCCTCGCGGACCTCCGCCACGTAGCGCAGCAGGGCCCGCATCCGGTCCGGGGACCACGGCAGGTTCCGCGCGAGTTCCTCGCCGCGCTCGTCCCAGAGCCGCCGCGCGGCCGCCTTGGTCGCCTCACCGTCCTCCCCCGCCGCATGGAAGCGGCTGCCCAGGGCGTCCCATCGTGCGACCAGGTCCGCGGCCTCGGGGTCGTCGGCGGGGGTGCCCGCCTCGGCGTGGGACAGCAGCGCCTCGACGAGCCCGGTCCACTCGGACCTCGCGGCCTCGACACCCTCCGGGCCCATCCCGGCCCTGCGCGCGGCCAGTCGCTCCTGCTGTTCGGTGGTGAAGTGGGTCTCGAACACGGACATCGTCTCCAGGGTCGTCATGAATTGTTCGGGATCGGGCATCGACGCCCCGTCCATCCGCCCGAGGAGCCCGCGGAGCCGCGCGGTGAGCTGCTCGATCCGTCCGGCCTGCGCCTCCAGCGCGGACAGCTGGGCGGTCAGCAGCTCGCGCATGGACCCGAGGTCCTCCGCGGTGTCCGCGAGGACGCGCCGGATCTCGTCCAGCGGCAGCCCGAGCGCGCGCAGTGCCCGCACCCGGTAGAGCCGCCGTACGTCACGCGCGGTGTAGCGGCGGTGTCCGGAGGCGGTGCGTGCGCTCACACCGAGCAGGCCTGTCTCGTCGTAGTGGCGCAGCGTGCGGACGGTCGTCCCGGTGGCACGGGCCACCTCGCCGATGCTCCACAGACGCCTGTCGTCGTCGTTCCCGATCACGCGGACAACGCTATGACCTCCCGTTACGGCCGATTCAAGCCCGCCGCTCAGGGGCGTTCGGGTTTCCGCGCGAGGAGCGTGGCCACGGGGCGCTTGGCACCCGCGGCGGGCTCCTGCACCAGTCGTGCCGTGACGGTGAGGCCGGACTCCTCGATCAGCGCGGCGATCCGCGGGGCCGGGAGCAGGTGCAGACCGTAGGAGACCGGATGGCCGCCGTAGGCGTGCTCCGGATGGACGTGCTCGTCGTCGCCGGCCCAGCCGGCCAGCATCAGGTGGCCGCCGGGTGCCAGGACGCGGTGGACCTCGGCGAAGACGACGGGCAGCAGCTCGGGCGGCGTGTGGTGGGTCGAGTAGTAGGCGAGGGCGCCGCCGAGTTCGCCGTCGCCGATGTCGAGCGCGGTCATGGAGCCGACCGTGAAGCGCAGGTGCGGGTGGGCCTCCCGGGCCAGCTCGACCATCCGCGGCGACAGGTCGACCCCGTACGCGGGCACGCCCAGGGCGGCGAGGTGCGCCGTCACGTACCCCGGGCCGCATCCCAGGTCCGCCACCGGGCCCCGGTCGGCGGTGCGGACGGTCTCGGCGAAGGCGGCCAGCATGGCGCGGGAGAGCGGGTCGAGTCCGTCCGGCCTGCTGACCTTGGCGGCGTAGTCGGCGGCGACGGTGTCGTACGACTCACGGACCGCGGCGAGATAGGCGTGTTCGGGCACCGTGCGAGGCTACCGGCCGCAAGGGTCAGCACAGCACCCGGAGGGCTCCCGGCCGGATCCGCGCGGTGACCGGGAGGGCGGCCTCCACCTCGCCGTCCGCGCCGTACGGGACCGCTCGGTCGGCCTCGATGCGGATCTCCTTACCACGCACGATCTCGACCTGGGGGCGCGCTGTGTGCGCCCCGGTCTTGAGCTCGTTCATCAGCGCGAAGAAGAGGCGGCGCGGCGCGTCGTGGATCATGACGACGTCGAGCAGCCCGTCGTCGACCCGCGCGCCGGGCGCGATGGCCCGGCCGGAGCCGTAGTAGCCGGAGTTGGCGGCGACCACGGTGTAGCCGCGGCGTTCGTGGACGACGCCGTCGACGGTGACGCGGTAGGCGGCGGCGCGCCAGCCGGCCACCGCCCGCAGGCCGCCCGCGTAGTAGGAGGCCGGACCGCGCAGCAGCCGGGCGGTGTTGGCGTGGTGGTTGGCGACCGCGTCGACGCCGGCGTAGACGCTGCCGAGGACGACGGCACGGTCGTGGACCGCCGACTCGACCTCGATGGTGTCGACGGCGCGCGGCTCGCTCCGCAGCAGTATCCGGGCGAGTTCGGCGGGCCCGGAGGGAAGGCCGAGGGCGCGCGCGAAGTCGTTGCCGCGGCCGGCCGGGACGAGGCCGAGGACGGCGCCGGTGCCACTGAGGGCGCCGCCGATGCCGCCCACGATGCCGTCGCCGCCGACGGCGAGGACGACGTGGCCGCGCTCTCCGGCCCGGCGTGCCAGGTCCTGCGCGTGCCGGAGGCTGTCGCTGTAGGCCGTCTCCAGTTCCGCGCCCGCCTCCCGGAGCAGTCTCGCCAGTGGGAGAAGGGCTGCCGCCCCGGTCAAGCCCCCGGCGGTGGGGTTGACGACGGCCGTGAACTGTCGCATGTGGCGTGCCTCCGGGGCGGGGACGGCGGAACGGCGGGCGGGTGTCGGGCCGGCCTGCGGTCAGCGGGCGGGCAGCAGGATGCCGGGGTTGAGGAGCCCGTCGGGGTCGAGCGCGTCCTTGACGGCGCGCAGGGCCTCGATGCCGAGCGGGCCGGCCTCCCGGACGTACCAGTCGCGGTGGTCGGTGCCCACGCCGTGGTGGTGGGTGATGGTGCCGCCCGCGGCGAGGATGGCCTCGTTGGCGGCCGCCTTGGCGGGGGTCCAGTGCGCCACGGGGTCCTCGCCCTGCGCCGAGACGACGGTGAAGTAGAGCGAGGCGCCGTTCTCGTAGACGTGCGAGATGTGGCACATCACCAGCGGCGGGGTGCCGGCCGCCGCCAGCGTCGTGGTGAGGGCCTCGCGCACCGAGTCGTACAGCTCCGCGATCCGGGACCAGAAACCGGCGGTCTCCAGGGTCTCGGCGAAGGCGCCCGCGTCGAGGAGCGAATCCCGCAGGTAGGGGGCGGAGAAGCGGCCGTGCGCCCAGCGCTCGCCGGGCTCCTCGCCCAGGTACTCGCCGCCGCACTCACGCAGTACCGCCGCGGCCTGCTCCCGGCGCAGTGCGGTGTCCCGCGCGGTGCCCTCGTAGCCGGCGATCGCCGTGCACCCGGCGGACGCCGCCCCTTGCGAGCCGATGGCGTCGGGCTGGGCGAGGCCGACCATCGTCTCGGTCTCGTCGGACAGGCGGAGCACCGTCGGGCGGGGCCCGTCCTGGGCGAGCCGGCGCAGGGCCGCGGCGCCCTCGGCGAAGGATGCGAAGCGCCAGCCCTCGTAGACCTTGACCTGGGGGATCGGGCGGATCCGCACCGTCACGGAGGTGATGACGCCCAGAGCGCCCTCGGAGCCGAGGACGAGCTGGCGCAGGTCGGGGCCGGCCGCGGAGCGGGGGGCCCGCCCGGCGTCGAGGGTGCCCTGCGGGGTGGCGACGGTCAGGCCCAGCACCATCTCGTCGAAGCGGCCGTAGCCCGCGGAGGCCTGGCCGCTGGAGCGGGCGGCGGCGAATCCGCCGATGGTGGCCCACTCGTAGGACTGGGGGAAGTGGCCCAGGGTGAAGCCCTGTTCGGCCAGGAGTGCCTCGGCCTCGGGGGCGCGCAGCCCCGGTTGGAGGATCGCGGTTCGGGAGACGGCGTCCAGGGACAGCAGCCGGTTCATGCGGCGCAGGTCCAGCGCGACGAAGGGGCGCCGCCCCTGCGGGGCGAGTCCGCCGACGACGGAGGTGCCGCCGCCGAAGGGGACGACGGCGAGGCCGTGTTCGGCGCAGACCGCGAGGACCGCCAGGACCTCGTCGTGGCCGGCGGGCAGCACGACGGCCGCCGGAAGGTCGTCGACGTCGCCGGCGCGGATGCGCAGCAGGTCGGGGGTGGACTTGCCGCGCGTGTGGCGGATCCGGGACTCGGCGTCCGTGCGCACGTGGACCGGGTCGCCCACGCAGTCGACGAGGTCCTGCCGGGCCTCTTCGGCGAGCGGGGACCCGGGTACGGCGATGTCCTCCAGTGCGATGGTCTCCGCGCCTCGGGGCTTGACGCCCAGCAGGTCGCGCAGCAGGCCGATCACGGTGTCGGGCAGCGGGGCCGCTTCGGCCGGGTCGCCCCAGCCGCTCCACAACATGTTCACGGGCTCGTCCTCACCGGTCGATCTGGAGTGCCGTCTTCTGCGGGCCCTCACTGGGCGTTACACTGTGACACATGGCGCCTATTCGTCACAACACCTCGGACAGCGATCCGGTGCTCGACGCGGTCCGCGACTGCGTCCTGGCCGTCGGCGTCCGCCGCACGACGCTGACCGACGTGGCCCGCCGCGCCGGCGTCTCCCGTATGACGCTCTACCGGCGGTGGCCCGACGTGCGCACGCTCGTCGGCGACCTGATGACCCGTGAGTGGGTCTCGGTCGCGGTGCAGGCGATGCCCGAGCGGCACGGGGGCACCCCCATCCGGACACACATGGTCGAGGGGCTGGTGGCGGGCGTGCGTGCCTTCCGCCGCCATCCGCTGTTCGTCAAGATCCTCGACGTCGACCCCGAACTGCTGCTCCCCTATGTGCTGGACCGCCGTGGGGCGAGCCAGGACGCACTGCTGGAGCTCATCGCCGGCGCCCTGGAGGAGGGCCACGCGGACGGCTCGGTCCGCGCCGGCCACGCCGTCCGGCAGGCCCGCTCCGTGCTCTTGGTCGTCCAGTCGTTCACCCTCTCGCTGCGCACCATGACCGACGAGGAGGACCCCGATCTGACCTCCGCGGCCTTCCTCGGGGAGCTGCGGGACATCCTGGAGAGGACCCTCGCCCCATGAGCCCGATGAGTCCCATGCACCCCTCAAGCCCCTCAAGCCCCTCAAGCCCCACGAGCCCCGTCGGCCTTTCGGGCCCCGCGCCCGCGTCCTCGCTCACCGCGGCGCGGCGCGCCCGCGAGCTGGCGGGACTCGCCGCCGGCGAGCAGGTGGACGTCCTGGTCGTCGGCCTCGGCGCCACCGGAGCGGGCGCGGCTCTCGACGCGGCGTCCCGCGGGCTGTCGGTCGCCGCGATCGACGCCCACGACCTGGCCTTCGGCACCTCCCGGTGGAGCTCCAAGCTGATCCACGGCGGCCTGCGCTACCTGGCCTCGGGTCAGTTGGACGTCGCGTACGAGAGCGCGGTGGAGCGCGGCGCGCTGATGGAGCGCACCGCCCCCCATCTCGTCCGCGCGCAGCCCTTCGTGCTGCCGCTGACCCCGCTGGTCTCCCGCGGCCAGGCCGCGCTGGCCTGGTCCGGATTCCGGGCCGGCGACGCGCTGCGCCTGTCGGCCCGGACGGCGCGGGCCACGCTCCCGGCACCGCGCCGGCTGTCCACGGTGGAGACCCGTCATCTCGCGCCCGCCCTCCGCACGGCGGGGCTGCGCGGCGGCCTGCTGTCCTGGGACGGGCAACTCGCCGACGACGCCCGCCTGGTGACCGCGATCGCCCGGACCGCCGCGGCGCACGGGGCGCGTGTCCTGACGCGGGTGCGCGCGGTCTCGCTCGACGGCTCGGGAGCCGTCGTACGCGACGAGCTGACCGGCGAGGAGCACACGATCCGGGCCCGCGCGGTCGTCAACGCCTCCGGCGTGTGGGCGGGCGGCCTGGTCGACGGCGTACGGCTGCGGCCGTCCCGGGGCACGCACCTGGTCCTGCGCTCCGACGGCCTCGGCGACCTGCCCGCAGGGCTGCACATACCGGTCCCCGGTCAGTCCAACCGCTTTGTGCTCGTGCTGCCGCAGGGCGACGGCAGGGTGTACGTCGGGCTGACCGACGAGCCGGTCGACGGTGCCGTCCCCGACGTGCCCGAGGTGCCCGAGACGGACATCGGCTTCCTGCTCGACGTCCTCGGCACGGCGCTCGACGTCCCCGTCCACCGGGGCGACGTGGTGGGGGCGTTCGCCGGGCTGCGCCCTCTGCTCGACACCTCCGCCGACGGCTCGGGGAGCACCGCCGACATCTCGCGCAAGCACGCGGTGCTCACCTCCGCCGAGGGGGTGGTGACGGTCGTCGGCGGCAAGCTCACCACCTACCGCCGCATGGCCCAGGACGCCGTCGACGCGGCCGTCGCGTCCCGCGGGCTCGGCGCCGGCCCCTGCCGAACCATGTCGCTGCCGCTCGTGGGCGCCGCGGCGCCGCACCTGCTCAGCGGCCTGAAGGCCCCGCGCCGCCTGGTGCAGCGCTACGGCACCGAGGCCCCCGCCGTGCACGCCCTCGGTGCCGCCGACCCCGCCCTGCGGGAGCCGGTCGTCCCCGGCCACCCCGTCACGCGCGCCGAACTGGTGTGGGCCGTACGTCACGAGGGGGCGCTCGACACCGGCGACCTGCTCGACCGGAGGACCCGCGTCGGGCTCGTCCCGGCCGACCGCGAGGCGGCGCTGAAGGCGGCCGAGGAGGCGCTGGCCGGGGCGTGACACCCGGTCCCGGATCAGGTCGCCGCCGGCCCGGGGGTGCGGTCGCCGGCGCGCCAGCCGGCTTCGAGGCGGTCGAGGAGCGTGCGGAACGCGGCGTCCACGCGCTCCTCGTCGCCGTCGGCGAGGAACCCGACGAGCATGCCGAAGGCGGCGTCCACCAGGACGCGCGCCTCGATGCGGGCGCGTTCCCCGCCCATGCCGAGGCCCTCGAAGACGGGGACGACGAGATCGGTCCACTCGGTGATCAGGCCGCCCAGATAGGGGCCGTGCTCCTCGGGCCGCAACATGGAGGAGGCCATCAGCTGGAAGTACAGCGGCAGCAGCGCACGCCGCTCGGGGCCGCGGACCTCCTGCCACAGCGCCTCCGCCAGGCGCCGCATGCCCGACGCGTCCCTGGGTGCGCCGACGGCGTCGACGACCTTGCGGAAACGCAGGATCGGGCGGTCGGCGTCCAGCGCGAGCGCCTCCGAGACCAGGCGTTCCTTGCTGCCGAAGTAGTAGAGGAGCATCCGGTCGCTGGTGCCCAGGGCCTTGGCCATCGGCCGCAGGGACAGATCCGCCAGGCCGTGTGCGACCACGTACCCCCGCACGCGGTCGAGGAGTTCGCGCCGTTTGGCGGGATCGGCCCGTCGCGGCATCACAGTCCCCCAATTGACCGATTCATGTGGATTGCCTTTTCTTTACCGTAGCACCCGCTACATGTACATTCGATAGATGTAGCGGGTGCTACGGGAGCGATCGTCCGGCTCCGCGCCCCGGCAGCGAAGGGAATGATCACCATGGCCACCCAGGCCGTCGGCACAGACGAGGCGCACTCCCCCCCGTCCTGGCTCGCCAGGCAGTTCAGACTGTGGTCCCGCACCCTGGAGCCCGTACGCCCCTTGCACGCTCCGGCCGGACGCACCACCGCCCGGCACTCCTCCTGGCCCCTGGCGCACGAGCTGACCTCCGTCGGCCGCGCCCGCAGGATGGTCACGGCCCAGGCGGCCGGCTGGGGTCTCGGCGATCTCGCCGACACCCTGGAACTCCTGGTCAGCGAGCTGGTCACCAACGCCCTGCGGCACGCGCGCGGGCCGGTCCGGCTGAACCTGCGCGTCCGGGACGCCTTCCTGCGGTGCGAGGTCGAGGACATCAGCTCCCGCGCCCCCGTCCGACGCGTCGCCGACGGCGAGGCGGAGGGCGGACGCGGCATGGAGATCCTCGCCCTGCTCAGCGACGCCTGGGGCACCGACCGGACGGCGACCGGCAAGACGACGTGGTTCGAGCTCACGGTGCCCGCGGCCTGACGGACCGGCCCGCCCCGGTGACACGGCACCTACTCGCCAGTAGCCTCGATTCCGTCGTCAGCGGGCGGGAGAACAGCGGTGAGCGTGCCGGACCACAGTGATGTCGAGGCGTTCTACGAGCGGGTGGCGGACGATCGCTTCGTCCCGACCCCCCGCACACGCGGCCCCTGGGACGCCGCGAGCCAGCACGCCGGGCCGCCCGCGGCCCTGCTCGGGCGCGCGGTGCGGACGCGTCCGGGCGCCCGCGAGGACATGCGCCTGGTACGGATCACCTTCGAGATCCACAGCCCGGTACCGCTGGCACCGCTCACCGTGACCACCCGCGTCCTGCGCGAGGGCCGCAGCGTGGAACTGGTCGAGGCTTCCCTGGCCCCGGACGGCGGCGCGGAGATCATGCGGGCGCGGGCCGTGCGCATCCGCGTCGCGCCCGGCACCGTACCCGCCGCGGACCGCGGTGGCGAACCCGGTGCCGCAGCCCCCGAGCCCGCCCCTCCCGGCCCCGGACAGGCCCGCCCCGAGCCGTTCTTCCCCGTGCCGTGGGACACCGGTTACCACACGGCCATGGAGACCCGCTTCACCTCCGGTTCCTTCCTCGACCGCGGGCCCGCCACCTGCTGGCTGCGGATGCGCGTCCCGCTCGTCGCGGGAGAGAAGACCGCTCCCCTGGACCGCGTGCTGGTCGCCGCGGACTCCGGCAACGGTGTGAGCAACGTGCTGGACTTCGCCACGCACCTCTTCGTGAACCCCGATCTGACCGTCCACCTCCACCGCCACCCCGCGGGCGAGTGGGTCTGCCTCGACGCCCGCACCACCGTCGACCCCTACGGGGTGGGCATGGCCGAGACCGCCCTGCACGACGAGCGGGGTCCCATCGGGCGCGGTGTGCAGAGCCTGTTCGTCGCCCCGCGCCGCTGAGCCGTGGCGGGGCGGTCGCGGCGACTGACGACGGAGGAGAGCCTGCGCCCGTCGGCGAGCGGCTTCTCGTACGGGCCGTAGACGTCGTGCGCGGACGGGTCCAGTCCGTCGAGCTCGCCCAGCAGCGAGGGGTCGCCCGCGGTACGCCGTGTCATCGGGTTCCAGATTCCCAGCACGCGGTCGTCGGCCACGTCGTGCAGGACCACCTCGGCGTACGGGCTCGGCAGCAGGGCCACGGCCTGGCACACCGGTGCCCACTGCCGCACCGGGGGGTCGCTCTCGTCGACTCGCGCCTTCTCCATGACTGGACCGCAAGTCCAGCCTGGACGAAAAGTACAGCCCTGTCTAAGCCGCGTCGAGGTCCCGGTGGATCGCGCGGGAGACGGCCTGGATGGTGGCGATGCCGGAGGCCATCGTCTTGTCGCCGTCGGTGAGGACGGTGATGGTGTAGTCGTGCCCGCCGCCGGTGAACGCACCCAGGCTGTGCACACGCCAGCCGTGGGTCGCGCGGGAGAGCCAGCCGTTCTTGACGTGCACGACCGCGGAGCCCGGGGCGCCCGCGGGGGTGCCCCAGCGCTGGGAGGGGACGACCTCGCCCATCAGCTTGAGGGCGTAGGCGCGCGCGTTGTCGCCGAGCACGGCGTTCGGACTCGTGAGCAGGTCCATCAGCTTCTGCTCGTCCCCGGCGGTGATCTGGGTGAGCCCCCAGGCCCCGGCGCCGCCCGGCGTGGTGTGGTTCATCCCGGCCGCGGCCAGGAAGTCGCCGACCTCGGCGACGCCGAGCTGCTTCCACAGCGCGGTCGTCGCGTCGTTGTCCGACTTCGTGATCATGGCGGTGGCGAGTCCGGCCTCGCGGGAGGTGAGGTGCCGGTGGTGCTGCTGCGCGTCCCGCAGGAGGGTCGCCAGGACGGTGACCTTGACCGTGCTGGCGGAGTCGAAGTGCTGGTCCGCGCGCAGCGCGCACGCCGTCCCGGTGGTCCGGTCGTGCAGGGAGACGGCGGTACGGGCGGTGCCGCCCGCCAGCGCCTTCGTGATGTCCCGCTGGAGTTCCGCGGCCAGGCCCGGAGCCGCGGAGGCGCAGCTCACCTCGGGCGTCGCTGAGGCCGCCTCCGCCGTCGCGGCTCCCGCGGCCACGGGGACCGCCACGCCCGCGACGACCGCGGCCGCCACGGCTCGCCGGGATATTCGCGTATGACCCATGTCACTCCGTCCGTCGGGTTGCTTCAGGCCGGGCCGACTGCCCAGTGTGGGCGGACGGTTGGACAGAGCGGGATGTGATGTCGGCAACGTCCGGCCGGGACGGCGACGGCTGCGGCGGGCCCGCCGCGACAAGGTCTCCGGCCGGCCGGAGGGTTCACCGCCGCGGCCCCCGGGGGCGGGCTCGCGGCCGCGGCGGGAGGCCGTTCCACGAGGCCGTCACGGTGTTCCCCCTGCCGCGAGTCCCCCCGTTCCGCTAATTGTTGACGGTCCGTCAGTCGCGGCGGAGCGGCAGCCGCAGGAGGTCCCCGTCACCCGGGGGGCGAGCGTCACCCCCGCCCTCGACAGCCGCCCCTGGGCGGGTTCCCGGGCGGAGCCTCACACCTCTGCCCGAACCGTGTCGATATGACCTGAATGTGATGAAGCTCGCACCCGCTCGTTCACCCCCCGGCGATTACCTCCGGCGTCATCGACCGGCCCGCGGGGGCCCGGCAGGATCAGGGACGTCGGGCAGAACGGACGCCGGACACCACGACCCCAGGGAGCAGCCATGACCGCCTACGCCGTCGGCCACCTTCGTCCCGCGCGGCCCCACGAGGAGGTCTTCGTCTACATGGAGCGCATCCAGGACACCCTTGACCCCTTCGGCGGCCGCTTCGCCGTCCACGGGGCGACGGTGGAGGTCGTCGAGGGGCAGTGGCCGGGGACGATCGTCCTGATCGAGTTCCCGGACATGGAGCGGGCGCGCGCCTGGTACCGGTCGGACGCCTACCAGGAGATCCTCCCGTTGCGCACCCGCCACCTGCACGGCGAGGTCGTCCTCGTCGACGGCGTCGGTGCCGGATACGACGTCACCAGGACCGCCGCGCGGCTGAGGGAGGAGGCCGTGCGGACGGGCGCGCTGCCGGTGTGACCGGCCGCACCCAGCACGCCCGACGGGCTCAGCCGCCGGGACGTCAGCCGGAGGTGTGGGAGGCGGCTTCGCCGGCCGCCGTGGCGGCGTCGCCTGCGCGGATGGCGTCCAGCAGGCGCGCGTGGTCCATGCGGTCCCCGGGGCGCAGCACGGGGGCGCCGAAGTGCTCCTTCAGGGAGTCCCTGACGACCTGGCCCAGGTCGGCGTAGAGCTCGGCCAGCACCTCGTTGTGCGAGGCGGCCACCACGGCGAGGTGGAAGGCGCTGTCCGCGTCCACGAAGGCGTCCCGGTCGCCCGAGTCCCAGGCGCGTTCCCGCCGGCCCAGCAGCGTGCCGAGCCGGGCGAGGTCCTCCGCCGTGCGGCGTGTCGCGGCCAGGCCGGCCGCGGCCGACTCCAGGGCGCCGCGCACCTCGGCGACGTCCCGCTGCCCGGCCTCCTCGAAGCGGCGCCGCATCACTCCGGCGAGCTCGCTGGTCGCGGCGACGTACGTGCCGGAGCCGTGGCGTATGTCCAGCAGCCCGTTGTGGGCGAGGGCGCGCACGGCCTCGCGGACGGTGTTGCGGGCCACGCCCAGCTGCCGGACGAGTTCCGGCTCCGTCGGGATGCGCGAGCCCACCGGCCAGGCCCCCGAGGTGATCTGACGGCGCAGTCCGGAGACCACCTGCTCGAAGAGCCCGGAAGGGCGGGACACGGGACGTAGACTCATCCCATGATTATACGCCGCAAGGTCCCGGCGCGGTCGGCGCGACGGCGCGATCCCGCCCGGGCGGGCGGCCGCGGCCTGGCGGTGGCGGCGCTGCTGCTGGTGGCGTTCAACCTCCGTCCCGCGGTCACCAGCCTCGGCCCCGTCCTGGCCGAGGCGCGCTCCGCCCTCGGGATGAGCGGTGCCGCGGCCGGGCTGCTCACCTCCGTGCCGGCGCTCTGCTTCGCCCTGGTCGGCGTCGCCGCGCCCCGGCTCTCCCGCCGGTACGGGCCCTCGGCGGTCGTCGCGGCGGGTACGGCCGTGGTCGCCGTGGGACTCGTGCTGCGGCCGCTCGCCGGCGGCACCCTGCTGTTCCTGGCACTCAGCGCCCTCGCGCTCGCCGGGATCGCCGTCGCCAATGTGCTGCTGCCGGTGGTCGTCAAGCAGCGCTTCCCCGACCAGGTCGGCCGTATGACCGGCCTGTACTCCATGGCGCTCAACCTGGGCGCCGCGGTCGCGGCCGCCACGACCGTGCCGCTTTCCGGGGCGTTCGACGGGCAGTGGCGGTGGGGGCTGGGGGCCTGGGGTGTGGTCGCCGCACTCGCCGTGCCCCCGTGGATCGTGCTGGCACGCCTCCGTACGGCGGACCGGCCGCCGCGGAACGCGTCGGGGCCAGGCCCCGCGCCCGCGCCGCCGCCCGGTCCCGCGTCCGGCCCGGGGCCCGGCGCCGGGATGACCCGCTCCCCCACCGCCTGGGCCCTCGCCGCGTACTTCGGCCTGCAGGCCGGTGCCGCCTACGTCGTCATCGGCTGGCTGCCCCAGATGTACCGAGACGCGGGGCTGCCGGCGGGCAGGGCGGGCCTGCTGTTCGCCGTCACCTCGCTGCTGGGGGTGCCGCTGTCCTTCGCGCTGTCCGCCCTCGCGGGGCGGCTGCGGCGGCAGAGCGGCATCGCGGTCGCCCTCGGCGTGTTCGGGCTGGCCGGCTACGCGGGGCTGTGGGCGGCGCCGGCCGCCGCGCCCTGGGTGTGGGCGGTGCTGCTCGGCGTCGCCAACTGCTCGTTCCCGCTCGCCCTGACGATGATCGGGCTGCGCGGCCGGAACAGCGCCACGGTGGTACGGCTCTCCGCCTTCGCCCAGAGCACCGGCTACCTGCTGTCGATCCCCGTCCCGTTCATGGTCGGCGCGCTCTACGAGCGCACCGACGGCTGGCGGATCCCCCTGGTCTTCCTGGCGGTCCTGATGGTGGCGCAGCTGGCCGCCGGCGTGCTCGCGGGGCGGGACCGCAGCGTGGGCTGACCGCGTGGATCACCAGGGCAGGGGGCCGTCCGGGCCGGAGAAGGCCCCGGTGGGACCGTCCGGCAACTCCCGGTAGGGTCCTGGCCTGCGGCGTGCGGTGCCGCCCCGAACTCGTCGGCCGGGGCTCGGGCTTGTCCGTGCTCACGTACCGCGTTCCGGCCGCGTACTCCGGGCTGCTCTTCGCCCGGCTCGCCGACGCGCCCGGCTGGGGCGGCGCCGGCTTCCGGCAGCTGACCGGCCTGCCCCTGCTGGGGTCTGGCCGGGCTCGCGCTGGTCGACACCTCGAGGACGGTCGTACCGAACCGGGCGTCCGCCCGCGGCAGATAGGCCGTGTCGTCACATGCCCTCCCCCGACCTTCGGCCGGGGGTGCCCCCGCGCCGCGTCGCCGAATCGTCCGAGTAGCCCGCTGCGAGGACCATGCTCCGCGATGCACCGCACCTGGGAGCCCCTCCCAGCGTCAGCTGGGGGAGCTCACGTGACGACAAGACCTGGCCCCGAACGGGCAGGTCACTGACCGACCCTGCCGTCGACGCACTCGCGCAGCAGGTCGGCGTGGCCGCAGTGGCGGGCGTACTCCTCGACCCTGTGCACCAGCAGTTCCCGGACCGCCATCCCGTCCTTCCCCACGCGCACGCCCGGCTCCGGGTACCGCGCCAGCGCCGCGTCGGTCTCGGCCTGCTCGCGCTCCAGATCGCGGAACGCGGCGTCGACCACGGCCTGGTCGGCCACGGCACCGTCGAAGTCCGCGTCACGCGGGCCGTACAGCTTCGGCAGGGGTTCACCTTCGCGTATCCAGTTCCGCCAGTCGCGTTCCACCTCCGCGAGGTGCCTGACCAGGCCGAGCAGCGACATCGTCGACGGCGGGACCGAACGACGCGCCAGCTGCCCGGCGTCCAGGCCCTGGCACTTCATCCGCAGGGTCATCCGATAGCTCGTCAGGTAGTCGTGGAGGGTCGCGAGTTCGCCCTCCGGACTCGGGCCGTCCGTGTTGCGGGGGTCGTCGTCCGGGTCGACCCACATGTCGGGGTAGACGGTCGCCCGGGTCCATCGCGTCGCTTGATCGGTCATGCCCCGCATGCTGGTCCCTCACGGCCCGGGTGCGCCACCGGGTTTGCCCGGAGGAGCTAGCCGAGGTGCTCGGCGACACTCTCGAACTGGACGGCCATGCCCGCGAGGGAGCCGGACTCCATGTGGTCCATCACGCGCCTGCGCGCACTGGCCAGGAGCGACGGGTAGGCGGCCTCCAGCCGTTCCAGCCCGCCCGGCGTCAGGGTCGCCACGCTGCCCCGAGCGTCCACCTCGTGACGGCGCTTGGCCACCCAGCCGCGCGCCTTCAGCGAGTCGACCACCCGTGAGATGCGGCTGGCCGAGAGGCGGGTGAGCTCGGCCAGATCGATCATCCGCAGTTCGCGGTCCTTGGCCTCGGACAGGAACATCAGCACCGAGTACTCGGACAGCGTCAGCCCCGTCGACTTCAGAAGGTCGTCATCCAGAGCCTTCGGCAGCGCGGTCATCACACGCTGCAGGGCGCGCCAGAAGCGTTCCTCTTCTGCGTCCAGGGGAGCATCCGCCGTCATTGCCATAGCTTAACCCGCCGGTACGGCGCCTACGGCCCCCTCGTTCGCGTCAAGGACACGGGTTCGGAACCGGCCATATCCAGTTGAATCGTTGACCACTTCCTCGCGGCCGGGTCAGGCCGGGAGGCCTCAAAACCCCGTCGTCCCGCCCGGCGTCACGAAGGAGAGTCATGCACGGACTCGGTTGCCAGCGCGCCGCGGCGATCGCCGCCGGCCTTCTGCCGGGGCCGGCCCCCACCTCGGCGTCCGCGGCGTCCGGCCCGATCGCCGTGGACACGGGCGACTCCCGGTGCACCACCGCGGGCAGCCTCTGCGTCTTCGAAACGGAGTGGTTCACGGGACACACGGCGCTCTACCAGGACGTCGACACCGAGTGCGTGACGGCGCCGTTCGGGATCCTCGCGAACATCAACATGACGGACCGGCCCGTCACGTTCCGCAAGAACGCGGACTGCACGGGCTTCTCGACGACCGAGCCCGCGGGAACCTCCACTCCTGGAAGTCCCTCGGCCCCATGTACGGCTTCCGCGCCTGACCGCCCGCACGCCCCGCTGGCGGCGCGCTTCGGGCGGCCGATCCCCCGCCCCCTCGCGGCGGCCCGCTCAGGGACGCCGCCGGGGGTCGGCGAGGGGGCCGGTCGTCACCAGGGAAGCGCGCCGTCGCGGTCGAAGTAGCCGCCGGTCGGGCCGTCGGAGCCGACGAGCGCCATACGGACGATGATCTCGGAACCCTGCTCGACCGTCTGGAAACCGGTGTTGCCGTTCAGGTCGGTCTTCGTGAAGCCCGGCTCGACCGAGTTGATCCGGAAGTCCGGCAGCGCCTTCGCGTACTGCACGGTGATCATGTTCACCGCCAGCTTCGACGCCGGGTAGTCCATGCCCGGGAACATGTAGGCCGGCTGGTCCGGGTCCGTGACGTGGTGCAGCGAACCCAGACCACTGCTGACGTTGACGACGACCGGGGAGGCGGACTTCCGGAGCAGCGGCACGAAGGCGTGGAGGACGCGCACGACACCGAAGACGTTGGTGTCGAAGGTCTTCCTCATCTCGTCGGCGGTGGTCTCCACGGTGGGCACGACGCTGTTGTCCGCCCGGCGCACCTCGATGCCGGCGTTGTTGATCAGCACGTCCAGGCCGCCCTGGGCCTCGACCGTCCGCGCGGCGGCGGCGACCGAGTCGTCGTCCGTCACGTCGAGCTGCACGAAGGACGCGCCCAGCCGCTCGGCGGCCTGACGGCCCCGCTCGGCGTCACGGGCGCCTATCCACACGGTGTGGCCCTCCGCGATCAGGCGGCCCGCGGTCTCGTAACCCAGGCCCTTGTTGGCTCCCGTGATCAGTGTGGTCGTCATGGTGTCACTCCCGACTCAGGTGTGTTCGTTCTCCGACGCATCCACAGTGCGGCGCAGCGGGGCGCGCAGGGAGTAGTCCCGTTTTCCTGGGACTCGCGGTACCAGCGCCCTTCCGTCGCACGCGCCGCCGGCCTGTGACACGGCCCACAGGTTCTCCGGGACCGTACCGGACCCCAAGGTCCGGTACGGTCGTACATACGGACCCCGAGGTCCGGATACTCTCCCCACGAAGGAGCATCCGTGGCGATCCCGCGTGCCCGCGTCAGTGAGGCCCTCCGGGCACTGGTCTTCGAGCCCGAGCCCGGCGTCGCGCTGGACGAGGTCCTCGACCGCTACTACGCGCCCGACTACACCCACCGCAACAACGGCGGCGTCCTGACCCGCGAGCAGTTCGCGGCCATGGTCGCCGGCCTCCGCAGCCGGATCACCGGCGGCACGCTGACCGTCCTCGACGAGGTCTGCGACGGCACGACGTACGCCGAACGGCACACCTACCGCGTCACCCTGGCGGACGGCTCGACCCTGCACCGCGAGGTCGCGGTCTTCGGCGCCCACGCCGAGGACGGCCGCTTCCGGTACCTGAGCGACGCCGGTTTCGACCTCCCCGCCGACACCCGCTGACGCACCCGACCGCACGACCGCACGACGCAGGAGCGACCATGCCCCGACTGACCGACCCGGACCCGGCGTCCTTCCCCGACGACGTCCGTCAGTACCTGACCACACTGCCGCCCGACCCCATGGTCAAGATGCTGTCCCACTCGGCCGGCACCGTGAAGCCGTTCGTGGAGCTCGCCCGGGCCCAGGTCACCGCCCTGCGTCTGCCGGCCCGTTCGCGTGAACTCGTCATCCTCACCGTGGCCGCCTGCACCGAGTGCGCCTTCGTCGCGGCCCAGCACGAACCCGTCGCGCAGTCCGCCGGCGTCGACGAGACGACCCTCCGCCTCATCAGGGCGGGCGACCTGGACAACCCCGCCATCGCCCTCCCCGACCGCGCCCTGATCCGCCTCGCCGCGGAAGTGGTGCGGCACCCGCGCGTCAGCGACGAGGTGTTCGGTCTGGTCCGCTCCTTCCTCAGCGAGCGCGAGTTCGTCGAGGTGCTCCAGGTGGTGGGCTACTACTGGTCGTTCGCCCGGATCGCCACCGTGCTCGACGTCGAGGTGACCAGGGTCTACCGCGACGGCGAGGTCCTGGACACCCCCGCGGACACCGGCACGGCGGAGGTGCCGCCGGCGCCGATGCGGTAGCCGACGCCGGGCACCGTGGTGATGAGCCATGGTTCGCCGAGGCGCTTGCGCAGTGCGGAGACCGTGATGCGGACGGCGTTGGTGAAGGGGTCGGCGTTGTCGTCCCAGGCCCGTCCCAGCAGCTCTTCGGCACTGATGACACCGCCTTCCGCGGCGACGAGGACTTCCAGGACGGCGAACTGCTTGCGGGTGAGCGCGACGTGCCGACCGTCGCGGAAGACCTCCCGGCGGAAGGGGTCCAGACGCAGGCCCGCGATCTCGCGGACCGGCGGCCGGGCGTGCGCGCGTCTGCGGTCGAGCGCCCTCAGCCGCAGGACGAGCTCCCGCAGCTCGAACGGTTTGGTGAGGTAGTCGTCCGCGCCGAGCCCGAACCCCGAAGCCTTGTCGTCGATCCGGTCGGCGGCGGTGAGCATGAGGATCGGGATGCCGCTGCCGGAGGCGACGATGCGCCGGGCGACCTCGTCGCCGGACGGGCCCGGGATGTCGCGGTCGAGGACCGCGAGGTCGTAGGAGTTGACGCTCAGCAGTTCCAGGGCCGAGTCGCCGTCGCCGGCGATGTCGGCGGCGATCGCCTCCAGCCGCAGACCGTCACGGACGGCCTCGGCCAGATAGGGCTCGTCCTCCACGATCAGTACACGCATGCCCGAAGCCTAGCCAGCACGGCATATCGCCGGCGTATGCAACGGCGGGTGCGCCCCGGACGCGCGACCCGGCCCGCGGACGCGAAGGACCCCCGCCGCACGACCGGTCAGCGGAGTTCCGAGGCAGGCGCGAGCCCCCCGGCTCTGGACCGGGGGGCTCGCGGACAGGGCGAGGCCCTACGAAGCGGTGCGGTGGGCCCCGGTGCCGTCCGCGAGCAGCCGCTCGGCGTCGCGTGGCACCGCGAAGGCGTGCCCGCCGGCCGCGCGGGATATGCGGAACGTCATGCCCTCCCGGCTTTCGGCGGCCGAGACGCCGGTGACGAGGGTGACCGCGCGAGGCCTCCGGAACCGGACCCCGCGCCGAACACCGACCCCGGACGGAGCACCGGGCGGGACCCGCCCTCGGCCGGAGCGGCCTGGACGTTCACGGCCGCCCCGCCAACCAGGGCGGTGGCGAGCGCGGCTGCGGTGATCTGGCCGAAAGCGCCTGCCGGCCTTGGTCTCTCGGGGTTCAAGGCGTGCCTTCCTTCCGCTGCCGGCCCGGGCGGCCGGTGCCGGTGGGAGGAGCCGGTGTGGACACGTGACGCACTGCCCGCCCCGGACGGAACGCGCGTCGTGGAGCGCCTCACACCGGCGGCGGGACCTCGGGAACGGGCGGTTCGGCGAGCGCGGCCGTCAGACGACGCGCTTGCGGCCCCGCAGCAGGATGAAGACCGCCACTCCGGCGGCGAACGCGAGGAGGACCGAGGCGTCCAGCCACTGCGTGGTGCTCACCTGCGACAGGGGCAGGTAATCGATGGAATGGCCCACCACGTCCTTCTGCCGGAAGCAGACCTCGGCGGCCTTCGCGGAGGGCTCCTGAAGACAGGTGCTCAGGGGCAGAGTGTGTCCGGAGCCCGTCAGGTACGACTGGTCCACCTCCAACCCGCCCGCGGGAACGGCCGGTGCCGAACCGCCGTGCCCCGAGCGGTTGACGATCCTCACCGGTTCCGCGAGGTCCAGGCGGTGCATGGACCAGGCCACCTGGACGGCGACCGCGAAGAAGAAGGTCACGACCATCGAGAGCAGGGTGCGGCGCAGGACCATGCCGATCGCGACGCCGCCCAGGACGGTGA